>CAWDJS010000013.1:0-464811 GCA_963802585.1 uncultured Alphaproteobacteria bacterium | reverse complement strand
CAACGCGGTAATTTCTCGTCGGTGACCTTCGAGTTGCCTCTCGGTCCCGGACGCGACAATCAAATCAGCTACCTGAGGGGGAAGAAAGCGCCGCAGCCTGCCCATGCGTTCTATCTCGCCTACCTGATCGGCGACGCGCTGCTCCAGATGTTGGTTTAGCTTTTCCACCTCTTCTGTTCTCTCGCGCAGTTCTCTCGAAAGTCGCGTGTTCTCGATTGCAATGACGGCCTGATCGGCAAATGCAGTCAGGAGTTCAATCTGCTTGTTCGTGAATGGCTCGATCACGCGGCGCGTCAATACGAGCAAGCCGATCAACTTGCCGCCGCGCAGCAGCGGCACGCCGAGGGCTGTCCGCACGTTGGCAAAGCCGTAGCGAACTATTGAGGCAGTTGTAAATTCCGGATCGGCCTCGGTATCTTCGACTTGAATGACCTTTCCTTCCATCAAGATCCTACCGACCATCGAGCCCCGGCCCGGCCTAGCCGGGACCGGGTTCTTGTTGAGTAGTCCCGCTGTTCCGCCGTGAAGCCGTAGCTCGCAACGAGATGGTAAAAGCCATCCCGCTGCAACCGCACCGCGGCGCGATCGGCGCGGCACAGGCGGCCGGCCGCTTCGACGAGGGTGTCGAGCACCGCCTGAAGATCGAAGGTCGATCGGCTGATGACTTTGAGGGACATCCGCGGTCGCCGTCTGCTGCTCCAGCGCATCGTTGCGCTCGCGTGTCAGCAGCTCGACCCTCCGCTGTAGGCTGGCAGCGGAGGAAACGCGCACGCGCTTTGGCGCTTTCCGTCGTTTTTGCACCGTCGCGCGCCGTCGCCCTTTAGCTGGTCCACCACCCGTTCTGGTGCGCAGGCTCATTCCCATCCCCAAGGCTCAGGACGACGTATGGTATAGGCTAAGGCCAAGGCTCTGGAAGGGGCTCGGACTGGCTTTGTGCAATTGCTCAGTGAGGCGCGCCCAATGTCGCTGATGGGTCAAACTCGGAAGTGACGCGGCATCAGCGCCGACTCACGATCTCCGGTTATAGTGCCTCGTCATGTTGACGCCGCATCTGCAAAAGACCGCCCGGTGGGGCGGTCTTTTTTCTTTCTTAGATACTATTGAGCGGTCAGACCCGACAGACCTTGAGTTCTTCACGACCGGTGGAGGTGTCCAACGCCCGGTGAGCGCCTCTGATTTCGGACCGTACAGGCGCATGGTCAGATTGAATGGACCCTTAGGCGCGGGAAGCCAGTTCGCCTCCTTGTCCTTTCCGGGACTTTCGTTCTGGAAATAGACGTCAAGTGATCCATCGGCATTGTATTTGAACGGCATCCAACTGGCGACTGCGAAGCGGTTAAGGCTGTTTCCAACCTGAAACCCTTCCTGATCGTAAAGCGTGATCGACCAGAAAGCGTTCACAGGCGGCGTTTCGCCTTTCTCAAAAGTGATCACGTATTTGTTTGCGCCGTCGAGCGGCCTTCCGGCCTCGTCGCCGAGATTGAGAGGATAGATGGCGTCCTCGACGAGATTTGCGCCGAGCCCCACTTGCGCAACGATCGCCCGCTTCAAATAATAATTGCCATACACTCCCATCGTGTCTGTGTTCAGTGACCAGCCATTCGCAACCCGCGCCAACGTCGGCACCTTCCATGCCATCAGCTTCCGAGCATCCTCTGGTGCAGTCTCCAGCCCCCTCTGAACGACCGGATCGAGCTTGCCGATATCGAAGCTCTTACCCGCCTCAATTCCGATCTTCTTCATCTGTGCGATGATCGGCTGGTCGGTGATATGCGGGGGATGCAGCTTGAGTAGCTCGGCGGCATTGGCAAAATAGACACCTGCCGTCATCGTATCGACCTGAACCTTCGGCGGCGTCTTCATGTCAACGCTTGGATCGATTTTGATCTCGGGCGGCTTGGGCGATTTTCCAAACTCGGAAAGCAGCGCGACCTTGTAGCCCGCCTGAAATCTTATGGACCGCATCATAATCCGCCGGACCGTCCGTCTTGGTGCGGCCAATGATCCAGACATACGGCGTCGGCGCCTCGATGCGCTTGGTATCCCTCGGCAGCTTGAACTCATCGATAAACCTGTCACGCAGGTCGGGCCGCCAGCCGGGAGGCGTCACCAGAAAAGTCCCGGCCTGAGTACCGGTCGTCCGCCAACCCGGCGAGGCGAAAACATCGGTCCACATGTCGAGCATCGGGAGTAGATAGAAACGCCCGCCGGTATCCGGCACGCTGACCACCACTGGTTCTTTCGACATGTCGAGCCAAGCGATGGAATACAAAGTGTCGAAGTTGGATCGCACTACACCTTTGAAGTCCGCGGGTGGGTATTCGGGTATATTGACGAACATATTCATCGGACCTTTGCCAAACTCTTTGCCCGGTTCGATGTTGGTGAACTGCTTTCGCGTAACGTCCATTGACAATAGCGAATAAAAATAGAGGTAGGCATTAACGCCGATTGCGTGCGCCTCCTGTTCGGTAATGGCGCTCTGTCCTTGCGCGTTTAGCGGGAGAACGGGAGAAATAAGTAGGCTCAAAGCCAAAATTATCGTGCTCTTATTCAAGGCACTCTCCTTTGGGATACATTGTCTGTGCAGCACTTATCAAGGATAACAATATTACCATCCGCTGCTTGAGCTGGATCAAGACGCAAGACTTTCTAGGCCATGTCTGAGATGGGGGTCATCAACGGTCCTCGCGACCCGGAAAACCGACTTCTGCATTGTCCCCGAAAGCCGACTTCAGTCGGACATTGCTGGTGGTCCGTTTCGTGCCGATACTGTTGCAAAAGTCGAAAGTTGCACCGGTCCGAATTTTTGGTGAAACCTTAAAGCGCGAAGCGATCGACGATTCGTATAACCTCAGTCGCGCTACCGAAGTCGCCTATGAGTTTAGCGTGAGGCGATGAGGTCCCTCAGATCTCTACACGAAAACCGCGCCTGCGGCCCTCAGAATTTTTGACACCTTCTGCAAAACCACTTTTGCAACACTATCTGCCAGTAACGGAAGTCAGTTCAGGATGCGTTTCCGCGGCTGAGCGCCGCTTGCCGATAGGCATTTCAAGCTCAAAGGCGGAGCCGTCCGCGTCCGACTTGACCAACCTCAATTTGCCTCCATGGTTCGCGACCAATGTGGAAGATATGGCGAGCCCCAATCCCATTCCACCAAGTTTTGTCGTAAAGAACGGATCGAATATTCGCTGTCGGTCCTCGGCAGGAATCCCAGGTCCGGAGTTCTTGGATCGACATCAACACCTTCGATTGACCGTCAAAACTGGTTTTAAGCCGCAGCCGTCGTTCTTCGGGCGGCGACGAGCTCATTGCATCGATGGCATTTCTGACGAGGTTTAAGAGTACCTGCTGGAGTTCCGTGCCATCGAACTGCACGTCAGGCAGGTTGCCTTGAAACTCTGTCGCCACGGTTATCTCGTTGATTTGTAGATCGTGTTTTAGCAATCTTAATGCGAGCCGCCCCACGTCCTCAGCGCTTGTCCGAGCGCTTCGATGAATTGTCTTGGTTGTCATTGCGCGAATGCTCGAAATCATTGCAGCAGCACGGTGGCTGTCGGCCTCTATGTCAGTAAGGATGTCCTCCATGTCTTCGAGTTCGCGGGGGGTCGACCGCAGCTGGCTGAGCCCTGTACTCGCATTTAGCGCGATGGCCCCCAAGGGCGCTCTCAACTCGTGGGCGATGGCGCCCGTGACAGCTTCCACGCTCAAAAACCGGTTAGTGCGTTCGCGTCGCTGCAAAGTAATGGCGCTGGCAAGCCGCGAATAAAGAAACATCGTCTCGATCAGCAACACGCCCAGCAACATGCAGCTGCCGACCAGAACAAAACAACGAGCCGCGTACCAACCGACGGTAAATCGTACCGAACTGCCGATGATCGCCACCAAGAAGTTTGGCGAGTAGGCGAGCAAAGTCAGCATCAACCATAGATCGAGGATCGTGCGTCTGCGAAATAGCAGTACCGCGAACGCGGTCAAACCCCATAGCAGAAGCGCCACGTTGGCCTGATTGCCAAGAGGCGTTTGAAACCTGACGTTGGTGTAGAAGCTCGGGAGGTGGTCCGTTTGCGCCGTCACGATCCAAGTCAGTCCTGATATCACCGCAAAGACGCAGGCAATGGTGACTGCAATGGCTGCAATTGCCGATCTGCTCGGTCTGGCGGCTCCCGCGGCATCCTTGGTAAGCGCATAGACGAGGATCGCCGCTGGAAACGTAGTGTGCCAGAGCACGTAAATCCAAGCTGGACTGTTAGGCCCGTCACCAATCAGGCCATTGGGGGCGTACCCACCGGGAAAGGTCAGCGTCTGCAGGAATGCGAACGAACCGCTGAACATGTAACCGCTGGCGAGCGCGAGAAGGGCGCGCTGAGGCTGGATGGAATACTGAGCAAACAGAAGAGTGGCCGTGACAAAATCGGCAATGCTCAAGGCTGTCTGCAAAACTGGAATGAAGGCATCAACCCGGCCCAACTGGATGCTCGCGAATGGTGCGATAACCGCAGCCACGACGAACACGAGGACCGCTACACCGGCGGCAATTGCCTTCTGCCGCCGGGTCGCGGGCATGTTTGCGATAATTAATGGAAACTCTTCTTCTTTTCGAACTGTGTCTCCGGCTGCGCCGTCCGGTAACTCGGCCGTTCCTTTGGCGCGCGGCCAGGCTGCCGCCGCGCCGCCGATACGTCTCATGAACTGGCGCGGCCTCATGCCACCCTCAAGCATCATAATGCGGAATTGTAACCTTCCGAACGCCACACTTGGAAGGTCGTCCGATCACCGCGGCATGTCTGATTGTGCCAATGGGCAACATAGCACGCTTGGCCCGTGTGGGAGATGCCTCCAATTGAGCGCGCCTTGGCGCTTTCGCTGTTTGTTCACTGCGGACTAAACTTCCTTGATCTAGATCAAAGGGTAGGCAGACCCCGGGCACACACCAACACCGGGGGTGGTTATGGATATTGCAGCGCCGTCGACAGTTGTGATCGTGGTTGATGACGATACAGGCTTTCTGAAGGGCGTGGCGCGGCTGTTGACGCACAACGGTATTCAAAGCCGGACGTTCGCCTCTGCGGAGGCGTTGATCGAGAACGGCAGCGCGCAGAGGGCAACCTGCCTACTGCTCGACATCAATCTCGGTGGAATTTCGGGGATCGAGCTGCGGCGCCGACTTGCGGCATCGGGATCGAAGTGCCCTGTCATCTTCATGACGGCGCACGACGACGAGGCCACGCGTAATGACGCGGTGGATGCCGGGTGCATAGCCTATTTGTGCAAGCCGTTCGCAGCGCATGACTTGCTGGATGCAATTAGGAAAGCTGTGGCCTAACCGGCCGCGTTATAAGAACGCGCGGGATCGTCACGTCTGAGTTGGGTCGTGTGTCACGAGCGTCGCCGGTCCAAACGGCGGCGCGCAACTGTACGAGAGATGAAGGAGGGCCCTTCGGGTTCGGCAATCAGGTGCTGATCCCAAGCCACTGCAAGCTGCTGCGGTCAAGAGCCGTGGTGGTGAGCGTTGCAGTCAAGTCGGGGCAAGAAGTCCAGACGGCAAGGTCGAGAGAGGCGAGCGCAAGCAAACCGTCGATGAAGTGTCGAAAGCGGATTAGGCGATGTCAAAACCGGGGGGTGACCCTTCCTCCGGGATCAGCTCGGGGGATGCCTGAGACTGCCCGAGCGACATCCGGCATGTAGGCGGCGCGAAGCTCGACCAGGCTTTCGTACGGAACGTGAGAACCTGTGCTCCGTCGCGCCGACGGCGCGAAGAGAGAAGCTGCAAGCGGCTCCAACCGCGAGGGTGAGAGTACCGATGCGGAGCGCAGGGGCGGAGCAGCCCGTAGTGGTGTGGAAGGCCCTGTAATGGGGCCGGAGCGAAGGGGCTGCGTTGTTCGGCCTTGGCCATTGGCCAACTGGAAACAGGAGGAGTTGGTGGACGAGGCAAAGCCGTTCAAGATCCCGAAGCGGGAAGTCTGGGAAGCCTTCAAACGTGTGAAGGCCAACCAGGGAGCGGCTGGAGTGGATGGACAGTCGATTGCGGAGTTTGAGGCCAACCTTTCGGGCAACCTCTACAAGCTCTGGAATCGGCTGTCGTCAGGGAGCTATTTTCCTCCGCCGGTGCGGCGGGTCGAAATTCCAAAAGCGAGTGGGGGGACGCGACCGTTGGGTATTCCGACGCACCACGCATAATACACCTCATACAGTTTGCGTTGGGGATGATGGATGAAGATGCCCGGAATTTGCCACCCATTTTCGCAGATGTCGATCAACAGTCTTGTCAATCACGATGGCGTACGGCGCATTTGGTTTGCGCTGCACCGCCGAGACAACGCCGCGCTCGATCCAGTAGTGGACGACCCACAGGCTGACGCCATATCTTTCGCGAACTTGGTTGACTGTAAGTGTTCCGGCGGGAAGCGACGGGCCGGGGATGTGATGCTTGAACCGGATCCAACGTAGGATGCTGACCGTGAAGGGCTTGCCGGTTGAGCTTGTCAACCCTTCGCCATTGAGCTGTCGGACGATCTCGTCATCATCGTATCTTTCCGCTATCGTGCGGATTTTGGCAACGAAGGTGTCGGTATAGCGAATTGCTTCGGCGCGGTTTGGTTGACGACGGACATCAATCGTTTCGGTCGCTCCGCCCTGCCAGCGAATTTGCAAATGCAACAGCTTGGGTTCTGCACCCTTGATGACCGTGATATCGCGGACCAACAAACGCAGCATTCGCTTGCGATCGCAAGCTGAGGTGGTTGTTGCCTTCCAGAGGCGAGGAAAGTCTTTGCCGAGTTGTAGAATTTGCTGCTTTTGTTCAGGTGTGAGACTGCGCATTGCTTGACGTTCAAAGTCGGCGAACTCAGCCTCGAGTTCGATCACTCGCTGCATAGCGTCGTTCCAGCGTCTTTCGAGCGTGCTGGCAACCAGGCGATTGCTGGGGTCGGCCTCCTCATAGCGACGCTCCGCCAAGTCGGCATCATAGCGGGCCCGCTCGATCCTTCGGTGCCATTGCGCGGCATTCGCTTTGTCGCGGACTTCCAAATTGGTGAACGCTTCAAGTGCAAGTTTGATTGTGAGCGGCGTAACAGCGGTCAACAAACGCTCCGCAATGGCGTCATCCAGCGGCTTTGCCGGCAAAGACATGCAGTGGTGAAGCGACGCCGCGTCCCAACTCCTCGAGTTGCAGTCATAGATCGGGTAGAGGCCGCCGTTGCCGGTATAGCGTGAAGTCAGGCGCCGCCCGCAAATGCCACAAAGCAAGATGCCCTGCAACAAGCAGAGTCCCTCGCGCGCAGGCCCGGGGAGAGCCTCGTTGTTGGTCCGGTTCGCTGCTAGGCGACTGCGATTGGCAAGGAACTGTTCCCAGGTGATGTAACCCGGATGGTGATCCGGAATAACAACACGCCACTGATCTTGTGGCATCCGGCGGGATTGAGTGCAGACCTCCCCGGTGGGGTCGATCTTCTTGCAAGATTGATAACGACCAAACACGTAAGTGCCAGCATAAGATGGATTCGCCAGAACGCCGATCACCCGCGAATGGGTCAACCGACCCCAGATGAGTTTGCCATTCCACACACCGCCGTATGAGCGACGTGGAAAGAGAAGTCCGAGTTGGTGGAAGCGTTGAACCACAGCATAGGCGCTGTTCTCTTGCTCGAACAGCGTGAAGACCATCCTGACGGCGCCTTGTACCTCCTGGTCTGGATCGAGAACGATCTTGTCGCCGTCAAATACCAAACCAACGGGCAATGGAAAACGCAACTCACCCTTCTGCGCTCTGTTGACTTTGGCGCCGTGGAGGCGCGCGCGAATTATGTGCAGTTCTGCTTGCGCGAACGTGCCTTTCATGCCGAGGACAAGGCTGTCGTTGAAGTCGGACGGATCGTAGCAGCCATCTCCGTCGAACACCAATGTCTTGGTGACAGCGCACAGTTCCAGTAATCGATGCCAGTCTTTGTTCGAGCGTGCCAGGCGCGATGATTCGAGAGAGAAGATCGCGCCGACTTGTCCCATCGCAACATCGCTCACAAGGGTCTTGAAGTCGTCGCGCTTGGTCGTCAGTTCTCCCGATTGGGCAAGGTCGCCGTCGAGGATTTGGATCTGCTCCGGCATCCAGCCAAGCGACTTCGCCTGGTCCGCCAGATTGTACTGGCGCTCTGTGCTCTCCTGATTGAATTGCACTTGCGCCATCGTCGACTGACGAATGTAGATGCAGGCTTTTCGCGTCAGATGATGATCGGCAATTTTTGAGTTCAGCATGATCGGCTCCTTCCGCATTGAAAGGCGGGGCGCCGGTGCGGCGGATGGCAAGCCGGCATTCCCGCATGCGGAGATCTTCGTGCCGGCCGCTGAATGGAAATTCTGGATGGACGACGGCGAGATGAGCCGGGCGCCGAAGGGCCGGATCGAGGGCTTGTTCAGGAACAGCCGCCGGGTTTTTGGTGCGCTTGGCGGCAAGGTCACGACTTACGAGGAAGGCAAGGAGGTCCTGGCCGGGCTCACCGCGATTGCTACGCCCGGGCACTCCGTCGGCCATGCGTCGTTCGTTCTGTCCTCCGGCGCCAGCAGCGTATTCATCCAGGGGGACGTGGCGCATATTCCGGTGCTGTTTGTCGCAAATCCTGGTTGGCATGCATCGATCGATCAAGACCCGGTCATGGCCGAAGCCACGCGCCGAAAGGTCTACGATATGCTCGTGGCCGAAAAGATGCTGGTACAGGGCTTCCATTACCCATTCCCCGCTCTCGCCCGCGTCGAAAAGACCGCGAGCGGCTATCGCGAAGTCCTGATGCCGTGGAATCCCAACATCTAGTATCCTTGGGGCATGACTCCTGCCTCAACGAATTGGGCACCGGCACGTAGCACTGCTCGACAAAGGTACATTTCCTTGGTACAAGCGATCAAATGGCGGTGGCGTTAAGTCATTGAACTTGCTTGTGTTGTGCGCGTTGCCCGACAATCCCTCCCTGGGCACCAACGCTTCCACTGCGGCTTGGCCTAGCTTAGCTAGCGGGTGCTTGCGCAATCATCGCCGCACAATCGCGAACAGATGTTCAGTCCAGAGTTCCAGCGCCGCTCGCATTTCTGCTTGGTAACGAGCCCGATTGTATATCCCGGCTACGCCGCCGCGATGACCGCTCACGTGGTTCAAGATCGCCTCCACGATATGTGGCAGAACGCCCAACCGGTCCGCCATCACGGTTGCAGCCGTGCGGCGGAGATCGTGAACGGTCCAACGGGGCAGCGGCGTAGCATCAGCGTCTACCGTCTTCCGCGCGGCCAAAATACGCTCATCAAGCGCTGCCTTCGACTTGGACCAGCCGGAAAACCCTCGATGTTGATCGCCCTCTCGGCGAGGGCCATCGCCAAAGACGTGGTCGCGATCAGCCCGGCGAGGCGGGAGCAGGGTTAGGGCCGCGGGGACGAGCGGCAGCACGTGTTCACGATGGTTTTTGGTCCGAGCGCTCGGTAACATCCACTGCTCGGCCGCGGTATCCAGCTCCGACCATTGCATTCCACCGACTTCATCCCGCCGCTGAGCGGTGAGAATCAGCAAGCGTAGTATACGTCCGTAGTCATCATCTCTGCATGCCTTCCAGATTTCGGCTAACTCGACATCGGATAGCACCCGCTCCCTGGACTTCGGCTGTTCGGGACGGTTCGTGCCATGCACCGGGTTTGCCGGGATGTCCAGCCCCTCTCGAATGGCCCAATTAAACAACGTGGATAAAGCTGTCCGCGCCCGGGCGGCTGAGACCGCTCCATTTTTTACCTCGATATCGGCGACTCGCGTCGCAATATGACGGCGGCTAATCTTGAATACAGAGAGCGAGTGCAACGGCTTCCAGGTGATCAACAAGTAGCGGGCGATTTCTGAGTACGTGCGGGGGCGCTGTTTCTTCTTGGCTACCCCGAGGTATTGATCGGTGATCTTGCGGAGTGTGTCGGCCGCTTGGAGGCTGGCCTCTACCTTGGTGTCTGCGGGGTCCTTGCCGTCCGCGACCACTCCCAACAAGCGCTTGGCTTCGCGGCGCGCTTTCTCTGGCGTCCAGGGCGAGCCGTGCGGGCCAATCGTGAAGAACCGCTGGCGCCCGAATACTCGGTACTTGAGAATGTAGCTTGCTTGATCGAGCTGGCGCCGTACGCCAAAGCCCCGCACCGCCTCCTTATGGCCGCCATCCCAGAGAACGTCACCCGGAGCGAGTGCTTGCACCGCCCTGATCGTGATGCTTGCCGAAGCCATTCGAGCTCCTGTTCGCATGTCTAGCTACCACGTAGCTACCACGATAACGGAAAAGGAGGCGAAGGATAGCGTACCAATGACAGCACTTGCTACTGATATTACGGGAAAATTCGTACTCTAGCGTAGCGGGTCGTGGATCCGGCAAAGGCAGATTTCTGTCTGTGGAACAGGAGGTCGGTGGTTCGAGCCCACCCAACTGTACCAGCGCTCTCGGATTTGAAATTCCCCGATCGCTCGCGACAGTATCCCGCCGATGTCAGACGAACTCGTGATCTTCGCGCGGTTTCACGCCATCGAGGGCAGCGAGGACGCGCTCACGGCCGAGCTTGCCGCGACCGCGGCGCGCACGCGTGCGGAGCCCGGCTGCCGCTTCATCGATATCTACCGCTCGGTGCGCGATGGGCGACTGTTCTTCCTCAACTCGCGCTGGCGCGATGAGGCGGCGTTCGACGTGCACGCCGCGCTGCCTTCGACGATCGGCTTTGTCGAGCGCGCGTCGCGCCTGATCGATCATCCGTTCGACGTGACGCGATCGAAGGCGGTCCGGGAATAGTCGGCCGCAACATCGCCGTGCTAATCGAAGGTCGTCCGCCCCGTGCCGGTCAGCACAAGCGGCAGGCTCCCCAGGACAGGCAGCATCCTGCGCAACCGACGCAACCCACGCAGGCCACGATCGCGCAGCCACCGAACCCGCAGCCACCGATCCCGATCCCGCAGCCACCGCCGCCGCACCCTCGGCAGCCGGCGCAGCCTCGGCATCCGCCACAGCCTCGGCAACCACCGCCACCGCAACCATGGCCGCAACCGCCGCATCCACCGCGGGCCATTTGCACGCCGCCGCCGACGTTTTCCTTATCGAAGAGATGGAACGTGGCGAGACTGACGTCGGCCATTTCCTCTTCGCCAAGAACGAAGCGCCGATCGGGCGAGGTATTGTCAGATGGCAGGATATTTGCCGTGGGCGCCGTGGATGCGGATGCGCTACCGACCAGCGAAAGACCGAGACCAGCGGCACCCAGCGCCGTCACGGCGGCGGCTTTGGTTGTCCGTTTCTTCTTCGAAGCTTGCTTGACCCGTGGCATGGTCGCATCCTCCGTAAGTTGCGGTGATAATCCCTGACATGGCAAGATTGCGCCCGGCAAATCCGCCGCGCAAGGGGCTAACCGCGCTATTAAAATAACGTCCCGGCGAGTTCCCATTCATCTTCATGAACGGTTGCGCGCTCTTAGCCCGGTGCCTCTTCATCGAGGTCTATCGGCCGGTGTGTGATGCGCGAGGATTCTTCATCAACGCGCGCTGGCGCGATGTGCACGCCGCGATGCCTTCGACGATGGGCTTCGTCGAGCGCGCGTCGCGCCTGATCGATCATCCTTTGAGGTGAAGCGGTCGAAAAGTTTTGCCCAGCCAGGAAGTGAATGCTTCAAGAGGCGGGGCTAGACCGCTCCAATTGACCAATTAGCACAAGAAGCCAGCGTTCCAGATCAGCGCGCGTTTTGGCCGGACAGTTTGATATTTCGCGCAGCGGCTTGGGAACTACGCGCGTGTCGTCGGTCAGGAATAGCCAAATGTCCAAATCCCGTGCAGCGTGCCTTTTGATCGCGATTTCCATCTCGTCGTAACACCAGGGACTGCAGGCATACTCCTGACACCACATCAGGATGAAGATGCTTGCGCGATGGATATGATCAGTGATTTCCTCCTGAATCACCTTTCCTGCGCCGAAGTCTTTTTCGTCACGAAACACGTCCTTGTAGCCTTCGCGGAGCAACGTCACTTCGACGAAGTCGGCGTCTTGCGGCCGGGCACGCGGATAGCTGATGAAGAAAACCGGCGGCTTGTCTCTCTTCCGTGGCGCTCTTGAGGAACTCGCCAGCATTTCCACGACGGTCATGATCTTGTCGATCTGGTCCGGATCATGAAGGATGCTGGTGTTGTCCCTCAATTGATCCTCAAGCTCATGGCAACGCGACTGAAATGCCACGGCGGTCGCGCCACCGAGAAACGTCAGGGGCAACATCGCCTTTTGCTGGCTTTGGGCGATGCCAAACAACAGGCTTGCGGATCCTCCAAGGCGGCCTCCCAACCCGATTGTGATTTGGGCGCTGTTCATCGCCGCAATCTGGGGCAACAGCCAGCCATAGTCCTTGTCGATCTTTCCTGATGCATTGCGAGACGCCGGACTCGCCAATGGGTTCACCTTGATGGCGCGCTCGTCGCCAAGGCTGTCGATAGCGGATCTTATCCCGTCATCTTTCGGATAGTGGAAGTCGATGACAGAATTGCCGCCTCCCGCCCTGATCGCCGAGGCGGCGCCGCGCACGGCGTACACGTCTGCGGTATTGGGAAATGGGCTGCAGACGACGAGCTCATGGCCGGCCCTTATGATTTCCTCCCCAAGACGCCCCATCGTGCGGTCGAGCAGCGCATTCTGCCATGCCTTGTCCTCCTCCGATCTGGGGTCGGCGACGCCGCCGATCACGAATATCTTCATGTCACCCTCGACCGTCGCATTTTCCCGGTTTCGAGCGCGCTGCGCAAGCTGCTCGCTGCGAGGGTGGATTGGCCGGCGCCATGTCGCCAATTGGCCGGGCCTGTCGGGATGGCTCGCGAGGCTGTATCGTTCCCTTAAATCAGGAATGTAAGGGAGGGAGCGATGAAATACCCTGCGATCGCGGTGTCGATGCTGGCCGTCATCCTGTGCGCTGGTGCCGCGAAAGCGGATGGTCCCGCGGACGACGCCGCGGTGCGCAACCGCATCAGCTGCTATCCCTTCGGCATCGACAGGATCGGCCGTGGCGATCGCGATGGCGGGCTTGCGATCTGGAAGGATTGCTTTGCGCCGCAATTCGCGTTCTCGGCCTTCATCGGCCGTGGTGAGCCGACCAGTTGTCCGGGTCAGTCCTGTCCATTTCCCAAGGATATGTCCCCCGTAGAAATGCGGGCCGCGTTTGCACAGCGCGCGTTCGATGGCGGCGGCTTCGTCAAGACCTCGCATCATCTGACCAATGTGACCGTCACCTTCCCGGGCGCGGATGTCGCGACTGTGAACGCCTATGTGCAGGCCTGGCACTGGAAGGCCGACAACACCGTGGTGGTGGCGCCGGGAACGTGGGACGCCGAGCTCATCCGTGTCGATGGAAAATGGCTGATCGCAAAGGAGAAGCTCGCGGTGACAGGTGCAGCCGTGATCGCGCCGCCGCCTGCGCCATCAGCGCCTTCGCCTGCAGCCAACAAACCCTGAGCCGCGAGCGCCGGCCGGCTGCGGCGTTTGGCCCGGCGCGGGCCGAACGGCACGGCCCCGTCGTTCGCCCGGCTTGCCAATCCGCTTCCGTTCACCCACAATTCGTGCGTGCTTTGGCGGATTTTTTTGGGGGATATTTGGGGCATGTCATCATTCAGGAATGTTGCGCTCGGCGCGACGCTGGCGCTGTCATTGTCGATGCTGCCGACGGCCGGCTACGCCTACACGGCCGAGGAGCAGCAGGCCTGCCAACCCGATGCTTTCCGTCTTTGCAGCTCCGAAATACCTGATGTCGACCGTGTCACGGCCTGCATGGTCGCCAAAAAGTCGCAGCTCTCGCCGGAATGCCGGAGATTCTTCCGGTCCGACCCTGAGCCCGTCTCCGCTGCGCCCGCGGCCCGCGCGGGCAAGCCCATGAGCATCAAGCCGGCGGCAACGACAACACGAAAGTCTAACGCAAAGGTCAAGAAGACGGCGAAACCGGCCGCGACCTGATTGGTCGGGCTCGCCAGGATTCGCTTCGCCCAGCGCGCGTCATACTCCGGACTCCTTTTGTTCGCGCAGCACTCCGGGTTTTTACGTGAATGAGAAGCGGCGCACGGATGCGCGTGCTGCCTTTGGTTGCGATCGCCATGCGTGCCATGCGCGTTTCGATTCACGTGGGTCGAAAGCGTGTTATCGCGCATACCGTGAGAGCTTTCGCGAGAAATGCTATCCCGCTGCTTCAAGCCGTTGCCCTTCGCACTCTCGCCATGGTTGCATGGCCCTGTGACTCAAAAGCCAGCATGATTCGTTTTTCCGTGGCTTAACCAAATTTGGCCTTAAATTCTTCTTTCACGAATCACTCCGCTGATTCATTTTCGGTAACTGGGGTCAATCTGGAGGCCAAGGGAATGAACGTAATAGTTTTTGCATCACGAAAAGGTGGTTCAGGGAAGAGTACCCTGGCTGCCCATCTTGCCGCGCAGATCAAGGCGACCAAGCCATGTCTGCTCATCGACGCCGATCCACAGGGGTCGCTGACGCTATGGCACAAGCTGCGCGGCACCAACGAACCGCCGATCAAGTCGGCCGTCAATTCTGTCAGCGGGATTCTCGCAGCGGCGAAGCGCGACGGAGTTGAATGGGTGCTGATCGACACGCCGCCGAATTTGTCGGCTGTCGTCGATGACGCCATCAAGAACGCGACCATGGTCATCATTCCGGCGCGGCCCGGCGTGTTTGACGTCAACGCGGTGCAGGAAACCATTCAGATGTGCCGCGGGGCGCGCAAGCCCTACGCGGTGGTGCTCAACGGCGCGCCGGCGCGCAGGGACGACGCCGAAAGCCCGATCGTCACCATCGCCCGCGAAGCGCTCGCCAAATTCCGCGCGCCGGTGTGGGGCGGCCAGATCACCAACCGCGCCGATCTCCTGATGGCGCTGAGCCAGGGCGAGGGCGCCCGCGAATATTATGCGGAAGGCCGCGCGGCCGCCGAGATCGGCAGGCTGTGGGCCGCGATCGAACGCTCCGTGAAGGCGATCCGCGGGACCGCGTCGGCGAGCGGCGCGATGCACAAGCAGGCGGCGTGATTTCATCACACCGCATTTTTTTTAATGCCAATGCCAATGCCAAAGAACGCGCGGGCTCCGCGCGTTTTTTACGCGCGCGGCGTTTCCCGCAGGAAAACTCACGCCACCATCAACGTGTAGAACACGATCACCGGTGACAGGCACAGGATCACCGACCAGATCCCGACGGCCCAGAGAATGTCCTCAGGCGTAAAGCCCGTCTGCTTGACCGCCATTTCTGTCAGGTCGTCTCCGACCGGATTATTTACGAATTCTGCACTCATAACGCCCCCGCGCTTTTTTGTTGCTATGGGGACTATCGATACGCGAAAGGTTTTAAAATCCCGGTCGCGGTTTCGCTTGGATTTGAGCACAGGTGCTACCACGAGTTAACTAACGCGGCGGCACCTGGGCAATTCGATCACGCGATCAAGGCGCGGATGGCGAAGACCGGCACGAAGCCGATCATCACCGCCCAGAAGCAGAACGACGACACCACCACGAAATCCCGCAGCGTCTCGCGCACGGCCGTTTGCATTTGCAGGCTCATTGGTTTCCCCCGGTCTCTTTGAAAATCGTCTTTTTTTAAGTCCGAGGGAATCCAGTACGCTTGGCGGCTTAAGGTTGCCGCCGTTTTAGGCAACGAATGCGAGCGTCGGTCTTCACCCCGCATTAACCAGGCGGATTTCATCGGGCAGAGCGGACAGCCGATCCATCTCGCGATCGAGCCAATTTGCCAGCTCCGCGCTCACCTCCACGATCGGCGAGCGCACTTCGGCGGAGGCAATCATTCCGCTTCGCGCCAGCCAGTACTTGGCCGGCGCCGGGCTCGGCTCGGTGAACAGCAGCTTGGTGAGGCCGGCGACGCGTTGCCAGCACGCCGCGGCCGCGTCGTGATTGCCTTCGGTGAGAAGCGTTCGGACCATGGCAAAACTTTCGGTCGCGACATGCGCCGAGAGCAGGATCGCGCCATCGGCGCCATCGGTGAGCGCGTCGAAATATTGCGCGTCATCGCCGTTCAGCACACGAAAGCCCTCGGGGCGGCGGCGCAGCAGGTCGATCGATTGCGCACGGTCGGCGCAGCAATCCTTCAGGCCCACGATGTTCGGATGCTGGGCGAGCCGCAGCAGCGTCTCGTTGGTGATGTTGACGGAGGTTCGATAGGGAATGTTGTAGAGCACGATCGGCCATGACGCGTGATCGGCGAGCGCGTTGAAATGGGTGAGCAGGCCGCGCTGCGACGGCCTGAGATAATAGGGCGCCGAAATCAGATAGCCGTCGATCGGCCAAGTCGCGGTCTCGTCCAGCATCTCCCGCATCTTGTGTGTGGCAGCACCGGCCACGCCGAGACACACCGGCAAAATGCGCGGCAGCGCCGCAAGCTCGGCGCGAACGGCGGCGACGAGGTGCTCGAGCTCGTCGAGCTTGAGGGTCAGCCCTTCGCCGGAAGTCGCCGCCAGGATGAATCCATCGACGGGGAGGCTTGCATAATGGCGCACTAGGCGCCGCAGCGACAATTCGTCGAGCGCGCCATCGCGAAACGGCGTCACCAGCGGCAGCCACAGGCCGTGCAGGCGGTTTCTCAAGTCAGTCATTGCTCCATCTCCTTTTCGGTTGAATGCCGGAGACGGGGAAACAAAAAACCCCGCACACGGCGGGGTCCTTGATCGGGGCTGATGCGAAGTCGCTATCGTCTTTGCCGCACGCGCCGATCCAAAGCCCCCGGACGGGTGGCTTTTTTCGACGACAGTGCGGCGCACGACTTCGTGATCATGTGGCGATGATGCGGCTTGTCGCGAAATCTGTCAACGACGCGCCGGCGACGACGCGGTGTCAGCAGCATGACGAGATACAAGAAAAAAAGCCGGGCCCAAAAGAGCCCGGCTTAGGTATTGGCCACGTGAGGCCGACACAATCACCTTCCAAGAGGGATTACTGAACGCTCGCGCCACTGGAGGAGGGGGACAAATGCGCAACGCGAATGCTCAGCGTGTTTGCATTATTGTCCCTCGCCGCGGCCTGCGGCAACCGTCCAAGCCGCATGTCAGTCATGCGGAAATTAGGACGGCCAGCGCTGCGCCTTGCTCACGACGAAGTCGCGGAACACCTGCACCCGCGCCACCGTTTTCAGCTCTTCCGGATACACGAAATAGGTGTCGAGCTGGATCGAATTGGACTCGCCGAACAGTTGCACGAGGCGGCTGTTTTCCTCGACCAGGTAATCGGGCAGTGCTGCGATGCCGAGCCCCTGCTGGCACGCACGCACGAGGCCGAGGATGCTGTTGACCTTGAAATAGGCCTCGCGCGGACCCGAGCCGTTGCGTCCGGCCTCGACCAGCCAGCTGCGGTTCGCCAGATGCGCAGGCACGTTGTTGTCGCCGAGCATGATGATGCGATGCGCATCCAGTTCGTCGAGCGTGCGCGGCGTGCCGAAGCGCTTGATGTAGTCCGGCGAGCAGTAGGCGTGGAAGCCCATCGCGAACAGTTTTCTCTGGATCAGGTCCGGCTGCGTCGGCTTGCGGGTACGGATCGCGACGTCCGCCTCGCGCATCGACAGATCGAGATCCTCGTCGGTGACGATCAGCGAGATCCGGATCTCCGGATAGAGCGCGGTGAACTCGCCGAGCCGCGGGATCAGCCAGTTGATGCCGACGCCGTGCGTGGTGGAGACCTTGAGCTCGCCGCTCGGCCGCTCGCGGCTGTCGGTGAGCTTGGCGCGGGCCGCCTGCAGCTGCATGAACACGTCATGCGCGGTGCGGAACAACAGGTCGCCCTGTTCGGTGAGGATCAACCCGCGGGCGTGGCGGTGAAACAGCGACACCGACAATTCCTGCTCGAGCGCGCTGACCTGGCGCGACACCGCCGATTGCGACAGTCCAAGCTGCTCGCCGGCATGCGTGAAGCTTCCCGCTTCCGCCGCGGCGTGAAACACTTTCAGCTTGTCCCAATCCATATCCGTAAATCCGTCCCGTGATCTTGCCATCAGTTCATTCCGCCGCCGCACGCTCGCTGGCGCGCAGCGCCAGGAATCGTTCAGCTTCCAGAGCAGCCATGCAGCCGAGGCCGGCGGCCGTGACCGCCTGACGATAGACCTCGTCGGCGACGTCGCCGGCGGCGAACAGGCCGGGCACCGAGGTCGCGGTCGAGTTCGGCGCCACCTCGACATAGCCGGAAGGTTTCAGCTTGACCTGGCCGATCACGAGCTCGGTCGAAGGCGCATGTCCGATCGCGATGAAGACGCCGTCGGCCGGCACTTCCGTGAGCGCGCCGGTCCTGACGTTCTTCAGCCGCACATGGGTGACCTTGGGCGGGTTCTCGCTGCCGCCAATCTCGTCGATGGCGCTGTCCCAGATCACCTTGATCTTGGGATGCTTGAACAGCCGGTCCTGCAAAATGCGTTCGGCGCGGAAGTGGTCGCGGCGATGCACCAGCGTGACCTTCGAGGCGAAGTTGGTCAGGAACAGCGCTTCCTCGACCGCGGTGTTGCCGCCGCCGACCACCATGACTTCCTTGCCGCGGTAGAAGAAGCCGTCGCAAGTCGCGCAGGCCGAGACGCCAAAGCCCTTGAATTTCTCCTCCGACGGCATGCCGAGCCAGCGCGCCTGCGCGCCGGTGGCGAGGATGACGGTATCGGCGAGATAGACGTCGCCCGAGTTGCAGGTCAGCCGGAACGGACGCTGCGCGGTCTCCAGCTTGGTGACGAGATCGGTGACGATCTTGGTTCCGACATGGGCCGCCTGCTTTTCCATCTGCTCCATCAGCCAGGGACCCTGGATGACGTCGGCAAAGCCGGGATAGTTTTCCACGTCGGTGGTGATGGTGAGCTGGCCGCCGGGCTGGATGCCCTGGATCAGGATCGGCTCCAGCATCGCCCGCGCGGCATAGATCGCAGCCGTATAGCCCGCCGGCCCAGAACCGATGATGACGACCTTGGCTTGGATGGCAGCGGGCATGGGTGGATGTCTCATGAGGCAGGCGTTTGATCGGCGCTTCGGCAGAAACTGCCCGGAAAGGCATCGCGGCGGTGCCGAAAGTGTCAAATCCAAGTCTAAGGTATCTGGCGAGCCATGCAAGAATTGCAATCCATCTCTACGGTTTTTCCCCGGAGCCCGCCGAAATGACGCGGTGCACGCGCAATAAAATTACGCAAGATGAACGAGCTGCGCTATGAGAGTTACCGGCAGGCCCGTCTCGCGCAGTCAGGCCTGTGGAGCTGACAAGGGAACCGTTATTCACGTGTCGAAGAATCTAGACGAGATCGACCTCAAAATCCTGAGCGAGATCCAGGCCGACGGCCGAATCACCAATGTGGAACTCGCCAAGAGGGTCGGCATCTCGCCGCCGCCCTGTCTGCGCCGGGTGCGAACGCTGGAGGAGGAAGGCTACATCCGCGGCTATCGCGGGCTGCTCGATCCGCGAAAGCTGGGCTTCGACGTCACGGTGTTTGCATCGGTGCACCTGTCGAGCCAGGCGGAGGCTGACCTGCGCGCGTTCGAGGAATTCGTCCGCAACGAGCCCCTGGTGCGCGAATGCTGGATGCTGTCGGGCGAGGTGGACTTCATCCTCAAATGCGTCGCGCCCGACATGACGACGTTCCAGGATTTCGTCACGCATCTCACCGCCGCCCCCCATGTGCGCAATGTGCGCACCTCACTGGTGCTGCATAACTCCAAGTACGAGGCGGCGGTGCCGCTGGAGGTGAGGGGGCGCGGATAAGTCCCCGTCATTCCGGGATGGTCCGAAGGACCAGACCCGGAATCTCGAGATTCTCAGGTGCGCAATTGCGCACCATAGTTCGGTGCTAACGCATCGCCCCGGAATGACGTGTATCCTCAGCCCCTCTTCTTCCCCATCAGCGCGTCCAGGCTCCACGGCCCGCCGCCGGCGCAGGCGAGATAGAGGCAGGAGAAGCAGTACATGATCGCGAGGTTGCCGCTGTTCAGCAACGGAATGAAGCCGCGCGGAAAATGCCCGATGAAATAGGCAAAGGCCATTTCGCCGCACAGGATGAAGGCCGCAACGCGCGAGAACAGGCCGACGATCAGAAGCGCGCCGAACACGAATTCAAAGCAGGCGGCGTCCCAGAACAGCGAGAACATTTCGACCTTGTCGAACGGCGCTACCACCGGGAATTTGAAGATCTTGGCGAGGCCGAACTGGAACAGCAGCAGTCCGGTGATGATGCGGAAGATGCTGAGGATGGTGGGCTCGCCCGAGGCGAGCAGCTTGTTGAACCTGTCCATGGTTTGCCCCCTCAAGCCTTCTTCATGGTGGCGTCGACGCTCCAGGGGCCGCCGCCCGCGGTCGACAGATAAAGGCAGGCGAAGCAGTAGATGATGGCGAGCGAGCCGCCGTTGATCAGCGGGAAGAAGCTGCGCGGTGCGTGGACCATGAAATAGGCCACCGCCATTTCGCCCGAGAGAACAAAGGCGGCTGGCTGCGTGAACAGGCCGAGGATCAGCAGCGCGCCGCCGACCAGCTCGATGGTTCCGGCGGCGCCGAGCAGCGAAAACAGCTTCAGCTGGGCAAAGGCCGGAACCACCGGCCAGCCAAGCAGCTTGGCCATGCCGTGCTCGATGATCATCAGGCCCGTGATGATGCGCAGCACGCTCAGCACGCGCGGCGCCCAGGCGGCCATGGTTGCGGCCATTGTTTCCGTCATGAACGTTCCCCCGATTTTCTTCCGTCGCTGGCGGCATCATAGGTATCGCGACACAACCTCCGGGAAAAGCAGTTCGCGACAAGAAAATCCGCGGCCTTTCGCAGGGCAGCAACGGAATAATGCGAGAGCCAGAGTGTTGATGGTGCCTTGCAAAACAGGGGAACCGGAGCGAGGCAAGTCCTCGTAAAGTCCCGGCAAACTGGAATCATTCCAGTGTTGCAATCATTGCGACAAAGCGCGCGAGCCGTCGCGCGAGGTCAGAGCGCCTTGTCCTTCCGCAACAGGGCATCGAGACTCCACGGACCGGCGCCCGCGAACACGAAATACAGGAACACGAAGCAATAGACCGCGGCGAGCTCGCCGCCGTTGGTGACGGGATAGAAACTCCTCGGCGCATGCACCATGAAATAAGCGACAGCCGTAAAGCCCGCGAGGATGAAGGCGACCGGCCGCGTGAACAGGCCGACGGTGAACAGCAGGCCGCCGACGAGCTCGATCAGACCGCCGACACCGGAGAGCGAATTGAGCTGAACGTTGGCGAAGCTCGCAACGACGGGAAAGCCGAGTATCTTTCCAGTCCCGTGCTGCAGCAGGCTCAACCCGGTGTAGATGCGAAGAATACTGAGAAAGCTGAGCACGAAGCGCGGCCTCGCGAGAATATTGTCCATGGCTGCACGAGGTCCGGATAGTTATGATGCATAATCATTCATGCCTCACCTACACCGCACCCTTGCGTGCGGCCAACTCACAAACACGTCAGCCTGGCGTGATCGCGTGCTCACAAGAAAAAGCCGCGCTCCAGGCGCGGCTTTTTCTTTTCAGACGGTGCCCGTGAATCCTCAGCGCCACTCGACCTTGGTGATCTCGTAGGCCTTGCCGCCGCCGGGCGTGTTCACTTCCACCGCGGCGCCCTTCTTCTTGCCGATCAGCGCGCGCGCGAGCGGCGATGCGATGGAGATCCTGCCCTTCTTGATGTCGGCCTCGACCTCGCCGACGATCTGGTAGACCACCTTCTTCTCGGTGTCCTCGTCGACCAGGGTCACGGTCGCGCCGAACTTGATGGTCTCGCCGGAGAGTTTGGTGATGTCGATGATATCGGCGCGCGCGAGCTTGTCCTCGAGCTCGGCGATGCGGCCCTCGTTGTGCGACTGCTCTTCCTTCGCGGCGTGGTACTCCGCGTTCTCCGACAGGTCGCCATGGGAGCGCGCTTCGGCGATGTGCTCGATAATGCGTGGACGATCCACCGACTGGCGATGCTTCAATTCGTCCGTCAGCGCCGCATAGCCCAACGAAGTCATCGGAACCTTTTCCATCATCTTCTTTGTCCTTCATTCGCGCGGGGCCGCAAGGCACGCGCGAGACGCTTGGCATATCAGGCCGTCGTGGCTGCAGGGCCAGCCATCGGGCCCATTGATTCCACGCCCTCAAGAAGGGCCGTGTCAACATCCATACGGGGCGGTGAGTTCCAGCCTGCTGGCTTATTTACCAATCAGTTAGCCGGCGCTTTGCGGCCGGCCGGTGATCAGTTCTCGGAAAAGTAACTCTGCAATGTGCGAACCTCAAGGTCCCCGCCGAGATAGGCGCGGATGCCCTGGGCGGCCGCCACGGCACCCGAAAGAGTGGTGTAATATGGCACTTTATGCAAGAGGGCAGCGCGTCGCAACGAGCGGCTGTCGGCCAGCGCCTGCGGACCCTCGGTGGTGTTGAAAACGAGCTGGATGTCGCCATTGGTGATGGCATCCACGATGTGCGGCCGCCCCTCCAGCACCTTGTTCACTTTTTCAGCAGGTATGCCGGCCTCGCTCAGGAAGCGCTGCGTGCCCGAGGTCGCCATCACCTTGAAGCCGAGCGAGGCCAACAGCCGCACCGCCTCGGTGACGCGGGCCTTGTCGATCTCGCGCACCGACACGAACACGGTGCCGCGGCGCGGCACGCGGGTGCCGCCGCCGAGCTGGCTCTTGGCAAAGGCGATCTCGAACGAGCGGTCGAGGCCCATGACCTCGCCGGTCGAGCGCATCTCCGGCCCGAGCACGGTGTCGACGCCGGGAAAGCGCGCAAACGGAAAGACGGATTCCTTGACGCCGACATGTTTCAGCGCGCGCTTCTTCAGCTTGAAGTCCGCGAGCTTCTCGCCGGCCATGATACGCGCCGCGATCTTGGCGACCGGCGTGCCGCTCACCTTGGCCACGAACGGCACGGTGCGCGAGGCGCGCGGGTTGACCTCGAGCACATAGATCTCGCCGTCCTTGATGGCGTATTGCACGTTCATCAGCCCGACCACGTCGAGCCCGCGCGCGAGCTCGCGGGTCTGCCGCTCCAGCTCCTCGATCATCTTGTCATCGAGCGAATGCGGCGGCAGCGAGCAGGCGGAATCGCCGGAATGGATGCCGGCTTCCTCGATGTGCTCCATGATGCCGACGATGAAGGTGTCCTTGCCGTCGGAGAGGCAATCGACGTCGATCTCGGTGGCGTCGGACAAATAGCGGTCGAACAGCAGCGGGTTCTTGCCGAGCACGGTGTTGATCTGCCCGGTCTTGTCGTTCGGGTAGCGCGCCTTGACGTCGGCGGGGACGAGCTCGGGCAGGGTGCCGAGCAAATAATCCGAGAGCTGGTTGTCCTCGCGGATGATCTGCATGGCGCGGCCGCCGAGCACATAGGACGGGCGCACCACCAGCGGCAGGCCGAGATCGGCGGCGATCAGGCGCGCCTGCTCCACCGAATAGGCGATGCCGTTCTTCGGCTGCTTCAGGTGCAGCTTGTCGAGCACGCGCTTGAAACGGTCGCGGTCTTCGGCGAGGTCGATCGCGTCGGGCGAAGTGCCGAGGATCGGCACATTGGCGGCTTCCAGCGGGCGCGCGAGTTTCAGCGGCGTCTGGCCGCCGAACTGCACGATCACGCCATGCAGCGTGCCGTTCTTGCGCTCGGTGTCGACGATCTCGAGCACATCCTCGGCCGTCAGCGGCTCGAAGTACAGGCGGTCCGCGGTGTCATAGTCGGTCGACACCGTTTCCGGATTGCAGTTGATCATGATGGTTTCGTAGCCGGCGTCATCCAGCGCGAAGCAGGCATGGCAGCAGCAATAGTCGAACTCGATGCCCTGGCCGATCCGGTTCGGCCCGCCGCCGAGGATGATGACCTTCTTCTTGTCCGACGGCGCGCTTTCGTCGGCAAGGCTGCCCGCGAACGGCGCCTCATAGGTCGAATACATGTAGGCCGTGGGGGAGGCGAACTCGGCGGCGCAGGTGTCGATGCGCTTGAACACCGGGCGCACGCCGAGCGCATGGCGCTTGGTCGTGACCTCGGCTTCGATGGTTTCGGTCAGCACCGCAAGCCGCGCGTCGGAAAAGCCCATGGCTTTGAGCGAGCGCATGCCGAACGCGTTGTTCGGCAGGCCGTGCCTGCGGACCTTGTTCTCCATCTCGACGATGCCGCGCATCTCGGCGAGGAACCAGGGATCGATCTTGCAGGAATTGAAGATGTCCTCGTTCGTCCAGCCGAGCCGCATCGCCTGCGCGACCTGCAGCAGGCGGTTCGGCGTCGGCGTGCCGAGTGCGGCGCGGATCGCGTTCTTGTCGTCGCCGCGGCCGAGCCCCTCGATGTCGATCTCGTCGAGGCCGGTGAGGCCCGTCTCAAGGCCGCGCAGCGCCTTCTGCAGGCTCTCCTGGAACGTGCGGCCGATCGCCATGACTTCGCCGACCGATTTCATCGAGGTGGTGAGCGTATGGGAGGCGCCGGGAAATTTCTCGAAGGCGAAGCGCGGGATTTTTGTCACGACATAGTCGATGGTCGGCTCGAACGAAGCCGGCGTCGCGCCGCCGGTGATGTCGTTGGCGATCTCGTCCAGGGTGTAGCCGACCGCGAGTTTCGCGGCGACTTTCGCGATCGGAAAGCCGGTGGCTTTCGAGGCGAGCGCGGAGGAGCGCGACACCCGCGGGTTCATCTCGATCACGACCATGCGGCCGTCGGCGGGATTGACGCCGAACTGGACGTTGGAGCCGCCGGTCTCCACCCCGATCTCGCGCAGCACCGCGATCGAGGCGTCGCGCATGATCTGGTATTCCTTGTCCGTCAGCGTCAGCGCCGGCGCGATGGTGATGGAATTGCCGGTATGCACGCCCATCGGATCGAGGTTCTCGATCGAGCAGATGATGATGCAATTGTCCTTCTTGTCGCGCACCACCTCCATCTCGAACTCTTTCCAGCCGAGCACGGATTCCTCGATCAGGACTTCGTTGGTGGGCGACGCATCGAGGCCGCGCTCGATGATGTCTAAAAACTCTTCCTTGTTGTAGGCGACGCCGCCGCCGGTGCCGCCCATGGTGAAGGAGGGGCGGATGATCGCGGGCAGGCCGATCTCGGACAGCGCCATCAAGGCTTCGCCGAGCGCGTGCTCCTGGTAGCGCTTGCGGCGCTCGTTCTCGCCGAGTGTCCACTGCCGCTCGAGTTCGTCCAGTGCGGCGCCGGACAGTTTCGCGCGCTCGGCCTGGTATTTGTCGCGATAGGATTTCTTCAGCGCCGAGGCGTTGGCGAGCCGCGATTTCGGCGTTTCCAGACCGATCTTGGTCATGGCCTCGCGGAACAGCATGCGGTCTTCCGCCTTGTCGATCGCGTCCGCGGTGGCGCCGATCATCTCGACGTCGAATTTCTCCAGCGTGCCCTGCCGGCGCAGCGACAGCGCGCAGTTCAGTGCGGTCTGCCCGCCCATGGTCGGCAGCAGCGCAAAGCCGCCGGGGAGGACATGGCGTTCCTTTTCAATGATCTTGGCGACGATCTCGGGCGTGATCGGCTCGATATAGGTGGCATCGGCCAATTCCGGATCGGTCATGATCGTGGCCGGGTTGGAATTGACCAGAACGACCCGATATCCCTCTTCCTTCAGCGCCTTCACGGCTTGCGTGCCCGAATAGTCGAATTCGCAGGCCTGGCCGATCACGATCGGGCCGGCGCCGATGATCAGGATGGTGGAGATGTCGGTTCGTTTGGGCATCAGCTCTCATCAGAGGTGGAATTGGGCACAAAAAAAGGGCGCGCCGATCGCGCGTCCCCTTGGCCTATGCGGGAGGGAACCCCTCGCGCGCGGGCCGTCTTTAGACCAGATTCCTAGGGGGTAAAAGGCTTTTAGCGGGCTCATCAACCGCCATTTAAGGACAAATCTGGTGCTTCGGGGGAGGCTGCACAAGGACTGAGGCCCGCCTTCGCTCTTCGAGCTACGGCGCGGCAGCCTTCGCTGCGATAGGGCTTGCCGAGCCGAAGCTGGCGAAGCCAGCGAAGGCTGGAGACCCGGCCTGGATTTGAACCAGGATAAAGAACGATGCACCGTTCTCGCGTCGACGCTTCCGCCACCGGGCCGAGGCGATCATTGCGCATCGGTGAGGGGCAGGCCATTGCTACCGCTGGTTAACCCTAACCGGCGCCCCGCGTCGGGGAATGGTGCGCCACGAAGGTCATGCGCCAGGGATTGTGGCCGATATTCTGCTGCGCGCGCGAAGCAGTGAATCCGGCTTTTTCCAGTTTGGCTGACATATCGGCTTCGCTGTAGCGCGCCAGCCCGACGCGCGAACGCAATTGCCGGTAGTCGGACAGCGCGGTCGAGATCAGCCCGATCAGCGCATCCTTCAGGAAGCCGCACTTGGCGGCAAAGCGCAGCAGCGCAATCACGTCACGGAACATCCCGACCTCGGGGCGCAGGATGTCGCCGAGCACGAGCCGGCCGGAAGGTTTCAGCAGGCGTTTGATGACGAGAAGCGCCGAATCCAGCTCCTGCGGCGTCATGTATTGCGCGACCGAGTTCATCACCGCGAGATCGATCGACTTCTCCTGCATTTTCCGGACATCCTCGAGCGAGCGCACCCGGATCCTGGTGTTCGGCGCATAGCGCGCGATCAGCCGGCCGCGCACGCCGGGCGCGGGCTC
This sequence comes from uncultured Alphaproteobacteria bacterium, assembly GCA_963802585.1. Lineage (GTDB taxonomy): Bacteria > Pseudomonadota > Alphaproteobacteria > Rhizobiales > Xanthobacteraceae > Bradyrhizobium. The sequence continues at coordinate 438,210 of CAWDJS010000013.1, read as the reverse complement.
GGCGAGGATCAGCATGCCGCAGGTCTCCGCCACTTTCGCCGCCGACAGCGCCTCGCCGCAGGAATAGTCCAGCACCACCGCATCCCCCGACGAGATGTAGCTGACGATGTCGTGCGCAATGATTGCGAAATGCAGGTCGCGGTGACGCTTGCTCGCATAGATCGTATGCGTGGAATCGTAATAATCGATCCAGTCGTCCATGGCCTCTGGCGGTCCGGAAAAAGTGGGTTCCTGAAGCAGGAACCGGGGTCCCAATGATGCGTTAACGGGTCCTACAACCCCTGTCTATCGCCGGGTTCCTAACAGGAAGGTGTGACGTGAGCAAAGCCAAGAATGACGTCAAGACCGACGTTAAGCATGACAAGATCCCGCCCGATCTCGATACCCCGACCGACCTGCCGCCCGAGGGCGTCAACAAGATCTCGGCCTCGCTGAACACGCTGCTGGCGGATGCTTTCGCGCTCTACGTGAAAACCAAGAATTTCCACTGGCATGTCTCGGGCCGGCATTTCCACGACTACCATCTGATGCTGGACCAGCAGTCGGACGCGATCTTCGCCACCACCGACCAGCTGGCCGAGCGTGTCCGCAAGCTCGGCGGCTCGACCTTGAAGTCGATCGGCCAGATCGCCAAGCACCAGACCATCAAGGACAATGACGAGGATTACGTCCCGCCGCGCGAGATGCTGCGCGAATTGATGGAGGACAACAAGCACATGGCGGCTGCGATGCGTAAAGCCCACAAGCTTGCCGATGACAACGAGGATTCCGGCACCGCCGGGCTGCTGGAGACCTTCATCGACGAGACCGAGCGCCGCACCTGGTTCCTGTTCGAAGCCAGCCGCCAGGAAGGCAGCAACGCGGCTTAAGGGCTCGCCGTTGCAATGGATCGAGCGCCGGCGTCGAAACGGCGGCGCTCCGTCAATGGCTACTGGGCTGACAATCCCATCGTCGTCTGGACCTTGACGATGGGCGGCGGATTCCATTTTCCGGTCAGGGCCTCCGACTTCGGACTGTAGAGGCGCATGGTCAGGTTGAAGCTTCCCTTCGGTGCCGGAAGCCAGTTGGCTTCCTTGTCCTTGCCCGGATTGTCGTTCTGGAAGTAAAGATCGAGCGAACCATCGGCATTGTATTTGAACGGCATCCAACTGCTGACGGCGAAACGATTCAGCGCGTTGCCGACCTGGAATCCTTCCGGATCGTAAAGGGTGATCGACCAGAACGCGTTGACCGGCGGAGTAGCGCCCTTCTCGAAGGTGATGGTGTATTTGTTGGCGCCATCCAGCGGCTTGCCGGATTCATCGCCGAGATTGATCGGATAGATGGCGTCCTCCGGCAGATTGGCGCCAAGCCCCATTTGCGCGACAATGGCCCGCTTCAAATAGTAGTTGCCGTAAACGCCCATCGTGTCGGTGTTCATCGACCAGCCGTTGGCAACCCGAGCCAGCGTCGGCACCTTCCAGGCCATCAGCTTCTGACCGTCCTGCGGCGCCGTCTCCAGTGCGCGTTGCAGGACAGGATCGAGCGCGCCGATGTCAAAACTCTTGCCGGGCTCGATGCCGATCTTTTTCATCTGGGCGATGATCGGCTCGTCAGTGAGGTGAGGCGGGTGGAGCTTCAGCAGCTCGGCCGCATAGGCGAAATAAACGCCGGCCGACATGGTATCGACCTGCACCTTTGGCGGCGTCTTCATATCGATGCTCGGGTCGGGCTTGAATTCGGCCGGCTTGGGCGTTTTGCCGAATTCCGAAAGCAGCGTGACCTTGTAGCCCGCCTGGATCTTGTGAACCGCGTCGTAGTCCGCCGGGCCGTCCGTCTTGGTCCGGCCGATCACCCAGACATAGGGTGTTGGCGCCTCGATCCGCTGCGTGTCCTTTGGAAGTTTGAACTCGTCGGCGAACCGGTCGCGAAGATCCGGCCTCCAGCCAGCGGGTGTCACGAGGAAAGTCCCGGCCTTGGTGCCTGTGGTTCGCCAGCCCGGCGACGCAAACACATCCGTCCACATGTCGAGCATCGGCAGCAGATAGTAACGTCCGGCGGTGTCCGGAACCGAGATGACGACGGGCTCCTTGGTCATATCGAGCCATGAAACGGAATACAGTGTGTCGAAGTTGGAGCGCACGACGCCTTTGAAATCCGCCGGCGGATATTCGGGTACGTTGACGAAGGTGTTCATCGGACCCCTGAAATCGGTGGTGCCGTTGGTGAATTGCTTGCGCGACACGTCCATCGACATGATGGAGTAGAAGTAGACATAGGCGTCCACCGCGATCGCGTGCGCCTCCTGCTCGGTGATGGCCGGTGTCGCCTGGGCCAGAGCCGGAGGTGCCGCTGCGGCACCCAGACAGAGAGACAAGGTCAGCGTCAGAAATCCGCGAAACATGTCGAATCCTCCTCTTCTGATGTGGGTCGTCTTGATGGGTGGCCGGTTCGGCCCGCCTTTCTCACTGCCGGAGGCTTTCCGGCTTCGAAGCTCTCGCGCCTGGGTGCGAGAGGTCGCGCATGTAAAAGAACAAACAACATCCGCCGCATAAAACGCTGCACGGCGTCTGCAGTATCGAGGAAGGGTGTCGGAATAGATGCGGCAAAAGCCAGCCGTAGAAGAGCGTCTTTTCGGCTACCTCCACGCGCATCGTGTTAGCACAGACCGAAAATTGGAGCCAGTCACGATCTTGCCGGTCTCGTCGAACCAGGTTGCGGGGGAATGATCTCGTGCGATTTTTCCGCGATTCTCTGCGTTCTCACGCCGCGTCGCTAGCCGCGCGTCCACAACCTCACTAGCGGCCCATCCGCGCCCATCACCGGATCAGTCTTCGGCAGCTTCACTTCCGGAATCGTCTTCAACGCCCTCGCATGGTTCTCCAGCGTCGGCCGCTGCAAATCCATCGGCGGTCCCGGCGGATAGGCGCCGACCACCGAAAAGTCCGGCGTCGCGGCAAGGCATTGATGCCCGGTGCCGGCGGGTAGGATCGCGACATCGCCGGCCGATATCTCCAGTTCCTTGCCGTGATCGCCGCCGAAGCACACGCGGGCGTGGCCGCGGGCGATGCCGAGCACTTCGTGCACGGTCGCATGATAATGCAGGAAGTCGTAGACGCCGTTCCGCCACATCGCGCCCCAGCCATGGGCGGCGAACAATTCCTCGATGGTCTGTTCGGGGTGGTTGCGATCGAGCGCGACGGCGCCCTTGTAGACCAGGAACGGCATCGGATTGTTCGGCACGAGGCCGTCGTCTTCGAAGACGATGCTGGCGGGCTCGATCTTTTCGCGGACGATGGACATGAGATTCTCCTCCTCCTCACGAAAACCAGGCCTAGATCAAACCAGCCGCCGCGGTTTGCGTTCCTAGATCCGGAACTTCATCACCTCGTCCTTGAATTTTAACCCGTGGCCGGGCCGCTCCGGCGCGGTGATCATGCCGTCCTTGATCACGGGCGGATCGACCCAGAGATCGTCGATCAGCCCCATGTTCTCGCACCAGATCCCGTTCGGGATCGAGGCCAGCAGATGCACGTTCAGCTCCGGAAACAGATGCGGCGCGATGGTGATGCCCCAGGTGTCGGCCAGGGTCGCGATCTTGCGCAGGTCGGTCATGCCGCCGCGCATCGGATCGGGCTGCAGGATCGGCAGGCACGGATTGAGGAAGAAGGGCCTCAGATCGTAACGCGTGAAATGGGTTTCGCCGCCGACCACGCGCATGTCGAGGGCCGCTGCGATGCGCTGATAGCCGGCGAAATCATCGGCCGGCACCGGCTCCTCGAGCCAGTAGATATTATACTTCTCGAACTTGCGCCCCATCTCGATCGCGACATCCGCGCTCCAGCCCATGTTGACGTCGATCATGATGTCGATATCGGGGCCCACCGCCTCGCGCATGCGGCGCACATTGTCGAGATCCTCCGCCGGCGAGCGCACATGCGCGACCTGCATCTTGATCGCCTTGTATCCCTGCTTCACGTAGTGGAGCGCCTTCTCAATCATGCCGTCGCCGCCGGCGCCGCGGAAGCAGCCCGAGCCGTAGATCGGAATTTGCGAGCGGTAATGACCCCACAGCCGATGCAGCGGCAGCCCGGCGCGTTTTCCCACCGCGTCCCACAACGCGATATCGAGCGCCGACATCGCCATCGCTGATATGCCGCCGCGGCCATAGGTCATGGTCGCGGTCCACAGGTCGCGCCAGATCGCCTCGACGGCGGTGGCGTCCTTGCCCAAGACGCGCGGGATGATGCACTCCTCGAGACAGGCGGCGATCGACTTCATTCCGGGGCGGAACAGAAACAGATAACCCATGCCGGTGATGCCGCTTGCTGTCTCGACGTCGCAGATCAGGACGTCGCGCATCGGCCCCAGCGCGTGACCCTTGAGCCAGGGATCGTCGGCCCAGGGCATGCGCAGCATCGTCACGCTGACGTCGCGAATGGTCATGTCGGGATTGGTCATGGCGGCGGTTTCCTTGTTGGCCTGATCATGTTCGCCTGATCTGAAGGCAGGGAAGTCAACCACAGAAGGCCGCCGCTGATCCAGCGCCGTCCCACATGCCCGCAACGCGGCTCGTGAAGCACAACATCTCGTCATGCCCGGACTTGATCCGGGCATCCATCAACTCTTCAAAAGATGGATCGCCGGGTCAAGCCCGGCGATGACGATCTTTGCTCAAGCCCGCTTCTTCTTCCGCATCAGATCGGCAAAGCGATCGAACAGATAATGCGAGTCGCGCGGACCGGGCGACGCCTCGGGGTGGTACTGCACCGAGAACACCGGCTTGCCGTCGAGCGCGATGCCGCAATTGGAGCCGTCGAACAGCGAGATATGCGTCTGCGTCGCCCCCTTGGGCAGCGTCGCCTGGTCCACGGCAAAGCCGTGGTTCATCGAGGTGATCTCGACCTTGCCGGTGGTTTCGTCCTTCACGGGGTGATTGGCGCCGTGGTGGCCCTGATGCATCTTCATGGTCCGCGCGCCGACCGCGAGGCCGAGCATCTGGTGGCCCAGACAAATGCCGAAGGTCGGCGTGCCCGAAGAGATCACCTGCTGGATCACCGGCACCGCGTATTTGCCGGTGGCCGCGGGATCGCCGGGGCCGTTCGACAAAAACACGCCGTCCGGCTTCAGCGCCAGAATATCTTCCGCCGACGTCGTCGCGGGCACCACCGTGACCTTGCAGCCGACACCGGCGAGTAGCCGCAGGATGTTGCGCTTGATGCCGTAGTCGATCGCGACCACGTTGAACTCGGGATGGGTCTGCCGGCCAAAGCCTTTTTCCCACGCCCACGGCGTTTCGTCCCAGGTGAAGCGCTGCGCGGAGGTGACCATCGGCACCAGGTCCATGCCTTCGAGGCCCGGCCATTCGCGCGCTTCTTCCTTCATCCCATGCAGATCGAACTGGCCGTCTTTGGCATGCGCGATCACCGCGTTCGGCATGCCCTTGCTGCGGATCAGCGCGGTCAGTGCGCGGGTGTCGATGCCGGAAAGGCCGATGATGCCGCGGGCCTTCAGCCACTGGTCGAGATGGCGCGTGGCGCGGTAGTTCGAGGGATCGGTGATGGCGGTGCGCAGGATCACGCCGCGCGCGCCCGGCGTCGCGGCCATGTTCACCGTCTCGATGTCTTCCTCGTTGGTGCCGACATTGCCGATATGCGGGAAGGTGAAGGTGATGAGCTGTCCGGCATAGGAGGGATCGGTCAGAATCTCCTCATAGCCGGTCATCGCGGTGTTGAAGCAGACCTCGCCCACCGCATGGCCCTCGGCGCCGAGGCCAAAGCCTTCCAGCACCGTGCCATCGGCGAGCACGAGGAGCGCGGTCGGTTTATGGTCCGGCCAGGCGGCGTCGTTTTCGGCTTGTGTCATGACGCCTGTACATAGTCGCGGCCGGGGCTTGCGTCAAAGCAGTAAGTCGCGGATTCACATGCGTTTCCCGCATATTTGGCGCCCCTTTGGCCGGGACCGGATTGTTTCAGGCGGGCGAACGGCCTAGATCAGGAGCCAGACGCAATAAAAGGACAAAACCATGCTGCGCGACGACATTAACAACGCGGTCAAGGAGGCCATGAAGGCCAAGGAGGAGAGAAAACTCTCCACGCTGCGCATGGTCAATTCGACCATCAAGAACGCCGACATCGCCGCGCGCGGGGAAGGCAAGCCACCGCTGTCCGATGCCGACCTGCTCGGCGTATTCCAGAAGATGATCAAGCAGCGCCAGGAATCGGTCGAGCTCTATGACAAGGGCGGCCGTGCCGAGCTCGCCAACCAGGAGCGCGAGGAGATTGCCATCATCTCCGCCTATCTGCCGAAGCAGATGTCGGAGGATGACGTGAAGCAGGCGATCTCTTCGGTCATCGCCGAGACCGGTGCGGCCGGTATCAAGGACATGGGCAAGGTGATCGGCGCGCTGAAGGCGAAATACGCCGGGCAGATGGATTTTGCAAAGGCGAGCGGCCTCGTGAAGGCGGCGCTGTCTTCTTAGCGGACGCTGTCATTCCGGGATGGTCCGAAGGACCAGACCACAGATGCGCAATTGCGCATCGGGGAATCTCAAGATTCCGGGTTCGATGCTTCGCATCGCCCCGGAATGACAATTGTGGATGGCCAGGGCACGCTACTGCACCATGCTCACCGAGACCGACAGCTACGAAAAACTCTATCGCGATTTCCGCTGGGATATCCCGGCGCGCTTCAATATGGCGGACGCCTGCTGTGACCGCCATGCGGATGGCTCGGGCCGCCTCGCGCTGATCTATGTCGATGAGGATGGTTCAGCCAAGCGCACCTCGTTCGACGAGATGCGCGCCTTCTCCAGCCGCTTCGCCAATGTACTGAAAGCCGACGGTCTCGCGCGCGGCGACCGCGTCGCGGTGTTCCTCTCGCAATCGCTGGAGCTGCCGATCGCGCATCTCGCCGCGTGGCGGTCGGGCCTCGTCTCGGTGCCGCTGTTCACGCTGTTCGGCGAGGACGCGCTGCAATTCCGGCTGCAGAACTCCGGCGCCAAGGCGGTCGTGACCGATGAAGGCGGCTGGGAGAAGCTTGCGAAAATCCGCGACAAGCTGCCGGACCTGAAGAACATCTACGTCACCGGCCGCGCGGCCGCGGGCGCGAAATCATTCTGGTCGGCGATCGAGGCGGCCTCCGATCAATTGGCGACCGTCGACACTGCGTCCGACGATCCCGCCATCATCATCTACACCTCGGGCACCACGGGGAATCCAAAGGGCGCGCTGCATGCCCACCGCGTGATCCTCGGTCATCTTCCCAATGTCGAGATGGTGCACGGCTTCTTTCCGAAACCGGGCGATGTGATGTGGACGCCGGCCGACTGGGCCTGGATCGGCGGGCTGTTCGACGCGCTGTTTCCGGCCTGGTATCACGGCGTGCCCGTGGTCGGTTATCGCGCGAAGAAGTTCGAGCCGCAGGCCGCGATGCAGCTGATGGCCGATCACGGCGTCCGCGTCGTGTTCCTGCCGCCGACCGCGTTGAAACTGATGCGGCTCGCGAACGTCAAACATGATGGCGTCAAGCTGCGCAGCATGCTCTCCGGCGGCGAGTCGCTCGGCGCCGAGCTGCTGGACTGGGTGCGCGCGACCTTCGGCATCGACGTGCACGAGATCTACGGCCAGACCGAATGCAATCTCGTGGTCGGCTGCAATTCGAAACTGTTTCCGATCCGCCCCGGCGCGATGGGCAAGGCGACGCCGGGTTTTGACGTGCGCATCGTCAACGACAAGGGCGAGGAATTGCCGCGGGGGACGCGCGGCATCATCGGCGTGCGCCAGCCCAATCCCTGCACCATGATCGAATATTGGCGCAATCCCGAAGCCACAGTGAAGAAATACGCCGGCGCGTTCCTGCTCACCGGCGATCTCGGCCGCCAGGATGACGACGGCTATTTCTGGTACATGAGCCGCGAGGACGACGTCATCACCTCCGCCGGCTATCGCATCGGCCCGGCAGAGATCGAGGACACGCTGTTGAAGCATCCCGCGGTCGCGCTGTCGGCGGTGGTCGGCATTCCCGACCCGATCCGCACCGAGGCGGTGAAGGCGTGGATCGTGCTGCGCCCGGGCTTTGCCCCGAGCGAGCAACTCGCGCGCGAAATCCAGGATTTCGTCAAAGTGCAACTCGCCGCCCACGAATACCCGCGCCACGTGCAGTTTGCCGATGCGCTGCCGATGACAGCCACGGGAAAAGTGCTGCGGCGGGAGTTGCGGGCGCGGGGGTAATCCCCGAAAAAGGTCCCCCGCACAATGGTTAAAAGAATCGTAAGCCGCGTCCTGTACGAGGGAGGACCGCCTTGCGTTTGGAATGAACCGTCATGCGAATTCGTACCTTTTTCCTCGTTTCATTGTCGGCCGCAGCGGCCGTTGGCCTGCTTTCCGCCGTCGTCACCGTGGTCAGCGAATGGCGGCAGGCGAGTGCGGCGGCGCAGGCGCAGCAACTCGCATTGGCGATCAAGGCGGGCTTGAGCGCGACCGAGCATCTCGCGCTGGAGCGCGGTTATTATCTCGCGGATGTGCTCGCAGAAGCGCCGATCGAGGCCGACGAAAGAGCGAAGATCGACAAGCTCAAGGCCGAGACCGATACAGCTGTCGCCGACACGATCGACCGGCTCAACGGCTCCGGCATCGCGGAGGCGACCGCCAAGATTCCCGAATTGCGCCAGATCGTGGCGCGGCTGGTGGAATTGCGCGCCGAAGGCGACCGCGCCATGGCCGTATCCCTTGCCGCGCGCGACAAGAACACCGTCGATACGCTGTTCCTGCGCCTGTTGAAATTGCCGGGCGAGACGGACCGCGCGCTCGATCCCGTGGAGAACGCGCTGAGCCAGCTCGACAGCGAGAGCGCCCGCTTCATCGGGCTGGCGCGGCTCGGCTGGGAGATGCGCGACCTCAGTTCGCGGCCGTCGGCGCTTTTCAATACGGCGCTCGGAACCAAGAAGCCGTTCGGCGCCGCCGGCGCCGAGAAGCTGGCGGAGGCGACCGGCCGCATCGATCAGACCTGGATCCGGATTCAGGCCGCCGTGGCCCGCACCGGCGCGCGACCGCGTCTGGTCGCGGCGCTCGACGTGGTTCGCACGGGTTACCTCGAAGCGGCTTCAAAACTCTACAAGTCGCTCGAAGAGCATGCCCGCACCGACGGCGTCTATGGCATCGAGCCGCGCGAATTTCGCATGAAGAATTCCGCGGCGATGCAGCAGATTCTGGCGGTGCGCGATGCCGCCATCGCCGAGGCCATCGACGCGGCCGACGCCCACCGCGCCGCCGATCTCTTCGCCCTGTGGCTGGCTGTCGGAATGCTGGTGCTGGTCATCGCCGTCACCGCCGGTGTCGCCTCGCTGCTCAGCCGCCGCATCGTCGGACCGATCACGGTCCTGACCGAGGTGATCGGCCGGCTCGCCGGCGGCGAGCGCGAGCTGGCAGTGCCGTCGCGCCAGCGCGGTGACGAGATCGGTCGCATGGCGCAGGCCATCGAGGAATTGCGCCAGCGCTCGATCGAGGCGGCGGCAATGGCCGAGAGCGTCGCGGCACAGCGCGCGGCGGAGGCGGCCCGGGTCGAGCGCGTGGCTTCCGTCACCGGCGCCTTCGACCGCAAATCGGCCGCGCTGATCGAAGCGGTGGTATCGGCCGCGGGCTCGGTCGGCACCGAAGCGAGCCAAACCGCCGATATCGCGCGCGACATCTCGAGCCGCACCGCCTCGGTGGTCAAGGGCTCGACCGACGCCTCGGGCAACGTGCAGACTATTGCTGCGGCCACCGAAGAGTTGTCGATCTCGGTGCGCAGCATCGCCGAGCGGGTGCGCAAGTCGGCCGAGATCGCCGGCCGCGCCGTCGGCGAGGCAAAACGCGCCGACACACGGATCGTCAGTCTTGGCGAAGCCTCGAAGGCGATCGAGGGCATCGTCAAGCTGATCTCCGGCGTTGCCGAACAGACCAACCTTCTGGCGCTGAATGCCACCATCGAGGCGGCAAGGGCGGGCGAAGCCGGCAGGGGCTTTGCCGTGGTGGCGAGCGAGGTCAAGAGCCTTGCCACCCAGACCGGCAAGGCCACCGAGGAAATCGCCAGCGAGGTCCAGCAGATCCAGGCCACCACCACCGAGGCAATCGCCGCGATCCGGGATGTCGGCGCCACCATCACCGAGATCAGCGGCATCGCAGCGGAGCTCGCCGGCGCCGTCGAGCAGCAGAATGCCGCCACCGGCGAGATCGCCGGCAACGCCCAGCGCGCGGCCGACGGCACCCGCAACGTGCTCGCCAACACCGCCACCGTCGCCAGCGCCACCGAGGAAGCGTCGCGAACCGCCGACCACATGGCCAGCTCGATCAAGGACCTCGCCGGCCGCGCCCAGCTGCTCACCAGCGAGATCCGGCACTTCCTCGACGATCTCAAGGTGGCGTAGGCGGGTTTCCCTCGTCATTGCCGGGCTTGACCCGGCAATCCATCCACTTCGCAAAATGCTTTTTGATTGATGGATGCGCGGGCCTTCGCCGCGCCGAAGGGGCTTCGGCCCCGCAGGCGGGTCGAGCCCGCGCATGACGAGTGTATCAGGAACCCGGCGTCCCAATCCCCATCTCCTTCAGCGCCGCCAGCATCCGCGCCGGCGGGGCCATCTTCACCACCAGCGGTTTTCCCGTCTCCAGCACGCTCTTCAGGCTGGAGAGGATCGCGGGCCAGCCCTGGCGGCCGCCGGAGAGGATATCGTCGCTGAGCGGTCGGTCGTGCAACTCAGTCATCGTGAGCTTCACCGCTTCGCCGGCCTGCTCGATTTCGTAGGTCACCAGCGTCGGGCCGAGCTTTTCGATCAGCGCCGGCCAGTTGACGTTGAAGGTGAGTGTCAGCTTCCGCGGCGGATCGCATTCGACCACTTCGCCCGAAATATGCAGCGCGCCGTCCGGCGTGCGCACGATGTAGGAGCCGCCGACGCGCTGCTCGATCTCGACCGAATTGCCGAAGAAATATTTTTTGCTGAACTCCGCCGACGTCAGCGCCTCCCACACCTTCTCCGGCGTGGAAGCGATGTAGATGGTGTAGACCGTCATCGGTTTGAACTGGTCGATATTCATGTCGGCATGTGCCCTTCGATAGAGTCTCATCGCTACTCAAAACCCTCCGGCTTAGGCACAGCTCGGCTCCTTCGCGCTCTGCGAGGGCAGGTCGGCCGGAAGGGGATGGCCGGTCTCCAGCATGCTCTTCAGGCTCGCGATCACCATCGGCCAGCCACCGGAGATGTCGCGCAAGGTCTTGCCGCCCTCGTCGAGATTGTCGTGGGTCACGGTCAGCTTGACGACTTTGCCGCGCGGCTCCAGATCGAAGGTGACGCGCGAAGTGCGCTCGCGTTTGGCGTCTTCCGAGCACGGATCCCAGGTATAGGCGAGGCGGCGTGGCGGATCGGATTCCAGCACCTTGCCCTCGACGCTCGGCTTGCCTTGCCTGGCAAAGCGATAGGGTGAGCCGACTTTCCAGTCGGAGACGACGCGGTGGCCGAACCAGTAGCGCTCGGTGAAGTCGCTGTCGGTCAGCGCATCCCACAGCTTCTCGGCCGTGGTCTCGATATAGCTGACGTAGACGAATTCCGGCTTGCTCATCGCGCGCCTCCAACGACCGTCTTGGCTTTCGCGACAAGTTCCTCGTACCACGGTGCGTACAGCACCTTGCCGCATTCGATGTAGCTCTTGAGGCTGGACAGGATCAGCGGCCAGCCCGTGCTGACCTTGCCGATCACCGCGCTGCCGGGTTCGAAGCGGTCATGCACCATGGTGAGCCTGACCTGATCGCGCTGCGGCTCGAGCTCGAAGGTCACGCGCGACGGCTTGCCGTTGTCGGAGCCGTCATGCGCCAGGAACGAATAGGCGAGGCGGCGCGGCGGATCGTATTCGAGGACCTCGCCGGTGATGTTCTTGTCGCGATTCGGCAGCGTAATCTGGAAGGGCGAGCCGACCTTCCAGTCGGAGACGACGGAACAGCCGTGCCAGTAACGTTCCGACATCTTGGCGTCGGTCAACGCCTCGAACACCTTCTCCGGCGTCGACGAGATATAGATGACATAGACGAATTCGGGCTTACTCATCGCGCTTCTCCAGTTGCCTTTTCAATTCGGAGAGCGCGGTGAGCTTGCCGCGCTCGAATTTCTTGATCCACCGCTCGCCGATCTGATGGATCGGCACCGGGTTGAGGTAGTGCAGCTTTTCGCGGCCGTGCCTATAGGTGGTGACGAGGTTGGCCTCTTCGAGAATGACAAGGTGCTTGGTCACGGCCTGACGCGTCATGTCGAGGCCGTCGCACAGCTCGTTCAGCGTCTGTCCGTTTTTGGCGTGAAGCCGGTCCAGCAGGGTTCGCCGTGAGGCATCCGCCAGCGCTTTGAAGACTTCATCCATGGTTTCGATAATAGGCAACCAAATGGTTGCATGTCAACAGGATGTTTTGGCGATGTGATTTGGTCGTGTTAGGTTCCTTTCCGAACCAGCGCAGATTGGTCGGCAGAACTGGGTGGAAAACATGTCTGGGCGCGTCAAACTCGTAATTCTCGTTGCATTTTCAGTCATCGGCTGCGCTGGGGGCGCTGCGGCGCAGCAGCAAAAGATCGGCGCTCCGCCCGAATCCTCCAATATGAAGCTGGTCGGCTATAACGACCTGCAGGCGCGCAGCGCCTATCAGCCGACCATCCATCACCAGGGCGACCGCTACATCGCCTATATCGGCCATCACGGTGGAACCGACGAGATTCCCGCGCCCGTCAATCCCCTGACCGGCAAGGCTGAGCCGAACGGCACCTCGATCGTCGACGTCACCGACCCCGCGCACCCGAAATATCTCAAACACATTCCGGGGCAGGAGGGGAAATACGAGGGAGGCGGCGCACAGATGGTGCGTGTCTGCGACGGCAAGAGCCTGCCCAAGGGCGATCCCAATGCGGTCTACCTGCTGCGCGCCGTCGGCAGCGAAGGGCATGAGATCTGGAACGTCGCCGATCCCGCCAATCCCGTGCTCGTCACCCACATCGGCGAGGGCTTGAAGGACACCCACAAGAATTTCTGGGAATGCGAAACCGGCATCGCCTATCTGGTATCAGGCGCACCCGACTGGCGCACACGCCGCATGACTCAGGTCTATGATCTCTCCGATCCCGCCCATCCGCAGAAAATCCGCGATTTTGGCCTGCCGGGGCAGGAGCCCGGTTCGACCGGCGCGGTGCCGACCGAATTGCACGGGCCGATCTCGCTCGGCCCCGAAGGCAACCGCATCTATTTCGGCTACGGCACCGACAAGGGCGGCTTCCTGCAGATCGTCGATCGCAACAAGTTGCTGAACGGAGCGAAGGAGCCGACGGCGGAGAATCTGCGCTATCCCGAAGTCGCGCGCATGCCGATGTCGGCCTTCAACGGCGCGCATACGGTGTTTCCGATGAAGGGCATGCCGATCGCGGAATTCGCCAAGGACAGGGACGGCCAGAGCCGTGATATCGTGATGATCGTGGACGAGGCGATCCTCAACGAATGCGCCGAGCCGCGGCAGATGGTGTGGTTCGCCGACGTCACCACCGAGACGCGGCCGATGATGATTTCGAGCTGGACCGTGCCGGAGGCGAGCGGCAATTTCTGCGACCGCGGCGGCCGCTTCGGCTCGCATTCGTCGAACGAAAGCATGGCGCCGGTGTTCTACAAGAAGATGGCGTTCATCGCCTTCTTCAATGCCGGCGTGCGCGCGCTCGACATCCGCGATCCCTATCATCCGAAGGAAGTCGGCTATTTCATCCCGTCGATCACGGACAAGACCGACAAGCGCTGCGTTCCCGTCGACGGCAAGGACCGCTGCAAGGTCGCGATCCAGACCAACAATGTCGAGACCGACGATCGCGGCTACATTTACATCGTCGATCGCGCCAATACCGGCATGCATATTCTCGAGATGACGGGACCCGCGCGTGCGGTCGCGGGTCTGAAGTAAAGCGAGGCGGAATGGCATGGCGCGCTGGCTCGCCATATTGGTTGGAGTGCTGACGCTCAGCACGCTCTCGGCCGTCGGCGCCTACCAGCTGGTGCGGCCGGCCTTCGATCGCGGTCACGCGCAATGGCAGGAGATCGCCTGGAGCTTTCCACGCGACGGCTGGCCCGCCGGCCGCGCGTTTCGCTGTGCGTCGTGTGGGGAGGGTGTCGAGCTCTACGTGCGTCCCAAGATCGGCTTCTGCAATTGCGCCACGGGAGTGGCCGACGACGACGAGGTCGACCGCGTCGCCGATCTCGACCTGATCAGCGCGACGTTTGCGCCGGTCGAAGCGGGCAAGGCGGTTCGCCTCGCCGACATGGCCGGCCGCGCGCGCCTCTATGATCTGAAGATGTCCGACGGCTCGCAGCATGCGGCCATCGGCATTGCGCTGTCGCACCGCTGCGATCTGCTGGTCGCGGTGGCGCAGGGCAGGGCGAGCGCCGAAGAGCTGCAGCATGCCGCGCTGGCGTTTTTGAAATCAGACGACATGCACCACTGGATGCTCGCCTCGCTGGGCTCGCACTAACCGTCGTCATGCCCGGGCTTGTCCCGGGCATCCAAGTCTTCTTATGCGGCTCGTTTTGCGATAAGACGTGGATGGCCGGGACAAGCCCGGCCATGACGAGTTAATCCAGAGCCCCCGCCCATGATGTCCCTGCAAGTCTATCTCGCCTTTGTCGCCGCCTGCATCGCGCTCGCGCTGCTGCCCGGCCCGATCGTCACGCTGCTGATCGCCAACGGCCTGCGCCACGGTACCCGCGCCGCGCTGACCAACATCCTCGGCGTGCAGGTCGGGCTGTTGATCGTGATCGGCGTCCTTGCGGTCGGCCTGACCTCGCTGATGGCGACCATGGGCTACTGGTTCGACTGGGTGCGCTTTGCGGGAGCGGCCTATCTGGTCTGGCTCGGCATCAAGCTGATCCGCTCTCCAGTCGAAGGCGTCGATGCCGACGCGCCGCCGCCTCCGCCGCGCGGGGGGTTTTTCCTGCAGGGGTTTGTGGTGGCGCTCTCGAACCCGAAACTGCTGGTGTTCTTCGGCGCGTTCATTCCGCAATTCATGGACATGAGCAAGGATCACCTCTCGCAGGTGCTGGTGCTCGGCGTCACCTTCATGGTGCTCGCGGGGCTGACGGACGGAATCTATGCGGTGCTGGCAGGCCGTGCGCGAAAGTTCTTCTCGGCGCGGCGGACGCGGCTGATGTCCCGCGTCTCCGGCGGCTTCATGATCGGCGGCGGCGTCTGGCTCGCGCTGACGCGGGCGCGCTGACGAGAATCATGCGCAAACTTTAGACCGTGATCGTGCCCGCCACGCAGGCGGCGACATCGCCGCCGATCCAGATCGTGTCGCCTTCTTGCGCCACGTGGACACGGCCGGCACGGCCGAGCGCCGTGCCTTGCGCGGCGACGTAGCGCGGCTTGGCGCGGCCTGACCCAATCAGCCATTGCGCGAGAGAGGCATTGAGGCTCCCGGTCACGGGATCCTCGGTGTCGCCGCGTGAGGTGAATGCACGGACCTCGAATTGCGCCTCGTCGCCGTCGCGCGCGGGATCCCAGGGCGCGACGACGCCGAGCGGCTGGCCGGGCAGCAGATTGCCGTCGCGCTTGAGCGCGAGCACTTCGCGCCGCGAGCCGAGCATCACCGCAACCCAGCCGGGGCCGTTGTCGACCCATTGCGCGGCCTTGATCGCTTCCCTCCCAAGGCCGAGCGAAGCCGCGATGCGGCCCTGCAAGTCGGCATCGACGTCCCCTGAGCGCCGATGCGGCGGCGCCGCGAAGGCAAGCCGCGCGCCGTCGCGCTTGATCCGCACCAGACCCGCGCCGCACTCCTGCACCACCGCGTCGCCTTTCGGCTTGTGACCGAGCGCAAGCCAGGCATGACAGGAGCCCAGCGTCGGATGTCCCGCGAATGGCAGCTCGCGGTCGGGCGTGAAGATGCGCACATGATAGTCGGCGGCCGCATCGTTCGGCCGCGACAGGAACGTGGTCTCGCTGACACCGGTCCAGTTCGCGATCGCCTGCATCTCGGCCGCATCGAGGCCGTCGGCCTCGGCGACGACAGCCAGTGGATTGCCCTTGAACGGGACCGCGGAGAACACATCGAGCAGATAAAACGGCAGCTTGCGCATCGGTTTGCCCCTCAGTCCCGCCAGAACGGCTTGGTTGCTTCGCGGCGCACTGCCACAGGATTGAGTCCGCAGTCGCGCATCTGCGCCGCGTCGAGGGCCATGAGCTCCTTGCGCCGGGTCGCCCGCTCGATCCAGAGCCGGGGCAGACGTGTGAGTGCGGCGAGCCTGCCGCGCGGCCGCGGCGCGGCCCAGTCCTGAACCAGGGAATCGGCCACGATGACCATCCATTGCTCTCTGAATTGGCTGTTGCCTTGGGAGAAATGCATCAGTACAAATCTCGGAGCAATCGAAACATTGCTCTCGGAGCAATATAAATGGCCGCCTCTTACACCGCGCTGGTCGACGTCGTCGCCGCCGAGATCTCCGCCGGGCGGCTCAAGGCGGGCGATCGGCTGCCGCCGCAACGGCAGTTCGCCTACGAGAAGGGAATCGCGGCTTCCACCGCGGCACGGGTCTATGCCGAACTGTTGCGCCGCGGTCTCGTCGTGGGCGAGGTGGGGAGAGGCACCTTCGTCGCCGGCCAGGAACCGTTGCCGCCGCTACGGGTCGAACCGTTCGACGGGCGGATCGATCTCGAGTTCAACTTTCCCACCATGCCGGATCAGGCCGCGCTGATCGCGAAGTCGCTTTCCCATTGGCAGCAGCCCGACGCGCTCGCTGCGGCGATGGCACCGGTCACCCAGCGCCGCCTCGCCGAGGCCGGGCGGATCAGCGCCGGATTCTTTGCGAGCGATCACTGGCGGCCGCGGCCCGAGAATTTCCTGTTTGCGGGCAGCGGGCGGCAATCGATCGCGGCCGCGGTCTCGGCACTGGTGCCGGTCGGGGGGCGGC
Source organism: uncultured Alphaproteobacteria bacterium (assembly GCA_963802585.1). GTDB lineage: Bacteria > Pseudomonadota > Alphaproteobacteria > Rhizobiales > Xanthobacteraceae > Bradyrhizobium. Next base: position 421,285 of record CAWDJS010000013.1, on the reverse strand, counting down.
TTGCGGTCGAGGCGCTGACCTATCCGATGATCAAGGGCATTGCGGCGCGACTGGGCGTCACGCTGGTGCCGATCGCGATGGACGAGGAGGGCATCAGGCCCGATGCGCTTGCGAAGGCGCACAAGAGCGGTGCCGTCAGCGCGGTGTATCTGCAGCCGGTGATGCAGAACCCGCTCGGCACCACCATGAGCGCGGCGCGGCGCGACGAGATGCTGCGCCTGGTGAAGAAGCTCGACCTCATCATCATCGAGGATCTGATCTACGGCTTTCTCGCCGACGTGCCTCCGCTCGCAGCCCAAGCCGAGGAGCGCACGATCATGGTGGACAGTCTTTCCAAGCGGCTCGCACCCGGCATCGCCGTCGGCTTCCTCCACGTGCCGCCGCCGTTGCGGGATCGCCTCGCCGTTACCTTGCGCACCGGCACCTGGTCGGTCACCTCGCTCGCGCTCGCCGCCGGCATGCGCCTGCTCGCCGACGGCACGGCGGCCGAGATCACCCGCCGCAAGCGCGTGGAGGGGCTCGCCCGGCAGGCCATGGTTGCCGAGTGTCTCGCGCCTCATCGCATCCATACCGATCCGCGCTCCTATCATGTCTGGCTCGAACTGCCGGAGGGCTGGCGCGCCGAGGCGCTGACGGCGGCGGCCGCCCGCGCCGGCATCGCGATCACGCCTGCGAGCACGTTTGCCGTCGCACCCGGCCATTCGCCAAACGCGGTGCGTCTCGCGCTCGGCCTGCCGGGCCGTGACGATCTGCGTCGGGCGCTAGCGCGGCTCGCCGCCTTGCTGGCTGGGCAACCCGAGGAGACCGATGTCACCGAATAGCATGGCTAGCTCGACACTCCCGGATAGAGCCTCTGCCCGATCTCGCCGAGGATCCGCGCGAGCCGCTCCGCCCATTGCTGCTGGCCGCTTTCGTCTGCGATCAAATCCTGCCGGATCTCGATGCCGGTCGTGACCAGCCCGCGCGCCTCGCCATGCACGGGAATGGTGTAGTCGGTCTCTTCATTGACCGCATAGGGCTCGTTGTCGCCAACCACGAGGTCGCCCTCGGCGCGCAGCGCCTGCAACAACAGCGGCGGCAGGGTCCTGTCGCGATGATAGAGCGTGCCGATGTGCCAGGGCCGCGCCACGCCGGCATAAACCGGCGTGAAGCTGTGCAGCGACACCAGCAGTGTCGGCCGCTTGTCACGCGCGCGTTGGTCGATCACGGCGTCGATGCGGCGATGATAGGGATCGAAAATCTCGCGCCGCCGGATCTCCGCGTCTTCGCGCGTCAGTCCCTCGTTGCCGGGAATGGTGGTGGCCTCGCTCAGGATCGGGATCGAGCTTGCGGCGCGCGGCGGGCGGTTGCAGTCGATCACCAGCCGCGAGTAGCGCTGCGCGATCAGATGCGCATCGAGCAGTTTTGACAGCCGCTCGGCTGTGCCGGCAATGCCGATATCCCAGGCAATGTGGCGCACCAGCTCGCTCTCGGGCAGGCCGAGATCGCCAAGCACCTTCGGAATCAGCCGGCCGTAATGATCGCTCGTGAACAGGAACGGCGAGCGGCCTGCCGCATTTTGCTCGAATACCGGCGAATCATCGTTAACGCCGAGAAGCAAGGATGTTTCGCGCGTGAGCTCGGAATCCATCTTTCATTGCCTATTGAATCGGCAGGTCGATCTAGTAATGGGCAGCGTTCCCTATAGATTAGAACGCCAAGAATCACGATGATAATCACGATGATTATGTGACGATGACGCTGCTGACCATCCATCACAAGACCGAATATCGCTACGCCCACCCGGTGGCGTTCGGCGAGCACCGCATCATGCTGCGCCCGCGCGACGGCCATGATCTGCGCGTGCTGTCCTGCGAGCTCGATATCACCCCGCAGCCGATGCGGCTGCGCTGGATCCACGACGTGTTCGGCAACTCGGTCGGGATCGCGACCTTCGACGAGCGCGCCGCCACGCTCACCTTCACCTCGACCGTCACCGTCGACCACAATCCGGCCGAGGAGTTCGCGCTGACGCCGGACGATACCGCGTACTTCTATCCTTTCCTCTACGACGCGGAAGAGTTTCCCGACCTGCGGCAATTCGTGACGCCGAACTATTCCGATCCGAACGGCGAACTCGCCGCCTGGGCGCGCAACTTCCTCGATGCCGATGCGCCGACGCCGACGTTCAGGATCCTGAGCGGCATGACGCACGGCATCCGCAACGCCTTCAGCTACCGCAAGCGCCATGAGCGCGGCACGCAGCATCCGCTCGACACGTTGCAGACGGGCTCGGGCACCTGCCGCGACTATGCGCTTTTGATGATCGAGGCGCTGCGGCGGCTCGGCATCGCCGCGCGCTTCGTCTCCGGCTATGTCCACACCGGCGACCGCAGCCAGGATCGCAATCATGACGGCGGCGGCTCGACCCATGCCTGGGTGCAGGTCTATCTGCCGAGCGCCGGCTGGATCGAATTCGATCCGACCAACGGCATCGTCGGCACGCGCGACCTCATCCGCGTCGCGGTGGCGCGCGATCCCTCGCAGGCGATCCCGCTGCATGGCACCTATCTCGGTCCGGTGGACGCTTTCGAGGAGATGGAGGTGAACATCGGCGTCCTCTCCGCAGACCAGGAGCTGGAACAAGGGTTGGAGATGGAGGCAGAGGCTTAAGGCGATGGAGATCAAGGTCGGCTTCGAGATCACCTATGCGGCGGCGCAAGCGACGCCGATGGTGATCATGCTCTCGATTCACCCCTCCCGCTATTCCGACATCGTCGGCACGGAAACCATCGTTGCCGAGCCCGACGTGCCGATCGGCTTCTATCGCGACAGCTTTGGCAATGTCTGCGGCCGCCTTGTGGCGCCCGCCGGCGGCGTCACCTTGAAGGGCGCCGCGCTGGTGCGCGATTCCGGTTTGCCCGATGGGGTGATGCCGACCGCGCTGCAGTTGCCGATCGACCAGCTTCCCGACGAGCTGCTACTCTATCTGATGCCGAGCCGCTATTGCGAGACCGACAAGCTCACCGACATCGCCTGGCAGCTGTTCGGCAGCACAAAACCCGGGTGGGACCGCGTGCAGGCGATCACGGCGTTTGTGCATGACCACGTCACCTTCGGCTATCAGCACGCCCATCACATGAAGTCGGCGCACGACGTCTATGAGCAGAAGACCGGCGTCTGCCGCGACTTCGCCCATCTCGCACTCACCTTCTGCCGCTGCATGGGCATCCCCGCGCGCTATTGCACCGGCTATATGGGCGACATCGGCATTCCGCCCGACCCCGAGCCGATGGATTTCTCCGGCTGGTTTCAAGCCTATCTCTCCGGCCAGTGGTACACGTTCGACGCGCGCCACAACCACCCGCGCATCGGCCGCATCCTGATGGGCACGGGTCGCGACGCCGCCGACGTCGCACTGACCACGAGCTTTGGCCGGATGGAGCTGAAGAAATTCTTCGTCGTCACCGATGAAGTGGTGGCGGCTGCATAAATCCATGATCTCCGATCGCCTTTTCGTCTACGGCACGCTGATGCGCGGCTATGTGCATCCGATGGCAAAACTGCTGTCGGCCAATGCCGACTTCCTTGGGCCGGCGAGCTGCCGCGGCAGGCTCTATAGGGTGAAGCATTATCCCGGCCTGGTGCTGTCGGACGACGCGAACGAGATCGTCCATGGCGAGCTCTATCGCCTGCGCGATCCCGAAGCGCTGCTGCGCGAGTTCGACATGTACGAAGCCTGCGGCGAAGGCTTTCCCGAGCCGACGCAATATGTGCGGCAGATGTTTTCCGTCACGCTCGCCGACGGCTCCGCGAGCGAGGCCTGGACCTATATCTACAACTGGCCGGTCGCGAAGCTCACGCTGATCGAGTCGGGAAGGTTTCTCCAAACGTAGTTCCAACCTCCGTCGTCGTTGCGTGGCGCGTGTGCTACAATGGCCCGATGAAACACTCGGATTTCGAAATTGGAATGGAGTTCATGACCGGCGCCGGGCGCTGGCGGTGCACCGACGTCGGCAGTCGCACGATCGCCGCGATCAGGCTGGACCTTGATCACGATCCCAGCTGGTACAACGGACCACCCTATGCCGTCGTGGAGAGCGTATTCGACGAAGACGGCCTTGAGGATTGCGAACCGGCGCCAGAGACCAGAGGTTTCGACGACAGCGGCAAAGCGCGTTTGGTCGTGGTGGAGAGACGCGCTTCAAAGTAGCACTCGGTCCCTTCTGGCCTGCGAGCCCGGTATGGGGGCGCATTGACCCTGTGAATAGCCGGGAGAAGCCGCATTCACATCGTATTTCCGCGCCCCATCCCTATATCCCTGACTCCATCGCCCCGACTCACAAGCCGCGCTAGAATCACCCCATGCGCTTCACCGACCAATTCCTCGAAGAGCTGCGCGCCCGGCTTCCGGTCTCGGAGGTCGTGGGCAAGCGCGTCAAGCTCAAGCGGGCGGGGCGGGAGTGGAAGGGGCTGTCGCCGTTTCAGCAGGAGAAGACGCCCTCCTTCACGGTCAACGACCAGAAGCAATTCTACCACGACTTCTCGACCGGCAGGCATGGCAACATTTTTGACTTCGTGATGGAGACCGAGGGCGTCACCTTCCCCGAGGCGGTGGAGCGGCTGGCGTCGATGGCGGGGCTGCCGCTGCCGGCGGCGACGCCGGATGCCGCGCGGCACGAGCAGCGCCGCAAGACGCTGTACGACGTCATGGAACTCGCGGCGAAATTCTTTTCCGATACGCTGGCTTCGCGGAACGGCGCGAAAGCGCGCGGCTATCTCGGCGACCGCGCGATCTCGCCGCAAACGCAGTTGCAGTTCCGCCTCGGCTATGCGCCGCCGGATCGCTTTGCGCTGAAGGAATATCTCGGCGGCCAGGGCATTCCCGTCGAGGACATGGTCGAGACCGGGCTCCTCATTGCGGGCGACGACATCCCCGTGCCCTATGACCGCTTCCGCGACCGCGTGATGTTTCCGATCACCGATGCCCGCGGCCGCGTCATCGCCTTCGGCGGCCGCGCGCTGGAAAAGGACGTTCCGGCCAAATATCTGAACTCGCCGGAAACGCCGCTGTTTCACAAGGGCGACAATCTCTACAACTTCGCTACCGCGCGCCAGGCCGCGCATAACGGCACCCCGCTGATCGTGGTCGAAGGCTATGTCGACGTCATCGCCATGGTGACGTCAGGCTTCGCCGGCGCGGTGGCGCCGCTCGGCACGGCGCTCACCGAAAACCAGCTTGCGTTGCTCTGGAAGATGGCGGACGAGCCGATCCTCTGCTTTGACGGCGACCGCGCCGGGCAGAAGGCGGCGTGGCGCGCCGCCGACCTCGCGTTGCCGCATCTGAAACCCGGGAAAAGTCTCCGCTTCGCGCTGCTGCCCGAAGGCCAGGACCCAGACGATCTCGCGCGCTCCGGTGGGCGCGGCGCGATTGAGGAGGTGATCTCGGCTGCGCGCGGGCTCGCCGACATATTGTGGTCGCGCGAGATCGAGGGCGGCAGTTTTGCCACGCCCGAGCGGCGCGCGGCGCTGGAAACGCGCATCGGCGAGCTCGCCAATTCCATCCGCGACGAGATGGTGCGGCGCTATTACAGGCAGGATCTGCTCGAACGTCTGCAGCGCACCTTCGCCCCCGAACCCCCGCGCCAATTCGCCGGCAAAGGAAATTTCCGCGAATCACCGCGTTCTCCACAGCGTTTCCCCAGCCCCGCCAACAGGTTTTCCACAGGCGGCCGGCCCGGTTTCGCCCCCGGCCAGGCGCTGGGGCGCGGGCCTTACCAGGCCGCGAGCGCCCAGTTGGCCAACAGCCCGATCCTGCGCGGCCAGCGCTCGGCCTTTTCCCGCCGCGAGGCGCTGATCCTGCAATGCCTGATCGCCCACCCCTGGCTGCTGCACGACCACCTCGAGGAGGTGGCCGCGCTCGAGCTGGCCCATCCCGAGGCCCACAAGCTCCGCGCCGGGATCATCGCGGCCTTCGCCAACGACCATCACCATTCCCCCGACCCCTCGGAACAGGCCGAGAAGATGCACGCCGATCTCGAGAAGGCCGGATTTTCGCAGGTACTTCAAAGGGTTGAGAGGTCGATCACGACCGCTGCGGTGTGGGGCGCCCGCGAAGGGGCCGCCCGCGCGGACGTTCTTTCCACCTGGCATCAACTTGTTGTCTTGCATCAGAAAACCCACGCCCTACTTAGGGAGAAGAAGGACGCCGAGCTGGCCTTGGGCGAGGAGCCCAGCGACGCCCATATGGCGTGGCTGAGGGATGTGAGCCTGAGGCTGGAGTCGCTGGAGGGTACCGAGGCCCAGATCGAGGGGTTCGGGGAGCTTTCGGGCCGGTTCCAGAAGTCCGTTTGATTAAAAAATGCTGCGGAGGGGCGCGGGCCCATCCGCAAAAAAACTCGCCAAACTGGGGGTTTGGCGGCACAAACAGGGTTAAGCAAAGCTTAAGACCGCACCTTTATTGGAGTGCTGGACCTATCTGAAGAACTTTCGGGGGTGGCGAGGAATGCGCCGCCCTTTTATGCGTCATGCCCCACGCATGCCGCAATCAGGAACAAAGCGGGGCGGGGCGACGCCGCGCATGAAACGCGCGTTTTGGAGAGCACTGAATGGCCACGAAGGCAAAGACGCTGCAGGTAAAAGACAAGGAAAAAGACGACAAGGCAGCGGACGCCCCCGAGAAGGATTCCCCCGACGCGCCGTCGCCGTTGCTCGACCTGTCGGACGCCGCCGTCAAGAAGATGATCAAGCAGGCCAAGAAGCGCGGCTTCGTGACCTTCGATCAGCTCAACGAAGTGCTGCCCTCTGACCAGACCTCGCCCGAGCAGATCGAGGACATCATGTCGATGCTGTCGGACATGGGCATCAACGTCACCGAGGCGGACGAGGCCGACGCCGAGGAGGACAAGGACGAAGCTGCCGACGACGACACCGACAACGAGTTGGTCGAGGTCACGCAGAAGGCCGTCACCGAGGTCAAGAAATCAGAGCCCGGCGAGCGCACCGACGATCCCGTGCGCATGTATCTGCGCGAGATGGGCACCGTCGAGCTGCTGTCGCGCGAGGGCGAAATCGCGATTGCCAAGCGCATCGAGGCCGGCCGCGAGGCGATGATCGCGGGTCTCTGCGAAAGCCCGCTGACCTTCCAGGCCATCATCATCTGGCGCGACGAATTGAACGAAGGCAAGATCTTCCTTCGCGACATTATTGACTTGGAAGCGACCTATGCCGGCCCCGACGCCAAGAACAATCCGGGCATCATCGGCGCGCCCGTCGGCCCCGACGGCCAGCCGCTGGTGACGCCAGAGGGCGCAGGCGGCGAGGCTACCGTCATGGCTGCAGCGGCCGTTGCCGCGCCCGCCCATGTCGCCCCTCCGGCGGCGCCGCCGTCGCCGACCCCGTTCCGGCCCGCGCCTGCCGCGGGCGATGCGGGAGCCGACGGCGAGAAGGATCCCGCCGTGGCCGCGGCTGAGGCCGAAGCCGAAGCCGACATGGAAGACGACGAGTTCGAGAACCAGATGTCGCTGGCGGCCATCGAGGCCGAGCTGAAGCCGAAGGTGGTGGAGACCTTCGACAAGATCGCCGACAACTACAAGAAGCTGCGCCGCCTGCAGGAGCAGGACATTGCCAACCAGCTGCAGAGTGAGTCGCTCTCGCCCTCGCAGGAGCGTAAGTACAAGAAGCTGAAGGACGAGATCATCGTCGAGGTGAAGTCGCTGCGGCTGAACCAGGCCCGCATCGATTCGCTGGTCGAGCAGCTCTACGACATCAACAAGCGCCTCGTCTCCCACGAGGGCCGCCTGATGCGGCTCGCCGACAGCCATGGCGTCGCGCGCGAGGATTTCCTGCGCAATTATCAAGGCTCGGAGCTCGATCCGCGCTGGCTCAACCGCGTCTCGAAACTCTCCGCAAAAGGCTGGAAGAATTTCGTCCATCACGAAAAGGACCGCATCAAGGAGCTGCGCCACGAGGTGCATCAGCTTGCCGCGCTCACCGGGCTCGAGATCGTCGAGTTCCGCAAGATCGTGCACGGCGTGCAGAAGGGCGAGCGCGAGGCGCGCCAGGCCAAGAAGGAGATGGTGGAAGCCAACCTCCGTCTCGTGATCTCGATCGCCAAGAAATACACCAACCGCGGCCTGCAGTTCCTCGACCTGATCCAGGAAGGCAACATCGGCCTGATGAAGGCCGTCGATAAATTCGAATACCGCCGCGGCTACAAGTTCTCGACCTATGCGACGTGGTGGATCCGGCAGGCGATCACCCGCAGCATTGCAGATCAGGCGCGCACCATCCGCATCCCCGTGCACATGATCGAGACCATCAACAAGATCGTGCGCACCTCGCGCCAGATGCTCAACGAGATCGGCCGCGAGCCGACCCCCGAAGAGCTCGCCGAGAAGCTCGGCATGCCGCTGGAAAAGGTGCGCAAGGTCCTCAAGATCGCGAAGGAGCCGCTGTCGCTGGAGACGCCCGTCGGCGACGAAGAGGACTCTCATCTCGGCGATTTCATCGAGGACAAGAACGCGATCCTCCCGATCGACGCCGCGATCCAGTCCAACCTCCGCGAGACCACCACCCGCGTGCTGGCCTCGCTCACGCCCCGCGAAGAACGCGTGCTCCGCATGCGCTTCGGCATCGGCATGAACACCGACCACACGCTGGAAGAGGTCGGCCAGCAGTTCTCGGTGACGAGAGAGCGTATCCGCCAGATCGAGGCGAAGGCGCTGCGGAAGCTGAAGCATCCGAGCCGGTCGCGGAAGCTGCGGAGCTTCCTGGACAATTAAAGTCGATGCAGATGAATGATTTGCTGATGGTTGACGTCCTGCGTCTGCGGGCGCTCGATGGCCATCGTCTGTGGCTCCGCTTCACGGATGGCAGCGAAGGTGTCCGTGACCTCTCGGATGTTCTCGCCGAAGGCGGACCGATGGTCGAACCGCTGAAGGCACCCGATTATTTCGCGCGAGCGTTCGTGGAAATGGGCGTGCCCACTTGGCCGAACGGTTTTGATCTCGATCCCATCAACCTCTACATGGAATTGCGCGACGCCGGCGCGCTGACGCGGGTTGCCGCGGAGTGATGCTGGATCGACGCCGGCTTCGCTGACAACGCGCGAAGAGCGCGTGCTCCGCGCGCTTTGGAATCGGCATGGCCGAGCATGCGTGCCCGCCGTCGCTACGTCAGATCGGCCTTGCTTGCCCGCGAATGGCTGCCGACCGCTTCAAGATCCGTTCGGCATCGGCATTGCGGCCCTGATCTTTGTAGAGACCGGCCAGGTTCTCCAGAACATCCGCGAGTTCCGGATGGTTCGGACCGAGCGTCTTCTCGAAAGTGGCCACTGATTGCTTGAAAAGCCGCTCGGCTTCGGCGTTACGCCCCTGTCGCGCGTAAAGCGCGGCCAGATTGTTCAGCGCCTGCGCGACGTCGGGATGATCGGGGCCGAACGCCTTCTGGTTCACCGCGATCGATCGCTTGAGCAGCCGCTCGGCATCGGCGTAACGATGCCGATTGGTGTAGGCGTCGGCCAGGTTGTTCATCAACACCGTGGCTTCGGGATCGTCGGGGCCGTGCGCCTTCTCGAGGACGGCCAGCCCGCGCTTGTACAGCGGCTCGGCCTGGTCATAGCGACCCTGATTGCTGTAGACGGCAGCGAGGTTGCTCAGCGCCATGACGATCGACGGATCGTCGGGACCGAGCGTTTTCTCCCAAATGACGATCGACCTCTTGAGAAGCGGCTCCGCTTCCGCGTAATGCTCTTCGGCGCGATAGAGGTCGCCCAGATTGTTCAGCACCATTGCGACTTCGGGATGATCCGGACCGTCCGTTTTCTCCCGGATGGCCAGCGAGCGCTTGTACAGTGGCTCGGCCACCGCGTATTGACCGAGATTGTAGTGGATCGTGCCGAGGTCATTCAGCGGCATCGCGACCCTCCCATCGTCGGGGCCGAACTCCTTCTCGCGCAGCGCCAGGGCCTTCTGGGCCAGTGGCAGCGCTTCCGTGTACTTCCCGGCCCGATAAAGTTCTTTCATCTGCAAAATGAGAGCGCCCGCCTCATCCGCTTCGGCCCGGGATGGCGTGCCGAGCGACAGGCCGAGGGCGAGCGCGGTGACCGCGACACAGATCGATGCTTTCAGGCCCTTCATCACGCATTCCTTCACGGTTCGTCGGGGCGTACCCGACTTTTGTGCCTCCGGAGGCCGGACAGGTTCAATGCAGGCGGGCAAGCCGCGCCGGAATCGCGCGCTGCGACCCGCCTGGCCCAAAGCCGAAACGGCTTCTTTTCGGGTCCAATGTCACTTGCTGGCCGCAAGCCCCCGCGAAGAACGCGTGCTCCGCATGCGCTTCGGCATCGGCATGAACACCGACCACACGCTGGAAGAAGTGGGGCAGCAGTTCTCGGTGACGAGAGAGCGTATTCGCCAGATCGAGGCGAAGGCGCTGCGGAAGCTGAAGCATCCGAGCCGATCAAGGAAGCTGCGGTCGTTCCTGGATAACTAATTCGGATCGTCATGCCCCGGCGCGACCCGGGCATCCATCGAGAAGAGCGGCGGGCGAGAGCCCGCCGCTTTTGTTTACGTTATTTCTTTAGCTAAAGTGACAATCGCGATCTGGGAAGGGCCGGTAACGTCCAATTGACTCCAAAGCTTGAAGATCGCAGCCCTGGAAACTCTTCATTTAGAAGGTCTGATTTCCAGAATGAACTACCGAAATCTAGCAGCGGGCCAGTCAAAACGCGCTGCGACATACCTAATCCATCGTCGATAATTTCTAACGCGGCCGGTGTCTCGCCTGCGTCCACAAGCTTAATTCTGATCTTTCCCTGATACTCTTCATCGAGCCTCCTCCGGGCAGCAATTGCATCTCGCGCATTTTGGACTAACTCTCTCACAACAATTGGGAAATGCTCTGCCGCATCGTTGATGCCGTACAAATTTGTTCCACCTAGATTCTTTACAAGGCGTTCAATGTTCCCGACGTGTAGCTCGGCGTGCCAAGGTCTCCATCCTTGTGTTCTTAAAAACGCCCCCATCGCTTCAGGCGACGAAACACCAGCGACACGCTGAATGGAAAGTGGTGGAGACATGCTCCGCTGCGGGCGGGCCTCCAAAAGGGCATTCGAATGACGAATTTCTTTATCTACTAATTGTATTGCGTCATAAGCGATCCACCAAGCTTGAGCATCGTTCGCACGAAAATCGCGGTTTGACGTAAACACGATTGTCGTACCGGAGGTGTCAGCTTGATCTCGATCGGCGCGCGCTAGCCAGTTTTGCGCCTTCCAGTGCTGAAGGGAAATGCCTTCGCGTTTGGAAAGAGCATATAGAAAGTCCGGAGCTCGCCTATTGTCGATGTGCGCGGCGTCAGCGCAGCGCAGAACGCAGGCGAGCTTGATCGCGTCGATGCGCCAATCGGCCGGCCAATCTCCGGGCGCATTGATCTGACGTGGGAGGCGAGACTCAACGTCCTCAATATTCCAATTATGGCTGGCGGCAATTTGTCCGATGATCGAGCCGAAGCACTTTCGGAGTTCAGTGTCTTCGATTAGGAATATCTGATCGGATGTGTCATGATCAATCCACGCGCGGTCGATCAGTTTCGGTGCTTGATCAGCGTGAAGTAACCTCACGGTAGAGAAATCGGCAGCCGCTTCAACGGCGGGGGTGCTTAACGGTGTTTCCCGTTCGGAATTTCTGCTCTGTTCAGCTGCAAGCGCATCGCGCCAGTGGATCGTTTTCCTAATCCCGTCTAATCCATCCTCATATGCTTCGAAGCAGAGCGCTGCGTCATGGAGGAGCATTGCGCCGCCCAGAACAAATACTTCCATCGGGTTCAGCGGATAGGATGGTCCAGCGATTAGATCAGCGGTCTCCCATAATGCATCGATATGGGTAATGTCGTGCACAGTTAGTGTCGGGAGTGACGTTGCAATTCTGGCGAGAAGACTTTTAGTTCTTTCTCTGAATATGATGAAGGCAGTTTCCAGACGAGCGGCTTTATCACGATCACTTGGTGCAACGTCCCCAAAAAATGCGAGTCCACAGTGCGGGCCGACGAAACTCTTCGCTCATATCTTGCTGATCCGATTAATCAAACGCGGTAATTTGCCGAGTTCAACGTTGGCGTGCAAGTACCTTGTTAGAGTTGTCTACCAGCAAGCGCAGCCGCTTGAGCGGAGCGATATGTAGACCCAGATATCGCGTCGCTCATCCGGGCTACCTGCTCGCCGTCCGCCCGAAAACGTCACCCCGCCTCAAACCCCTTCGCCTTGAAACTCGGCGCCGCCTCAGGTCCCGTCAGAAATTCGATCAGCGCTTTCACCGCCGGCACGGACCCGCTCTCCGCGCCGATCCCACCCGTGAACCGGGTCATGACCGCAAGCTCGCCCGGCAGCGGCCCGACCAGTTGGGCGCGTGCGACGGGGACGATCTCCGAGGCCTGGGCGATGCCCAATTCCGCTTCGCCCCTGGCGACCACGTCGCCCGACTGGGCGCCGGGCACCAGAATGGTTTTGGCCTTCATTTGCTTGGTAATGCCGAGCTGTTCGATGGCGCGGGCGGCGACCACGCCGGAGAGGCCGCCCTTCGCCGGGTCCGCATAGACAATCGATTTGGTCGCGAGCAGGGTCTGTTTGAAGGCCTCGACCGTGCCGATATCCGGCTTCGCTGCACCGGCGCGCGCGGCGACGGCGACAGGCGTGCCTGCGATATTCATGAGGCCGTCGGCGGTCAGCTTGTTCTGCTTGAGCAGATCCTCCATCATCGCGCGCGTCAGGATGATGAGGTCGGCGCGCTCGCCGCCCTCAATGCGCTTCTTCAGCTCCGCCGCCAGCCCATAATCGATGACGAGCTTGTCGCCGGTCTTCTTCTCGAAGACAGGGGCAAGTTCGTCGAGCACCGACTTCAACGCGACCGACGTGAGCACCTTCACTTCAGCGGCGTGGGCGATAGCGCTGGACAGCAACAGGGCACTGACGCCTGCTGCAACGCGCGTGATCAACGATCGGCGGTTCATGGTTTCCTCCCCGTATGATTTTTTTGGGATTAGAGGCCACAACCGCGTGGGCTACAAGGATAATCGGGAATCCAACGTCGTCATGCCCGGGCTTGACCCGGGCATCCATCAAACAAAGAAAGCTTCTTCCAAAGAGGATGGATGGCCGGGTCAAGCCCGGCCATGACGACGGCGGCAAGCTACTCGTCATGGCGCCAGACGGGTGATTTGCCCGTCGGCTGATTTTCCGAAATCGCTGTCAAGCCCTTCGGCGAAAATAATTCGCTTTTTCAGAAACTAAATCCGGTGTATGGAGGAGTCATCCCGCCTCATCAAGAGGGGCGTTACGGCCAATCGTCACGAAACGTGAGGCGGGATTGCGGTGGACGCGAAAGCTTGCGAACGACGGTGGCAGGCGAACGCGGACGGCGAAGACGCGTGGTCCTGATCTCCCGACGCTGAGATCAAGCTCTTTCGAGATGATTTGAAAGAGCGACGGTGGCTAACAAGCCCGGACACCGGGGAGAGCGCGCTATAAGCCGTAAACCATCGCGCAGGGAATGCCGGCATGTACGGCGTACCTGTGACGACTTGCGTGCGTTCTTTCTACCATTTTGCACGCAAGGCAGCGGGTGCGTTCCGGCATCCGGCATTCCCTGCGCCCTCTTGATCCTCGAGGGCCTCGCCTATTGCATCGCCCGGGCAAATCCTGCCGCGGGAATGCGGACGCGCGGCTCTTTCCACGTCATTGCGAGGAGCGTAGCGACGAAGCAATCCATATCTCCGCTTGCGGCGCGATGGATTGCTTCGCTTCGCTCGCAATGACGGCGAGGCTGTTTGACATCTGAATCCGGGAGAAATCGCGAGCGCGCCAACCCAGCGCGTCGCCGCTACTTCTTCTTCGCCCCGACCCGCTCCAGGCTCTTGATCGCCAGCGGGGGGCGGCCGCCTTTTTCGGCGATCTCGCGGTCCTGCTCCATGATGAAGCCGCGCGCCGGCTCGTCGCCTTCGAGGCCCTCGAGCAACTCGGAGGGCACGCGGCGGTTGGAGCGCTGGGAGCCGTCCTCATAGAAGACGTTGAAGAAGGCAAACTCGCCTTTGGGGTTGGTTCCGGGTTTCTTGGCCATGGCCGGCTTGTCTCCGATCAGGGCGCGCCTGTCAAAGGAAAAGCGCGGGGAAAAGCACCGCTGGAATGCGGCGTTGCGCCCTTTGCCGGGGGGTGAAATCCTCGGGATCGACCGGCGCATTTTGGATTTGGGATGCGGTCCTTTGTCGGGGGCCGGCCGGCCCGGAGTGAGTGGAAAGATGGCATCGCATGACGATTGATCGTTCAGCTGACGGCGCGGGCAAACCCGCGGCCAAGCTGCCCGCGCGGGAGCGCCAGCGGATCTTCGTCTATCTCGGCATTCTCATCGTCCTCCTGGCGTTCGGCTCGCCGGCCGGCGGACTGATCGACATCCCCGTCAGCTTCCTGCTCAAGAACAAGCTGCATCTCGAGGCGCACGAGGTTGCCACCTTCCGTCTCGTGGCTGCCATCCCGCTGTATCTGTCCTTTGCCTTCGGTTTCATCCGCGACAGCTGGAATCCGTTCAGCCTGCGGGACCGCGGCTTCATGTTGCTGTTCGGCGGCATCAGCGCGTTGCTCTATGTGCTGTTCGCGGCCATTTCTCTCGGAACCTCCACCTTGCTGGTGGCCGTCATCGCGCTGACCATAAGCTTCCTGTTCGTCTCGAGCGCCCAGAACGGGTTGACCGCCGCGCTCGGCCAGCAGCACGCGATGACCGGGCAGATCAGCGCGGCCTGGAACGTCTTTCTTTCGATTCCGACGGTGGCGGCTCTGCTCGCCGGCGGCTTGCTTTCCGACGAGCTCGAACATCAGGGCGGCGACGAGGCCGTCCGCATCCTGTTTCTCGCCGGAGCTGCGATCATGGCCGCCGTGGCGCTCTATTCCCTGTGGCGGCCGCGGGAGGTGTTCGACAATCTCCATGTCGAGGCTGCCACCGGCGCGCATCCGGTTGCGGATATCAAGCGGATGGTGCGGCACTGGCCGATCTATCCGGCACTGCTGATCTGGCTGTTGTGGAGTTTCGCGCCGGGCTCGACCACGCCGCTGCAATATCATCTGCAGAACGCGCTGCATGCCACGGACGCCCAATGGGGGCAGTGGAATGCGATCTTTGCCGCCTCCTTCATTCCGACCTTCATCGTCTATGGCGTTCTCTGCCGGCACGTCACGCTCAGGAAGCTCTTGTGGTGGGGGACGGTGTTCGCGGTGCCGCAGATGGTCCCGCTCCTGTTCATCCATTCGATGACGGGCGCCTTGATAGCGGCGGTGCCGATCGGCCTGATGGGCGGGATTGCGACCGGCGCCTATCTCGACCTGATCATCCGTTCATGCCCGCCCGGCCTGCAGGGGACCACGCTCATGCTCAGCAGCAGTCTGTATTTTGCGGCGACGCGGTTCGGCGACCTGCTGGGTACGCGGCTGTATGATCATTACGGCAGCTTCGACATCTGCGTGCTCGCGATCACCGTCGTCTATGCCCTGATTTTTCCTGTCCTGCTGCTCGTGCCGGACGAGCTGATCGCGACAGCCGATGAAGCGCGCAACGGATCGTAGATTGCAGGATGCTGCCGCCAATCGCCTTATCATCCACCGTCGAATCACTTACGGCTGAGTTGCAGGGAACCCTCTCATGAACCGTCACGAACGCCGGGCGTCGAAGGCAAAAGCCAGCACCAACGCCGGCAAACCGCAGGCGCTGGCGGTGCTGCATGCGGCCATTCTGAAGGAAACGCTGGCGGGGCGGTATCTCGAGGCGCTGGCCCGTTGCCGGGAGGCGCTGGCGCTCGACGGCGACAACGCCGACACGCAGCATCTGGTGGGCGCCGTGCATCTGGAGGCGAAGCAGGGCGAGCTCGCGGTGGAGTGGATTTCGCGCGCGGTAGGCAAGAATCCGAAACCCGAATTTCTCTCGACGCTCGGCTTCGCGCTGTCGAATCTCGGACGGCACGACGATGCGCTTGTCGCACTCGACCAGGCCTTGCAGCTCAAGCCCGGCGATGCGCAGCTCTGGTGGCAGAAGGGCAATGCCTTTCTCGCCACGGGGTATTCGCTGGATGCGCTGCGCTGCTTCGAGCAGGCGTTTCGGCTCAATCCCCGCCATGCCGACGCGGCCTACCGGTGCGGACATATCCTCCATGGCATGCGGCGCTTTGAGGACGCCCTCCTGCGCCTGGATCGCAGCGTCGAGCTCGCGCCCGACCAGGCTGCCACGCTGCACCTGCGCGCGCTTGTGCTGAAGGAATTGAACAGGTGTGAGGAAGCTCTCGCCGACAATCTTCGCGCGGCGCGGCTCGATCCCGGCAACGCCGATACCTGGGGCAATCTGGGAGCAATCCTGCACAAGCTCAGCCGGGTTGAAGAGGCGTTGTCCGCCTACGAGCGCGCGCTGCAACTTCGCCCCGATGTTCCCAGGGTGATCACCAACAAGGCCAGCGCACTGGCTGAGCTCGGACGCCTCGAGGAAGCGATGGCTGCTTGCCGGTGCGCGATCGCGATCGATCCCTCGTTCTCCGAAGCCGCCTGGAACCTCGCTCTGCTGCAGCTCTTGCTTGGCGATTTCGAGTCCGGCTGGAAAGGCCGCGAGGTGCGCTGGAAATTTGCGGAATTGACCGGGCAATATCCAAAACTGTCCGCGCCGATGTGGCTTGGAGAGCAGCCCGTCGCCGGCAAGACCGTTCTCCTCTGCGCCGACGAGGGATTGGGCGACTCGATCCAGTTCGTCCGCTATGCGCCGATGCTCGCGGCCCGCGGCGCCGAGATCGTGCTTCTGGTCGAGCCGGCGCTCGTTCCGATCCTGTCGGGTGCGGAGGGCATTTCGCGGTGTCTTGCGAAGACTCCGGACTTGCAACTGCCGCCTTTCGACTTCCATTGTCCGCTCACCAGCCTGCCGCTGGCCTTCGGCACGCGGCTCGACACGATTCCGGCGGAGCCTTATCTCGCTCCCGCCGCGGCCGATCGGGTGCAGGCCTGGGAAAGCCGTCTCGGGCCGCACGAAAAGCTGCGGGTCGGCCTCGTCTGGTCCGGCAATCCAAAGCACTGGAACGACCGCAACCGATCGATTCCGCTGCAAACCCTGTCGCGTATCCTTGATGTCGATGCGACCTTCGTCAGCCTGCAGAAGGACCCGCGCCCGCAGGACGCCGAAATGCTGCGACAGCGGCCGGGCATCGTCGATCTCACGGCGGAGCTGACCGACTTCGGGCAGACCGCGGCCCTGCTGTCGTGTCTTGATCTCCTGATATCGGTCGACACCAGCGTCGCCCATCTTGCCGGCGCGCTGGGCAGGCCAGTCTGGCTGCTGTTGCCGCATGTGCCGGATTTCCGCTGGCTGCTCGGCCGCGACGACAGCCCCTGGTATCCGACGCTCCGCCTGTTCCGGCAGGGTGCGAGCCGTGACTACGAAAGCGTCGTCGATCGCGTCCACGCGGAATTGTCCAAATATCGTAGGGTGGGTTAGCGTAGCGTAACCCACCATCTCGCCGCGGAAACAAGAGCGGTGGGTTACGCGGAGTTTATCATCGGGCGCGCGTTCGCGCGACCCGTTGGCTAACCCACCCTACGCGTCCCCCGCAAAAGCACATCCATGCGCAAATTTCGTTTAGGCATTCTCTTCGCCGCGTTGACCACGTCGTCGCCCGCTCTTGCCGCGCGCTGCGGCGGTGATTTCAACTCGTTCGTGCAAAACATCTCGGCGGAAGCGACCGCCGCCGGCGTTTCCCAGGGCGTGGTCTCACAGGCGCTCGGCGGTGTGACGGAGGATGGCGGCGTGCTCGCCTTTGACCGCCGCCAGCGCTACACCTTCAACAAGACCTTTGAGCAGTACGTCTCGACCCGCGTCGGCGCCGGCCGCATCAATGGCGGCCGGGCGATGCTGCAGCGTCATGCCGCGCTGCTCGCGCGCATCGAGCAGCAATTCGGCGTGCCGCGGCAGATCCTGGTGGCGATCTGGGGGCTGGAAACCGATTTCGGCAAGGGCGACATGGGCAAGCTGCCGGTGATCCGCACGCTCGCGACGCTGGCGCATGATTGCCGCCGTACCGACCTGTTCCAGGGTGAGCTGCTGGCGGCGCTGAAAATCCTGCAGCGCGGCGATCTTCCCTTGCGCGATCTCATCGGTGCCTATGCCGGCGAGATTGGCCAGACGCAATTCCTGCCGTCGTCCTATATCAAATACGGCGTCGATTTCGACGGCGACGGCCGCGTCGACCTCCGCCACTCCGTCCCCGACGTGCTCGCCTCCACCGCCAATCTCCTGCACACCAACGGCTTCAAGATGGGCCAGCCTTACGGCGAAGGCAGCGCCAATTTCGATGCGATGCGCGAGTGGAATCACGCCGTGATCTACCGCAAGACCATCGGTTATTTCGCCGATCAGCTGGTGGGGCGGTGATCACACCAACCCCGTCATTGCGAGGAGCGAAGCGACGAAGCAATCCATGCTTCAGCAAGCTCGGAGAGATGGATTGCTTCGCTTCGCTCGCAATGACGAACTACGCTATCGCGCCTTCGCCATCTTCTCCATCCGCCTTGCCAGCGGCGCCCAGTAGGCCGTCGGCCTGAAACGCTGCAGGAGGTCCATGAGGCGCGCGTCGCTGCCGATCAGGATCCGCGGCTCGTTATTCGTGATGCCGTCGATGATCCGGCACGCCGCCGCCGCCGGCGACTTCTTCGCCACCTTGTCGAACCGCTCGATCGCATCCGCGCGGCGCGCATTGTCGGTGATGAGGCTGCCGCTGCGGGAATTGCGCGCGATGTTGGTGGCGACGCCGCCGGGATGCACCACGGAAAGGCGCACCGGGCTGTTCGCCATCTGCAGCTCATGCCGCAGGCTTTCCGAAAAACCGCGGACCGCGAATTTCGAGGCGCAATAGGCCGTCTGTCCGGGTGGCGCGATGATGCCGAAGATCGAGGAGAGGTTGACGATATGCGCCTCCGGCCGCGTCGAAAGATGCGGCAGGAAGGCGCGGGTCGAATGCACCGTGCCCCAGAAATTGATGTTCATCACCCAGTCCATCTGCGACTGGTCGATCTCGCTGAACTGCCCAAGCAGCGCCACGCCGGCGTTGTTGATGACGATGCCAAGCGAAGGATGCGCCGCGATCGCGGCCGCTGCGAAGCCTGCGATCTCCGCCGGTTGTCCGACATCGACGCGATGCGTCGTCACCTTCCGCCGGTTGCCGATCTCGGCCGCGACGGCCGCAAGCCCCGCCTCGTCGCGATCGGCCAGCGCCAGATCGGCCCCGCGCGCGGCCAGCTCGAGGGCGAGGGCGCGCCCGATCCCGCCGGCGGCGCCCGTCACGGCAGCGGCAGTTCCGCGGATCGCTGTCATGTTCTCTCCCTGGCCAGAATTTGTGCAGCGGAACGCTGCTACATCAATTCGGGTTCCGGAACCATGCGGCATCGACGCCTTTAACCCCCGTGGTACTTCGGGGGTCATGTTTCAGGGAGGCAATCAAATGGGCCAGTCCAAGCCTTTTCGCGCGACCGCGCTGGTCGTGGAAGACGATTCCACGCAACGCGAGATGATGAGCGTGTTGCTGGAGGAGAGTAATTACGACGTGATCCAGTGCGAAAGCGCGGAAGCCGCCGAGCTCGTGCTGCAGCGGCTCTCTCAAACGCTGGCGCTTGTCATCACCGACGTCAGCCTTGCCGGGCGGATGAACGGAGTTCAGCTCGCGCGTATCGCCAGAGACCGCAATCCGCGGCTGGACGTGATCGTCACCTCCGGCCGCGACCTGCCGGAGCCACTGCCCGATGGCGCGAAATTCTGGGCAAAGCCCTGGGCCGTGCTCGACCTCCTGCGCGAGGCGGAATGGGCGCAGGCGCGGGCGACATCGCACTAGAGGTCCGTGAGGAGCCGGCTGCTATCGCATGCTCGACACGCGTGATACGGTCGGCCGATGTCGTGGTCTTTCCTTCTCACCTCGCTGATCGTCGTCGTCTCGCCTGGCACCGGTGTGCTTTATACGCTGGCGACCGCGCTGACGAAGGGCTCGCGGGCCAGCATCGCCGCCGCGTTCGGCTGCACGCTCGGCATCCTGCCGGCGATGTGTGCCGCCATGCTTGGGCTCGCCGCCGTGCTGCACACCAGCGCGCTGGCCTTCGCAACGCTGAAATGGCTGGGCGTGGCTTACCTGCTTTATATGGCTTGGCAGGCGCTGCGCGAGCAGGGCGCGCTGTCGGTCGAGACCCGGCCCGACGCGCGCTCGAGCCGGCGGGTGATCGTGACCGGCTTCCTGATCAACATCCTTAACCCAAAGCTGTCGATCTTCTTCCTCGCCTTCCTGCCGCAGTTCATCGAGGCCTCCGAGGCCCATCCGCTGCCGCGCATGCTGGAACTTTCCACAGCCTTCATGGCGATGACATTCGTCGTGTTCGTGCTGTACGGCCTGTTCGCCGGTGCTGTGCGCGACCGCGTGGTGAGCCGGCCGCGCGTCATGACCTGGCTCCGCCGCGCCTTCGCCGGCGGCTTTGCGCTGTTGGGAGCAAAGCTGGCGTTCGCTGAAAGGTAAACGGCAGGAATCAAAAAGGCGGGCCAGGCCCGCCGTCTTAAAATCCGGAGAGGACCCGGGTGCCCGGGCGGAGCTGAGCACCCCACCCGGGCTCGAAGAGTTACTTCTTCTTCGACTTCTTGGCCTTCTTCGCCTTTTTCGCCTTCTTCGCTTTCTTAGCCATAGTATCCTCTCAGGGTTTTAATGGATTGAAACGCGACACGAGAGGCATGCTCGGCGGAGGGCCAGCCTCGCAATATCCTCAAGACTAAACTCAGCAGATTCGCGGCGCGCTGCCCCCCACTGTCACGCGCGCGTCATGGCGTTATCCACAGCTGAAATGCATTTTGATGTGCTTTTCGCGAAAATTTTCCGGTTCGTGTCGGCGCGCGCATCGCTCGCTCGCTTCGATCGGCGGGTTCCGGCGCGGCGCGCGACGGCTTGAGGCGGCGCAACGCAGTGGCCGGGCCGCGGCGAACATGTGTCGAAAATCTGCAGCCGCGACGGCGCGGGCGATCTTCATCAATTCAAAACCACGCCGTGGTTTCGCCCCGCGCCTTGAGATTCCGTTAAGCCGCCTTGCCGCAAGGTATCCGTTAACAAAGCGGGGATGGTCTGGCAGGGGACAGGACAATGCGCGTGCTGCGATCGCGATGCTGAGCGTTCCGACATTATGGACGGTCTTCGTCATTAACTTTCTCGCGGTGGCCCTGATCTGGGCCTACGTCGCCATCACCTATCCCAGGTTCGAGGCCGCGCGGTTCTGGGCCGCCTGCTCCTTCGTGGGGGCGCTCGGCGGCTTCATGGCGATGCTGGTCATGGTTTTCACCGGCACGCTGCTGCCGCTGCTTTTCGGCGGAACCATGCTGATCTTCGCCCTCTGCCTCGCCGCCATGGGCATCGAACGGTTTTATGAGCGGCCGGTGTCCTGGATCCGGACGGTCCTGATTACGGGCTTGGGCTGCGCCGGCCTCATCTTCTTCATCGTCGGCTATGATAGCAGCGCGATGCGGGTGCTGGTCTATTCGACCGCCCAGTCGCTGCCGCTGGCGCTGACGTTGAAACTGCTGTTCTCCCGTCATGACGGCCGCGTCAGTCCGGGCGCTCGGCTCGCCGGCGGCATCGCCTCGCTGATCATCGCGCTCTATGCGGTCAGGACCTTTGGCGGTCTCGCCGGTCTCGACTTCTCCTTCATGCGCTCGTCGCTGGCGCAGGGCGCGCTGACGCTGGCGCTGATTTTCCTGTCGATGTCGCTCAATTTCGGTTTCCTGCTGATGGCGATCGACCGGCTGCGCAACGAGGTCGCCGATCTCGCGCTGCTCGACGATCTCACCGGCGTCGGCAACCGCCGCCAACTGGTGCAGCGCCTCACGGAAGAATGCGCCCGCTCGGAGCGCAGCGGCGAGCCGTTCGCGCTGCTGGTGATCGACCTCGACGGCTTCAAGCAGGTCAACGATAGCCACGGCCATGCCGCGGGCGACGCCTGCCTGCAGCATTTCACCTTGATGGCGCAGACGCGGCTGCGGCCCGGCGATCTCCTGACGCGCACCGGCGGCGACGAGTTCTGCATCGTGCTGCCGTCGTCGACGCTGCGCGAAGGCACCATGATCGCCCGCCGCGTGCTCGACGTGTGCCGCGAGGATGCCGAGGGCTGTGTCGGCAACGACATCCCGATCGCGGTCTCGATCGGGGTGGCGCAATGGACCCGCGAGACCGGCGCGTTTCCGGACCGGCTGATCGCCGCCGCCGACCACGCGCTCTATGCCGCCAAGAAAGAGGGCAAGAACCGCTACGCGGCCTATGACCCCGCGCCGCCGCTCGCGCCCGAGGTGGAAGCGGATGCGTCGCCCGTGGTGCGCAAACGCGCCTGATCCGTGCTACCGAGAGGGCCTCACAGGGCCTTCAAAAATCATGTCTTGCCGTTTCATCATGCTGGCGTTTTCCATCGCGCTTCTTGTTCCTGCCTTCGCGCAAACTGACCTCAAGACCATCGCAAAGTCGTCCGGCACGCCCGATATTCCCGGGCTGAAAATCGTCTGGCTGTCGCCCTGGGGCGATATCGCAAAGGCCCATCCCTGGAAGAACATCATCGTGCACCAGACCGAAGGGCCGGCGGGCTCGGCGCGCGGTGGCGCCACGGAGCAGAACAGGAACCCGACCCGGCGCGGAGTGATGGTCTGGGTCGAGACCGACGGCACGGTCTACTGGGCGGTGGCGGACAATCTTGTCCCGACCCACACCGATGGCGCCGACCGCAACGACAACAAATACATCGACAACAGCCAGACCTATCACCAGGTCAACAAGGACACTTCCATCGGCGTCGAGTTCGCCGGCAATTATCCTGATGTCGGAAAGCCCGTGACCCAGGCCCAGATCGACGCCTGGAAGGTCCTCGTGAAGGTGCTGCGCGCGCGCTACGACATCCCGCTCGACCACGTCTATGCCCACAACTGGATCGACTACAAGGACGCGCGCTATTGCGAGGGCTGCGCGCTCGCGACGCTGGCGCGGGAATGGGGGGAGTAGGGGGGCCGACGTGCCCCGGATGCTGCGCAACACCGCTGAAGACGCGCTGCACCGCGTCCGGGACACGAGAGTGTGGTCCAGCCTATGCGAGCGCTGTTGAGCAACGCGAGATTCCCATTATAAACTTTGGCGGGGAACTCGTTTTTCGGCGGCAGGAACGTGACCGGGGCTAGACAGCTTTTTCTCGCGGCATCCTTGATGCCTCCTCTCGCCATGGCCGGGACCGGCGTGGCGCTGGCGGCGGGCGCGTTCGCCTTCGGGCAGAACGACAAGCATGGCTGGTCCAGCGGCAGCGCCTATAATTACAAGACGCCGTCGGAAGCGCAGGATGCGGCGATGACCCGCTGCCGCTCGCGCCAGGAGGCCGGCTCCTACTGCAAGGTCATCGCCACCATCAATGGCCGCTGCTTCGCCATCGCCGTGCAGGAAAGCGGCAACGGCTATGGCTGGAATACCGCCACCACCGTTCCGGAAGCGGAGAAGCTCGCCATGGGCCGCTGCGCAGGCTATGGCAAGAGCTGTTCGGTCCGCGACTCCTTTTGCGACACGGCGACCAGCTCGCCCTCCACCGCGCCGCCAGCCGCCGCCCCGCCGGGAGCCGCACCGCCTGCGGCCGCGCCGCCGCCATCCAGCAACCAGCCCGGCGGAGGTTCGCCTGCCTGCCAGAAATTTCCAGACCTCTGCTAGCGCATGACCCGGAAAAGTATGGAGCGTTTTTCCGAAAAGATCATGCGCAAAAAGAAGGGAGAGAAAGATGTGGAATCGCCGTGAAGTCATTGCCGGTGGTGCGCTGACGCTGCTGTTCGGCGGCTGTTGCCAGGCCGAGACCGCGCGCACGCCGCACACCTTCGGCTGCTGCCTTGCGAGCGAGGACGTCGAGGCGGTCTATCCCAACGGCACCGACACCCGCACCTTCTTCACCGGCAACGAGGCGATGATCCCGCGCTCCGGCGACCGCGATTTCGATTACGCGCTGGCGCAGACGCTGGCCAAAATCTCCGACGCCTTCGGTGTGCTGCCGGGCTTTGCCTATTACGACGATTACGACAGCCACAACGCCTATGCCACCGAGCGCACGCGGCTCAACCGCGCCGACGGCACCGTGCTGATGGGCATCAACCTGCAGCGCCAGCTTCGCGCCGGCCACGATCATCCCGAGGTCGCCGTGGCCGCGGTCTGCAGCCACGAGTTCGGCCATATCCTGCAATACCGCCATCGCCTGATCGAGCGGGTCAACGCGGGGCAATCGACGGTCAAGCGCAGCGAGCTGCAGGCGGATTATTTCGCCGGCTATTTCGCCGGCCTGCGCAAGAAGGAGCGGCCGAGCTATCCGGCCGCGGTGGCGGCGGTGACGCAAGGCGATTTCGGCGACAGCAATTTCAGGAGCCGCACCCATCATGGCACCGAGGAGGAGCGCGCCAACGCCGTGGTACGCGGTTTTCAGGCGGCGTTTCGCGAGAACAAGAACCTTGATGTGGCGATCGAGGAGAGCAGCCGGTACGTGATAACGTTATGAAGGGGGCAGTGCTCTTTCATGCCGTCGTCCCGGCGAAGGCCGGGACCCATTACCACAGGCGGTTATTGTTGAAGCACGCTGTGGCTCCAGCTTCATGCCATCACCAACATCGGTGGTTATGGGTCCCGGCCTTCGCCGGGACGACACCGGTGTTGTGGAAGTATCGCGCAAACAAAAAAGCCGGCGTTGCCGCCGGCTTCCTTGTTTCCTTCGTCTCGACCCTTGCGCTTACAGCGCGGCCTCCAGCGTCGCCGCGTGCTGTTTGGCGATCGCGCCCTTGACTGCGGACTGCACCTTCTCGAAGGCGCGGACCTCGATCTGGCGGACGCGTTCGCGCGAGACGTTGAACTCGGCCGCGAGGTCTTCCAGCGTCATCGGGTCGTCGGCGAGCCGGCGCGCCTCGAAGATGCGGCGTTCGCGCGGGTTGAGCACGCCCATGGCGCCAACGAGCGCGTCATGGCGGTGATCGAACTCCTCGTGCTCGGCCATGATGGCTTCCTGGTTGGGCGAGTTGTCGACCAGCCAGTCCTGCCATTCGCCGGCTTCGCCGTCGTCGCGGATCGGGGCGTTGAGCGAGGCATCGCCGCCGAGACGGCGGTTCATGTCGATCACGTCCTGAGCCGTCACGCCGAGGCGCTTGGCAATGACCTGCACCTGGTCGGGACGCAGATCGCCCTCGTCCAGTGCGTTGATCTTGCTCTTCGCCTTGCGCAGGTTGAAGAACAGCTTCTTCTGGTTCGCGGTGGTGCCCATCTTCACGAGCGACCAGGAACGCAGAATGTACTCTTGAATTGACGCCTTGATCCACCACATGGCGTAGGTGGCAAGACGGAAGCCTTTTTCGGGCTCGAAGCGCTTCACCGCCTGCATCAGGCCGACATTGCCTTCCGAGACGACCTCGGAGATAGGCAGGCCGTAGCCGCGATAGCCCATGGCGATCTTGGCCACGAGCCGGAGATGGCTGGTGACTAGTCTCTGAGCCGCGTCGCGATCGTCATGCTCGCGCCAACGCTTGGCGAGCATGTATTCCTCCTGCGGCTCCAGCATGGGGAATTTGCGGATCTCGGAGAGGTATCTTGAAAGGCCGGATTCTCCGTTGAGAATCGGCAAGGTAGCTGTACGGGCCATGCTTGCGCCCTCCAGTTAAGTTCAGGCCCCCGATAGCGGCGGGCCAGGCAGTCGGCCGCTGTGTTAAAGCCGGCCGGCTTGCGATGTTCCGCGTCGGAAGTATTGACGCAGGTGCAATATACACCAACCGGTGCACTTTTTGGAAGTTACGGTCCTGTTACCTTTGCGTGTGGCTGATATAACCTTTTGACATAGCAAAGCTTTTCCTAAGAGCCTGCGTCATAGCGCCGCTTTCAACGCCTTTTGAAGAAGAAATAATTCCTCCGGCAGCGGTGATTCCCAGTGCAGAACATCTCCGGTACGAGGGTGCTCCAATACCAGAAGGTATGCATGTAGGGCCTGGCGCCCGAGGGCGGCCAGCGCCGCCTGGCTCTGCGGCCCGAGCTGGCTCGCCTTGGTCTTGAAATGCGGGCCATAGACGAAATCGCCGAGCAGGGGATGGCCGATATGGGCGAGATGCACCCGGATCTGGTGGGTGCGGCCCGTCTCGAGCTGGCAGGCCAGCAGTGAAGCGACCGGCTTGCCGTCATGACCGTTGAAGCTTTCCCTCACTTCATAATGGGTCACCGCCTCGCGGCCGCCCTCGCGCACCGCCATCTTCTCGCGCGCATGGGGATGCCGGTCGATCGGCGCATCGACCGTGCCGCGCACCCGGCTCGGCAGCCCCCACGCAAACGCGAGATAGCCGCGCCGCATCTCGCCGGTCCGACCATGGTCGGCGAATTGCGCCGACAGCGACGCATGCGCGCGGTCGTTCTTCGCCACCACCATCAGGCCGGACGTGTCCTTGTCGAGCCGGTGCACGATGCCTGGCCGCTTGACCCCGCCGATGCCGGAAAGGCTCATCCCGCAATGGGCGATCAGCGCGTTCACCAGCGTGCCGGTGGCGTGGCCCGCGGCCGGGTGCACCACGAGGCCGGCCGGCTTGTCGATGACGATGATGTCGTCGTCCTCGTAGACGATATGGAGTGCAATCTCTTCGCCTTGCGGCACCGGGTCGGCCGCTTCCGGCACGTCGATTATGATCGTATCGCCGGGGGCGACATGATAAGCGGGGTCGCGGACGGGGGCGGTTCCGACCTGCACGGATCCCGCAAGGATCAGCGCTTTCAGCCGCGAGCGCGACAGCGCAGGCAGTTGCGCGGATAGCACGCGGTCCAGCCGCGCGGATCCTTCGCCGCCTTCCACCGTGACCCGAAACTGTCCTGCGCCTTCCAAAGACGAGCCTTGCATGAGCGAAACCGAAATTCCCGAGCCGACCCCCGAACAGGCCGCCCTGTTTGCGCGCGTCCGGCGCATGATGCTGGTCGCGAGCGTGACCACGGCGGTCGCGATCGCGGCTATGCTGGTCGCTGTCGGCTATCGCCTTTTCCGCTCCGAGGGAAGCGCTTCGGCGGCCTTCAACGACGTCACCGCCGTGCTGCCCAAGGGCGCCCGCATCTCGGCCACGGCGATCGCCGGCGACAGGCTGATCCTGATGCTGGATATAGGCGGGACCACCGAACTCCGCACCTTTGACGTGAAGACGCTGAAACCCGCCGGAAGGCTGAAATTCACTAACGAGCCGTAGGGGGAGGGTTGGGCGCGCTTTCCGCCCGATCTTTCCTTGCGCGGACGGCTTTCACAGGTTATTTCACACCCCTCACGCGCTTGCTCCCTTCGTCTAGCGGTTAGGACGCGGCCCTCTCAAGGCTGAAACAGGGGTTCGATTCCCCTAGGGAGCGCCAAATCCGCGCTGTTCCAAGACATTGTACGATGCGATTCCGTTCGGGAGCGCCTTTCTGCTCGACAACTGATTGATCGTGCCGGCTGCATCAGCCGAGTTTGACGCCTTGTGCACACTCGCAATCCCGGCGACGGAGCTTGCACCCGCGTCGCCCGCCTCGGCGGGGCAATCCCGACGAATCAAGCGGCAGGCGTCCTTCATTTCCGCTATGATCAAGCCATGACGATCGGGATTACCGGACCCGAACGGAAGGTACCAAGGCAAAGTGCCATGGTTGGCTTCGTCATTGCGGCTGTCTTCGCTGTGATTTGCCTGACCCTGCTCTCGCTCGCGAGCGACTTCCTGGTCGATTGGCTGTGGTTTTCCTCGATCGGCTATCTGCAGGTTTTCTTGACGGCGATCGGCGCCAAGGCAATCGTCTTTTTTGGCGTCCTGGCGGCGACCACCGTCGTCCTCTGGCTGAACGGAGTGCTGGCGGCGCGGTTTGCCATGCAGCCACCGCTGCAGATCCCGGCCGCCCCGTGGAAGGTGGTGGGTGCTGCGCCGCCGCCCTATCCGTTCATCATACTGCGCGATCGACTGACCCGGCCCCGGTTTATCGCGCTCGGCGCGGGTTTGCTCGCGCTGCTGGTTGCCGCTGGCGAAGTCGGCAACTGGAGCATCTTCCTGCAGTTTCTCTACCACGTGCCCTATGGCGCGGAGGATCCGCTCTACAACAAGGACATCGGCTTCTATCTCTTTTCGCTGCCCGCCTATATCGCGATCAAGAACTGGATGGTGCTCGCGATCGTCCTCAGCGCTTTGTTTGCCGGAGCGATCTACTGGGCGCGCGGCGACATCGAATACGATGTTCACAACCGGTCAATCTCGCCAACGGTGATCGCGCATGGCTCGGCGCTGGTTGGCCTTCTGTTTGCGGTGAAGGCCTGGTCCTATGGTCTCGACCGCTATCTGCTGCTCTACGGCGACAACGGTGTCGTGGTCGGGGCAAGCTACACCGATGTACATCTGGGGCTGCCGGCTCTGTGGCTGATGATCGGGCTTTCGATCATCGCGGCGTTCATCGCATGGGCCAATTTGCGGGCCCGCAACTGGCGGCTTCTTGCCGCCTCCTTCATCCTCGTCGGCGCCGGCTCTGTCGTGCTGTCGAGCCTCGTCCCTTCGCTGTTCCAGCACTTCGTCGTCAAGCCGACCGAGTTGCAGCTGGAGAAGCCCTATATTGAACGCAACATCGCGCTCACCAGGCAGGCCTATAATCTCGAGGAGATCGCGGCCAAGCCGTTTGCCGCCGAACAGAGGCTGACCTTCAAGACGCTGGAGGCCAACAAGGCGACCATCGACAATATCCGGCTATGGGACTGGCTGCCGCTGTCGGATACCTACGCCCAGCTGCAGGAGATCCGCACCTACTACAAATTCCACGATCTTGACGTCGATCGCTACTGGCTCGACGGCGCCTACCAGAGCGTGATGCTCTCGGCCCGAGAACTGCAGGCCTCCCTGCTGCCGGCGAACGCCCAGACCTGGGTCAACCGCCACGTGCTGTTTACGCACGGCAACGGCGCGGTGATGAGCCCGGTCACCCGCAAGAGCACGGAAGGACTGCCGTTCTTCTATCTGCGGGATATTCCGCCCGTAGCCGACGGCGGCCCCAGGATCGACGAACCGCGCATCTACTTCGGCGAAGAGAGCGACGACTACGTCATCGTCAAGGCCGGCATCCCGGAGTTCGATTATCCGAAGGGGAAAGACAACGTCTATGCGGCCTATGACGGCACTGGCGGCGTGCCGATCGGAGCATTGGGATGGAGAACGCTGTTTGCCTACTACTTCAATGACGCGAACCTGGTCCTCTCGAGCTACGTCACGGCCGACAGCCGGATCATGATCCGGCGCAATATCACCGAACGGGTGCGCACGATCGCTCCGTTCCTCAGGCTCGATCATGATCCCTATCTGGTCATCAGCAACGGGCGGATGTTCTGGATGCAGGATGCCTACACCACGAGCTCCTATTTCCCCTCGGCGCAGCCCGTGCCGGAGCTCGATCTCAACTACATTCGCAATTCGGTGAAAATCGTCGTCGACGCCTACAACGGGACGGTCGATTTTTATCTGATGGACCCACACGACCCCATTGCCGCGACCTACCAGCGTATCTTTCCAGACCTGTTCAAGCCGTTCACGGCCATGCCGGCGGATTTGCAGAAGCACATTCGCTATCCGGAGGATCTGTTCCTGATTCAGGCGCGGCTCTATCAGACCTACCACATGGAGCAGGCCGAAACTTTCTACAACCGCGAGGATTTCTGGCAGTTCCCGCGACAGCCGGGCGGCGACGGCACCTCGGTGATGACCCCCTATTACATCATCATGCGGCTGCCCGGCGAGCCGCAGGCCGAGTTCTTCCTGATGCTTCCCATGGTGCCGAGCCGCCGCGACAACATGATCGCGTGGCTCGCCGCGCGCTGCGACGCGCCCGACTACGGCAAACTGATCGTCTACGAGTTCCCCAAGGACAAGCTTGTCTACGGACCGTTCCAGATCGAGGCGCGGATCAATCAGACTACCGAGATCTCGCAACAGCTCACGCTGTGGAACCAGATGGGCTCGCGGGTGATCCGCGGCGCGAACTTGCTGGTGATCCCGATCGACAACTCGATCCTTTATGTATCGCCGCTCTATTTGCGGGCGGAGCACGGACACCTGCCGGAGCTGAAACGCGTGATCGCGGCCTATGGCGAGCATGTCGTGATGAAGGAGACGCTCACGGAGGCCCTGACCGCGCTGTTCGCAGAGCCCGGTGCGGTGCCGGCCGTCTCAGGCGCAAGGGAAGAGACGCCCCCTGCAGGCCCGGCGGCAAGCCAGGCGCTCGATCGTTACAATCAGGCGATGGAGCGATTGAAGGCCGGAGACTGGAAAGGTTTCGGAACGCAGTTTGATGCCTTGCGCGACATCCTGGAAAAAATGAACAGGCCATCTGCCGGCCACTAGTGGCGCGCCAGTACTGACGGCCATTGATTTTTCGCGCTGATTTTTGCAGTCCTGTCCTACGAGCGAGCAAGCCGCAGGACTCCTGACATGCCCACTGCCCATCGATCCCGGTTACCCAAATTGATGTCGTTCGATGTGTTCGGCACGCTGATCAGCGTGCGGGACAGCTCATATGGCGCGTTCGAGCGAATTCTTGCCGCGACGAATGCAGGCAATGTCGACATCAAGGAGTTCTGGGAGGCGTGGGAGCACCGGAATATCGAGCGCTATTGGCAGCCGTACCAGTCCTACCGCGCGATTTGCCGGGCCTCCCTTGCCGATACCTTTGCCAGGTTCGGGATCGACGGCAATCCTGACCTGATCGGGCACTATTTCGACTCATTCTCGAAATTTTCGCTCTACGAGGACGTGCTGCCGACGCTTGATCGCCTGGCGCGGCACACCCGGCTCGCGATCGTGTCGAACATCGACGACGATCTGCTGGCCGCCACGCCATTGCCTGCGAATTTCGACCTGATCTGCACGGCCGAGCGGGCCAGAGGCTACAAGCCGGACGGCACCCTGTTCCGCTATCTGCTCGAACATGCCGGTGTGGCGAGGGAGGACATCCTTCATTCCGGTCAATCGCAATTCACCGACCTTGTGGGCGGCAAGCCGCTTGGCCTGACGATCGCGTGGATCAACCGCCGGGGCATCCCGCTGAGCGAGGCGGTGCCACGGCCGGATTTTGTCTTTCGCGATATCGCGTCACTGCTCGGTCTGATCGGGCTTGAGGAGTAGGTGATCATGCAGCTCAATGTAGGCGAGGCGCATCAGCTCGCGGTCCGCATCATGTCGGCGCTTGGACACGATGCGGCAGATAGCAGCCTGATCGCCGACCACCTGATCGATTGCGAACTGCGGGGCTTGAGCTACGGCGGCCTCGCGCGCGCCATCAGCATCGCCGAGCGGATGGCGCGCACCGGCGACCGCAGGCGTCCGATCCGGATCCGGCATGAGACGCCGGTCTCAATGCAACTCGATGGCGGCGACCATCTCGGCTACATCGTGGCCCATCGCGCCACCGGCATCGCGGTCGAGAAGGCATTGGCCTCCGGCATCGCGGTGGTCGGCGCCAGCAACACCTGGTACACCGGCATGCTGTCATATTATGCCGAGATCGCAGCAGGACGCGGCCTGGTCAGCATGATCGCCTCGAACGCTTCGCCCTGGGTCGCCCCGTTTGGGGCGACCGAAGGCCGGTTCGGCACCAATCCGATCTGTTTCGGTTTCCCGAGCGCCGACGAACCGGTGATCTGGGATATCGGCACCTCGGCGATCATCCACGCCGAGGTGACGCTGGCGAAACGGCTCGGTCAGCCCTTGCTAGCCGGCGTCGCGTTCGATCGCGACGGCGGGCCTACGCGCGACCCAGTGGCCGCGCTCGCGGGCGCCTTCGCCGCATGGGGCGGACACAAGGGCTCGGGCCTCGGCATCGTCGTGCAGTTGCTTGGCATCATGGCGGGATCGGCGCCGATTCCCCCCGAGCTTGCTGGTTTCGGCTTCGTCATGGTGGCGATGCGCCCGGATTTGCTCGGACCGGCCGAGATTTTTCGCGACAATGTCTCTGCCTACGCGCAAGCGGTGCGAACGGCCCGGCCGGCCGCGGGCGGCGAGGCGGTGCGCATGCCGTTCGATCGCTCGCGGCAGGATCGCCGGCAGCGGCTCGCCGCCGACCGCATCGACATCCCTGACGTTTTGTTCGAGCAGTTGCGCATCGCCGAAGGCGGGCCCGCAGCAACAGCCTCATCACCGCGCTCCTGACAGGCAAGTTCGCGCCGTTTCGCTCCCCGTCGCGAAAGCGCCACGGGCGGCGTGTTATGTATGGGCAACGGGACACAATGATCCGGAGCAACCTGTTTGAACGCTGGCCGTCTCGCGGCACTCCTGATTCTGGCCGTCGTCGGCTTGTTCCTGTTCTGGCCGCGGGAAGAGACGACGGGCACGGGTCGCCCGGGAGATCTTGTCCTGATACCGGCGGGCGTCGTCAACAGCGCGACGTTCAGTCCGGACGGCCGGCGGATCCTGACCGCGGTTTCGCAGAGCGGGATGAGCGCGCTGTTGTGGGACGCCGAGACGGGCGCGCTCGTCGCCACATTCTGGATCACCTATGACCCCGGGGCTTCGTTTGCCGCATTCAGTCCGGACGGCCGCCGGATCGTAACAGCGAGCGGCCGAAATGCGTTGTTGTGGAATGCCGAAAACGGCCGGCTGTTGGCCACTCTGTCCGGTCACGAGCGAGACGTCGCTTACGTTGCGTTCAGCGGGGACGGTCGTCGCCTCGTCACGGCTTCGTCCGACAGGACCGCGCGAATCTGGGACGTCGAACCAGGGTCGAGCGAAACCAGGGCGATCACGCTGACAGGACACCAGAAGGAGCTATCGGGCGCGGCGTTTTCCCCGGATGGCCGCCGTGTTCTTACCGCCTCGCGTCTTGATCACTCGGTTCGGGTGTGGGACGCCGAAACCGGAGAGCAGCTCCTTGGCCTTGTTGCGAACGGCGAAGTATTGAGCGCGGAGTTCGCGGCCGACGGACGCCGCATCCTCCTCGCCTCCTCGGACGGCAGCGTGCGCCTCTACGATGCGCAGACCGGCGCGGCGCTCTTGACGCTTGCTGGTGGCTTCGGGCTTTGGCGCGCGACATTCAGTCCCGATGGCCGAAATATCGTCTCGATGGAAACCAGTTCGAAAGGACACGCGCGCCTGTGGGATGCCAATTCGGGCCAGCCTGTCGGCGTTCTCCAAGGACACACCGGTTGGGTGACCAGCGCGGCATTCAGCCCGGACGGCCGCCGCATCGTTACTGCGTCGGCCGACAGGACGGCGCGGCTGTGGGATGCCGACACAGCTCAGCCTCTTGCCACCCTTGCCGGACATGCGGCGACGGTATGGGGCGCGACGTTCAGCCCGGACGGCCGACGGATTGTCACCAGAGCGGCGGACGGCACGGTGCGGGTCTGGCAGTTGATCGCGCAATCGCCATATCACGACCCCGCTGCCGTTCCGCTTGTCAAACGGCAGGTTCTCGATCTCGGCGAATGGATCACGGGTCTTTATGAGGCCGCGCGGCGAGGGCTGGTCTTTCCTTTTTGCCCCTCGTTTCGCCGTTTGACAGGTTGATCTGCGGTGACAGAAGATCGCCGCTCCCCACCGTCCGATACATCGGAGTACGCCATGGTCTCTCACCCCAATTCGCTCGCCGGTCGTGACATTGCGACGGTCATTCATCCCTACACCAACCTGGAGCAGCACAAGGCAGTCGGGCCGACCGTGATCGCGCGGGGTGAGGGCGTCTATGTCTACGACGACGGCGGCAAGAAATATCTGGAGGGGATGGCCGGCCTCTGGAGCACCTCGCTCGGCTTCAACGAGAAGCGGCTGGTGGAGGCGGCCGTCCGCCAGATGGAGAAGCTTCCGACCTACCACATCTTCCAGGGCCGCTCGAACGAGCCGATGATCGAGCTCGCCGAGGCGCTGCTGAAGATCGCGCCGAAGGGGCTCGGCAAGGTGCTGTTTGCCAATTCCGGCTCGGAAGCCAACGACCAGGCGGCAAAACTCGTCTGGTTCTACAACAACGCGATCGGCCGCCCGCGCAAGAAGAAGATCATCAGCCGCGTGCGCGCCTATCACGGCATCACCGTGTTTTCCGGAAGCATGACGGGCCTGGCGCCCAACCATACTGATTTCGACCTGCCGGTGGGCGGCGTGCTCCGCACCGACTGTCCGAGCCACTATCTCTACGGCCTGCCGGGCGAGACCGAGCGGGCCTTCGTCGATCGGATCGTCGGCAATCTCGAACAGATGATCATCCGCGAAGGGCCCGACACCATCGCGGCGTTCATCGCCGAGCCCGTGAACGGCGCCGGCGGCGTGATCGTGCCGCCGCGCGACTACTTTCCGCGGGTGCAGGAAGTGCTGCGCCGCTACGACATCCTGTTCATCGCCGACGAGGTGATCACAGGCTTTGGTCGCACCGGAAACATGTTCGGCTGCGAAACTTTTGGCATCGAGCCCGACATCATGACCGTGGCGAAGGCGTTGTCTTCCGCCTACCTGCCGATCTCGGCAACGGTCATCAGCGAAAAAATCGCCGAGGCCATCACGGCGCATTCCGGCAAGCTCGGCAACTTCGCGCACGGCTTCACCTATGCCGGACACCCGGTCTCCGCGGCGGTCGGCCTCGAGACGCTGAAGATCTACGCCGAGCGCGACATCCTCTCCCACGTCCGGCAAGTCGGTCCCTATTTCCAGGAGAGGCTGCAGGCGCTCTCCGCCCAGCCGCTGGTCGGCGAAGCGCGCGGCGTCGGCCTGATCGGCGCGGTTCACCTCACAGCCGACAAGGCGACCCGCGCGGCGCTGCCGCCCGCGGCCGGCATCGGGGCGCTGATCCAGCAGAGCGCCATGGACCGCGGCCTCCTCATTCGCGCCGCCCCGGATGCCGTGTACGTCTGCCCGCCGCTGATCATCACCAGGCCGGAGATCGACGAGTTGATGGACGCGCTGAAGGCCGCGCTGGATGATGGGTATGCGGAGGCGGTGCGGCGTGGGCTGGTGGGAGGCGAGGGGAAGCGGGCAGTGGGGTGACTTGATTCCGACAATTCCTCTTTAGCGCATGATGAGATTAGGTTGAACCGGAACGGCATCGCTTACCACCCTCCCCTGGAGGGGGAGGGTCGGCGCGCATGAGCGAAGCGAAATGCGTGACGGGGTGGGGTGATCCCTCAACTCGGGCACTGTTTGATGACGAGAGACCGTCACCCCATCCCACCGCGAATTTCATTCGCGGCGACCCTCCCCCTCCAGGGGAGGGTAAGGGACGGTGAGTGCGGCCAATTCTATTCGATTAAGACTCATCCCGCTCTAACGTCACCGACGGAAGCTGCCGAAGCCGGCGCGGAATCCGCCAGGCATTACGCGCATTCTTACGCCCGCATTCCAATCGCCGGCCTGAACGGTGGATGATCTCCGCCGTCCATCGGCGGCGCCACCGCATAGTGATCGAACCGCATGGTGAATGTGGCGCTGCCTGCGGCCATCGCGCGCAAGTCCTTGGCGTAGCCGAACATGTTCATAAGCGGCACGATGGCATCGATGACGAATGCGTCGTTGCGCGTGTCTCGATGCGCGATCTGAGCGCGCCGGCGACGGAGGTCGCTGCGGATGAGGCGGGCACGGTCGTCCGGTGTGACTACCTCGACCTTCATGATCGGTTCGAGCAGGACCGATTTTGCCTTCTGCAGAGCTTCGCGGAAGCAGGCGCGCGTTGCGATTTCGAACGCCAGCGCGGAAGAGTCGACGCTGTGATACTTGGCGTCGACCAGCGAGACCTTCACGTCCACTACGGGGAAACCCGCCACGACACCCGAGGTCAGTACGCCTTCAATACCCTTCTCGACACCCCGCATGTATTCGAGAGGCAGCGCACCTTCGGCGATCTGTGCCTTGAACACATAGCCGCTGTCGGGCTCGTTGGGCTCCACCACGAGCCTGATCGAGGCGAACTCGCCCTTGCCGCCGACTGCCGCTTGTGTGTGTGTAGACATGATCGACGCGCTCGGTCGCACGCTCACGGAAAGCGACTTGCGGCGCGCCGATACGCGCATTGATCCGGTAGGCCTGGATGAGGCGATCGAGCTTGTCTTCGAGATGACTCTCGCTCGCCCCCTTCATAATGGTCTGCCCTGACTCCTGATCGCGCGAGAACTGGAACGACGCGTCTTCCGCGGCGAGTTCGCTAAGCGCAGCGACAAGCTTGTCGTGGTCGGCCTTCGAGTTCGGCTCGATGGCGACTTCGACGATCGGAAACGGGGTCGTCTCGTCCGGCATGGTGCCGTCATATCACAGGTTGTGGCTTTAAGGCTGCGCCTTGGATGATGGAAGGTAATTTGCTGGACGGGTGGGTTTCTTAAAATCGAAACTATTTCAAGCAAGCGTAGCCCGGATGAGCAGAGCGATATCCGGGAGTGCATGCGTCGATCCCGCGTGTCGCTGCGCTCACGCGGCTACGCGGGGACTCCTCGTCTCCTCACCTTCCATCCCCGCCAAGCGATGCCCCAATATCCGCGATCGACCTGAACAGGATGAGCGGGTCGTCCTTCGAGGGGATGAAGCCACGTCGCCCCCAGAATGCGGCAGCCTCGACATCGACCGCGTTGACGATAAGGGCACGACCTCCAATGAGGCCGGCGGCCGTGATGCACCGTTGCAGCGCATGCTTGAGCAGACCGGTGCCGATTCCCTTGCCGATCCAGTTCTGATCGGTCGCAAGCTGTCCCAGCAGCAGGCACGGGACAGGGTCGGGCGGCTGACCCGTTCGAATGGATCGCGGCAGTCGTGACGGCACGATGGCCGTCGGCGCAAGTCCGTAATAGCCGATCACACGGTTGGCCTCATGGACGACGAGAACGGCGGTGAAGCCTTTCTCCTGGTTGGATAGCGCTCGAGTTTTGAGCCATCGATCGAGCGATGGCTTGCCACACGAGAACTCGGCGAGATCGTGGGCTGCCGTCAGCAACTCGGGGCCGGAGATCGCCAAGCGTCATTTCCGGGGCTTCGAGCTGTCCGTCTCCCATGGGGCCGCACGCCGGAAGAGTTCGACCATTTCCGGGACGGCGGCGGCGGGTCCCGACAACGCCGCCATGAACGCCTTGAAGCCGGCCGGACTCATGCGGATCGGCGTTGTCTCCATCAGCACATCCTCGGCCGCGCGTACGGCGGCGTCGCGCATGAAATCGGTGCGTGAACGGCCGCGAAGCGCTGCAGCCCGATCTATGATGGCAATGTCAGTTTCGGGCAGCCGCATCGAAAGCGGATGCTCCTTTCGCCCAACGCCTTTGCGCATGACAGGCCTCCCACATTAACGAAATAGAACGCCGTAGCGCGTTTTGCAATACACAGGCCAAGCTTGACATGCCTTAGTCTTGTTCTCATTATGTTCTCATCGGATAAATTCGTCAACACCTCGCATCCGAGCGCCCCGGATGGCCCCCACCGCCACCATCCTCCATGCGGACCTCGATGCCTTCTACGCTTCGGTCGAGCAGCTGCTCGACCCGTCGTTGCGCGGCAAGCCGATCGCCGTCGGCGGCGGCGTCGTGCTGGCGGCTTCCTACGAGGCGAGGGCGTTCGGGGTGCGCGGCGGCATGCCCGGACGGCGCGCGCGTGAACTGTGTCCGCAGCTCGTTTTTGTCGGCGGCCATTTCAAGGATTATCAGCGGCTGGGCGACGCCGCGATAAAAGTGATCGGCGATTTCACGCCGCTGGTCGAGCGGATTTCCATCGACGAGGCGTTTGCCGATGTGGCGGGCTGCACCCATCTGTTCGGCTCGCCCACTGAGATTGCCGGCGCCATCCGCGCCCGCGTGCGCAGCGAACTTGGCCTTCCGATTTCGGTCGGTGTCGCGCGCACAAAACATCTGGCGAAGATCGCCTCGCAGGTCGCAAAACCCGGCGGGCTCGTCGTCGTCGATCCCGAGACTGAGCTGGAATTTCTGCACGGGCTCGCCGTCGAGCTGATGTGGGGCGTGGGCCCGGTCACGAAGGCGCGGCTGGCCGGGATCGGCGTCGAGACGATCGGGCAGCTCGCCAACACGCGCGTCGGGTCGCTCGAGCGGTTGCTCGGTCCCGGGGCGAGCGAAAAGCTCGCGGCGCTGGCATGGAATCGCGATATCAGGCGCATCAGGACGCATCATCGGTCCCGATCGGCCGGCGCCCAGTCCGCGCTCGGCCGGAAGCCTGCGGTGGAGCGGGTGTTTCGACCGACCCTGCTTCACCTGGCCGATCGCATCGCCACGCGGCTCCGGGCGAAGTCGAGGCCCGGCCGAACCGTGACGGTCCGCGTTCGCTTCGCCGACCTGAACTCGGTCACGCGCTCGGTCACGCTCGCTGCACCCATCTCCGCGACCGTGATCCTCGCCGGCCTCGCCGAGGAGCTGGTGCGCGCGATCCTCGCCGATCACCCGGACGAGAAAACCATCTCGCTGCTGGCGATCTCCGTGTCGCACCTTGAAGAGCACTGGGATCTCGCGCTCGAACTGCCGCTTGGACTTGAGGACGAAGCGCGCCGCCCCGGCAGCAGGCTAGGCCTCGCACGCTCCGAGGCCGACCGCGCCGTCGACAGGATCCGCGATCGCTTCGGATGGGACGCGATCGGATACGGCTCGACGGCCCTGGGAATTGCGCGTTCCGTGCCCGACGCGTTTCGCGCGCTCGCCGAAAAGGAGCTGTGACCGCCGCAGTCGGGATGCAGGAACGGCGCTGTCGCCGCGAGCGCTACCAACAAACCCCGCCGTGCAAGCTATTGGGCCAGT
The DNA here is from genome assembly GCA_963802585.1 of uncultured Alphaproteobacteria bacterium. GTDB lineage: Bacteria > Pseudomonadota > Alphaproteobacteria > Rhizobiales > Xanthobacteraceae > Bradyrhizobium. The sequence continues at coordinate 382,521 of CAWDJS010000013.1, read as the reverse complement.
TGCGGGTCCAATTTCTTTGGCGTTTCCTGTTGTTGGGTAGCCTGCACAGGTGTCCCTGCCGACGACTCTATTTGATTGGCTGTCCGCTGCAACAAACTGGGAACGAGGCGCTCTGTAAATCCGGCTATCAGGCCGACAGCCGCCACAGCCTCCCAGTACAAGCTCGCGATATGTTTGCCGATTGCTTCGCCCAAAATTGTCCTGGCCAATACAAGGATGACGATCCCAGCAACGACCCCAATGCCGATGCGAAGACCGGCCATCCAATAATTCATGATTGACTGATGACAGGGCTTCAATTTGAATTCTTGCAAGCGGGTTGCAACCGACAATATTGCTCCAGTGGCGCCGAACATCCCCGCAATCACATATGCCTTCAGTCCCGCAATGTGCGGTCGAACTGATTTCCACAGCGCCCAGTCGATTTCAGGTTGAGCCCACAAGGCCCAGAGCGCCGCGATCGTTACTGTGCCCCAACAAATCAAGCAGCATATGAGGTATCGTATCATGTTGTCATTTGTTGCGCGCTCTACAGCCATGCTCAGCGTCTTGTCGGCGAGTTGTTTCGCTCGCTCAAGATCGATCTGATCTTTGTTTTCCATTACCAGCATGACGGCCTGCGCCATGTTGTGGAGATATATCGAGGAAGGGGGACGTCGTAGGCCGAAGGTCCATCCCAAACCCATCTGAGAAGTAAGATAGCGAAGCTCGCACAATTCAGGGCTGATCTGAGTGAATCGCCGCCGTTGATCGTCCTCCTCCTGAGTGCAGTCTGAGAAGTGCACATGTACTCCCCGGTGGGAGCGGTACACGGCGTAATTTCTCGCAAGCCACAGTATCTCAGCAACTTTGTTGCCTAGCTTATCCTTCTTTCCCACAGCAAGTTCGCAAAGAAGAAAAGGTTTTGTGCAGGACCTAGGCCCGCTCGGAGAAGTTTCACTCAATGTTTCTGATGTGTCGGCCATTTCAGCCTCCCAAGCATAATCGCTATCACCACTCGCAGCCGGCCGAGCCGGAAAAATACCGCGCATCCCCAGCGAGTGTGAAGGCGATCCTACACCCTAATAGTCGGCTCGCCGATGCTGTCGGCCCTCCAGGCTCCGAAATTCCGAAAATTTCTACTCTATGTCATAGGCCCCGTGCCCGACGCGTTTCGCGCGCTCGCCGAAAAGGAGCTGTGACCGCCACCGCTCCTTGGATTCCAAGGGACGCCTGTCGCGTCAGCTGAGGTGGCCGGACCGGCTGATTTTCCGAATTTTGACATCAAAATACCCGATTTTTCGGCTTTTTTGCTGATCTTTCAATGTTGTGCTCCCCGCCGGAACCGGTCTAGGCTTTGGGCCGGCTGACAAACCGACCATCGTGGGCTGGGTCGGAGTCGAGATGACGAGGACTGGAATTCTCGCCGCGGCAGCGGCGGTCTGTTCGATCATTCTGGTTGCGGCGAGCGCTGGCTTCCGCGATGCCCGCCACGAGTCGCCGCAGCCGGCCGCCCAAGCTACCCAGGATCATTTCAGCAAGGACGATTTCAGCAAAAACGATTTTGCCACGCGCTGGGTGTCGCGCGGCAAGGGCGATCGCCTGCCGTTGTCCGCGTCGTTGCCGCTCGCCGTGGCGAATGCGCAGGGCGAAGCAGCGGCGCCGGCCCCGACGAAGCAAGAAAACCAGCCAGAACAGCAGCTCGAGGTCGCGACCGAGGACGACCTGCGGCAGGCGGAGGAAGAGCACCACCGCCATCGCGACGTCTGCGCGCGCGGTCGAACCTGGTTCACCATCAACCAGCACAGGCACTGGCGCTGCAAGCTGTGACGACCGGGAAAAAGTTAAGGCGTTGCCGCGCGAGCGAAAGATCGTGGCGCAACGGCCACAGCAGCTTTCGAACGGTACCGGCCCAGCTTGGAATTCGACACAAGCGGCCATAGCTCACGCGGGGGCGGCGATGGGCCCGCCCCGATCCCGCGAGGACGCCATGAGAAGAATCTACCACACGGTGCACTTCGAGGTTCACGACGAGAAGGCGCTGCACGAGTTTGTCCGCAAGCACGCCGACCCGGAGGAGTTTGCGAACATGGAGCAGTTTGACGCCGGTCAGGCGGAGGGCGAACCTGTCGACCACGTCTATTCGGACATCGAGTGGGTCGTCGAAAACGGCCACGCGCTCGACGCCGACGGCATTGAACATGCCAGCGGAGAGACCGGCGACAGTGACGAGGAAGACGAAGAGGACGAGGATTGATCATGACGTGCGACGGGGCCCGGAGACGGGCCCTTATCGCTTGCGCCCGCGCGTTTGACGATGGGCGCTGTTCGGCGCTCGGCGCGCACCTTCCGACGATCGAGCACCGACGACAGGATTTGCCCGAGCCCGGCGGGCAGCCCCAGCCCGGGTGCGGAAGTCAGGTGGGAACGGGTAGATCGAGGTAGGCTAGGCGATCCATGACGCCGCTCGCGAGCCCCACCTTGTAGACGGCTTCAGCGAAGCGCCTGTCCTCGGCGATTCGGCTCAGCTTGCTATCGCCGATGCGCTGCGGCAGCAGCGCGCAAACCGGCGCTAGCATTTCGATCTCGAACGGGACGTTGACGCCGGCGGTCATCGAGAACGGTCCAGGGGTGAGCAGCCTGGTAGCGATCAATTCTCCGTCGTCCATCGAACTCTCAAGCCCAACGTCGACCAGCCACACTTTGGCGTTGCGGAGAATATCGGTGGCGATCAGGCCCACCGCGTCGTGACGTCGTTCGATCAGGAGTATTGCAAACTGCGACGCGCGCATCGCGTCCAGCATCAACCGCTCGTCGGACTGCGGTTCGAATTTGGCCGACTTCGCGTAGCGGTCGATCGCCCGCGAATGATCGGCGGGCGCTGTGTAAATGGCAAGATCGTAGACGTAGTACATCTCGTCCATGTCATCGAGGATCAACGTCTTTCCTTGTGCCAGGCCGAGCCGACGCGCATGCTTGAGCAGTGAGCCGCCGGATATGGACTTGAGAACTTCCTTATGAAGTCTCTTGGAGATTTCCCGAAGGCGAAGATAGCCGGCAACGATATCGTCGCGCGTCGAAGGCATATCGCCGTTCCAAGCCAGGGTCGGCTGCTGTTTGACGAGCGGAAGGGCCATGGATTTTCTCCGAATTGGACCGGTGACTCCTCGCGATCATTAGCGCTGCGTATCGATTCGCGGAATAGCAATCTGCCGAGATCGTCAATCCGCTTCGGTGAGGTCGATCTCGATCGAATTTTGTTCGCACCAGTCTCGCAGCGCTTTTTTCGCCGCCTTCGATTCGAATTCGTACCAGCGCTCGAGTGCTCTTCTTTGCAGGAGCAAGGCCCGGAAATTACGGTAGGCGTGCCGCTTGCTGAACATGTGCCTGACGTCGTCAAAGTCGTCAGGGAGAAATTCGCGAGCGAAGTCCAGAACCAGTGGCTTACCGAGATCGAGCTCCCGCTTGTCGGGAAGAGGTAGATATTTTTCCTCGTCCTCTATATCGTGGGGCAGCTCATCCAGATCGTCCATGTCCAAGGAGTCGGCCTGCCAATAGATCCTGCCGGTCTGCCTGCAGACAAAGGCTCGATGATCGCCCAGAGCTGGATCAGAGCTGACGAAATCGAAGGCCAATTCGAGGTCGCTGAATTTGACAGGCATGGCGAGCGTCGTTCATGCGATGGCCGGAACAGCATATAAAAGTCGTCGGGCGAAACAACACTTCTTGCGATGCCCGCTTATCTGGTCGGTCTTGCGTTTGGCGTCGGAGCCGGATATATTACTGGATATAGCTCGCGGAGGCCGGTTGTGGGCGATACATCTCAGAAACGCGCAATCAGGAACTATCGGAAACGTCTTCACAAGCGGGGGATGGCCCGGTTCGAGGTTCTGGGGCTCGACGGCGACCGCGACCTGATCCGATCGCTCGCCCGGCGCCTGGCGGAGGACGGGCCGGATGCCTCCCGGCTCCGGGCCGTCGTCAGCCAGACAATTTCCGGCGAGCCACCCAGCAAGGGCGGCATTCTCCGGGCACTTCGCCGCTCGCCTCTGGTCGGTGCCGATATCGCCCCCGTTCGTCGGTTTGAGGCCGGGCGCAAAGTCGAGCTGTGAGCCGATATCTCCTCGACACCAACATTATCAGCAACGTCACAAAGCCGGCGCCGTCGGAGGCGCTGCTGGTCTGGATGGGAGAGCAAGTCGACGAGAATCTGTTCATTGCCTCGCTCACCATCGCCGAAATCCGCCGCGGCATCCTGGAAAAACCCGCCGGCCGGAAACGTGACCAGCTCGATGCCTGGTTTTCCGGTCCGGAAGGTCCCTCGGCGCTCTTCGCCGGTCGTGTGCTGCCATTCGATGAGCGGGCCGGCCTGATTTGGGCCCGCTTGATGGCCGCGGGAACCGCGAAGGGAAAGCCTCGGAGCGCGCTCGACACGATGATCGCCGCGATCGCAGATGCCAATGACTGCATCGTCGTCACCGACAACAAGAAAGACTTTGCCGGAATCGAGATCGTCAATCCTCTTCGGTGAGTGAGGTGTGCCGATAGCACCGGTGACGCGCAACGCCGCCGACGGCATTGAGCATGCCACCGGAGAGACGGGCGACAGTGACGAGGAAGACGAAGGGGACGAGGATTGATCATGACGTGCGACGGGGCCCGGGGACGGGCCCTTATCGCATGCGCAGGCGAGCGTTGGCAGATTCCTACCAATGACCTCGACGGCGACCCCAGTATCCGCCGCCGCCAAACAACAACACCAGCACAACGATAATGAGGATCAATTCCATGTGGAGTCTCCTTGATGGGATCAGTTTCAAGGAGGGAACTGTCCGTCATGAACTAAGTTCCGCCGCGTGCGGAAGAAGAGCGGACGGACGATAAGCGAGAGGTTGAGGGCGATTTCGCCAGCTCACGGGGCCAGGCAGCGTTTGCGCTTGCGCCGCGGTGTCGGTCAGGAGCTTGAAATGTCCAACGACCGCCCGGGCCGCGATCAGCGTCGCCGGGCGACGGCAATTCCCAACAGGAACGCGACCAGCAGCGACCCGAGCGGCGCTTCGCGTGCGATATTGCTCAGGACGCTCAGCGGCATTCCCGGCTTTCGGCCGGCCTCTATCGCACCGCTCACACGATTGACGGTGCCTTTCACAGCGTCCGAGACTTCTGCAAGGGTGGATTTCGGCTCCGAAACGGGATCCAGGCCGTCATAAACGAACGGGGCCAGCGGGGTTTCATCACTCACGATTCAAACCTCCAGGTTCAGATCTCCGAGGCAGCGAACAGCACCCAGTCAAAGCGAGCGCCGCCTCAACCGAAATAACGCGAGCGCGTCGGCACGCTGCGCGGCGGACGCGCCATCAGCAACGCCAGGGCAAAGCCGATGCCGCCCGCGATCAACAGCGCGCCGAGCGGGTTTTCCTGCACCTTCTTCGCGATGGCGTCCGAGCCGTCACGGAAAGTGTCACCGCTATTGTCATAAGCGTCCCTGGCGTAATTGACGGCGGCGTCGGACGCGTCGCGCGCGGCATCCTTGACCTGGCCGTAGAGATTCTGCGCCGTGCCCGCCGCCTCGCGGGCCCGGCCGGCGGCCTCTGTCCTTGCATCCCCGGCGATGCCGCCGAGGGTGCCTTCGACCTTGCCGGCGAAGTCCTTCGCCGAGCCTGCAATTCGATCCTTGTCCATGGTGCACCGTTGCTGAGAGGGATTCATCGGGGCTAACGGGTGATGTCGATTTCAGTTCCTTATCCTGCATTCGATTATCTGCAACCTGATTTGCCCGACGGTCTGTTTTTCCGAATTCGTGTCAAGCCGTCTCGCGAAAAATATTCGCTTTTTCAGAAGCGCAAATCAGGTGTAGGGTCCCCGCCGTCCCGCACCCGTCAGAGGGGCGTATCGCGATCGTCACGGACGTGGGGTGCAGGATGCGATGGACGCTTTGGCCGCGCGCGACGAGCGCGGCCAGGGCGGACGGCCAAGCCGTGTGGTCCCGACACCCCGACGCTGGTGTCAAGTCTGCGGGTGATGATCCCGCAGGCGATGGTGGCTAACAAGCCCGGTACACCAGGGAGAGCGCGGAGCAGCCGTTAAAACCATTGCGCAGGGAATGCCGGATTGTCTCGGCTGCCCTGTCGTTGCTTGCGTGCGCAAAGTGCACCTTCTTTGCACGCAAGACTCGCGGGTGCGGCCAGCATCCGGCATTCCCTGCGCCCTCTGTTTTCGGAGGGTGTGACTAGAGCAAAGCTCGGGCAAATCCTGCCGCGAGAAGGCGCCCTCATGTCTCTTCGACAACGCCGAGTGCTGTTTGACGCGCTGATCGTGCAGGCCCCATCACCCGCCGAGATACGCCTCGCGGATCCGCGGATCGGCCGCCAGCGTTTTTGCTTCTCCGGACAGCGTGATTGTTCCGGTCTCGATCACAAAAGCCCGGCTTGCGATGTCGAGCGCCATCGCCGAGTTCTGCTCGACCAGCAGCACGCCAAGGCCAGTGCGCCGGTTCAGCTCGACGATCCTGTCAAACACCTGCTCGATGACGATCGGGGCGAGGCCGAGCGAGGGCTCATCCAGCATCAACAGGCTCGGCCGGCTCATCAGCGCGCGGCCGATCGCCAGCATCTGCTGCTCGCCGCCCGAGAGCGACCATCCGCCTTGTGTGAGGCGTTCCTTCAGCCGCGGAAACAGGTCGAAGACCTGTGCGAGGTCGTCCTCGATCTCGGCGCGGCGGTAGCGGCGCGACGCGGTGCCGGCGAGCAGGTTTTCCCTGACCGTCAGGCCGGGAAAAATCCGCCGCCCTTCGGGACAGTGCGCCAGGCCCGAGGCGACGATGTGCTCGACGGCGGTGGCCTGAATCTCCTCGCCCTTCCAGACGATCCGCCCCGAGGAAGGACGGAGCAGGCCGGAGATGGTGGAGAGCGTGGTGGTCTTGCCGGCGCCGTTGCTGCCGATCAGCGCCACGATCTCGCCCGTTTCCACGGCAAACGAGATGCCCTTGAGCGCTTCGATGTGCCCATAAGAGACGCGGAGGTTCTCGACCCTAAGCATGGCGGCGCCGCCGGCCGAGATAGGCTTCGATTACAAGTTCGTTCTGCTGCACCTCGGCGGGCCTGCCCTCGGCGATCTTCCTGCCGAAGTCCAGCACGGCAATGCGATCGCTAATGCCCATGACGAGGCGGACATTGTGCTCGACCAGGATGATGGTGATGCCGCGGCTCTTCAGTTTCGCAATCGTCTCCAGCAGCGCTATCGCCTCGGTCGAGTTCATGCCGGCGGCCGGCTCGTCGAGCAGCATCACCTTCGGCTGCGAAGCCAGCGCGCGGGCGATTTCCAGCAGGCGCTGCTGCGCGTATGGAAGCGCGCCGGCCCGGTCGCCGGAGCGCTGCAGCAGGCCGACCGTCTCCAGCGCCTCTCGCGCGCGCGCTGCGATATCTGCCTCGGACTGCTTTTGCCGCGCATTGGCGGTGACGATGCCGAACAGCGAGGAGCGCGCGTGGCAAGCCGCCGCCACCATGACATTCTCTTTCACCGAGAGATCGCCGAAGATGCGGATGTTCTGGAACGTCCGCGCCAGCCCGAGCCGCGCGATGCGATGCGGCTTGAGCCGGAAGATCTCGGCGCCGTCGATGCGGATCGAGCCTGAATCCGCATGCGAGGCGCCGCTCAGTGCGTTGAGCAGCGTGGTCTTGCCCGAACCGTTCGGCCCGATGATCGCCTGCACGATACCGGCGGGCACGTCGAGATCGATGCCGTCGAGCGCGACCAGCCCGCCGAAGCGGCGCGTCACGCCGCGCGCGGACACGATGGGAGCAGCATTCATCGCGCCACTCCGCGACGCGGCGCGATCATCGTCATGATCGAGGCGAGTCCGCCCGGCGTCAGCACGATCACGGCGATGACGCCGAGGCCGTAGAGCACGAGGTACCATTGACCGAGGAAGCGCAGCATCTCCGGCAGGAACGTCAAGGCGAGCGCGCCGGCGATGGCGCCCGCGATCGATCCCATGCCTCCGACGATCAGCATGGTCATCAGCAGCACGGCCTGCACGCCCGAAAAACTGTCGGGGCTGACAAAGCGGATCGAGGACGCGTAGAGGCAGCCGGCCAGCCCCGCATAGACAGCGCCGATCATGAAGGCGAAGAGCTTGGTGCGCGTGGTGTCGACGCCGCTCTGCTCGGCCGCGATCTCGGAGTCCTTGGTCGCGATCATGGCGCGGCCCAGCGCCGAGTGGCGGATGCGTGCGGCGACGAGGACCGCGAGCGCGAGCATCGCCAGCAGCAGATAATAGTGCTGGATCAGGCCCCGCGGCCCGATCCCGAACACGCTGATCGGGGGAATGGCACGCAGGCCGGAGGTGCCGCCGGTCACCGGCTCCCAGTAGACGATGATCAGCCGGACGATCTCGCCGAAGCCGATCGTGGTCATGGCGAGATAATAGGTCCGCAAGCGCAGCGTCGGCAGCCCGAGCAGGAGGCTCGCAATAAGCACGATCGCGACCGACAGCACCGGCGTGACGATCCAGGGCAGGCCGGACTTGGTGGCGATCGCGGTAGCGTAGGCGCCGAGACCATAGAACGCCGCCTGGCCGAAATTGATCTGGCCGGTCCAGCCGGTCACGAAATTCAGCCCCAGCACGACGATCGCATTGAGAATGCCGATGTTGAGGAGCTGGATGACGTAGTCGTCGCGCATGGCCAGCGGAATCGCCAAGGCGACAAGACAAGCGAACAAAATCGCCACCGTCTTGTTCATCTCTCAGACTTTCTCGCTCGCCTTTTCGCCGAGCAGCCCGCGCGGCCAGGCGGTCAGGAAGGCGATCATGACGATGAAGGCATAGGCGTCGCGGAAATCCGAGGAGATATAGCGCGCGCCAAAAGTTTCGATCAGGCCGAGAAAAAGCCCGCCGATGACGGCGCCCGGCAGGTTGCCGAAGCCGCCGATGACGCTGACCACAAATCCCTTCAGGCCGAGGCTGCCGCCCATGGTCGGCTCGGCCAGGAACAGCGGCGCGACCAGCAGGCCGGCGATGCCTGACAGCACCGCGCCGAGCGCGAAAGCGACCGCGATGGTGCGGTTGACGGGAATGCCGACCAGGCGCGCGGTGTGCAGGTCCTGCGCGGTCGCCTGCATCAGGATGCCGAACCGGGTTTTGGTCAGGAGCAGGAATTGCAACAGCAGGATCACGGACAGCGTGCCGAAGATCGCCAGCTGATGCATCGAGACCACTATGCCTGCGAAGCGAAGCGGCGGCCCGCGCACGGGCGAGGGCAGCGACACCGGCAGCGGTCCCCAGATGATCAGCGCAAGGTTCTCCAGCACGATGCCCATGGCGATCGTGGTGAGCACCACCAGGAACGGCGGCCGCCCGCGCAGGGGAAAATACACCAGCAGCATGAACACCACGCCGATCAGCGCCATCGCGACAATGGTCGCGGCCCACGCCAGCGCAATGGGCAGCTCATGCGTCACCGCGCAGCTGATGCCGATGAAGGCGCCCAGCATCAAGAGCTGTCCTTGCGCGAAATTGACGATCTGGACCGTGTTGAAGATCAACAACAGCCCGAGCGCCACCAGCGCATAGATGCTGCCGAGCGCAAGTCCATTGACGACGAGCTGGCCCATCCCGCCTCAGTATCCGGCTTCCTTGATCGGCCCGATCAGTTCCGGCGTCTTGCCCTTGTTCTTGTAGATGCCGAGCGTGTGAGCGAGATCGCCGACGCTGTCGGCCTGGTAGCTGATGAGCAGACCCTTCCAATCCTTGGTGACGGCGAGTGCATCGCGGATCGCGGCCTTGTCGCAGCCAACCTTCTCGATGATAGCCTTCAGCATGTAGACGGTATCGTAATAGGACACCGTGAAATTGTCCGCAGGCACCTTGTATTTCTCCTGCACGCGCTTGGCCCAATCCAGGATTTTTGGATCGGTCGACGTCTGCGGGATCATGCCGCCGATCGCGGCGCCGCCGTCGGCTTCCGCCGCGGAGAGGTTGTTGAGCGTCGTCTGCGCCACGACGCTGGAATTGCCGATGGTGACAAGCTTGATGCCGAGGTCGCCCATCTGCTTCATGACCAGCGCGACGTCGGCGGGCCGGCCGAACAGGATCAGGCTGTCGGCGCCCTTGTCCTTGATCTCGAGCAGCTGCGCGCTCATGTCCTTGTCCGACGGCGCGTAGGAGGTAATGGCGGCCGGCGTCACCTTGAGCGCGGCGAGCGCGGCCTGAATGCCCTTGGAGGCACCGAGGCCGTAATCGTCGGCCACCGCCATGATGCCCGGCTTGGTCATTTTCAGCGTCTTGATCAGATATTCCGGAATCAGCGTCGCCAGCTGCCCGTCATGAACGTGGGTGCGGAACAGCCATTTGCTTCCTTGCGCCGTCACCTTGGCGTTGGTGGCGCCGACCAGAAACGGCGTCTCGGATTTGTTGACGCTTTCGGTCTGGGCGAAGACGTGCGGGCTGATCATCGATCCGAGGATGACCAGCGGCTTGCCTTCGATGATGCGGTTCATCGCATTCAGCGCGTCGGTGCTCGAAGCGCCGGTGTCCTCGGTCGCAAGCAGCAGCTTCTTGCCGGCGATGCCGCCCGCCGCGTTGATCTCGTCAACGGCGAACTCGGCGCCGTTGCGGGCCTGGGTGCCGAGCAGCGCGAGATTTCCCGTCAGCGCCGTCGTCAGGCCAAGAGGAATTTGAGCGGGACAGCTGGCCGCGTCGGCGCGTGCTTCGGAGGCCAGCGCTGCGAGCAAGCAGGCGGCGGCGATGCTGCTGCGAAGGTTGGTGTTGGATGACATGCACAAAATCCTTGTTACGAGCAAATTCGCTTCGTTTGTATGCAATTGAGATGCCAGTTCGCATGCAGCTTTCTGCGAGAGAGCCAAGAAGCAAAAATTTCCGAGGCTGGAGGAATAAATGGCGATAGCTGAATTGCTGGCTGGGGCAGGACGCGACCGGGAACAAGCCACGATGGCTCTCGTTACCCTGCAAGCGCCTTGGAGGAGGTGTGCAGCCATGAAACAAGCGAGGACCGCGCGCCTCAGCGAGCAAGCGCTCTTGCCGGCTGCCTTTTGGCTTGGCCTGATCCTCGCGCTGGCCGCGCCCGTGGCTCATGGCGCCGAGCTCACTCCGGCGGCGATCAATTCAGCCGAGCTTTCGGGAAAGAGGTCGCTCTCTCGGGAAGATCCGACGGCGGTCGGCATCCGCCTTCAGGTGCTGCTCGACCGTGCGCACTTCTCGCCGGGCGAGATCGACGGGAAGTTCGGAGAGAATGCGAAGAAAGCGCTGCGCGCCTATGCCGAGACGCAGCGGCTGCCGGGCTCCGACACGCTGACCGACGAGGTCTGGAAAAAACTGACGGCCGACAACGCGGCTGTGCTCACCAACTACACCCTCACCGAGAAGGATGTCGCAGGACCGTTCCTGCAAAAGCTGCCCGCGAAGATGGAGGACATGAAAGGCATCCCGAAGCTCGGTTACACCAGTCTGCGCGAAGGGCTGGCGGAGAGGTTTCACATGAGCGAAGCGCTGCTCGGCGCGCTGAACCCGGGCCAGCACTTCGATCGCGCCGGCGCCTCCATCGTGGTCGTGGACACCGGCGGTCCCCGGGCGGCCAATGCCGCGAAGGCGGACCGGGTGGAAGTCGACAAGGTCAAACAGACCGTAAAGCTGTTCGATCATTCGAACGCGCTGATCGCCTTCTACCCGGCGACCGTCGGCAGCACGGAGAAGCCGTCGCCGACCGGCACGCTGAAGATAACCGAGATCAACCGCAATCCGACCTACGGATACAATCCCGATTATCATTTCAAGGGCGTTCATTCACAAAAACGCTTCGAGATCGCGCCGGGGCCGAACAACCCGGTCGGCAACGTCTGGATCAATCTGTCCGCCGAAGGCTACGGCATCCACGGCACGCCTTCGCCGGGAAAGGTGTCCAAGGCCGAATCGCATGGCTGCGTGCGTCTCACCAATTGGGACGCCGAGCGCGTCGCGAGCGAAGTGTCGAAGGGTACGCCGGTCGTCTTCGTGGGCGACGCGCGTTCCTGAGAGCCGGAAAAAGCTCATCGCGCGAAATCGCGGAAACGCGATGGCCGCTGCTGCGGGAACAGCACCCGCGGGTTCGGCGCGCAGCCGCCGATGCCGGACGCGGTCGCCTCGCACTGCTGTCGCGTCGCGTAGAAGCAATCGAGGTTGTTTTCCCGCGAAACGCACCAGGGATAGTCGGTGGCCTCTGTCGCTGCGGCCGGCGAGAGCGTGGCGGCAAACGCAGCACAGGCCCCCAGACCAATGGCGATCCAAAGCGGGATGGATTTGTGTTTTGGTGAACGAACCTCGCGCATGCCGTGCTCCTGTGTTTTGGGACTCGCGGGATGAGCGCCGCGAGACAGAGCAGGAGAGCCGCGCGAGCGGGGCGTTATTCCCGCATCCTCGCGCACGACGCAGTGATGGCCCGGCGCTCGCGCCTCAAATCCGCTTCAGGCGCAGCGCGTCGAGCAGCGCCTGGAACGCGCGGGCGTAGTCGTGGCCGGCCTTGTGCAGGTCGCGGCCCGAGCAGGCGATCGCAACTTCGGTGACGGCGCCGAGCAACAGCCGCGCCAACGGCTCGATCGGCTGCCGCGCGATCAGCCCGTCGTCCATCGCGCGCTTGAGCGCGACGGGGAAGCGGCCGCCGAAATGGCGGTTGTCGATCTCGCGCCAGCGCTCCCAGCCAAGCACCGCCGGGCCGTCGTGGAGCACGATCTGGCCCGTTGCGTCCTTTGCACACGCCGCGAAATAGGCCTGCGTGCCCTTGGCCATCGCCGTCAGCGCGTCCTTCTCCGATCGCGCGGCGCGATCGACCTCGACAAGCAGCTCCTGCGAGACCTGGTCGAACACGGCAGCGAACAGCGCCTCCTTGGTTTCGAAGTGATGGTAGACCGCGCCCTTGGCGACGCGCGCGCCGGCTGCGACGTCGTCGATCGTGGTCGCGGCAAAGCCGCGCTCGCCGAACAGGCGTTTTGCCGCCTTGAGGATCGCCGCCCGCGTCGCCTGCCGCCGCTCGGACTGTGTAGCCATAGTCACATTCTAGCGAGGCGAAAAATCTTCGCAATTGACTTTCCGACCTTCGGTCGGTAAATACCGACCATTAGTCGGTATTTGGAGTAAGCGAGATGCCGTCCCTTGCCACGCTGCAGGCCTTCGCCGATACGGTCGAGGCCAACGACCATGTCGGCGCGATTCTGCGGTTCTATGCGCCTGAGGCGTCAACCCGCGAGAACGACAACGTGCCGCTCCAGGGCCGCGACAAGCTGGCGGAAAGAGCGAAACGTGCTGGCGCGGGTCGCAAGCGTGAAGACGACACGGCTCGGGCCGCTGCTGCTCGATGGCGATCATTCCGCGATCCGCTGGCGCTTCGAGTTCACCGCGAAAGACGGTTCGAAGCGCGTGATCGAGGAGGTGGCCTGGCAGACCTGGCGCGGCGAGGAGCTGATCGAGGAGCACTTCTACTACGACCCCGGAATGATCAAAAAGACCGCGCCGACCCCGGCAACGGGATAGCAGGCCATGACGTCGGCACCTTCAGCAAAGATCCTCGCGAGCCTCGGTGCCGGGCTCCTGGCCGGCACCACCAACCTGATCGCCGCTGGCGCCATCTTCGGCGGCACGCTCACGCATGGTCTGCAGCTGATCGCGTCGGGGCTATTGGGGGAATGGGCATTCAAGGGCGGCACGGAAACGGCGGTACTGGGCGCCGGGCTGCACTACGGCATCTCGATCGCCGCCGCCGGCCTCTATTGCGCGCTGGCCCTTCGGCGCCGATGGTGGCGGGACCACTGGTTGATCGGCGGCGCGGTGTTCGGCGTGATCGCCTACCTCGTCATGAACCTCGTCGTCGTGCCGCTGTCGAACGCGCCGAATCCGGATTTCTCGCCGGTCATCGTCGGCAAGGAACTGGTGGCTCATACCTTGATGTTCGGCATCCCCATCGCCGCCATCGTCGCCCTGTTCCTGCGCAGAACGGCGCCGTAGCGAGGCCTCACATCACCTGCGATACCCGATAGGCGACGCCGCGCTCGACCAGATAGCCCGATCCGATGCAGACGATGTCGTTGAGCCAGGCATATTGCGCGGCGCCGGTCTCGAACAGCGGCTGGGTGCGGAAGTAGTAGCGCGTAGGATCAATGTGACTGCGCCTGGCCGGATCTGATGTGTCGGCCCGCAGCTCCGGCGGCATGATCAGACGGCCGCCATAGGTCATGTGCAGCAGCGCATCGTCATGCGTGCGCAGGGTGAGGCGCACATCGAGCGTCATCGCGCCGTCGGGGCGAAACAACGCCCAGTCGCCGCCGCCGCGCAGCACCTCGCCACGCAGTTTCGGGCCGTCGAACGTGCCGCCGGCTGCGCCGAACAACACCCGGCGGCCGAGCGGCCCCTCGCCGAAATTGAGGCGCGGATCGAGATCGATCACGATGTCGAACAGAAACTCCGTCCTGATCTCGGCGACATTCCTGGCAGGCGCATCCATCACACAACTCCCTTGATCAGGCCGCGACCGGCGCGGCTGTTTCGCCAAACAATTTCCCGCGCACCGCATCGGTCGAGACGCCCGATTGCGCACACAGTGCGGAGAGATCGAAGAAGAAGCGCTCGCTTGCGATGCGGCCGTTCCTGAACGTGAACTGGATGAAGACCGGCAGCTTGGCGCGCCTGCCGTTCGGCACGACACCGAAGCGGTCGCCGGTCATGGTCATTCGCGCGGTGCCCCAGCAGATCAGCGTCTCGCCGTTGCCGGCATGGCCCTGCAGCTCGACCTCATAGTCGGGAAAGGATTTGAAAAAGCGCGCGAGCGCCGCCTGGTTCTCCGCAAGCCCTTTAGCGCGGGTGCCGAAGGCCGGGCTCTCCAGCAGCATCTCGGGATCGAACAGCTGCATCGCTGCCGGCAGATCCTGCCGGCTCTTGGCCACGGCAAGGGCCTGCGCCAGTTCGAACATGCGATCTGCTTCCATGGCTGAGCCACCTACAAGCCGACATTCCATATGTATTTAACATACGGTATGTATGTAACATATCGAATGGATACGACACGTCAAGCGCTATGTTGGCGGCATGAAGGAAGATGATTCCGGCAAGAGCCGGCGCGAGGAATATACCGAGGCGACCCGGCAGGCGCTGCTTGCGGCCGGGAAGGAGATTTTTGCGCGCGACGGTTTTCAGGCGGCGGGCATCGAGGCGATCTCGCGCGCCGCGCGGGTGACGCGGGGCGCGTTCTATCACCACTTCGAGGACAAGCAGGCGCTGTTCGACGCGGTGGTGGTGGCAATGCAGGCCGAGGCGGTCACTGCCATCAACGAAAAATCCCGCGGCCAGCGCAAGATCTGGGACCGCCTGTTCATCGGCATCGACGCCTATCTCGACATCTGCCTCGATCCCGCCTACGCGCGCGTGGTGGTGCAGGAGGCGCCGGCGGTGCTCGGCGCCAGGCGCTTCCAGGAGATCGAGGAGGCCTATCCGATGGGGCTGCTGAAGGCCTCCATGAATGCGCTCAAGCGCGACGGCGAGCTGGCATTCGAGGACATGGACCTGCTGAGCCACCTGGTCGACGCCATGATCTGCAAGGTTGCGCTGATGCTGCCCGAGGCCGATCACCCGAAGAAGCTGCGCGAGCGCGGCCAGAAGATCATCGCCAGCCTGCTCGAATCCCTGCGTGCGCGGAAAAGCTGAGACCGGACTGTCCAGATCGTCGCAGCGCGGCTTCAACCGTTGCGAAGGGCCTGCAAGGCGCTGTATTCGTTATTCTCGCGAAAGTGAAAGGCAAGCGTGGTGGAAAGCCCCGACAGCCAGATCGCGCCGCCGCGCGCGTAAGCGACGGGCTCTATAGTCTCGCGATCGAGATGACCGGCGCCAAGCGCGGCCATGCGACTGGCATCGTGGTGCTTCGCGGCGGCGTCATCCTGGGCGGCGATAGCTTCTTCTACTACACCGGCTCCTACTCGTTCAGCCTGGGCAAGTGGCGCGGCGAGATGATCGTCAACCAGCACACGGAAGCGCCGGGGTTGAACCTCGTGTTCGGCGGCCGCGAGGTGACATGCGGCTTCACTGGCACGTATTCCGCGGGCGCGGCAGACATTGACGGCACCGCGCTGGTCGGCCAGCACAGCATCCCGTTCCGCGCGCATCTGGCGTTGCAGGTGCCGATCGAGCAGTAGAGCGGCTGGGGGTGCCGGCATCGTTGCTGCGGAGAGCGCGAACCTGGCGAGATCGGTTCAGTCTCACAGCATCTGCGACATCCGGTAGCGCCGCCCGCCGACTTGCGCCGGGGGGCCGACAAGATATGCTTGGTTGCACTTTTCCGACTGACAGCCTTCGGAAGTCAGTTCGGCTTTGCATGACGAATAAGAATAATCATCGCCTGTGTTTTGAATTCACATCGTTGGACAGGAGTTGAGTACATGGGAAACGGACTCGCCCCATAGCTGCCCAGACTGCCCTGACTTCTCTGAATAAGCTGTTCTCGGACAATCTCGCCCAGACCAAGAAAAAATATGCTGTCCTCAACGGTCCCGACGCTTTTCCCAACCTGATGGTCTACACCAACAGTCCCGATCGCCGGGTGTGGCGAAAACGGACCCTGCGGCACGTTGCCTGGCTCTTTACATCCGAAGTCGACTTCACCGATGCATCGAACTATTACCCGGCAAGGAATTTTGCAAAATGGCTGAAATGGCTGACGTGGCTGCAAACCGCCGGCGGTAATGTCACCGTGACCGTGAGCGGCGTGGTCACCGCCAATGGCGAAACGCCGGCTCAGGCCATCATGAATACACTGAAAATCGCGCTTGAAGACAGCGCGGCTACCCCCGTTAAGTTTCACTGGTCTGAGCCACAGGGTAACGACACGCTGACTGTGAACGTCGATCGAACACCCGGCAATTATACGATACAGGTCATATCGATAAGGGCCAACAATCCGAACATCGCGGCGATAAATGACAATGACGAGGACCAGAATCTGCCGGATCCGGATTGACAAGAGCTGGTCGGCATCCCGGGGCTAGCCCGCGTCCAGCGCATGCACCCAGGGCTCGGCATGCAGTTCATAGGCATCGCCGCGCCGCGCCAGCCGCGAGAAGGACGGGAAGTGCACGTGCATGCCGGCAATGAGGACGCCGTCGGCGGCGACGCGGTCGAACATCCGTTTGCGCGCAGCCGCAGCCGCAGCGAGATCGGTGTCGAACGCCATGCCGGCTTCCGGAAACGCGGTCTGCACTTCCGGCACATGAACCGTGTCGCCCCAGATCATCAGCTGATCGTTGCCGGACGCGACGAGATAGGCGGTGTGGCCCGGTGTATGCCCAAGGCTCGGGACAGCCGTGACACCTGGAAACACCTCGCCCTGCGTGAACAGCCTCGTCCTGTCCTTGTAGGGCTCGACCTGCTCGCGGCCGGCCTGGAAATAGAGCTTTTTCCCCCGCTCGTCCGATTTCGCCATCGCGCCGTCGTCGAACCAGTGTTTTGGCTCGTTCTCGTGCATGACGAGCTCGGCGTTCGGAAACAGCCGCGCGCCGTTCGACATGTCGGTGAGACCGGCGGAATGATCCGGATGCATGTGCGTGAGCAGCACGGTGTCGATCGACTTCGGATCGATGCCGGCGCCGGCAAGGTTGCGCTGAACCATGCCGGCGGTCGGCAACAGGTAATTGCCGGAGCCGGTGTCGACGATCGCCATTCGTCCCTTTGAATGGATCAGGAAGGCGTTGACGCTGGTTCGCCGCGCCGGCCGGAACGCATCCTTGAGAAGCTTATGCGCCGCGTCGAGATCGACGTTGCGCATCACATCGAGGTTGCCGTCGAGATAACCGTCACTGATCGCGCTGACGACGATGTCGCCGATCCTGCGATGATAGACGCCGGGAATTTGCTGCGTGGGTTGCATGTGGGAAGACCTTTGGCGGAGATGAAACGGGGAGGGATCAGGCGCCGACCGAGCGCAGGAACGCGTCGATGCGGTCGAAGAGGAGGTCGGGCGTCTGCACCGCCATGTAATGGCCGGTGCGGAGTTCCTCGAAGGTTGCGTTGGGAATCGCGTCGGCCACCGCCTTGGCGATGTGGGGCGGGCGCGTGCCATCGAAATGGCCGCCGATCACGAGCACCGGACAGCGAAGCCGCGTCAGTTCATCCTGCATCTTGGTCGCCGCCAGCATGCGGTAGACGGCCGCGTAGCTCGAGGGATCGTTGCCGAGCCAGCGCGCGCGGTATTGCTGAAATCGCCGGATGTCGCCGCGAAGCGCGTCGGGATAGCCGTTCCGCATCGAGTCTTCGACGACGAAAGCCATGCCAGCGGCTTCGAGCTTGGCGACGCGTTCGAGTACTGCGGCGCGGCGATCCGCCTCGATTCCGGTCGCGGGGCTGCCGACCGCGACGGCGCTGGTGCGATCAGGATAGCGGGCGGCGAAATGCAGCGCGATCGCGCCGCCGACAGCAACACCCGCCAGCGCTACCTTGCCCGCAATGCCGGTGTGATCGAGCAGCGCTGCGATATCATCGGCCATCGTGTCGATGGAGAGTTCGCCGCGCACCTTCTGCGACAGGCCCGCCCCGCGGCAGTCGTAGCGCAGGACACGGCGGGATTCGGAAAATCGTCGCGCGGCGTCCTCCCAGCTTTCGAGCGAACCGCCCATCTCATGCACCAGCACCAAGGTGCGCTCGCCCTTGCCATCAAGCGCGTAGCGCAGCCCGGCGCCGTTGATCTCAGCGAATTCCATGCGGATTTTTCCTCAGTCTCGCGTCTCGATGTTCTTTGCCAGCATCCCGCGCTCGATCGCGTCGATCTGCAGCGCGATGTAGCGGCCGTAGATGCGCGCTTGCGAGAACGCGCCGGCGGTGAA
The DNA here is from genome assembly GCA_963802585.1 of uncultured Alphaproteobacteria bacterium. GTDB lineage: Bacteria > Pseudomonadota > Alphaproteobacteria > Rhizobiales > Xanthobacteraceae > Bradyrhizobium. The sequence goes on along the minus strand of CAWDJS010000013.1, from coordinate 363,696 downwards.
CCACAGCCCGGGCTGTGGCGTGCGCGTCCACATGTTGCGGAGTTCGCCCATCGTCTCGTCAAAGCCCCGGCCGACCCGCTTGGCGATATCGTCGCCGAACAGCAGGGCGCGCGCGTCGCCGCGCGTCAGCGCCGCGCCGAATGCGGCTAGCCAGGCTTCAGTGGTCTCTTGCGCTGTTTCCTCTGCCGGCGCCGTCAGCTTGTCGAGCATTGTCGTGCTTTCTTGGACCAAGACTGTCGTCCCATCTGACAACAGGCTTCAGCCTGGCACAACAGCGGGCGCGGCAAGGCGAGGCGGCATTTTTGCCGCACGGCCAGTCACGAGGACATGAGGAAGTTCGCACTCGCGCCTGGCGGGGCCGCGCGATAAGCTCTGATGTCAACGACAACGGGAGCGGACGCCATGGCAAAATTCAAGATCGAGCCGCATTTCCGGCTGCAGGAATGGGTCGCGGAAGAGAAGGGCTATTTCCGCGACGAAGGCCTCGATTACGAGTTCAAGGAATTCATCCGCTCCAGTGATGGCGTGCACCACGCAACCTCAGGCCATAACGGCGCCTTTCAGAGCATCGAGAAGGGACGTGAGTCCAACGTCACCTGCGCCTGCCACTGGACGGTGAATGTCGCGGCCTCGCGCGGCCACACCAAACTGTTCGCGGACGCCTATTCGGTCGCGCCATCCGGCATCTTCGTGGCCGCGGACTCCGCCATCAGGGCGCCGAGCGATCTCGCCAACGTGCCGATTTCGGTTGGCTTCCAGTCGGGCAGCCATTACGCCACCATCCAGGCGCTCGAAAGCTATCTGGCCAAAGACCAGATCAAGCTGTCCTTCGACGAGGGCATGCTGTTCAGCCGCATGGAGGCGTTCTTTGAGGGCAGGGCGCAGGCCGCGACGCTGTTCGGCGGTCCCTATTACTTCGCCGAGCAACTGGGCTATCGCAAGATCATCGACACCACCTTCATGATCGGCGCGATGGTGAATGGCGATCCTGATATGGAGGACGTCCGCCGCTTCTTCCAGGCCTTGCGCCGCGCGCAGCGCGATATCGATCTGCGGCCGGAGCTCTATACGCACTACTACAGAATGGAGTTTCCCGAACGCTTCCACGTCAAAATGGATACGCGGCGCTGGGGGCCGGGCGAGCGGATCGTGTTCGAGCCGTACAGCCGTGAGGTGTTTTCACAATCCTTCGACTGGATCGCAAGGCACGAGATCTTCGAGGCCGGCAGCATGGGCACCGGCGACTACGACAAGGCGACGGTGTCGCTGTCCTGAGCGCGAGGCGGCGCAGGCCGCCCCGATCAGTCCAGTTTTGCGGTGCGGCGCTGGAACAGCGGCGGGAAAGCGGTCTCAACCGCGGCCTGCGGCTTCAGCCTTTTCGGCGCGGACGGCCCCTGCAGCGCGGCCCTGGCGCGGTTCGCTTTCTCGATCCGCTTGGCCTGCGCGATGTCGGCGAAGGCGCGCTCGAACTTCTGCAGGCGGTAGAGCACGATGCCGCGGTCGATATAGGCCGCCGAGAATTTCGGATCGAGTTGGATGGCGCGATCGAACTCGGTGATCGCGCCATCCAGGTTGCCGCTGCGATAGGCGAAGATGCCGCGCTCGCGAAAAACCTTGGCGTCGCCGGGGGCGATCTCGAGCGGCGGGCCGACCGAAGCGGTCGGCGCGTTGTCAGCCTCGGTCTGCGGCGTGGCCGCGACCGGTACGATCCCGTCCGGCGGGACGCTGGCCGTCTCCTGCTTCTCGAAGGGCGGTGGCTGGACCAAGGCGGGCGATGGCTGCACCGATATCGTCTGGACCACCTTGATATCCAGCGGCGGCCCCTCGGTCCTGGCTTCGGTCACTGGAGGCGGCTGCATCCTGACTTGCGCCGGCGGCGTCTTGGCTTGTGCCGAGGGCGCGAGCCCGGCGAAATCGCCCGGCCGCGCGATGGCGAATTCGGCGAGCTGTTTCAGCGCGCCGGAGAACTGCGGCTCGTCATGGGAGAGCAGATAGCCGCCGAGGCCCAGGCAACTGGCCACCGACAGCGCGATCACGCTGGTGGCTACGTTGTGGACGGCCTTGGCCGTCGACTTCTGCTTCTGCTCCTTGTGGGCGAGGTCAAGCAGATGATCGTAGGCCGCGCGCTGCTCCTCGTCGACGAGGATGTCATTGGCGCGGATGATCTCCCGGAATTTCTGGCCGGCCAGGGGGTCGCCGGGATTGACATCAGGGTGAGCGCCCTTGACGGCGCGACGGAATGCGGCCCTGAGCTCTTCTGCGTCGTCACGCGGCAGCGCGCCGAGCAAATCGTACAGCGTCTCCATGGTCGGACTCGCAAGCTACTCTACGCTACCCTTGACACTCTCTCCCCAAATTGCCGCCGCGAACTTATTGGGGAGAACCCTACTCTGGTGTTGTGGATAATCCCGGCGCACGACGGCGAAAAGATGACTGAATTGTGCCACTTAGCTGTCGCGACGTCTACGGGAGTGGGGCCGGCGGTGCATAATCAGCGGCCAGCCGCCGTCTCGCACCGGCTCGCCACCTGCAACAGCCGCAGCCGCTCGCGGGCAGATCTCTCCGCCCGCATATAGCATTGCCGCTCATACTCGATCTTCAACCGTGCCCATTGATTGGGGTCGAGCGTCTTCAGATCGGCCCGGCCGAACACGCAATCAGGTGGGGAGGAAGGCACGAGAAGTGCAGGATCAGGCTGGCAAATAAGGGTTTCTTGCATTTCGGCGTGGCCAGGCCCGACCGCGGCGTGTGCCGTTTCCGGCGCCGGATTGGGCGCACAGGCAGCCAGCAAAAGCAGCGGCAGCGCGACCGCCAGAAGGCGCGCCGTTCTTCCGGAATTTCGTGCCATCGCCTGGTCGGGCCTCGTCACTCGCGCGCTGGCTTGCGGGATGCAGCCATGGCGCCTGGGCCGCCGACCAAGCAGGGCCAATATGGTCGGAAAAAAATGAATCGAATTTTAAGAATTAAGGTTAACGCCGCCTTACCCGGCCGGTCGGGTCAGGCTATAGCGTGGCGCGCGTGAAAAGAGCCGGGATCGCGTCGAATGAGAATGCAGTCTTTATTGGGTGCAAGCGTCGCCCTCTTGCTTTCGGTATCGGCCGCCGCGGCCGAGCCGCTTTATTCCTTCGACTCTACGCCCGGCAGGCTGCCGAAATCGGTGGTGCCGGTGCATTACACCATCGAGCTGGCGCCGGACCTACAGGCGCTTTCGATTGCCGGCTCAGAAACCGTGGATATCGACGTCCGCGAGCAGGTCTCGCGCGTCGTGCTCAACGCGGTCAACACCGAAATCAGCGAGGCCAGCATCGACGATGGCGCGCAGCGCGCCGAGGTCTCGCTCGACGCCAAGGCCGAGACCGCGACGCTGGCCTTTGCCAACGAGCTCACGACCGGCGCCCACAAGCTGCGGCTCAAGTTTACGGCCAGGATCAATTCCTTTGGTCGCGGGATGTTCTACGCCGATTATCCGACGGACTCGGGCTCCAAGCGGATGCTGTCGACCCAGCTCGAGCCCTCGGACGCGCGGCGCATTTTCCCGTGCTGGGACGAACCCGCCTTCAAGGCGACGTTCGCGCTCACCGTGACGGTGCCGGACAATTTCCTTGCCGTCAGCAACATGCCGGTGACGAGGGAGGAGGCGGTCGCACCCGACCATAAGCGCGTCGCCTTTGCGCCGACGCCAAAGATGTCGAGCTATCTGTTCGTGCTGAGTGCGGGCGAGCTCGAGCGCATCACGGCGGATGCGAACGGCGTGACCGTCGGCGTGGTCGCAACCAGGGGCAAGGCCGAGAAGGGCCGCTTCGCGCTGGAGAATGCGGTCAGGCTGCTCGCGTTTTACAACGACTATTTCGGCCAGGCCTACCCGCTGCCCAAGCTCGACCTGATCGCGGTGCCCGGCGGCTTCGGGGGTGCGATGGAGAACTGGGGCGGCATCACCTTCTTCGAGAGCCGGCTGCTGTTCGATCCCGCATCGAGCGCCGATACCGCGCGGCGCGGCATTTTCAGCGTGCTCGCCCATGAGATGGCGCATCAATGGTTCGGCGACCTCGTCACCACCGCCTGGTGGGACAATCTCTGGCTCAATGAGGGCTTCGCCAGCTGGATGCAGGAAAAGGCGGCGGAGCGTTTGTATCCGCAGTGGAAGACCTGGCTCAACGGCTACGGCCAGAAGCAGTTCGGCATGGCGCTCGATGCGCGCCGCACCTCGCATCCGATCCAGCAGACGGTCGCCGACGAGAGCGTGGCGATGACGGCCTTCGACGCCATCACCTACAACAAGGGCCAGGCCTTCATCCGCATGCTGGAAAACTATCTCGGCGCGGACGCCTTCCGTGACGGCATCCGCCGCTACATGGCCGCGCATGCCTATGGCAGTGCCACCACCGCCGATCTCTGGCAGGCGCTGGAAGCCGCGACCGGCAAGCCGGTCGCTTCTATCGCTGCGTCCTTCACCGAGCAGGAAGGCGTGCCGCTGGTGATTGCCGAGACCGTGTGCGACGGCAATGCGCAGAAGCTGACGCTGCGGCAGGATCGGTTTGCGATCGTGCCGGCGAGCGCGAATGCAACGCTCCCGCCGCGGCACTGGCAGGTGCCGGTCGAACTGGGGGCGCCCGGCGCGGCGCAGCCCTCGAAGGTTCTGCTGCTCGACGGCAGCGCCGAAATCCCTGCGGGCGCCTGCGGTGAGGCGGTGAAGGTCAATTTTGGCGATATCGGCTACTACCGGGTCGAGTACGGCCCGAACGCCCGCGCGGCGCTGGTGAAATCGCTCGCAAAGCTCTCGCCGGAAGATCGCGTCAACTTCCTCGCCGACAACTGGACGCTGATGCTTTCGAGCCGCACCGAGGCGTCGTCCTGGCTCACCCTGGTCGAGGTGCTTTCGCCGGTCGATCACCGCGCCGTCTGGGATCAGGTGATCAGTGCCTTTGCGCAGCTAGACCATCTGTCGCGCGATCGCGCCGAGCGCCCGGCGCTGGATGCCTATATGCGTACCAGGCTTCGGCCGGTGTTCGACCGGCTCGGCTGGGACGGCAGCGGCTCCGGCGATGACGACGACACCTTGCTGCGTGCGAGCCTGATCCGCACGCTCGGCGAATTCGGCGATGCCGATGTCGTGGCCGAGGCCAAGCGGCGCTTCGCCGGCTTCCTGAAGGATCCCGCTTCGCTGCCGCCGGCGCTGCTCGACCCCGTGAGCCATGTCATCGGCATCTCGGCGGACCGCGAAAGCTACGATGCGCTGCTGTCGCTCGCGCGCAAGAGCACCGCGACCAACGAGCGCGTGCGCTATTACAACGCGGCCGCGAGCGCCCGCGATCCGTCGCTGGCGCAGGAGACGCTGGCGATCACGCTGGGCAAGGAGCTGCCGGGCACGATGGTGAACGGCGTCATCAACCAGGTCGCGATGTCGGGCTTTCAGCCGCAGCTGGCCTGGGATTTCGTCCAGAAGAATCTCGACGCGCTGACCGCGCGGCAGGGGCCGGACTTCCGCGACCAGTTCATTCCGAATTTCATGACCAATTTCTACGATGACGCGCATGCCGATGAACTCCGGCATTTCGCGCCGGCGCAGGCGACCTCCGGCGGCCGCGTGACGACGGCGCGCGCGCTGGAAGCAATCGCGATCTCGGCCGACGTGGTGGCGCGCGTGCTGCCGCAGGTCGATCGCTTCGTCGGCGAGCATCCCGTGCGGCACTGATCACCGCTGTTGCCACGGCGAGGCCGCGTTCCTGTCGCAAATCATTCAACTGGGGATAGTATCGGTTTCATATATTCGCGCGGCCTTTGCGGAGCGTCCAATTATGAAAACAACTTTTTTCGCCGTGCTCGGTTTGATTCTGTCGATGGCTGCGGCGTCTGCGCAGACCGCGACGCCAACGTCTACCTCCGTCGATCCCAGGCTCGGCTGCGACAAGATGAAGGAGTTTCCACTCCCCGATCTCGGAGAGCCGCAGAACATCGACAATTTCAAGAAGCAGCTGATCTACTATCGCTGCAACGCCTATGAGAACGACATCGCCAGGGTGCTGGCCGCGGCGGAAAAATGGGTCGCGGCACGTGCGCCGCAAGTATCCAACCCGGCGATCGTGCTCGACATCGACGAGACCTCGCTGCTCAACTGGCCGCGCATCCTGGAAGACGATTTCGCCTATATCGGCAGCATTCCCTTCCTCAAGCTGCCCGACGGCACCAAGGACAGGCCTGCCAATATGCCCGATTGCGACTTCTCCACGCACGATGTCTGCGGTGATCTGGATTGGCAGCAGAAAGGGCTCGCGCACGCCATCGAACCGACCTTGAAGCTTTACAGGGCAGCGCGCTGCATCGGCGTTAGCGAACCGTGCACTCCGATCGACGTGTTCTTCGTCACCGGTCGGAAGGAGCGGGAATATAACAGGGAGCTTCCGAGCGTTTGGACGCTGCGTAACCTGAAAGCTGCCGGCTACACCGACGTGGCGCCGGATCATCTCTACATGCGCGGGATCACGCCGGACCAGGGTGTCGCCGACTTCAAGACCTCCAAGCGCTGCGACATCGAGAGCCGCGGCTTCAGGGTTATCGCCAGCATCGGCGACCAGAAGAGCGATCTCGAAGGCGGCTGCGCCGAGATGACGTTCAAGGTCCCGAACCCCTTCTATTTCATTCCGTCGAATTCCCCGTGAGTGAGCCCTTCCGCAACGGGCCCTGCCTGCCGAACAACCGCCCGGTCTCGCCGGCGGCCAAAAATCCCGCTTGACTTTGACGTAGCGTCAAAGGGCCATAACGCGCTCCGACGACCCCACTGCAACCGGAGAGCGGAATGTTTCGCATCGGCGAATTTGCCCAGATCGCGCAGGTCTCGGGCCGGCAACTCAGGTTCTACGACCAGCTCGGCCTGCTGCAGCCGGCGCATATCGATCCGCAGACCGGCTATCGCTATTACAGCATCCGGCAATTGCCGCGGCTCAATTCCATCCTCGCGCTGAAGGAATTGGGCCTGTCGCTGGAGCAGATCGCGCCCTTGCTCGAGAACGGCATCTCGCCGCCGGAGCTGCGCGCCATGCTCACCATGAAGCGGGCGCAGCTCGAGCAATCCTTGCGCGAGGAGGAGAGCCGGCTGCGCCATATCGAGTCGCGCATCGCCCAGATCGATCGCCAGGGCGGCATCGGCGACTATGATGTCGTCGTCAAGCAGGTCGCGCCGACGCCGTATCTATCCTGCCGTGCAGCCTGCGAGAACATGGAGGAGGCGGTGCGGATGGTGCTCGGCGTCGCCAAGGACGGGGCCCGGCTCATTCGTGCCGGCCTTCGCGACAAGCTCATCGTCGTGGTGCGCAACGATTATGACCCCGACAAGCTCGATCTCGAAGTAGGCTTCTCGCTGACGCGCGCCTCGAATGCGAACGTGCGGCTCGCCGGTGATCTCGTGCTGAGCTGCGGCGAACTGCCCGGCGTCGAGACCATGGCGACCATTGTCAGAGTGGGGACCATGGAGCGCCACTGCTCGTTCGGCATGATCGGCATGTGGATCGAGGCCAATGGCTATGAGATCGCAGGTCCCTGTCGCGAGGTGTTTCTGGAGCCTGTGACCGTGCCTGAAGCGGCGCTGGTCGAGATCCAGTTTCCGGTCCGCGCTGCCGCGTAAGTCAGCTTCAATCCGACCACGAACTTCAGTTCGGACGCAGGCGCGTCCGGGCAACGCCATCCGCTTGCGCCAATTCCGGACCAGGCGGCCACACAGGGAGCAAGTCATGATCACGATCTACGGCGTGCCGCTTTCGGTTCACGTGCGAAAGCCGATCGTCACCGCCATCGCCAAGAATATCGCGCACAAAGTCGAGCCGGTGGTGCCGTTCGATCCGCCGCCGAACTGGACCTCGCTCAGCCCGACCGGACTCATTCCGGCGATGCAGGACGGCGACTTCTCGGTCGCGGAGTCCTCGGCGATCTGCGTCTACCTCGAACGCAAGCAACCATCGCCTTCGATCCTGCCCGCCGCCGATCGCGACCATTCGCGCGTGATGTTCTGGGACGGCTATGCCGGCTGGATGTTCCGCAGCCTGGTGCAGGGGCTGTTCTTCCAGAAGGTGCTCAATCCCGTCATCTTCAAGGGCAAGACCGACGAGGCCGTGGTCGACAAGCTGCTCGGCGAGCAGCGTCCGAAGGTTTTCAGCTATCTGGAAAGCCAGATGAACGGAAAATTCCTGGTCGGCGACAATCTCAGCCTCGCCGATATCGGAATCGTCTCGAACCTGATCAACTACCACTATCTCGGCTACGGCATCGATCGCGCCGGATATCCGAAACTGGCGAAATATACCGAAGGTGTTCTGGCGCTTGCTCCGTTCCGAACCGCCCTCGAGGCCGAAGCGCCGACTGCCGTGCAATTTGGCCTCGACCGCAAATACCTGTCGTAAGGCGCGAATTCCGATTGCGGCGAGGGCGTCGCGGCGCTCGTCGCAGGCGTTCGGGCGCACCAAAAGCCAGTGTGACCACCCGCACATTACGGCGCACCCATTGCACGTAGCTTTCCTTCCGCGGATGCGAACCCCCGGCTCACGGCTGCTGGCGCTGTGAGCCATCTTCTTTTGTGAGCCTTGCGGAAAAGCTGGCGGGACCGCTATACCAGCGGCCGTCATGTCCGATTTCCACGGCGTCTTTCCCTATCTCGTCTCCCCCATCGATGCGGCCAGCAACATCCGCGAAAGCGTGCTGGCAAAGCTTTGCGACGATCTCATCGCGTCCGGCGTACATGGGCTGACGCCGCTCGGATCGACCGGCGAGTTCGCTTATCTTGACAGCGTACAGCGCACTGCCGTGGTGCGCACCACGATCGAAGCCGCGCGGAAGCGCGTGCCCGTGGTCGCCGGTGTGGTCTCGACCTCGACGGCCGATGCGGTCGCGCAGGCGCTGGCCTATCAGAAGCTGGGCGCGGACGGCATTCTCGCGATCCTGGAAGCGTACTTCCCGCTCGCTGATGCGCAGGTCGAATCCTATTTTCGCGCCATCGCCGATGCCGTCGACATTCCCGTCGTGATCTACACCAACCCGCAGTTCCAGCGCTCCGACCTGACGCTCGATGTCATTGCGCGGCTCGCGAGCCATCCGCGCATCGGCTACATCAAGGATGCCTCGACCAATACCGGTCGGCTGCTATCGGTCATCAACCGCTGCGGCGATGACATCAAGGTGTTCTCGGCCTCCGCCCATATTCCCGCCGCCGTGATGCTGATCGGCGGCGTGGGCTGGATGGCCGGGCCCGCCTGTATCATCCCGCGGCAGAGCGTAGAACTCTACAATCTCTGCAAGCGCCAGCGCTGGGAGGAGGCGATGGAGCTGCAGCGAAAACTCTGGCGCATCAACGAGGCCTTCGCCCGCTTCAACCTCGCCGCCTGCATCAAGGCAGGCCTTGCGATCCAGGGCTATGACGTCGGCGACCCCGTGCCGCCGCAGGCCGCGCTGACGGCCGAGCAGCGCAAGGCGGTCGAGGTGGCGCTAAGGGATGTCGCCTGAGTGGCACGCCGCCTGCATGACAGGCAGTTGTCTGGCGCCAAAAACCCGCTAAAACCCCGCCCAATTCGTTTTCCAAGAAACTTGAAGGACCAACTGATGAACATTCTTCCCGGCAACATGCGTTTCGGTGCGGGACAGCCGGTCAGGCGCCTGGAAGACCAGCGGCTGCTCACCGGGAAGGGGCTGTTCATCGACGACAAGCCGGAGGACGGCGCGCTGTGGCTGCATGTGCTGCGCTCGCCGCATGCGCATGCGAAGATCAACTCGATCGACACCGCGACCGCCCGCGCGATGGCGGGCGTCCAGGCGGTCTTCACCGGCGCCGATCTGATCAAGGATGGCATCGGCACGCTGCCGACGCTCGCGATCTTCAAGCGGCCGGACGGCTCGCCGATGACGGTGCCGCCGCGGCGCCTGCTCGCGCATGAGATCGTGCGCTTTGCCGGCGAGTCCGTCGCCGCCGTGGTCGCGACCTCGCGCGAACTGGCGCAGAGCGCGGCCGAAGTGATCGAAATCGACTACGAAGTGCTGCCCTCGGTGGTCGATCCGCTCAAAGCGATCAAGCCTGGGGCGCCCGCGGTCTGGCCTGACGCGCCCGATAACATCGTGGCTGCCATGAGCTATGGCGACGCCGCCAAGGTGGAAGAGGCCTTTGCGAAAGCCGCGCACACGGTCAAGCTCGATCTGGTCAGCCAGCGCCTCATTCCATCCGCGATGGAGCCGCGTTCGACGATTGCGGAAATCGAGAAGAAGACCGGCCGGCTACTTCTGCATGTGCAGTCGCAGACGCCCGGTTCAACACGCGACCTGCTTGCGGAATCCGTCCTGAAGCGGCCAAAGGAAAGCGTGCGCGTGCTGGTCGGCGACATGGGCGGCGGCTTTGGCCAGAAGACCAGCCTTTATCCCGAAGACGGCATCGTTGCCTATGCGGCGACCAAGCTCGGAAAGAAGATCCGCTGGCGCGGCGACCGCACTGACGAGTTCGTCGGCGGCACCCATGGCCGCGATCTCACCTCGACCGGCGAATTCGCGCTCGACGAAAAGGGCCGCGTGCTGGCCTATCGCGTGCGTTCGGTCGGCGGCACCGGCGCCTATTCCTCCGGCACCGGCAATATCATCCCGCTGGTGCTCGGACCCTTCGTGCAGACCGGCGTCTACGATCTGCCGCTGGTGCATTTCGAGGTGAAGTCGGTCATGACCAACACCGCGCCGGTGGGCGCCTATCGCGGCGCGGGCCGTCCCGAGGCCGTCTTCATCGTCGAGCGGCTGATGGACGCCGCCGCGCGCCAGATCGGCATGGACCCGCGTGCGATCCGGAAAGCGAACTACATCAAGCCGGCGCAGCTGCCCTATACGAACGCGGTCGGCCAGATCTACGATTCCGGCGCCTTCGCGCACATGCTCGACCGCGCCTCGAAACTCTCGGATTGGGACGGCTTCAATGCGCGCAAGCGCGTGGCGAAGAAGAAGGGCCTGCTGTATGGCCGCGGCCTGACCAGCTACATCGAATGGACCGGCGGCCGCGCGCACACCGAAAAGGTGTCGCTGCACGCCACGGCCGAGGGCCGCGTCGTCCTGCATTCCGGCACCATGGCGATGGGGCAGGGTCTGCAGACCACCTACACGCAGATGGTCTCCGAAAGCCTCGGCATTCCCCTCGACAGGATTGATGTCGTGCAGGGCGATACCGACTTGGCGACCGGCTTCGGCAGCGTCGGCTCGCGCTCGCTGTTCGTCGGCGGCACCGCGGTCGCGGTGTCATCTGCCGATCTCATCAACAAGGCGCGCGAGAAGGCCTCACACCTGCTGGAAACCTCGGCGCAGGACATCGAATATCGCGACGGCTTCCTCACCGTGGTCGGTACCGACAGGCGCATCAGCCTGTTCGAGATTGCCGAGAGGGAGGACGGCGCGCGGCTCTCCGTCGATAGCGAGGGCCGGGTCGATGGCCCGAGCTGGCCGAACGGCACCCATATCTGCGAGGTCGAGATCGATCCCGAGACCGGCGTTACCCGCGTGGTGCGCTACACCACGGTCGACGACGTCGGCGTCGCGGTCAATCCGATGCTGGTGACGGGGCAGGTGCATGGCGGCGTCGCGCAGGGCATCGGGCAGGCGCTCTATGAGGGCGTGGCCTACGATGCGGAAGGGCAACTGCTCACCGCGAGCTATCAGGATTATTGCGTCCCGCGTGCCGACGACATTCCGCCGATCGAGGTGACGCTCGATGGCTCCGCGCCCTGCAAGACCAATCCGCTCGGCGCCAAGGGCTGCGGCGAATCCGGCGCCATCGGCGGCCCGCCCTGCATCACCAACGGCGTGATGGATGCGCTCGCGGAGTTCGGCATCACGCAGTTGCCGACGCCCCTGACCCCGCAAAAGGTCTGGAAGGCGATCCAGGAGGCAAGAGCGGCGAAATAGGCGGCGCCGTCAACGCGGAGTGAGTTGGTAAGCATGTCTGCTCGTGGCATCCTCGAGACATGCCAATGGACACTGGGAACGTCTGCTTATCGAGGCACACTGGAAATCATCGGCGCGCGGTCAGAACGACGCGAATGACAGACCCATCTCAGGCGTCGTGCCTGACGAATTGAGTTTGGCCTCAGGACCCTATTCGGCGATCGGCTGACCCATATCTTCTGCTTCGTACGGATCCTCCTTCGCCAGGACGGTCTTGCTTTTCGTGCCTGGCATGATCTCGAAGCGGGGGTCGAACTCGACCATGGTCGAAGCGAGCTGCTTCAAGATGCTCGGGTCACCCTCCACCTTTGCGGTTCGGTCTGCAATCTGGGCTTCGAGCGTTTTCGCGCCCATCATCGTCTGCTCGAGATCGGTGCGATTGATCGTCAGCGTCAAGTCGGGTTTATCGGCCTGGAAGCCCTTAATGTTTGTGAGCGTGGCATTCTCCAGCTCGACAATGAATTTCTCACCATTGTCCGGCGTGACGAGGTTCATTGTGAACCGCATGCCTTCGGCTTTTCGGCTGTCCATACGGATGCCGAGGAAGTTAAGGAACAATTCGGTCGACATTGCCCTGATCACATCAGGGCTGCTTGAACTGGCGGTTTTCCCTTGCGGGATACCGTTTCGCAGTTCGTATGCCGCAGCGAGGTAGCTGTTCCTGAGACCGGGGTTTTCCTGCTGGTATCCGAGTTGCTCGAAAATGTCGGCGAGCAGATCTTTGGCGTCTTGATTCTTCGGTTCGGCCAGCACCAGCTTGTTGACGATTTCTTGGGCGTGGAGATAGCGCCCCTCGTCATGCAACTGCCGACCCCGGGCCATGATCTTTTGTGCACCGCCCATCATCTCGACATAGAGAGGGGCGGAGTCACCTGGCGAAAGCGGTATGAGGGTTGTCGGGTTGCAATCCCAAAAGCCGAGATAGCGCTGGACGACGCCTCGGCTGTTGTGCTCGGGAGAGCCGTGATAGCCGCGGCAGAACCACTTGCTCTGCAATGGGACCTCATAGACGTTGTGAATCTCATTGATGGTCACGCCCTGATTGGCGAGATGCAGTACCTGGTTGTTCATGTGTGCGTACAGATCGCGCTGCCCGCGGAGTACTTCCTGAATCCTCTCGTTGCCCCAGCGCGGCCAATGATGGGAAGCAAACATCACTTCGGCCTCCAGACCGAAGCGGAAGAGTGCCTCGCCGATGTACTTCGACCAATTCAGTGGATCGCGCACCGGCGCACCGCGTAGGGTGTAAATGTTGTGAAGCGAAGCGATGACGTTTTCAGCCATCCACAGCGCTTTCATGTCAGGAATGTAGGTGTTCATCTCCCGAGGCCTTCAGTATTCGGCGTGTTCTGAAAGATCATCCTGACGCCGTCGACCTCAAATTCCTCGATAGACTTCTCCACGTAATGGTTGGGCGCAATGAGACCCACCGCACCGGCCGATACGGCCTGTCCCAGACCCTGGCCGACATAGCCGTGCGGGCTTGCGGGCAGCAGCAGGCCGTACTGGTAAAGTAATCGCCGGTTCATCGCGTTGCCGGCATAGACGTTCTCGGAAACAGTAAAGTTCATGAAGTCGACAGGAGCGATAACCGGAATCTTCCCGGACCTCACATCTGCTTCATCGACAATACCGCGCACGCCGCCCCAGTGATCCGCATGCGTGTGAGAATAGATCACCGCCGAGACTGGCAAGCCTTGACCAACGTGCTGCTGGAACAATTTCCACGCTGCGCGGACAGGCTCCTTTGATACCAAAGGATCGAAGATGATCCAGCCGGTCTTGGCACGGACGAAGGAGATGTCGGATAGATCGAAGCCGCGTACCTGATAGATGCCCGGGACCACCTCGTAGAGTCCGTAATTGTTGTTCAATTTGGACTGACGCAGCAGTGAAGGGTGAATGCTGTCGAAGTCCTCTTGCTTGTCCAGAAATTGAAACCGCTCCATGTCCCAGGCAACATGGCCAGCATCGGCCATAATCTTGAGGTCTTTCATGGGAGCGATGAGGCCCCGCTTCTGCTCGTCGAGATCTCTTGTATCGCCGAACGGAAGGCCGCCGCGCGCCTGCTTGAGTACATCCAAAGTGTATTTTGAGGGCGCCTTGCCTTTAGGATCAAAGTGCCCTGCCAAGGGAGCGGCCACGCCTTCGGCCGACGCGGGACTGTCATCCAGCACCAGATGACCACCCACAGCGAATGCTGTGCCCACTGCCGGAAGTGCTTGCACAAACTCTCGCCTCGTTGCCATGGCCGTCTCCTCCATAAGCACCTTGCTGTACGAAATACTGATCTTGTTCCGCAAAGCCTCCCCCATATTGACTTGGATCAAGCGGCTCTGTGCGATGTCGGCCTTTGGGCATCCTCGAGACATGCCAATGGACACCGGGAACGTCTGCTTATCGAGGCACACCGGAAGTGATCGGCGCACGGTCAGAACGACGCGAATGACTCATACGCGACATTTACGTGAAATCGGTCCAGGCGGACGCCTAGGCGCAACCACCAGCCCAGCCGACTATTGCAGGCTCAAATAGGAGCGCTGAAGCCTGCCGAATTGGCTGATCAAGGATCAGACAACGAGACCAATCATTCGGGCTTCAATTGAGGTAATATGATTTGAAAAATAGCCCCTTGCGGACTGGCTGGGGAAACAGAAAGTTGGCCCCGATGGCGTTCGATGATCATCCTGCAAATAGCTAATCCCAACCCCATTCCGTCTGATTTTGTTGTAAAGAAAGCCTCAAAAATCTCGCCCGATTTCTTTGGGTCAATTCCAGGTCCTGTGTCCGCTATTGTGACGTTGATCGCGTCACCGCCCCAGCGCTCAGTTTTCACCTGCAGTTCTCGTTGTTCATCGCTCATCACCTCCATTGCTTCCATCGCGTTCCGGATCAAATTGATGACGACCTCCTGCAGTTGACCACGGTGCCCCATCACCGGCGGCAATTCCGATGTCAATTCGACGCGGGTGGCAACCTTATGACCCCTTAATTCCCTGTCCAAAATGCGCAGCACGTCGATAACCAGGTCATTCACATCGACGGGGCTTGGCTCCTGCTGGGTTTTTCCAAACAAGTTGCCAACGTCGTCGAGGATTTTATTGATCCGATAACTTGCAGCGATCATATCCTCTGCGGCTGAGCGTGCTTCGTCCAGCTGGGGCGGCACTTCACTAAGGAATAGTTCGAGTGATTCACCGTTTAAGGTGAGAGCGTTTAAGGGCTGCTTCACTTCGTGTCTGATTGCGGCGGTCAGGGCTTCCAAGTTCATCAATTTGTTGTTGCGCTCGTGCAGCAGCATCGCGTGTGAGCGAGCCATGCGTCCGTACAGCACTACAATTTCTTCAACAAGGACCACCAAAACAATCGTCGAGGTCACAATTGCAAACAAACGACTGACGTACCAACCGACGGTGAAGCGTGCACTGATCAGGAGGCCATTGATCGCGAGTTCAGAAATGAACGCCAAAGCCAGGACCATAAGCCATTGATCAAGTACCGAGCGCCCTTGCCGCCACAAAATCGTAAGCGCGGCCGTACAAACCAAAATGTTGAATGCGAGTAAATAGTGCGCCAGCGGCGCAAGGTGGGTAGTATCCAGAAAAACAGGTGCGAGAATCCGCTCTCCCGCGGTAACAAGCAATGTGAGGGCGCAAACCACGCCGACTACGATCGCTACGCTCCAGGCGACCTCGTATGCCGCGGATGTTTTTGTGATCGGGTCTTTAGGCTTTTCATCCTTCAGACATGCATAAAAGATCAGGCTGGTGGGCAAACCAAAATGCCAGAAGACATATAGCCACCCTGCGGTTTGGAAACCCGCTCCGAGAAGACCGGTCGGCGAAAATGCGCCGGGGAAGGTGAGTACGTGCGGAATAACGATCAGAGCAGTAAAGAGATAGCCGCTCGCAAGTGCCAGAAGCGCGCGTGAGTGAGAAGCCCAACACTGTGAAAAGAGCAAGGCCGAGGTCATAAGGTCGGTAAGGATTACTGCGCCTTCCAGAGCTGGAACGAACGCGTCATTCCGTGGCAGAGGTGTATCGGCAAAATGCGCCGACGCCCCAAATCCCACGAGTAGAGCTATAGCGACCGCAAGAGCGATCCGCGTCTGCCGCAGGGTTGCCGGGAGATTAAATAGCCAGATCTCGGTACTCTCGGGCGCGGGCTTCATCCTGCGTACCTCACATCGCTTCGGAGGAGGAAGACCCGCTGATGCGTTGGAGTGCGTCTGCGCTGTTGGGGTGAGCGATTTTCCTGCGATCGGCAGGGCTATTCCCATATTTGTTTTTTATAGTCGTGATGAGCAGCAGCGTTTTTGATTTCGATCAAATTGATCGAGCCCCTCGGAATGCGGGCCGCCCACTTCCGGTACTGGGGCACTTTCCGGACCTCACGCAATGTCCGACTTGAGTGTGCGCCGTGCAAAGGCGGCGCTTTCCAGTGGGTGCAAGCCCCACCCGGCAATCGCTCCAGCCGGAAGCAACCGGAGCAGTCATGGAGGTAACAAAGTGGCTGAAGCCTTCGGTTAGCGTGTCACGAATTGGTGACAGCGCGAGTGTGCAGGCCGTAACGCGAGTGAACGCCGAGCAAACCTCGAAAAGGACGATGCGCAGGCCGACCCGACCACTCTTTCGGGGAAGGCTGATACGGCTGGGGGAATGAGCGAAGTAGTACGCTCAGCCGCTGTGCCGGGGTAGTGGCGACGGCATGTACACAAGGAAAGCGTACGCAACACGGGAAGCCCCATGGCGTGGTCAGCGATGACCAACCGGACGCCCGCGAGGGACAGGTCGGGCGCCCTGGGGTGGCGGAGAGGTTCGCAGTACCGCGGAAGCCGGGTAACGCCGGTGGAGGGAAGGGACCTCAGTTCAAGACTGACGCAACAAGTGGTGAGGGATTTGGAGATTGGGCAACCTATCAACTCCGAAAACTGTTCAGAAACTGCAGAAGGCGTTGCACGCGAAAGCGAAGGCAGAAGCCGGCTATCGCTTCTACGCGCTGTACGACAAGATCAACCGTGAGGACATTCTGGCCCATGCGTTTGCCCAGTGCCGTTCCAACAAGGGCGCACCGGGGGTAGACGGGCAGGACTTCGCGGACATTGAGACGTATGGCGTCGAGCGGTGGCTTGGCGAACTGGCGCTTGCGCTCCGGGAGGAGAGCTACCAACCGGATCCTATCAGAAGAGTGTTCATCCCGAAGGCCAACGGCAAGCTCAGGCCGCTGGGCATCTCGACCGTGCGGGATCGGGTCTGCATGACAGCAGCGATGCTGGTGCTGGAACCGATCTTCGAAGCCGACCTTCCACCAGAGCAGTATGCCTACCGTCCCGGGCGCAATGCCCAACAGGCGGTGGTCAAGGTGGAAGGGCTGCTGTTCCGTGGCCACCCGGAAGTCGTTGACGCCGACCTCGCGGACTACTTCGGAAGCATCCCCCATGCCGAGTTATTACAGTCGGTAGCGCGCCGGATCGTTGATCGGCGCTTGCTGCATCTGATCAAGATGTGGCTGGAATGCCCCGTGGAAGAAACCGATGATCGAGGAAGGAAGACACGCACGACCGAAGCCCGGGACAACCGGCGCGGCATTCCGCAGGGTTCACCCATCTCACCGCTGCTGGCGAATATATACATGCGCCGGTTCGTACTGGGGTGGAAGAAGCTCAGGCTGGAGCAGCGCCTCGGCAGTCGTATCGTGACCTATGCCGACGATCTTGTGATCCTGTGCAAGAAAGGCAATGCCGACGAGGCGTTGCAACAACTGCGCAAGATCATGGGCAAGCTGAAGCTCACGGTCAACGAAGAGAAGACACGAACCTGCAGGGTCCCGGAAGGAGAGTTCGACTTCCTGGGCTACACGTTCGGACGGATGTACTCAGCGAGAACCGGCCAGGCGCGCCTGGGTTACCGGCCATCGAAGAAGAGCATCAAGCGCATGGTTGAGCAAATCCACGCACTGACCGACCGAACGGGGACATGGCAAGAAACCACAAAGCTGGTGGGCAAGGTGAACCGTACGCTGCGCGGATGGGCGAACTACTTCCAAGTAGGCACCGTCTCCAAGGCGTATCGGGCACTCGACAGCTACACCGCGATGCGGTTGCGCCGGTGGTTGCGCATCAAGCACAAGGTCAAGCGTCGCAAGGGCGGGACCTATCCGCTCCCGCATCTTTACGGGCACTTTGGGCTCGTACGCCTGAGCAGGCTTGGGCACGACGTGCCGTGGGTGAAGGCGTGAAGTTTTGTCCGAGAGCCGGATGCGGGAAATCTGCCTGTCCGGTTCGATGAGCGGGGTGTGAAAACGGGGCCATGGTCGAACCAGTAAGGCACCGCCGTACGAAAGGGGCGGCAACAGATATGTTCGAACCTAAAGCTACCGCGTCACACCTCGACTCTACCCGGAATGCGCACCAAAACCGACATCAGCCGGCGACTCTGAACTTAACGGCTCTCGCTCTGGCTCTACGCGGACGCAGGCAGAAATGCGACGGTCGCCCGCAGGCCGCCTTCCGGCGACGTCCCAAGCGCGATGCGGGCGCCATGGGCGTCCGCGATCTGCTTGACGATGGCAAGCCCGAGCCCGCTGCCGCCGGTCGAGCGGCTGCGGGACGGGTCGAGGCGGAAGAAGGGATCGAACACCGAGGCGCGCGCGTGTTCGGGAATGCCGGGACCGTCGTCGTCGACAAGGACGATCGCCTCGCCGCCGCGCTGCAAGCGAACGATGCAATGCGGAGCGAAGTTCAGCGCATTGTCGATCAGATTGCCGAACAGCCGGCGCAGCGCCACCGGTTCGGCGCTGACCCAGAGCGGGGCATCGCCAAGCTCGGCGCGCAGGCCGGTGCTGGTGACAAGCCGGTCCTCGACGATATCAGACAGCAGCGCCCGCAGGTCGATACGTTCGCGCTGTGCGCCGGCGAATCCGCCGCGGGCGACGGCGAGTGCGTCCTCCAGCAGGCGGGTCATCTCGTCGACATCGCGCGCGGCCTTGTCGCGCTGGGCCTCATCAGGCAACTGCTCGATGCGCAGCCGGAGCCTCGTGATGTAGGTCTTCAAATCATGCGAGATCGCGCCGAGCAGCAGCATGCGCCCGCGTACCAGTTCGGAAATCCGCGCGCGCATGTCGTTGACGGAGACGATCAGCGACCTGATTTCCGGCGCGCCCGCAGGCTCCATCAGCGGCCCCGGCGCGTCTCCGGTGAACTTTCCGAGTGCATCGCTGAGCGCCCGCAACGGACGCGCCTCGCGGGCGATGGCGATGATGGCCGCCATGCCGATCAGCGAGCCGAGCACGCCGATGCCGAAGCCGGGCGGCCAGCCGAACAGCCGCCGGCCGATCGGGCCGAGCGCCTCGAACACCAGGTAGTCGCCGCTACGCAGCGAGACCGCGAAACGCATCGAGCGCTGCATGTTTCGCCAGTAGTCACCGAGGTGCCAATCGCGCCAGCGCGGAAGGCTGCTGCGATTGCCGATCGCGATCACCTCGCGCGGTTGTAAGGCCGTCAGATAAAGCCCGAGGAAGCGCTCGACCAGCGGCATGCGCCGCGTGTCGGGTGAATCCTGCGGCCGCTCATGGGCGAGGGTGACGCGGAGATTCTCCGAGCTGACGGCTCTCATGACGGCGGGCCGCTGCGAGGGGCCGACGGTCTCGACCAGCTCGACGATGCCCGCGACCTGTTCGGGCAGCGGAAACAGCTGGCTTACTATCTCGTCGCGCGATTCACTGACAAACACCAGGCCGACGCCGACCGACCACAGCGCGATTAGTGCGAACAGCACGATGGCCATCAGGCGGCCGGTGAAACCGAGGCGGCCGAGCATGTCAGGCCTCCTTGACGGTGCCGGTGAAGATGTAGCCGGCGCTGCGCACCGTCTTGATCAATTCACCCTCGCGCTCGATCTTCTTGCGCAGGCGGCTGACCTGCACGTCGATGGTGCGGTCGAGCGCATCGGCTTGCCGTCCGCGCGTCCAGTCCATCAATTGCTCGCGCGACAGCACGCGGTTGGGCCGCGCGAGGAAGCAGCCGAGTAGGTCGAACTCGGCGCTGGTCAGCGATAATTCGCTGCCGTCGGCATGCGCGACCTCGCGCTTGTCGAGATCGACGCTGAGCGTCGCGTTGATCAGGAAGCGGCGGCTTTCGACCGGCGGCGCCTCGCTGCGGCGCAGGATGGCGCGGATGCGCGCTACCAGCTCGCGCGGATTGAAAGGCTTCGGCAGATAATCGTCGGCGCCCATCTCGAGGCCGACGATGCGGTCGATGTCCTCGCCTTTGGCCGTGAGCATCAGGATCGGCACGCGCGATGCGGCGCGCAGCCGCCGGCAGATCGACAGCCCGTCCTCGCCCGGCAGCATGATGTCGAGCACCACGAGATCGGGTTCGTCGAACATGGCGCGGAAGCGGTCGAGCGCCGCGCCGCCGTCGCCGACATCGACGCGAAAGCCTTCGCGCGCGAGATAGTCGCGGAGCAGGCTCCTGATCTCGACGTCGTCCTCGATGACGAGAATATGCGGGCGCTGGTTCATCCAAATACCTTGAGTGCAACTATCTTTAGGAAACACGCCGCAATGCGGCAAGGCGCGCGAGTGCACGGTTACAAATCGTTACACTCGGCATCCTCTCCTGCAACGTCCCCGCAAAACTCCGCAGCGATGTTGTGATCACGCCATGTGGCGCAGCAAGAACGAGGAGAGACCCATGCTTTCGATCAAGACGTATCTGGGTGCCGCAGCGATCGCGGCAATGGTCATGGCGGCAGGCGCTTCCAGCGCCGAGGCCTGGACGCGGTCCGGCGGCGGGTCGGGCCCGCGCGGAAGCTGGTCGTCCAGCGGTTCGGGCGGATGCGCCGGCGGCTCCTGCGGCCACTCCAGCTCGGTCACCGGTGTGCGCGGCAACACTTATACCAACACCGGTTCGACCACCTGCGCCGGCGGCTCCTGCACGCACACCGGCACCACGACCGGCCCCTACGGCGGCACCATCAACCGCAGCAGCACCGTCTCGCGATAGAGCGGGCGATCCGACCCGGCCGGCGCCGTGTCACGGCGCTGTGCCGGGCCGAAACCGGCGGCTCCGATTCCGGAGCCAAGATCTAAACCAGCATCTGAAAACAGCATTTGACGGAGTCAAACCATGAGCAAGTCGAGAGCAGCAAAATTAGCCGTGTCCGTATGCCTTGCGCTGGCGGCAGGCACCACATTCGCCGCCGCGCAAGAGGTCAATGTGCAGAAACTGCAGTGGGTGCCTGAGGTGCGTACCGCCATCGACGCCTGCATGGCGGATCAGGCGCGGCTGTGCCCTGACGTCGTGCCGGGCAATGGCAGGATCGTTCGATGCCTGGCAGCTCAGGGCGGCCGATTGAGCCGGCCGTGCGCGTCAGCGATGCAGAAGGCGAGCGACGCGTTGATTGCAGCCGGTATCACCGTCAATCCCGGTCTGATATCGCATTAATTGTCAGGCCCGGAGGAGATGGCTCATGCGCGCGCTTGCACTTCTGCCGGCAGACCGGCATATCGCCGGCGCCTTTCTGCTGGTGGCGTTCACCTTCATCATTCTCGAGTTCGCGTATGGCCGCCTCGCCCACCGCGAGGAGATGCACGATGCCAGGGAAACGTTTGCTTCCGTCGGCGTCGCGATCGGCAATGTCATCACCAAGGCACTGACCAGCGGCTTGTCGGCGGTGCCTTTCTTCCTGGTCTATCAGCACCGCCTGACCGACATTCCCCTCGACACGGTCTGGAGCTGGCTCGCGTTGTTTCTCGGCGTGGAGTTCTTCTATTACTGGTTCCATCTGGCGTCGCATCGGATTCGCTGGCTGTGGGCGACGCATGCCGTGCACCACTCCGCGACGCGCTTCAACCTCTCGGCCGCGGTGCGGCTCGGCTGGACCGGCCAGTTGACGGGAGGATTTTTGTTTTTCCTGCCGCTGGCGTGGATCGGATTCCACCCGGTCGCGATCGCCCTGATGCTGGCGCTGGGACTCTTGTATCAATTCTTCCTGCATACGGCGCTGCCGGTTCATCTCGGCCCGCTGGAATGGGCGCTCAATACGCCGCGCCATCATCGGGTGCATCATGCCTGCAACGAGGCCTGTCTCGACACCAATTATGGCTCGACCTTGATCGTCTTCGACCGGCTGTTCGGAACCTTCGCCGAGGCTCCGCAAGACGAAGCGATGCGGTTCGGCCTCAAGGGCCGCGCGCCCTCCAACAACCCGATCGTGATCGCGCTCGGCGAGTGGAAGCACCTCGCCGTCGATTTCTGGCGGACATCCGGCCTGTCGCGGAAGCTGCTTGTGCTGTTTGGGCCCCCTGGCGCATGATCCAGTTGAACCTCCGGCGTCATTGAAACGACATAGCGGCGACACCTTTTATAAAATGCCGTGCATCCGGCGGCTTTCATGGCTTACCCGACATTGCCGTTCTGATACGTTCGCGGGCGGAACCGTAACGGAGATTTTCATGCGCCGATTTCTGACCGTGCTGGCGACGCTTGCGACGCTGAGCCTCACCAATTGCGGCTACAATGCCATCCAGACCAATGACGAGCAGGTCAAGGCCAACTGGTCCGAAGTGGTGAACCAGTATCAGCGCCGCGCCGATCTGGTGCCGAATCTTGTCAATTCCGTGAAGGGCTTTGCGCAGCAGGAAAAGGACGTGCTGCTCGGCGTCACCAACGCCCGCGCCAAGGTCGGCAGCATCCAGGCCACGCCCGAGGTGCTGAACGACCCCGCCGCGTTCCAGAAGTTCCAGGCCGCGCAGGGCGAACTCAGCAGCGCACTGTCGAGACTGCTGGTCGTCACCGAAAATTATCCGCAGCTCAAATCGGACGCGCTGTTCCACGACCTGATGTCGCAGCTCGAGGGCACCGAGAACCGCATCACGGTGGCGCGCAACCGCTACATCAAGTCGGTGCAGGACTATAACGTCACGATCCGTTCGTTCCCGACCAACCTGACGGCGATGGCGTTCGGCTACAAGGAGAAGCCGAATTTCACGGTCGAGAACGAGAAGGAAATTTCGACGGCGCCCAAGGTCGACTTCAACCCGGCGCCTGCGAAGTAAGCCGGAATGCATGCCGTGTCCGCGATTTCGCGCACCAAAGCGGTCTTGCTTGCGCTGTTCCTGTGCTGGGCACAGGCGGCGTTCGCCGAGGTTGCGGTGCCGCCGCTGGTTGGCCGAGTGGTCGATACGACCAATACGCTGAACAGCAGTTACATCGAGACGCTGAACCAGCGGATCCGGAGTTTCGAGCAGCGCAAGGGCAGCCAGATCGCGGTGCTGATCGTGCCGACGACGCAGCCCGAGACCATCGAGCAATATTCGCTCCGCGTTGCGGAAGACTGGAAGATCGGCCGCAAGAAGATCGACGACGGCGCGCTGCTGGTGATCGCCAAGAACGACCACAAGCTGCGCATCGAGGTCGGCTATGGGCTGGAAGGCGCGCTCACCGACGTCACCTCGCGGCGCATCATCGACGAGGTGATCGCGCCGCACTTCAAGACCGGCGATTTCGCCGGCGGCATCAGCGAGGGCCTCACCCGCATGATCGGCGTCATCGATGGCGAGCGGCTGCCGGCGCCTGCGCCCGAGGCGTCGCACCGGCCGGATGCCGATTGGGATGCGTTGTCTTCCTTCGCGCCCGTTGCGCTCTTCGGCGCCCTGTTTGTCGGCACCTTTCTGCGTGCATTGTTCGGTAGTCTACTCGGCTCGATCGTGGCCGGCGGGGTGGTCGCGGTGATTTCGTGGTTGGCGGTCGGATCGCTGCTCGCGGCCGTGGGGCTGGGAGGGCTGGCCTTCCTGATCGTGCTGGTCACGAGCGCCTTTCAGACCGCGGGCCCGTCGGGCCGGGGCCGCTATGACAACTCCTCTTCCAGTAGCTGGGGCGGGAGTGGCGGCGGCTGGAGCAGTGGCTCGAGCTCGAGTTCGAGCGACAGCGATAGCGGCGGAGGCGGCGGCAGTTTTGGCGGCGGCGGCGCCTCGGGGAGCTGGTGAGGCATGGGCATCGGGCGCATCGCAAAGCATCTTGTCGAGCACCATTGGCGCGCGCGGCGCGTGTTCACGCCAAAGGTGCTGGCCAGCATCGAGGCCGCGATCAGGGCGAGCGAGCAGACCCATGCGGGGCAGGTGCGCTTCGTGGTGGAAGGCGCGCTCGACGGCACGCCGCTGTTCCGCAACCAGACCGCGCGCGAGCGCGCGCTCGATATGTTCTCTCATTTGCGGATCTGGGACACCGCGCACAATAACGGCGTGTTGATCTATCTCCTGCTCGCCGACCGTAATGTCGAGATCGTCGCCGACCGCGGCATCGATGCGAAGGTAGGTCCCGAAGGCTGGGAGAAAATCTGCCGCAACATGGAGGCCGATTTCCGGACCGGCCAATTCGAGACTGGCGTGATCAAGGGCATCGAGGCCGTCTCTCGCGAGCTCGCGAAATATTTCCCGCCCGACGGCCGTCCGACCAACGAGCTGCCGGACGCGCCGGTGGTGATCTAGGCACCGGGTTCACGAGAACGCGAGGCCCTCTTCTATTGCGGTGCGCCGGGTAACTGCGGGAGATCGTCGGTGATCGTGAACCAGGGAGCCTTGCTGGCGACGTGGACATGAAGTTTCGGCTGGATGCCGGGATCGTCATCCAGCGCGCCCAGCGGCAGGCCATAATGGTCCGGATGATCGTCGAACTTGCTCAGGATCGGAGAGCCACAGACGCGGCAAAAACCCCTGTGATTTCCTGGTGACGATTCGTAGAAGGTAATAAGCTCTTCGCCCTGCACGAATTCAAACTCGGCCGATTTCACGGCGGCCCGGCTGCGAAAGGCGCTGCCCTGCGCCTTCCGGCACATCGAGCAGTGGCAATTCATGGCGCCGGATAGCCGTCCGCTGATCTCATACTTGACGCCGCCACACAGGCAGCTTCCGCGCAGCATGCGCACCTCCCCATGACCCACCGGGTTACAAACCCGTTCAAGTCCACCATATAAGCGCAGCGTCCCAGCATACAAACGCGTAGAGTTGCATGCTCAATCCCGGAACAATTTCATCGCTTGCGCCTATCTCGCCATGACGATCTTCCAGTGGATCATCCCGGCGCTCTGGCTGCTCTTTATCGTTTACTGGGGCATTTCTGCGCTCGGCGCCAAGCGCAGTATCGGGACCACGGCCTGGTGGAAGCAGAGCCTGCTCCGTCTCGGCATTGTCGTGCTGACGCTCGCCGCCTTTCGCTTCTTCGGGATGGGCCACGCATTGCGCCTCGTTCAGTCCTGGCAGACCCATAGCGTGATCCTGGGCGCGATCGGCTCCGTGCTGGTCCTGCTTGGCGTCGGGCTGGCCGTCTACGCGCGTTTCTATCTCGGCCGGAACTGGGGCATGCCGATGTCGAGGAAGGAGGATCCGGAGCTGGTGACGGGCGGGCCTTATGCGTTTGTCCGCCATCCGATCTACAGTGGCATCATCCTTGCCATACTCGGCTCGGCGATCGGCGAGAGCATCTATTGGACGCTGCCGCTCGTGCTGTCTGCGGGCTATTTCATCTATAGCGCGCGGCGGGAGGAGGAGCTGATGCGCGCGCAATTTCCGGAGCAATATCCGGCCTACATGCGGCGGACGAAGATGATCGTGCCCTTTGTGCTGTGATAATTGAAACGGAAAACGTCGGCACTCGTCTTACCCTCCCCCTCCAGGGTAGGGTAAGCATCACTCCGCCGCTCGCGCGCGCATCGGCGGGCGGTACTGCACGGCCGGATGCGGCGCGGCGAGGCGCGCCCGGCCGGCGCCGAACAGTTTTTCGCGCAACGTGCCTTCTGCATACGCCGTCTTGTAGCGCCCGCGCCGGGTCAGCTCCGGGACCAGCATCTCCGAGATATCCTCGAAATCGCCGGGCGACACCGCAAACGGCATGTTGAGCCCGTCGACATCGGTCGCTTCGAACCACGCCTCGATCTCGTCGGCGACTTTTTCCGGCGTGCCGACGATAACAGGGCCGATGCCGCCGATGCCGACATGCTGGGCCACCTCGCGCACGGTCCAGACCCGATCGGGATCGGCGCGGGTGATGTTGTCCATCGCGCTGCGGCCGGCGTCGTTGGTGACATGACGCACTTCCTGGTCGAGCGCATAGGTCGAGAAGTCGACGCCGGTCCAGCCCGACATCAAGGTAAGTGCGCCCTCGGGGCTGATATGGCGGCGATAGTCCTCGTATTTAGCCTTCGCTTCGGCCTCGGTACGCCCTAGGATCGCGGTGAACATGCTGAACATCAAAATCTCGGCCGGGTTGCGTCCGGCCTTTGCGGCGGCCTCGCGGATCGCGGCCACGCGCGGCCCGATCACCTTCGCAGATGGCCCCGACATGAACACGCATTCGGCATGCTGGGCGGCGAATTGCCTTCCGCGCGGCGAGGTGCCCGCCTGATAGAGCACGGGCGTGCGCTGCGGCGACGGCTCGGCGAGATGGATCGCATTGAGCCGATAATTTTCGCCCTCATGGGTGACGCGATGCACCTTGGACGGATCGGTGAAAATGCCGCGCGCGCGGTCGCGCACCGCGGCGTCGTCCTCCCAGCTCCCTTCCCAGAGCTTGTAGACCACCTCCATATATTCGTCCGCGATGTCGTAGCGGTCGTCATGCGCGGTCTGCTTGTCCTTGCCCGCGCCGCGCGCGGCACTGTCGAGATAGCCGGTCACGACATTCCAGCCGATCCGCCCCTCGGTCAGGTGGTCGAGCGTCGACATCCGCCGCGCAAACGTATAGGGCGGCTCGAAGGAAAGGTTGCTGGTGACGCCGAAGCCGAGATGTTTTGTCACTGCGGCCATGGCAGAGATCAGAAGCAGCGGCTCGTTGGCCGGCGTCTGCGTGGCGTATTTGAGCGCCGCGTCGGGGCTGTTGCCATAGACGTCGTAGACGCCGAGCACGTCCGCCAAAAACAGCCCGTCGAAGCGGCCGCGCTCCAGCGCTTTCGCGAGATCGAGCCAGTAGGGCAGGCGGTTATATTCGGCCGTGCGGTCGCGCGGATGGGTCCACAGCCCCGGTGACTGATGCGCCACGCAATTCATGGCGAAGGCGTTGAGCCGGATTTCTTTCTTCATGATCCGCGCGACTTCTTCTTCAGCGGCCGGCCTGCTTGAACGGCAATTCTGCGTCCTTGGGCGGGGCGACATGGGCGACATTGAGTGTCATCGACACCACGTCGTAATAGCCGTTGACCGCGACCAAATCCATCACGCCGTTCTCGCCGAATTTATCGACCGCCCTGGCGTAGATCGCGTCGTCGACGCCGTGGTCACGGCGGAGCTGCGTGACGAATTCCCAGATGATGGCCTCATCGTCCTTCATCTTCTCCGGCTTCCGCCCCGCGCCGAGTCCGGCGACGACGTCCGGATCGAGCCCGGCCTTGATCGCAAGCGGCGCGTGGGCATACCACTCATATTGCGAGCCCCAATGTTGCGCGGTCATGATGATCGCCATCTCGTTCAATCGCTTGTCGAGCGAGGTGTGGAAGCGGACATATTCGCCGACCTTCTGCAGGCGGTCGGCCAGCTCCGGGCTGCGCAGCCAGGCGTTGAACGGGCCGCTCATGCGCGCCCGCGGACCGGACATGATGGCGTCCGCCACCGTGCGCTGCGCCGGCGTCATCTTTTCCAGAGGGATTTCCGGGAAACGTTCGCCAGTCAGCGCCAGCGCGGAGCCCGCAAACAGCAGGCAGAGGGCGCCTGCGCGCAGCATCGTCTTCATGGGTTTCCTCCCGATGATGTGCCCGGTCTGGTTGCCGGGTTGGCTGAAGTTGGTCCGATCCCACCCGCCTTAGCAAGACAAATTCGATGTCGGCTTGCACTTCCGGTCGTCCCCTTCACCCGATACGCTGATCCGATCACCCCAGGCTTTCCGCGACGCGAAAAGAAAAAAACATGACCCGAACCGACGCCATCGCCAACGCCCATCACATGATCGCCTCCGGCGAGTTCCTGAAAACGCTGGAGCGCCGGGTGGCCTACAAGACCGAGAGCCAGAATGCGGGCCGCGGCGACGAACTGCGCGCCTATCTGGAGCAGGAGATGCAGCCGACCTTTGCCGAGCTCGATTTCGAAAGCCGGCTGGTGGAATTGCCGAGCGGCAAAGCGCCGTTCCTGGTGGCCGAGCATCGCGAGGGCGCATCGCTCCCGACCGTGCTGATTTACGGCCACGGCGATGTCGTCGACGGCATGGCCGGCGAATGGCGCGGCAATCTCGACCCCTGGAAGACCACCAAAATCGACGACCGCGTCTATGGCCGCGGCACCGCCGACAACAAGGGCCAGCACTCGATCAATCTCGCCGCGCTCCGCGCCGTGCGCGACGTCCGTGGCGGCAAGCTCGGCTTCAATGCCAAATTCCTGGTCGAGATGGGGGAGGAGATCGGCTCGCCCGACCTGAACAAGGTCTGCGCCTCGCTGCGCGACGAGCTGAAGGCGGATTTGCTGCTGGCCTCCGACGGGCCGCGGCTGGCCGCGGACCGGCCGACCATCTTCCTCGGCTGCCGCGGCGGCATTCGCATCCATCTCGATGTGAATCTGCGCGAAGGCGGACATCATTCCGGCAATTGGGGCGGCGTGCTCGCCAACCCCGCCACCATTCTCGCCAATGCGATAGCAAGCCTCGTCGATAATCATGGACGGATGAAACTCGACGCGCTGAAGCCGCCGCGGCTCACCAACCAGATCAGGGCCTATCTCGCCGATGTCGAGATCAAGCCGATGGCGGACGAACCCGCGCTGGCGGACAATTGGGGCGAGGAAGGGCTTTCCGCCGCCGAGCGGCTCTACGCCTGGAATACGCTGGAAGTGCTGGCGATGTCCTCGGGCAATATCGACAAGCCCGCCAACGCCATTCCCGGCCACGCCCGCGCGGTGCTGCAGCTTCGCTTTGTGGTCGGCACCAAACACGAGCAGGTCGTTGACGCCGTGCGGACGCATTTGCACGCCAACGGCTTTCCGATGGCGGAAGTCAGCGCCACGCAGAGCTTCCTCGCCTCGCGCACCGATTTCGACAGCCCCTGGATACCCTGGGCGGCGGAATTGATCCGGCAGACCACCGGCAAGCCGCCCGCGGTGCTGCCGAATTTCGGCGGCTCTTTGCCGAACGATGTGTTCTCCGAGACGTTGGGACTGCCGACCATCTGGGTGCCGCATTCCTATCCCGGCTGTTCGCAGCATGCGCCCGACGAGCACATCCTGCTCTCGGTGACGGAAGAGGCGCTCGGCATCATGGCCGGCCTGTTCTGGGATCTGGGCGAGAAGGCGCGTTGACCATGATGCACGACGTATTGATCAAGACGTTCACAACCATTCCCGATTGGCTCGAGGCCGCACCCGAACTGGCGTCGCGCGGCCGTTTCCTCGATTGCGATTGCCGGCTTGGGCTGATCGAAAAACCGTTCTTCGTATCCATCCGCGCCGGCCGCATGGTCGAGATGACGGCGCAGCCCACGGTGATGCGCTCCTGGCGGTTTTCATATTGTGCGACGGCTTCGGCGTGGAGCGAATATTGGAAGCCGATGCCGCGTCCGGGCTGGCACGATCTGCTGGCGCTGACCAAGCGCGGCGAGGCGGTGCTGGAAGGCGACCTGCATCCCTTCATGGCGCATCTGCAGTATTTCAAGGACCTGCTGGCGCTGCCGCGGCTCCATCAAGCAAAGGTCGCAGCATGAACGGCCAGATCGAGCCCATGATCGGCCGCTACGTCCATGTCGACATCGGCGGCGAGATGCATCGCATCTATTTCGAGGAGAACGGCGCCGGCATCCCGCTGGTGTGCCTGCACACCGCGGGCTCCGACGGACGGCAATGGCGGCATCTGCTGGCTGACGCCGAGTTCGCGAAGGCCTTCCGCATCATCGCCTTCGACATGCCCTGGCACGGCAAATCCAACCCGCCCGCAAGCTGGAACGGCGACGAGTACCGGCTCACCACCGCGCGCTACACCGAGACTGTCCGCGCCTTCTGCAAGGCACTGCAACTCGACAGGCCCGTGGTGATGGGCTGCTCGATCGGCGGCCGCATCGTGCTCAACCTCGCGATCGATCACGCGGCGGAATTCCGCGCGCTGATCGGCCTCGAGGCCGCCGATTTCCAGCAGCCCTGGTACGACACCAACTGGCTCAATCGTCCCGATGTTCATGGCGGCGAAGTCTGTGCCGCGCTGGTGTCCGGGCTTATTGCGCCGCAGAGCCCGAAGGCGTCACGTGACGAGACGCTCTGGGCTTACAAGCAAAGCGGGCCGGGGGTGTTCAAGGGCGATCTCCATTTCTACCGCGTCGACGGCGACCTGCGCGGCAAGGTGCAAGAGATCGACACCGGTATCTGCCCGCTTTATCTGCTCACCGGCGAATATGATTTTTCCTGTACACCCGAGGACACGAAGCGCACGGCAGCCTCGATTCCCGGCGCCCGCGTCACCGTGATGGAGCAGCTCGGTCATTTCCCCATGAGCGAAAATCCGAAACAATTCCGGCGCTACATCGCGCCGGTTCTGACCGAAATCCTCGACGCGCAGCTGCTGCCGAAACAGGAGACCGGGCACGAAACCGCACGCCGCGCGTGACCTAATGGCGCACAGTAAAAAGCGCGAGCGGCTTGCACTTTGTCGCAATTGTCCGGGACAGGCCTGATCCGGCTTGCCATGGACCTCCCGGGGGCCGCATGGCCTCCAAAAGTCACATTCTATTCTGGCCCGGTTTGTGCAAGCATTCCGGCCAACCATCCAAGTGGGGAGTTAAACGATGAAACATATGAAAATCCTGGGTTTTGCGCTCGCGGCAGCGCTTGGCGCGAGCCAGGCCCAGGCCGAAGAGCTGACGGGGACGCTAAAGAACGTCAAGGAGACCGGCGCCATCACGCTCGGCTTCCGCGATTTCTCGATTCCGTTCTCCTATCTCGACGACAACCAGAAGCCGGTCGGCTTCGCCATGGACATCTGCTACAAGATCGTCGATGCCGTGAAGAAGGAGCTCAAGCTCGACAAGCTCGAGGTCAAGCTCAACCCGGTCACTTCAGCAACGCGCATTCCGCTGATGGCCAACGGCACCATCGACCTCGAATGCGGTTCGACCACCAATAACGCCGAGCGGCAGAAGCAGGTCGCATTCACCAACACCCACTTCCTCACCGCCAGCCGCTACGTGTTCAAGAAATCGAGCGGCCTCAAGTCTATTGACGATTTGAAGGGCAAGACGGTGGTCTCCACCGCCGGCACCACCAACATCAAGCAGCTCACCGAGGCCAATGTCGCGCGCAATCTCGGCGCGACCATCGTCCCGGCGAAAGACCATGCCGAAGCCTTCCTGATGGTGGAGACCGATCGCGCGGTAGCCTTCGTCATGGACGACATCCTGCTCTCGAGCCTGGTCGCGGGAGCGAAGACCCCCGGCGATTATGTCATCTCTAAGGATGCGTTTTCCAAGCCCGAGCCGTACGGCATCATGCTGCGCAAGGACGATGCGCCTTTCAAGAAGGTGGTCGATGCCGCGACCGCCCAGATCTACAAGAGCGGCGAGGGCCAGAAGCTCTATGACAAGTGGTTCATGTCGAAGATCCCGCCGAAGGGCTTGAACCTCAACACGCCGATCGCGCCGGAATTAAAGGCCGAATTCGCCAAGCCGTCGGATTCGCCGGACCCGGATTCGTACAAGGCAATGTAAGGGTATCTCCTGCGCTGGACCGTTCGAGAAGCCGTCCATGAGAGGCACCGGCGAGTACGTGCATTCCGGTCCGGTTTATGCATGTACTCCCGGTGACCATCCAGAGGGACGGAAATAATGAAACGATTGGAAATCCTCGGCCTGGCGCTTGCCGGCCTGCTCGGCACCGGCGGGGCTGGCGCCGAAGAACTCTCGGGGACGCTGAAGAACATCAAGGAAACCGGCATCGTCACGCTCGGATACCGTGACTCCTCCGTCCCGTTCTCCTATCTCGACGACAACCAGAAGCCTGTCGGCTTCGCCATGGACATCTGCTACCGGATCGTCGACGCCGTGAAGAAGGAGCTCAAGCTCGACAAGATCGAGGTCAAACTCAACCAGGTGACTTCAGCCACCCGCATTCCGCTGCTCGCCAACGGCACCATCGACCTCGAATGCGGCTCAACCACCAACAATCCTGAGCGACAGAAGCTCGTCACCTTCACCAACGCGCACTTCCTGGCCGCAACCCGCTTCGTCTCCAAGAAGGCGAGCAACATCACCTCCATCGACGGCCTCAAGGGCAAGACGGTGGTCTCGACCGCGGGTACCACCAACATCAAGCAGCTCACCGAAGTAAACGTGGCGCGCAATCTCGGCATCACCATCGTCCCGGCCAAGGATTACGCCGAGGCGTTCCTGATGGTCGAGACCGACCGTGCCGCCGCCCTCGTCATGGACGATGTGCTGATCGCGAGCTTTGTCGCGGGATCGAAAGAGCCGGGCGCCTATGCCATATCCGAGGAGGCGTTCTCGAAGCCCGAGCCCTACGGGATCATGCTGCGCAGGGACGACCCCGACTTCAAGAAGGTGGTCGATGCGGCGACCGCTGCGGTCTACACTTCCGGCGAAGGCGAGAGGCTCTACGACAAATGGTTCATGGAAAAGATTCCGCCGAAGGGGTTGAATCTCAACACGCCGATTGCGCCGGCATTGAAGGCGGAGTTCGCGAAGCCCTCGGATTCGCCGGACCCTGACTCGTACAAATCGATGTGAGACGTCAACCGGACAGCGCGCCTCGTGAACTATCACTGGAACTGGCACATCTTCTTCGAACCGGACCCGGGCGGGGCCGGCAGCTATCTCGACGTGCTCCTGTCGGGATTGCTGGTGACCATCGAGACCTCGCTGCTCGCATGGGTCATCGCGCTTGTCACCGGCTCGATCGTCGGCGTACTGCGCACATTGCCGTCAAAGCCGGCCTCGTGGTTCGGCTTTGCCTATGTCGAGTTCTTCCGCAACATGCCGCTGCTCGTGCAGCTCTTCCTCTGGTTCTTCGTGCTGCCGGAGCTGCTGCCGCAGCGGGCGGGCCTGTGGCTGAAGCATTTGCCGCATGCGCCGTTCTGGACGGCCGCCGTCGGCGTCGGCCTCTTCATGTCGGCGCGCGTCGCGGTGCAATTGCAGGCCGGCATCGGCTCCTTGCCGCGCGGGCAGAAGCAGGCCGCGACCGCGCTCGGGCTGACGACGCTGCAGACCTATCACTATGTGCTGCTGCCGCTGGCGTTCCGCATCATCCTGCCGCCGCTGACCTCGGAATTTCTCTCCACCATCAAGAACACGGCCGTCGCGATCACCATCGGCCTGGTCGAGCTGACGGGCGCGGCGCGCTCGATGCAGGAGTTTTCCTTCCAGGTGTTCGAGGCGTTCACGGCCGCCACGCTGATGTATCTGCTGATCAATCTGGTCGTCGTCACCGTCATGCGCTTTGTCGAGCGCGCGGTGGCGATCCCCGGCTATATTTCGGGGAAGTAAGGGGCCATGTTCGACAATTTCGATTTTGACGTCATCCGCCGCTCGCTGCCCTATCTGTTCTACGACGGCATGACCTTCACGTTGACGCTGACGGCGCTCTCCGCGCTCGGCGGGCTGATCTTCGGGACGCTGATCGCGCTGATGCGGCTCTCGAGTTACAAATTGCCCGGCCGGATCGCCGGTCTCTATGTCGACCTGATGCGCTCGCTGCCGCTGGTGCTGGTGATCTTCTGGTTCTATTTCCTGGTCCCCTATATCGGGCAATGGCTGACGGGGGCCTCGCGTCCCATCCGGGTCGGCGCTTTCGCCTCCTCGCTGATCACCTTCATCATGTTCGAAGCGGCCTATTTCTCCGAGATCATGCGCGCGGGCATCCAGTCGATCTCGAAAGGGCAGCCGATGGCGGCGCAGGCGCTCGGCCTCAACTATCACCAGACCATGCGCTATGTCGTGCTGCCGCAGGCGTTCCGCAACATGCTGCCGGTACTGTTGACCCAGACCATCGTTCTGTTCCAGGACACGTCGCTGGTCTATGTGGTCTCGATCACCGATTTTCTCGGCGCGGCCACCATCGTCGCGCACCGCGACGGGCGGCTGGTCGAGATGTACCTGTTCGCGGCGCTGGTCTATTTCATCATTTGCTGTTTTGCCTCATTCGGCGTCCGGCAATTGCAGTCGCGCATCGCGATCGTTCGGTAGCGGGGACGCATGATCGAAATCAGCCACGTCAACAAATGGTACACCGCCAGCTTCCAGGCGCTGAAGGATTGCACCACGTCCGTCGCCAAGGGCGAGGTGGTCGTGGTCTGCGGCCCCTCGGGCTCGGGCAAGTCGACGCTGATCAAATGCGTCAATGCGCTGGAGCCGTTCCAGGAGGGCGACATCTCCATCGACGGCATCAAGGTCAACGATCCCAAAACCAACCTGCCGGAGTTGCGCTCTCGCGTCGGCATGGTGTTCCAGCATTTCGAGCTGTTCCCGCATTTGCGCATCATCGACAATCTCCGCCTCGCGCAACAGAAAGTCCTGGGTCGCTCGCATGACGCGGCGACGGCGAAGGGCATGAAATTGCTCGAGCGGGTCGGGCTCAAGGAACAGGCGAAGAAATATCCGGCGGAGCTTTCCGGCGGCCAGCAGCAGCGCGTTGCGATTGCGCGGGCGCTCGCCATGGACCCGATTGCGATGCTGTTCGACGAGCCCACCTCGGCGCTCGATCCCGAGATGATCAGCGAGGTGCTGGACGTCATGGTCGATCTCGCGCGCGAAGGCATGACCATGATGGTGGTGACCCATGAGATGGGCTTTGCCCGAAAGGTCGCGCATCGCGTCATCTTCATGGACCGGGGCGAGATCGTGGAGGACGCGCAAAAGGAAGAATTTTTCGGCAAGCCCCGCAGCGACCGCGCGCAACAGTTCCTGTCGAAGATTTTGTCGCATTAGCCCAGCCGTCATTCCGGGGCGCGCCAAGCGCAAACCCGGAATTGCGCAGCATAGTTCGATGCTTCGCATCGCCCCGGAATGACGACGGTTGGGGTTTAACCGCTGTGCCGATTCGCCTATATGATGCAGCGCCATCGGCTGCCTACAGGAGAACACCTTGGATTCGATCGCTTACGTCAACGGTTCGTTCGTGCCCCTTTCAGAGGCCAAGGTCTCGATCCTCGACCGTGGCTTTCTGTTTGCCGACGGCATCTACGAGGTCTCGGCCGTGCTCGACGGCAAGCTGGTCGACAACGCCTCGCATTTGGCGCGGCTGGAGCGCTCGGTCGGCGAGATTGCGCTGCCGCTGCCGGAGACAATCGCACGCATCATCGAGATCCAGAAGGAGCTGATCGCGCGCAACAAGCTCGACAACGGGCTGGTCTACCTTGAGGTGACGCGCGGCGCCGACAAGGGACGCGATTTCGCCTTCCCGAAGGGCGTGAAGCCGACGCTGATCATGTTCACCTCGATCAAGGACATCGTGAACGCGGAATCCGCCAGGAAGGGCATCGGGGTAATCACGGTGCCTGATATCCGCTGGGCGCGGCGCGACATCAAGAGCGTGGCGCTGCTGGCGCAGGTGCTGGCCAAGCAGGCGGCGGCAGAAGCCGGGGCGGGCGAAGCCTGGATGATCGAGGATGGGAAAGTCACCGAAGGCGGCTCGTCCTCGGCGTTCATCCTGACGCAGGACGACGTGATCGTGACGCGTCAGAACGGCAGCGAGATTTTGCCGGGCTGCACCCGCAAGGCGGTGGTGAAGCTCGCGGAAGAACGCCAGCTTCGGGTCGAGGAGCGGGCGTTCTCGGTGGATGAGGCGCTGAAGGCCAAGGAAGCCTTTATCACAAGCGCCTCCAGTTTCGTGCAGGCGGTGGTGAGCATCGACGGCAAGACCGTGGCCAATGGCAAGCCGGGGCCGGTGGCGACGCGCCTTCGCGAAATCTATGTCGACTTCGCGAAGGCGACAGCGACCTAAAGAGGCGACCTGATCAGGCGGCGGTGGCGGCGCTGACCCTTACCGGCGGCACCGCGCGGAAGGAGATCGCAAGCCGGTTCCAGGAGTTGATGGTCGCGATCAGCATGGTGAGGTTGACGGTCTCGGCTTCCGAGAAATGCGCGCGGACCTCGTTGTAGACGTCGTCGGGCGCATGCGTTTGCGAGATCAGCGTCACCGCTTCGGTCCAGGCAAGCGCGGCGCGCTCGCGGTCAGTATAGACCGGCGCCTCGCGCCAGGCGTTGAGGAGATAGAGCCGCTGCTCGGTCTCGCCGCGCTTGCGCGCGTCCTGGGTGTGCATGTTGATGCAGAAGGCACAGCCGTTGATCTGCGAGGCGCGGGTCTTGACCAGTTCGATCAGCGACTGCTCGAGACCGGATGCCTGGATCTGGTTTTCCAGCGCGGTGAGCGCTTTGATGGTGTCGGGCGCGGCCTGGTAGAAGTTCATGCGGGGTTTCATGGTCGTTCTCCTTTGCAGGTTGAGGGTAGATGGTTAGTGGGCGCCACCGGCGTCAAGGTGGTCGGGTTTCTTCAGCATCAGGGCTGCGATCAGTGCGACGATTAGCGCGACACCGAGCAAATAGAAGGTGTCGCTGAAGGCGAGGATGAAGGCCTGCTTCTGCACGATTTTGCCGATCGCGACATAGGCGCGGTGCATGGCGTCGACGCGGTCGATCACGCCATGGTTCATGAAATACTGCGTGAGCTGATCGATCCGGGTCCGGGTCGCCTGCTCGAACACCGAGACCGATTGCGACAGCACATTGGAGTGATATTGCTCGCGCTTGGTGAGCAGGGTCTGCAGCGCGGCGATGCCGATGGCGCCGCCGAGGTTGCGCATCATGTTGAACAGCCCGGACGCGGAACCGGCGTTCTCCGCCTCGATGCCCGCGGTCGCAACCGCCGACAGCGGCGCGAACACCAGGGCCTGGCCGATGGCGCGGACGACGTTGGGCCAGAACAGCTGATCGGTGGCGTAGTCGTTGGTCATGTAGATGTTCATGAAGTTGGAGGCGGAAAACAGCGCAAAGCCGATGCCGATGACGATGCGCGGGTCGAAGCGCTTCATCAGGCGCGGCACCAGCGGGATCAGCAGGAGCTGCGGCAGGCCGGTCCAGGCCAGCACCACGCCGATCTGCTCGGAATTGTAGCCCTGGATGCGGGAGAGATAGACCGGCAGGATATAGACCGAGCCGTACAGGGCAACGCCGAGCAGGAAGTTGGCGAGAATGCCGAAGCCGAAATTGCGGCGGAACAACAGCCGCAGATTCAGCAGTGGCTTCTGGCTGGTCAGCTCGATGACCACGAACAGCGTCAGCGCGATCGCGGCGATCCATGCGAGGCGGACGATGAAGGACGAACCGAACCAGTCATCCTTGTTGCCTTCTTCCAGCACGGTCTGCAGCGCGGAGAGGCCGATCGCCATGGTGATGATGCCGGCCCAGTCGCCCTCGCGCAGCAGCGCGAGCTTCATCGGCTTTGCTTCCAGCGAGAAGAAAAGCATGGCGATCATGATCGCGCCGGGCACGAGGTTGACGTAGAAGATGTATTCCCAGCCGTAATTCTCGGTGAGATAGCCGCCTATGGTGGGACCGATTGCCGGCGCGAAGGTGGCGGAGATCGCGAACATCGCAAGGCCAATCGGCTGCTTGCTCTTCGGCAACAGCGTGATGATCAGCGTGAACGCCATCGGGATCAGCACGCCGCCGGTAAAGCCCTGCACGGCGCGCAGCACGATCATCTGCGGCAGGTCTTGCGCCAGCGCGCAGGCCGCCGAGAACACCAGGAACAGCACGGCATTGGTGAGGAGATAGATTCGGACCGAGAACACCTGGGCGAGCCAGCCAGAGAGCGGGATCACCACGATTTCGGCGATCAGGTAGGAGGTCGAGATCCAGCCGCCGTCATCGATGCCGGCGCCGATCGCGCCCTGGATGTCGGCGAGCGAGGCGTTGACGATCTGGATGTTCAGCACCGCCATGAAGGCGCCGAGCGTGGCGCCGATCACCGCGATCCAGGTCATGGCGGAGACGGCCTGGGTGGCGGGCGCCGAGGCCGGGGAGGGACGGCTGGGTGCGGAAGGCGCGTTGTCGGCAGTTGCTTGAAGGGCGGTCATGTTCGTCTCCTCTTTCCTTCTGAAAGAGCATGCATTGAACAGTCGGTTTCGATAATCGTGGAAATAGCGGAAGCATTGTCCGTCAGGGCTTGAAGATGCCCTGCTGGATACGCGTTTCAGCTTCGGGGCGAGGCGCCGCGGAAGGCGAGCCGCTTCTGGGTCTCGCGCTCGGCGACCACGGTCGCCTTGGTGTTGACGGTCGGCACCGCCGACATGCCGGGACGGAGCAGGCCTTTCAGGCTCTGGTCGTCGAGCACGATCTTCACGGGCACGCGCTGCACGATCTTGGTGAAGTTGCCGGTGGCGTTGTCGGGCGGCAGCAGCGCGAATTCCAGGCCGCTGGCCGGCGACAGGCTGTCGACATGGCCCTTCAGCGTGGTCGCGTGGAAGCTGTCGACCTGGAGCTCAACCGGCTGGCCGTTGCGCACATTGGTGAGCTGGGTCTCCTTGAAATTGGCGACGATATAGACCGCATCCAGCGGCACCACCGCCATCAGCTGGGTGCCGGCCTGGACATACTGGCCGACGCGGAGCGAGCGGGCGCCGACCGTCCCGTCCACCGGCGCCGTGATCTGCGTGTAGGACAGGTTCAGCGCCGCCTGCTCCTCGACCGCACGCGCATGATCAAGTTGCGCAACCGCCTGGGCGTGCTGGGTCGAAAGCACTTCGATCCTCTTGTTGGCGGCAATCAGACCCGCCTTGCCCTGCTGCAATTGCGCAGTCTGGGCGCGCAACGCCGCATCAGTCTGCTGGGCGCGCTGCACGGTGCCGGAGCCCGACTTCATCAGGTCGTCATAGCGGGCACGTTCTTCCTGCGCGAATTTCAGATTGGCCTCGGCCGCGTCGACTTCGGCGGCCTGCTGCTGGATCAAGGGCTGCTGCAACTCGATCTGCGCATTGAGATTGCGCACGGCGGCTTCAGAGGCCGCCACGTCGGCCTTCGCCTGGTTCAGCGCGGTGCGGAAGTCGCGGTCGTCGATCCGCGCCAGCAGCTGGCCGGCCTTGACGGGCTCGTTGTCGGAGACCAGCACTTCGGCGATGTAGCCCGAAACCTTGGGCGCAATGATCGTCGAGTCGGCTTTGACATAGGCGTCATCGGTCGTTTCGAGATATCGGCCAGTGGTGAGATAGTAGTGGCCGAAGTCGGCGGCACCGGCGATTCCGAACACCACGGCCAGCGCCAGCGCCGCCCGCTTGATTGCCCGACGCGACGGTGCAAGGCTGATTTTTGTTTTGGTTTCAGTGACATAAGCGGCGTTCGACATGGCATCCTCCGGAAAGCTTTGGCAGATGCCCCCGTTGGGGGCCTTAAGATGCCCCGAAGATGCAATGTCCCCCGGCCTGTGATAATCCGCTAAAAACGGGAAGCATTATCCACTAATGAGGGATAATCGGAGGCGCATATGGACCGGCTGACCAGCTTGACCGCGTTCGTCCGGGTCGTCGACACCGGCGGCTTTTCCGCCGCCGGCCGCAAGCTCAACATGTCCACGACCATGGTCAGCAATCATGTGCAGGCGCTGGAGGAGCGGCTGGGCGCGCGCCTCCTCAACCGCACGACGCGAAAAGTCAGCCTGACCGAAGTCGGCAAAGCCTATTACGACCGCTGCATCCAGATCCTCGCCGATATCGAGCAGGCCGATGACATCGCAGGCGCCCTGCAGTCGACCCCACGCGGCACGCTGCGCATCTATACCAACACCCACATCGTGCAGTTCCTCTCGCCTGTCGTCGCTGAGTTCCTCGCCACTTATCCCGACGTCAAGGTCGACCTCGCGATCGGCGAACGCAATGTCGACATGATCGATGAAAATTTCGACGTCGCGGTCCGCATGCTGCCGCCGCCGGATTCAAGCCTGATCGTGCGCAGCCTGGCCACATGGCGGCATGTGCTGTGTTGCTCGCACGGCTATCTCGAAAAACATGGCAGGCCGGCACAGCTTTCCGACCTCGCCGAACGAAATTGCATCCGCCATGCGAGTTACCCCTTCGGCGATGAATGGCACTTTACCGACCGCAAGGGGGGGCCTGCGTCGGTGCGGGTATCGGGCAACCTCGTCTCCAACAGCGGCGAAACGCTGCAACGGGCGGCGATCGCCGGTGTCGGTATCTTCCTGGCCGCGGGATTTCTGGCGCACGATCATCTCGAATCGGGAGAACTGGTCCGGCTGTTGCCGGAATATCGGCCGATCGAATTTTCCATGAATGCGGTCTACCCGCACCGCCATCATCTTTCGGCCAAGGTCAGGACCTTCATCGACCTCCTTGCGCGGCACGCCGCCGACCAGCAGAAGCTGATCAATCCGTATTCCTGAGCGACGACCGGGCGGATCAGAAAAATGCGCCAGCGTCCAACTGGATCGGCGCACCGCGATGCAATATCGTCCGGCACGAAATGACAGGCATCGCCGGACATCAAATTAAATTCGTCATATTGGCCGCGCTTGTGCTCGCTGGCCCTGCGCGGGCGCAAACAGCGCCATTCGGCCCGGCACCGGGCGCCGCGATCGCGGTCGAAAAGCTCGGCTCCATCGAGGACTTCGTCAATGGCGAGGTCGCGGGCGGGCGAATTCCCGGCGCTACCGTACTGGTGCAGCAGCATGGCAAGCCGATCTACCTGAAATGGTTCGGCAAGCGCGATCCCGACAAGGGCACGCCGATGACGGAAGATGCGATCTTCCCGATTCATTCCGTCACCAAGACCATCACCAGCATGGCGGCGATGATGCTGGTCGACCGTGGCAAGATCGCGCTCGACGATCCCGTCAGCAAATACATCCCGTCCTTTGCAGGCATGACGGTCGGCGTCGAGCGCAAGGACGAGAGCGGCAAGACCGTGCTCGATCGGGTGCCGCTGCAGCGCCCGATGACTGTCGCGGATTTGTTGTTGCACACCTCCGGCATCACCTACGGTTTCTATGGCGAGGGCCTGGTGAAGGCGGCCTATGCCGGCATCTATCTCGGCGATTTCGACAATGCCGGCTTTGCCGAGCGGATTTCAAAAGTGCCGCTGGCCGAGCAGCCACACACGCTGTGGGATTACGGGCACTCAGCCGACATACTCGGCCGCGTCATCGAGGTCGCCTCCGGCCAGCCGCTCTACCAGTTCGAGAAGGAAAACCTGCTCGATCCGCTCGGCATGACCACCACCAAATTCTTCCTGACCGACCCCGCCGAGCGGGCGCGCTATGCCCAGCCTTTGCCCAGGGATCGCCATGTCGAGCGCAACTCGCTCGACGTGACCCGCTGGGAATCCGGTGGCGGCGGCATGGTGTCGACCATCGCCGACTTCGCCCGCTACGGCCAGATGCTGCTCAATGGTGGGACACTCGACGGCAAGACCTATCTCGGCCCCGCGACCTTCAAGGCCATGACCACGGACCATATCGGGCCAGGCGCGGGCGTTGCCCGCAACATTTATTACTATCCCGGCGACGGCTTTGGCTTCGGCTACGGTTTAGGTGTGCGAGTCGATCCCGGTTTCGCGAATCCGTCGCCGCCCGGCTCGCTCGGCGAGTTCAAATGGGACGGTGCGACGGGATGCTACATCGTGGTCGACAAGGCCGAAGACATGTTTTTCGTGGTGATGCAGGATTCGCCCTCGGGGCGGCAGCGCGTCAACACGACGATCAAGAAGATCATCTACGACGCGCTAGAGAAATGATCGATGCTGCAGAAGCCGGCTCCCCAAACTGACGTCACGGCGGCGCGCATCGTCGCGCTCGACCGCGCGCGCACCTTCATCACGCTGTTGGTGCTGCTGCACCATTCCGTCGTCAACTACACCCACTTTGGCAGCGGCGACAAGGCGCACTGGCTCGGTTTCGACCTGGTCGTGCTATTCAACGACAGCTTCTTCATGGCCTGCATGTTCCTGATCTCGGGCCTGTTCGTGCATCAGAGCCTGACAGATCGAGGGCCGTCGAATTTCATCGCCAATCGCGCCTGGCGGCTCGGCGTGCCCTATCTCGTCTCGATCTTCGTGGTGATGCCGCTCGCCTATTACCCGACCTTCCTGCGCTACCATCTGCCGGGCACCACCGACTTCAACTATTTCCATTTCTGGTGGCATACGCTGACCATCGGCCCGTGGCCGTCGGGGCCGGCATGGTTCATCTGGGTGCTGCTGGCATTCGATGCGGTTGCGGCGCTGGTGTGGAAGGTCGCGCCGGGCGCGATCGAAACAATCGGCAAGGCCATCTATGCGTTGCGCTACCGGCCGGGTCTCGCCTTTGCAGCGTTCCTGACCTTCTCGGTGATCGTGTACCTGCCGATGCACCTTTGGGCTGGCGATTCCGCCTGGCTCGAGCCGGACGGCTTTCCGCTGCCGATCCAGACCAGCCGCATCTTTCTCTATTCCGGCTATTTCCTTGTCGGCGTCGGCATCGGTGCGATCGATCTGAAGTCGGGCATTTTCGCGGAAAATGGTGAACTCGCGGCGCGCTGGAAAATCTGGGCGGCCTTTGCGCTTCTCTTCTACGGTGCCATTCTTTTTCTGGTCTATGCGCACCATAATTGGGTGGTGAATTTCAATTCGCCGCCGTTGTCGTGGCGTGCCGGCTATGGACTTGCGTTTGCGCTGTTCAGTGGTGCGATGGCGTTCGTCGAGCCGGGCTTCTTCCTGCGCCTTGCCAAGTCGCCGCTGCGCCTGCTCGATGCGATGCGGCCGTCAGCCTACGGCATCTTCCTGGTGCACTACATCTTCATCATCTGGCTGCAATATGCGGTCTATGATCCCGCATGGTCGCCATTTGCCAAGTTTGCGCTCGTGTTCGCCGGCACGCTGGCGGGAAGCTGGGCGACGGTGATTTTGCTGCGGAAAATTCCGGTGATCGGAAAGATGATTTAAGGCATCCGCGTCATTGCGAGGAGCGCAAGCGACGAAGCAATCCAGTCTTCGCGTGGCTCTGGATTGCTTCGCTTCGCTCGCAACGACGACGTGGTCGGAATTACGGCTTCAAGACCAGCTTCTGCACTCGCCAGTTCAACAGCTCCGCGACATACAGCGTGTTCTCCGAGGGGCACGCCATCGCATGAATCCATCCGAACTGCTTCAACTGCTTGCCGGACTGGCCAAGTACGCCCAGCACCTTGCCGTCGAGCGAGAGCTTGTAGATGCGGCCGGGCCAGGCGTCGGACGAATACAGCACCTGGTTCGGCGGCGGCGTGATGCAGATCGACCAGGGCGAGCCCGGCGCCATGGTGCCGCCCGCGACCATCGCCTCATCCGGGATCTTGCCGATCGCGGGCTTCGCATCCGGCGGCACCGGCACGTTGATGGTGAATTGGCGCAAAAATTTGCCGTTGCCGTCGAACACCTGGATGCGGTGGTTGCCGCGGTCGGCGACATAGACATTCCCCTGTGCGTCGGTCGCGATCGAATGCGGCGTGTTGAACTGGCCGGGCTCCTTGCCGCGGTCGCCCCAGGACTTCAGCCAGTTGCCGTCCTTGTCCACTTTTGCGACGCGCGAATTGATGTAGCCGTCGCTGATAAAAGTGTCGCCGGCCTTGTCCCAGGCCACATCCGTGACCTGGCGGAAGCGGCCGTCCTCGGCGGGCAGCGGCGGTTTGGGATGTTTCAGCGGCGCGGTGTCTTCGTCGGAGGCTTCCTGCTTGCGGCCGAACACCATCAGCACATGGCCTTCGGGATCGAACTTGATCACCATGTCCGAGCCCTTGTCGGTGACCCAGACATTATCCAGCGGATCGACCTTCACGGTGTGGCCGAACGACCAGGCGTAGAGGTTCTTGCCCATCTCGCCGACGAAATTGCCCTTGGCGTCGAACTCGAGCAGCTGCGTCGCGGCTGCGGCATAGGCCGGGCCGGTGGTGTTGCCGCGCGACAGCAGGAAGATGTGTCCCTTGGAATTGAGCGCGACGCCCGACACTTCGCCGAGATACATGTTGTGCGGCAGCCTGACCGGATTGGGCACGGAGTCGAAGGCAATGGTGGGCACCAACTGCTGCGCCAGCGCCGGCGGAGCGGCAAGCAGCAATAGACCGAGCAGCGCGCGCTTCATCAAATTCCTCCCGAAAAGCTCGTTTGTTTTTGTTGGCGGCGCGGATGCTAGTGAGGGGCGGAGCGTGCGTCCATTGCGGCAGGCGCGCTACCGTCCGTCGTTCGGCGCATGGCGCAAGACGTTAACTCGCTTTATGAAGCCATCTTCTCCTGCGATGGCGGTCCTATG
Source organism: uncultured Alphaproteobacteria bacterium (assembly GCA_963802585.1). Taxonomy (GTDB): domain Bacteria; phylum Pseudomonadota; class Alphaproteobacteria; order Rhizobiales; family Xanthobacteraceae; genus Bradyrhizobium. The sequence goes on along the minus strand of CAWDJS010000013.1, from coordinate 319,521 downwards.
TTCCCCAAAATCAAATTGAGCCAATTCCTGTTCGCGCTTGCAGCATGCGCACTGTTCACGCTGCCGGGCGGCCGTGCGCGCGCGGCCTATCCGGACCACATCATTAAGATCGTTGTGCCTTTTGCGCCGGGCGGCGGCACCGATGTGGTGGCGCGTACGCTGGCGCAGGAGATGGCGAAGGAACTCGGCGTCTCCGTCATCATCGAGAACAAGCCGGGGGCGGGGACCATCATCGGCACGCAAGCGGTCGCGGGCAGCGAGGGCGATGGCTACACGCTGCTGATGGGCACCTTTGCCAATGCGGTCAATCCGGGCCTTTACGCCAAGCTGCCCTATGATCAGCATCGCGATCTCGCCGCCGTGGCACTGGTGGCGCGCTCCTTCAGCATTGTCGTGGTCAATCCGAAGTCGCCGATTCAGTCGATCAAGGACTTGATTGCAGCCGCCAAGGCCGATCCTGACAAGCTGTCCTACGGCACCTATGGCACCGGCACCTCGGCGCATCTCGCGGGCGAGCTGTTCAAGCACATGGCGAGCGTGAACCTCACCACCGTGCCCTACAAGGGCTCGGCGCCTGCGATCACCGACCTGATCGGCGGCCAGATCCAGGTAATGTTCACGACGGTGGCGAGCGCCGCCTCGCTGATCGAGGGCGGGCAGTTGCGCGCGCTGGCCGTGACCTCGGCGGAGCGCTCGCCGGCCTTCCCGAACCTGCCGACCGTCTCTGAAGCCGGCGTGCCCGGCTACGACGCCGAAGCCTGGTACGGCCTGTTTGCGCCGGCCAAGACGCCGCCGGAGATCATCGCGCGCCTCAACAAGGCGGCCGCAACGGCGGTGAAAGCAGAGGCGTTCAAGAAGCTCAGCGTCAATGAGGGGCTGATGGTGGTGGCGAGCCCACCTGTCGAGCTCGACCGCTATTTCCGGGAGGAAGAGGACCGCTGGCGCAAGGTGATTCAAGACGCCGGCATCAAGGCGGATTAGCTCCGTCCAAATTCCTGCCGAGGAATATCAGCAGCTTCACGGGGTTGCAGGGGGTGGGCGCGCACGTCGCTGCGCCATCGCTGAATAAATCGACACACAACGAACAAGAAGGGGAGGCCCAATTGAGAGTCATTGTTTCCTTGAGTCTGGCGGCCTGCGCTTTGGCGTTGGCGAGTTCGTCGGCGCTTGCGCAGGCGCAAACACCCGCGCCCGCGACGCCGCCGGCGCAGCCATCCGCGGGCGGCACGCCCGACGCGATGCCCTTCGATATTCCCTATGGCCAGTCGATCGGGCTCGAAAAGGCGAAGCAGGTAATGGCCGCCGCCGAAGCCGAAGCCAAACGGCGGAACTGGAAGATGAACATCGCGGTGGTCGACACCAATGGCGAGCCCGTCATGTTCGAGCGGATGGAGGGCGCGCAGATCGCCTCCGGCAACATCTCGATCGGCAAGGCGCGCACGGCCGCGCGCTTCCGCCGGGAGTTGCGGGCGCTTTACAACGCCTATGAGACCGGCCACGCCTATGTCGGCACCCTCGATCCCGGCAGTTTGGTCGCGAGCCCCGGCGGGTTTCCGCTGGTGGAAAGCGGCAAGCTGATCGGGGCGGTCGGCTGCAGCGGTGGCACCGGCGATCAGGACGCGGCAATCTGCAAGGTCGGCGCCGAAGTCGTGAAGTAGCGGAACATTTTGAGATAGCGCCGCGGCCGACGACCGCCGCGGCGCTATTTCGTGCCTGTCGGAATAATACCGGAATAGCGGGGTTGCAGGAGAATTGTTGCTCAACCCGGAGGTCGTCATGGTCGGAAAGTTCCTGCGCGCGCTCGCTGCCTCAAGCTTCGCTCTCGTCCCATTCGCGCTTCCCGCTTCCGCCCAGGATACGGTGCGTGTCCGCGGCACCATCGAGCGCATCGACGGTCCGGTCTACGTGGTCAAGACCCGCGACGGTTCCGAAGTGAAGCTCACGACCGTCGCCGACAATCCGCTGTTTGTCGCGATCGTTCCGGCCAAGATGAGCGACATCAAGTCCGGCATGTATGTCGGCTCCGCCGGCATGATGCAGGAGGACGGCACGCAAAAGGCCATCGAGGTGCACATCTTCCCGGAATCGATGCGCGGCACCGGCGACGGCCACTATGACTGGGACCTCATGCCCAAGAGCAAGATGACCAATGGCAGTGTCGAGCAGGCCGTCACCGGCGTCGACGGGCCGGTGCTGTCGGTCAAATACAAGGACGGCGAGAAGAAGCTGGTGGTGACGCCGCAGACCGTCGTCGTCACCTACGAGTTCGGCAAGCGCGAGGAGATCCAGCCGGGCACCAGGATCTTCGTCGCCGCCGCGAAAAAGCAGCCCGACGGCACGCTGCAGACGCCGCGTATCACCTATGGAAGGAACGGCGAGGGCCCGGCGTTCTGAGCACGCCAGCATCTTGCTCCAGCGCATCAATTTGTTGAGCAGTGCGCCGCAGCAACCGTAAATGCGGTTGGCGGCGTAACGTTCCTGCTCCTAGATTGTTGCCGTGTCGGGAAAAGCCGGCCCGCGAGATGGCCGGCGAGCTGGAGGCCGCCCATGTGGATGCTGCTCCTCGTGCCGTTCGTCGGCCTGTTGTGGGTGCCGTTCTACAATTTCACCGAACCATCCTTGTTCGGCTTTCCGTTCTTCTACTGGTACCAATTCGCCTGGGTGCCCATCACCTCGATCCTGATCTGGCTGGTCTACCGAAGCCAGCCGCATGACGAAGCCGAATAGGAGGCTGCGTCATGGCCGACGGAATCGAGTGGGTGGCGCTTTCGGTCTTCATCTTCTTCTTCGCGCTCGTCACCGTGATGGGCTTCTTGGCCGCGCGCTGGAAATCCGGCCCGGTCAGCGAACATCTCGATGAATGGGGGTTGGGCGGGCGGCAGTTCGGGACCTGGATCACCTGGTTCCTGATCGGCGGCGATTTCTACACCGCCTATACCGTGATCGCGGTGCCGGCGCTGGTCTATGCGGTCGGCGCCTACGGCTTTTTCGCGCTGCCCTACACCATCATCGTCTATCCCTTCGTGTTCGCGATCATGCCGGTGCTGTGGAAGGTCGCGCACAAGAACGGTTATGTCACCGCGGCCGATGTGGTGCACGGCACCTACCGCTCGCGCGGGCTGGAGCTCGCGGTGGCGCTGACCGGCATGGTCGCGACCATGCCCTATATCGCACTGCAGCTGATCGGCATGGGCGTGGTGATCAAGGCGATGGGCCTGAGCGGTGAATGGCCGATCATCGCAGCCTTCATCATCCTCGCGCTCTATACCTACAGCTCTGGCCTGCGCGCGCCGGCGCTGATCGCCTTCGTCAAGGACATCATGATCTACATCGTGGTGCTGGTGGCCGTCGTCATCGTGCCCTACAAGCTCGGCGGCTACGGCGCGGTGTTTTCCGCCGCCAACGATGCCTTCAACGCCAAGGGCGGCACCACCGGCCTCACGCTCAAACCGGGACTGTTGCTACCCTACGCCACACTGGCGCTGGGCTCGGCGCTCGCCGCGTTCATGTACCCGCACACGCTGACCGGCGTATTCGCCTCGAAATCCGCCGACACCATCCGCAAGAATGCGATCCTGCTGCCGGCCTATACGCTGCTGCTCGGGCTGATCGCGTTATTGGGTTACATGGTCTATGCCGCGCATCTGAAACTGTCGTCGCCGAACGACGCGGTGCCGATGCTGTTCCAGGCGCTGTTCCCGTCCTGGTTTGCAGGCTTCGCCTTTGCGGCGATTGCGATCGGTGCGCTGGTGCCGGCAGCCGTCATGAGCATCGGAGCGGCCAACCTGTTTACCCGCAATGTCTGGAAGTCCTATGTCAATCCGGACATCAGCCACGCCGGCGAGGCCGCGGTCGCCAAGATCACCTCGCTGGTGGTGAAGGTCGGCGCGCTCGCCTTCATCCTGTTCCTGCCGACGCAATATGCGCTCGACCTGCAGCTGCTCGGCGGCTTGTGGATCCTGCAGACCTTCCCGGCGCTGGTGTTCGGGCTGTTCACGCGCTGGTTCCGCGCCGAGGGCCTGTTGCTCGGCTGGGCCGTCGGCATCGGCTGGGGCAGCTGGACGGTTTGGAGCAACGGCATGAAGCCGCTTGCGAGCCTGGCACTCGGCGGCGACACCTACACTTTCTTTGTCGGGCTCGGCGCGCTTATCCTCAACATCGCTGTTGCGGCTGCCGTGACCGTTATCGTCAGGATGATCCTGCCCGAGGGAAAGAGCGCTACTGCTCGATCTTGATATTGGCCGATTTCACGAGATCGCCCCAGCGGGTGATGTCGCTTTGAATGATTTTCGTGAACTCGTCGGTCGAGGTACCAACGGCCGCGACGCCGATGGCTTTCAGCCGCGCGGCGACATCGGGCAGTTTGGCGATTTTCATGAACTCGGCTTCGAGCTTCTTCGCGATCTCGGGCGGCGTCGCCTTCGGCGCGAACACGCCGGTCCAGATGATGGCATCCACATCGGCGCCGGCCTCCTTCATAGTCGGCACGTCAGGAAAATCCTCCATCCGCTTTTGCGCCGTGACCGCGAGCGCGCGCACGGTGCCGGATTTCACCTGTGGCGACACCGGCCCTGAATCCGCGATGGTCGTGGTCACCTGGCCCGAGACCACCGCCAGCACCATCTCGTTGGCGCTCTTGTAGGGGATTGCCTGCATCGGCGCGCCGGTCTTCTGCTTGAACAGCTCGGTGACGAGCTGGAAGGTGGCGGATGAGGTCGCATAGTTCGTCTTGTCCGCGTTGGCCTTGGCGTAGGCGACGAGCTCGGCGACCGATTTGATCGGCGAGGAGGCGTTGACGATCATGAGCAGCGGAAACGAGGCAAGCTCGGAAATCGCGACGAAATCGCGGACGGAGTCGTAAGGCAGCTTGGCGTAGAGGCTCTGGTTGATTGCCATGCCGCTGGCGCCGACCAGCAGCGTGTAGCCGTCGGGTGCGGCTTTCGAAACATATTCGGTCGCGACGATCGCGCCGGCGCCGGGCTTGTTCTCGACAATCACGGGCTGGCCGAGGTCTTCCGACAGTTTCTGCGCATAGATGCGCGCGATGACGTCGTTGCCGCCGCCGGCCGCAAAGCCGACGATGATGCGGATCGGCCGGCTCGGATATTTGGAGGCATCTTCCTGCGCGAGCGCGGAATTTGCGGAGAGTGCGAGCAGACAGGCGCCAATCAGGCCAATTCGAACAGACATCAGCGTCTCCTAAAGTCGGGTGACGTGAACATGCAGCACGGCAGCCTTGCCGTCGTCGAGCGCGGCGAGGCAGCGATCGATGGCGGAGGTGAGTTCGTCCGGCTCGCGCACGCATTCGGCATGGGCGCCAAAGGCTTTTGCGACTTCCGAAAACTCCCGCCGCTCGCCCTGGCGCCCGGACATCAGCCGCGACTGGAACTGGTCGGTCTCGGCCGCAATGCCCTTGGGATAGACGCGCTGGGTCGCGGACTTCACCGCCTGCCAGCCGCCATTGTCGAGCACGATCGTGAAGATCGGGATCTCGTATTGCTGCGCCACCGCGTAGACGCTGTCGGGCGAGGAGAAGTGAAAGCCGCCGTCGCCGATCACCTGCACGATGCGCCGGTTCGGTTGCGCGAGCCTCAAGCCCAGCGCCATGCCGCCGGAAAAGCCGAGTCCGCCGCCGGCGAGTCCCACATAGCTCTGCGGCCTGGTGCGTTTGAGATGTTCCTGCAGGATCGGGCCGTTGCGGATCGCTTCATTGAGCACAACGTCGTCCTGCGAAAGCTTGCCGCTCAGCGTGGCGAACACAAAGGCCGGATTGAGTGCGCCGGAGACGCCCTTGTTGCCGCTCGCAGCCGCGCGCTTTTTGGCCGATGTTTCGCGCGCATCCTTCCAGCTCTCGATCCGAGCAGCGACGCGCTTGCGATAGGTGTCATCGGCGCGCGCTTCGACGATATCCAGCACCTGCTGCAGGATAATGCCGCTGTCGCCCTGGACACGGATATCCGAGGCAAATCCCCACATCGGAAAGTCCGACTTCAATGGATCGATGTCGATCTGTATCCACTTCATTTCCCGCGCGCGCTTCGAATGTGGCACGAAGGGCACATCGGTGTCGAGCAACAGCCCGAGATCGGCGTTTTCCAGGAGCGCCAGGGGATCGATGCCGGCATAACAGGGCGAGTCCTGCGGAATGTTCAGATCGATCGAATTGAATTCGGCAACCCGGATGCCGCAGGTGCGTGCGAGATTGTCCAGGACAGCAACCGCATCCGGCTTGCGGCCGAGATAGGCGGCAAACGCCACGGGATTCTCCGCCGCCATCAGCTCTTTTGCGATCGCGTCCGCCCGCGCCGGCTCGATGCCGCCCGCGCGCACGCTGCCATAACGCGCCGGCGGATAAGCCGGCATCGCGGCCTCATCCCATTCTTCCGCCAGCGTCTCGCGCGGCAGCATCATGTAGACTGGCCCCGGCGGGTCGCTATGGGCAAAGGCGCCGGCGCGCGCCAGCGCTTCCTTCACGACGACGCCGGAGGGCAGCGAATATTCCCACTTCACATAGGGCCGCACGATGCTCGCGATGTCGAAAGGATCCTGCACGAAATGTACATAGGTGTCGCGCGAGCCGGTCAGCTCGCCGTGCAGCGTATGCGGCGCGCGGCCGGCGAACAGCATCACGGGCAGGCGGTAACGGAACAGGTTCTGGATTGCCATGCAGGCATTCGCGGTGCCGGCATCGACATGCACCAGCACGGCCTGGCTTTTTCCCGTGGCGAGCGCGTAGCCGCCCGCCATATGCACCGCGACCACCTCGTGCGGGCACAGGATGACTTCCGGATGCGTGCGGCCGCACTTGTCCCAGCGCGCCAGCTCCTCGATGATCGAGACATGGTCGGTGCCGAGATTGGCGAAGATGTAGTCGACACCGAGATCGACCAGGCCTTCGAGGAAATAATGCGCGGCGGAGTAGCGGGCCACTAGCGCTTCTCGGCTACGAATTTGTTGCGCAGGGTGCCGAGGCCGGTGATCTCGATCTCGACGACATCGCCGGCCTTGATGTCAGGCGAGGCGCCGTCGGTGCCCATCCAGATCACATCGCCCGGCCACAACGTGAAGTATTTGGTCAGCTCCACAATGAACGGCACGACGCCGAAGATCATGTCGTTGGTGTGGAAGCGGCCGGTCTGTTTGCCGTTGACCTTGATGATGGTCTCCATCTTGCCGAGATCGACATCGGTCTCGATCCACGGTCCCATCGGCTTGAAGGTGTCGGCGTTCTTGGCGCGCCACAGGCCACGGTCGGCCTTCTGCCAGCTGCGCTCGGATACGTCGTTGCCGATGGTGTAGCCGAGCACGCAACTCATCGCGTCCTTTTCGGTGAGATGTTTTGCCTTTTTGCCGATGACGACGACCAACTCGCCTTCATAGTGAATCTTTTCGGTCGCGGTCGCCGGGATCACCACGTCCTCGTCATGGGCGATCAGCGCGTTCTGCGCGCGATAGCCTATCTCGGGCCTGTCAGGGACGTTGGGGACGGTGCCGGCCTTGTCGGCAGCTTCCTTCAGATGCTTGAGGTAGTTCAGCCCGACGCAATAGAAGGTGCGCGGCATCACCGGCAGCTCGATCTTGACGTCCTTGAGCGCGAAACTCTGCGACGTCTTCTTGTGCTCGCCAAAGGGATCGCCGCTGACGGCAACCACCTTGTCGCCTTCGACAATGCCCCAAGAAGCTTGTCCTGCGGTCTGCCCGGCGGCAGTGAATTTCAGCCAACGCATGTTATTTTTCCTTTATTCCGCCGCGGCGCGCGGCGGGGTTTTCCAGGCGCCGGCGGCCGGGCGCTTGAGCCCCAGGTTCTCGCGCAGGGTTTTGCCAGCATAGTCTTTGTGAAAGAGCCCGCGGCGCTGCAGTTCCGGAACGATGTGCTTGACGAAATCGGCGTAGGAGCCGGGCACGTAGCTGGCTGCAATGACAAAGCCGTCGCAGCCGCGGCCGACGAACATCTCTTCGAGCTTGTCGCCAATCTCCTTCGGCCCGCCGACGATGGCGTCCTGTACCTGGCCGCGGCCGGAGAAGGTGATGAAGTCGCGCGTCGATGGATTGGTCTTGCCGGAGGTCCGCAGCACGCCATCGCGGATGCCGAGCATGCCCTGCATGCCCTGCAGCTCATCGGTGGTGAGCGGCTCGTCGATGCCCTTGGCGCCGAAATCGAAGTTGAGCCCCTCGGCCAGCAGAGACAGCGCGTCGATCTCGAGCGGCAGTTTCTGGATCACCGCCATCCTGTCTTCGGCTTCCGCTTTCGTCGCGCCGCAGACCGGCGTCATCAGGTTGCACAGGAACATCTGGTCGGGATCGCGGCCGGCTTTGGCGGCTTCGCCCCGGATCGCGTCATAGCCATGCTTGGCATTGGTGAGATTGCGCGCGGCGGTGAAGATCACTTCGCCCCACCGCCCGGCAAAGCGCTGACCGCGGCCAGAGGAGCCTGCCTGGATCACCACGGGATGGCCCTGCGGCGAGCGCGGCACAGTGAAAGGGCCGCGCGACTTGAAGAACTCGCCCTTGTGGTCGAGCCGCTTCACCTTGGTCGGATCGGCAAAACGCCCGCTCTTCTTGTCGATGATCAGCGAACCGTCTTCCCAGGAATCCCAGTGGCCGAGCACGACTTCCATGAACTCGTCGGCGCGGTCGTAGCGCGGATCATGATCGAGGTGGTGTTCCTTGCCCATGTTGAGCGCTTCGCCGTCGTTGACTGACGTCACCACGTTCCAGGCGGCGCGGCCGTCGGTCATGAGGTCGAGGGTGGCAAAGCGCCGCGCCACGTCGAACGGTTCGAAATAGGTGGTAGAGCAGGTCGAGGCGAGGCCGAGTTTTGTCGTGACCATGCCCATCGTGGTCAGCACCACGATCGGGTCCATCTTCACGCAGCGGATGCCATATTCGACGGTATGCGCGTGGTCGTTGCCATAGCGGTCCGGCATCGCAAGGCGATCGTCGAAGAACGCCATGTGGAACTTGCCGGCCTCGAGAATCCGGGCAATCTCCTGGTAGTAGTCGGCCGACATGGAATCGTCGCGCGATTCCGGATGCCGCCACGAACTGGGTAGATTGGTGCAGTTCTGGGCCTGCAGAAAGCCGACCAACGCCATTTGCCGTGTCATGCTGTTCTCCCTGTCAGGCCAGATCGAGTTCGCGTGCGATTCCGTACTCGCCGGCCAGCGCGCGGAGTTTTTCCCACGTCGCGTCCTCGATCTCGATACCCTTCTTGCGGCGCTCCTGCTCGCGCAGATATTCGACCTCGCCCGGATAGAACACGCCGGGCGAGCCCTCCGACGGCGGCGTCGATTTCAGGTACCGCGCGAACTCGGCGACCTCCTTCTTGAAGTCCTTCAGCGGACGGAACGCGGCGACATTGAACACCGCCATGAAGCAGCCGTCATTGTGCCGGCCGGTCGGCTCGACCCCGAAGCCGAGCCCGGTGAGCAGGCCACACAGCACTTCGACCATCGCGGCGAGACCGCTGCCTTTGTAGCCTTCGGTGCCGCCGAGCGGCAGCAGCGCGCCGCCCTTGCGATATTGCGTGGGATCGGTGGTGTGCCGTCCCTCGGCGTCGATGATCCAGCCTGGCGGGATCTCTTCCTTGCGCGCCACCGCGAGCGCGATCTTGCCGGCCGCGACCGCCGAAGTCGCCATGTCAAGATAAAACGGCGCCTCCAGATCGGACGGCACCGCGATCGAGATCGGATTGGTGCCGAGCCGCGCCTCGCGGCCGCCGAAGGGGGCGACATGTTTCGGAGAACGTCCGGAATTGGCGGTGGCAATCCCGATCATGCCTTCGCGCATCGCCATCATCGGATAATGCGCGAGACGTCCGACGTGGCTTTGCCGGAATACGGTGCAGGCCGCGACATTGGCGGTCTTGGCTTTGTTGATGGTCAGCTCCATCGCCTTGGCGTTGACATGGAAGCCAAAGCCCCAATGGCCGTCGATCACGGTTGTGGTCGGCGTCTCCTGCACGACAGTCCATTGCGCGCCGGGCATGATGTGGCCAGCCTTGACGCGATCGATATAGGTCGGGATCGCGATCACGCCGTGGGAGTCGTGGCCGGCGAGGTTGGCGTTGACGCAGCCGACGGCGACCGCCTTCGCCTCCTCTTCCGAGGCGCCGGCGGCTTTGAGCAGCGCCGTGCCGATGTGGCTGAGACGGTCGGCCTGGACGATCGGCATGGGATTTCCTCTGGAACAGCCCGCGCGGGACGCGGGTCTTGCTTGTTGTCAGGGGCGCATCGTCTCAAACGCCTCGCGCGAGGGCAAGGCCAGAAAATGGTGAGCGGCATGCCCACAGCGCCCGTCAAGCCCTTGGTTTCCATGGTGCGGAATGGGACGTATGGCTTTCGGTGCAGGAAACCGTAAACCTTAGCGCTCCGTTGCCGGATTATCCGTTTTGGCCAGCATTTACTTTGAATCGCAGTTTACGGCCGTTCATAACCTGCATTTAGGCGTCGCGGCTGCATAGGCTTCAAGGGCCGAAAAGTTGGTCCCAGGGAGCCGATAACTTGCCGACCGATCTCGCGCGTACGTTTGCTGCGCTCAGCGCAACCAACGAGGCGATTCTGTACGCGAAATCGCCGGAGGAACTGTACCGCAAGGTGTGCGAGGCCGCATTTTCCAGCGGTGACTTCCTGGCCACCGCCGTCTTCCTGCTCGAGGAAGGCACCGATCGCCTTCGCTTTGCCACCGGTTTCGGCGAGGACACCCTGCGGCTCCGCGGCATCGATATCTCGATCGTCGCGGCAACGCCGGAAGGCTCGGGTGTGTGCGGCCAGGCCTTTCGGGACCGCGAGGTGGTGATATCAAATGATTTCCTGAACGACCAGCGCTCGCGCGCCTGGCGAGACGGCGCGCAGAGAGGGCAGGTCGGCGCCGCGGCCGCGGTGCCGCTCACCTGCAAGGGACGCAGCGTCGGTGTGCTGCTGATTACGCGACGCGAAGCCGGTTCTCTCTCGGACAGTGACGTCGCGATGCTCAAGCGCATGTCGGCGAACATTTCTTTCGCCCTCGACAATTTCGCGCTGGAAGCCGCGCGCAAGGAAAGCGAGCGCGCGGTGCGCCGGCTGAACCTGATGTTCGGCGCCATCAGCGCTACCAACGAAGCCATCCTGCGCGCCAAGACCGAGCAGGATCTCTATCAGCGCGTCTGCGAAGCCGCCACGCAGAGCGGCAAGGCGATCGCAACCGTCGTCTTGCTCGCGGAAAAGGGCTCGACGTGGCTGAAATCGGTCGCCGGCACCGGCGAGAGCGTCGAGCTGATCGCGCAAGCAAAATTCTCGATCGATCCCGACAGCATCTATGGCAACGGCGTCTGCGGAAAGGCGTTTCGTGCCAGGAAGCCCAGCGTCAACCTCGATATCGCCAGTTCCGAGCAGGGGCGGCCATGGTGGCAGGCGGGCCGCGCGACCGGTGTCGTGGCCTGCGTCGCGGTGCCTTTGATCAAGTCGGACAAGAGCGTCGGCGTGCTCCTGTTCTTTGTCGGCAAGTCCTGGGCGGCGGACCCGGAAATCGTCGCGGTCCTGGCGCGGATGGCGGAAAACGTCTCGTTCGCGCTGGAGAATTTCGAGCGCGCGGCGGAGAAGGCGAAAGCCGACGAACAGGAGGAGCGCCTGGCGCGCATGTTCGCGGCGCTGAGCGCCACCAACGAAGCGATCATGCGGGCCAAGTCGCGCGACGAGTTGTTCGGCCTGGTCTGCGAGTCCGTCGCGAAGGGCGGCAAGTTCACCTCCACGACGATTGCGCTGAAAAAGCCAGGCAGTGACTATCTCGACATGGTGGCGGTGGCCGGTCCGGCGGCGGAGAACACGAGAAGGATCCGGCTTTCCACCAACGCCGAGCATCCGGAAGGGCGCGGACTGAGCGGCACCGCCTTCTGCACCAGAGAGGCCTGCATCAGCAACGACTACCTCAGCGATCCCCGCGGCATTGCGTTTCATCCGGTGGTTCGCGCCGACGGCGCCAAAGCCGGCGCCGCGTTTCCCTTGATCGTGCATGGCGGCATCGTCGGCGTGGTGCTGTTTCTGTCGGCGGAGATGCACACCTTCACCGCCGAGTTCGTCGAATTGCTGCAGCGGCTCGCCGACAACGTCTCCTTTGCGCTGGAGAATTTCGATCGCGCCGACGAGAAGCAGCAGGCGGACGAACGCATCGAATATCTTGCCTCGCATGACAGCCTGACCGACCTGCCGAACCGCGAGATGTTCAGCGGGCTGCTCCGTCACGCGATCGACACCGCGCACCGCAACGCGCGGGGCTTTGCGCTGCTGTTCGTCGATCTCGACCGCTTCAAGGTGATCAACGATTCGCTCGGCCATGATGCGGGCGACATGCTGCTGGTGGAAATCGCCAACCGGCTGCGCGGCTCGCTGCGCTCCAACGACATCGTGGCCCGGCTTGGCGGCGACGAATTCGTCGTCATTCTCGAGGAGGTGTCCAGCCGCGAGGATGTCGAGCGCATCGCGGCCAACCTGCTTTCCGTCCTCGGCCAGCCGATGGAATTGCGCGGCCACGAGTGCCACACCACGGCCTCGATCGGGATCGCGCTTTATCCCGAGAACGGCAGCGATGCGCAGACGCTGACCAAGAATGCCGATCAGGCGATGTATCTCGCCAAGGAGGACGGCAAGAACGGCTTCCGGTTCTTCACGGGCGAGATCAAGGCGCAATCGATCGAACGGCTGATGCTCGAGAGCGAGTTGCGCCGTGCGGTGGAGCGCAAGCAATTCGCTCTGCACTACCAGCCCAAGGTGGACATGGCGAGCGGGCAGATCACCGGCGTGGAAGCGCTGTTGCGCTGGACCCATCCCGAGTTCGGCATGGTGCCGCCGGCGCAGTTCATTCCGCTTGCGGAGGAGACCGGCCTGATCGTGCCGATCGGCCGCTGGGTACTGCGCGAGGCCTGTGCGCAGAACATGGCCTGGCAGCGCCGCGGCCTGCTGCCGGTGGCGATGGCGGTCAACCTGTCGCCGCGTCAATTTGCCGACGAGCGTCTCTTGCATGACATCGACGAGGCGCTGGCGGCCAGCGGCATGTCGCCGGTGCTGCTGCAGCTCGAGGTCACCGAAAGCATGGTGATGCGCAATGTTCCGCGCGCGGTGCGGGTGCTGCATGCGGTTCAGAACCGCGGCATTCGGCTTGCGATCGACGATTTCGGCACCGGCTATTCGTCGATGTCGCTGATGAAGCAATTCCCGATCGACACCATCAAGATCGATCGCTCCTTCGTGCGCGACCTGCCGCGCGATTCCGAAGACCAGGCGATTGCGCAGGCCATCATCAGCATGGGCAAGGCGCTCGGCATGACCGTGGTCGCCGAAGGCGTCGAAACCGCCGAGCAGCACGCCTTCCTGCGCAGCCATGCCTGCGATGAAATGCAGGGATATCTGTTCAGCCGGCCGCTGCCGCCGCGCGAGCTTGCAGAACTTCTGCAGTCGCCGCCCGTTCTCGCCTCGCCGCCGCTGCAGCCGAAAGCGGACGGCGCGCCGGCCGCCCCCAGCCCGGCCCCTGTCGCCAAGAACGCGGCCGGTTGAGCCGCCAGTCCCCGGTTACTTCTCTTCCGTCACCTCGGTTGCGGTCGCCGGTCCTTCGCCCATGATCAGGAGCACCGCGTCCTCGTCCTTGGCGCCGTCCCAATGCACCTGCTTGCCATAGTGGGTGACGAAGCTGCCGGGTTGCATCGGCACCGTGCCGTGCTCGGGATCGAATTTGGGACCCGTACCGACCCAGCAGGTGCCTTGCAGCACGACGATGTAGCGGTCGTTCGGATGGAAATGCGGGTGGCTGAAATGATTGCCCTTGGTCCATTTGTTATAGACCATATAGAAGCCGGGCTTGGAGGGATCGCCGACCACGACGGCACTTTGTGCGCCGGCGGCGTTCACCGGGCCCCACGGAATCTGGTCCGGCTTTTTGTAGACCAGTGCCGCGGGATTGAGCTCGGCCGCCGAGCCGATGCTAAGCATCGCCGCGAACGAAATCGGCAGCGCCAGCATGCGCCAGAACCGGTTGCTGGATGTCATTGCGTTTCTCCCCATGGGGCGTCTTCGTCGGAATACGCGCGCCCGTTGGTTGTGATGCTAGCCGGGTTGCGTTGCCGCGGGGCAAGACGCGCACGAAGATGCGTGCTTTTCCGAAGACGCACAACGCAGTTGCAGCATGAAAAACCGCGTGCGTGTGGCGCCCGCGCTTTGCTACCGTCCAATCACAAACAAAAAACTTGGGAGGACTACGATGCGATATTCCCTGAAGACGACTGCGGCCGGGCTTTTGGTCGGCGCTGCTGCTCTTTACGCCGGCGCGGCATGGGGCGAAGACGGCTGGACCACACTGGTCGACACCGGCAAGAAGGGCGACTGGAACGAGGTGGGCAAGGCCAATTGGGAGATGAAGGACGGCGTTCTCACTGCTGACAAGCTCGACGGCAAGGATCTGGCCTATCTCGTCAGCAAGGACGCCTACAAGGATTACCAGATCCGCGCCGAGTTCTGGGTCGACGATGAAGCCAACAGCGGCATCTTCATCCGCTGCGAGCAACCCCAAAGCATCGATGGCAAGACCTGCTACGAGGTCAACATCTATGACAAGCGGCCCGATCCGACCTATGGCACCGGCGCGATCCCGAACACCGCCAAGGTCGATCCGATGCCGAAGGCGGGCGGCAAGTGGAATGTGTATGAGATCACCGCACAGGGTCCGCATCTGGTGGTCGTCCTCAACGGTCAGAAGACCGTCGACGTGCAGGACTCCAAGCATCTCGCCGCCGGGCCGATCGCGCTGCAATACGGTTCCGGCGTGGTGAAATTCCGCAAGGTGCAGATCAAGCCGCTGTAGGGCGCGGCGGGAGGCTCACGCCGCTTTCTTCGGGTGAGCCTTCTGGTGCCAGGCCCAGGCGGTGCGGATGATGGTCGCAAGATCGGAGTGCTCTGGCGTAAACTTCAGCACTTCGCGCGCCGCCGAGGGATCGGCGACGAGATAAGTGGGATCGCCGGCGCGGCGCGGCTTGACCACGTGCGGCACTTCGCGGCCGGTCTCGGCCGCGATCGCTTTCAGGATATCGCGCACCGAAAAGCCCTTGCCGGTGCCGAGATTGAAGGCGTCGCCCTGATGTCCCTGCATCAAGAGTTTCAGCGCCGCGACATGGGCGGCGGCGAGATCGGTGACATGGACATAATCGCGGATCGCGGTGCCGTCGGGCGTGTCGTAATCATCGCCGAACACGGCGAAGTCGGTAAGATGCCCCTGCAGCGTCATCAGCGCGCGCGGAATGAGATGGGTCTCGTTGTCGCGCAATTCGCCGATGCCGCCCTTGGCGTCGGCGCCGCTGGCGTTGAAATAGCGCAGGCAGAAGGCGCCGAAGCCGTAGGCGCCGCGATAATCGGCGAGCATGCGCTCGATCATCCATTTCGTCGCGCCATAGGTGTTGATCGGCGCGCAAGCATAGGTCTCCGGCAGCGCCTGGCTGTCGGCATGGCCATAGACCGCGCCGGTCGAGGAAAACACCAGTCGGTTGCAGCCGGCCTCGCGCATCGCATCGAGCAATGACAACGTGCCGCTGACGTTGTTGATGTAGTACTTCTGCGGGTCGCTCATGGACTCGCCGACCAGGCTCGCGGCGGCGAAATGCATCACCGCCTGGATGTTGTACTGCGCGAAGGTGCGCGCGAGCACGGCCCTGTTGAGGAGGTCGCCGACCACCAGGGGGCCGCTGACGAAACTCTTATGACCCGTGGAAAGGTTGTCATAGACGACGGGCTGATAGCCGGCCGCCTCGAGCGCGCGGCAGGCATGCGAGCCGATATAGCCCGCGCCGCCGGTGACCAAAATGGCGGGAGAATTATTCATCTCGATCCAATATCGGATTTTTCTTTAATGATGCGCGCGGTCAGTATCAGAAGACTTGCTTCTGTTGAAGAGCAGATAAAGGGCACGCGGATTCGTGGTAAAATAGCGCCAGAACAGCCGGCGCGGCTCGAGCCAGATGCGCCATGTCCATTCCAGCCCGATGTGCTGCATCCATTGCGGCGCGCGCGCGCGGCTGCCGGACAGGAAGTTGAACAATCCGCCCGACGTCTTGATGACGCCGACATTGGAAAGCCGGGGCGTGAATTCCTCGACAAAAGCCTGCTCATAGGGCACGCCAAGTGCCACCCAAAGATAGTCCGGCGCAAGGGCATTGATCTCGTCGACCTTGGCGCGGAGCGCGTCACCCCTGAGATAGCCGTGGCTGTGCCCGACGATCTTCAAGCCCGGATGCCGCTTGCGGACGTTGTCGACGGCGGTGGCATTCTCCTCTTCGTCGGCGCCGAACATATAGAAGGTGAGCCCCGCGGCGGAAGCCTTGTGCGCGACGACGTCGAACAGGTCGGTGGTTGCGACCCGCTCCGGCAACGGCGTCTTCGATTTCAGCCGCGACACCGTCACCAGCGGCTGGCCATCGGCGTTGATGAGGTCGGCGTTGCGGAACAGCCGCTCGGTCATTGGCTCGGTGGAGCAGCGCGCCAGCACTTCGCCATTGGCGGAGGTGAGATAAAGCGGGCGGCCGATCCGGCGCTGCGGGACAGCCATCTCGATCATGAAATTCGCGGTCTGCTCGATGTCGAGCACGGCGAGCCGCAATCCGCCCAGTGTGATGCGGGGGATGCGGGCCGTGGCTGCCCGTCCGGTCGGATTATGGCGGCGCTCAAGCATATTGCCTGCCTCGCTGCCGCGCCGCCGCAGGCGGCGTGAGTTCGTTCAGGATGACGCCGGCGAGCTTCTTCTGCGCAGGGCCGAGCGAAGTGATGATGTCATCCATCGCCTCGTTGATGTCGAGATGGATCGGCAGCACCGCCACGATGCCGTTCGCAACATCGAGCAGCTTGCGGTCGGCCGCTCCCCAGGGCAGCGCCGGGCCGTCCAGGACGACGAGGTCGTAGCCGCCGGCCGCGCGCGCCTGCGCGATGGATTGACGGATCGCGTCGATGGCCTTGGCGTCGCTGCCCTTGACGGAAGGCAGAATCGAAATTCCGTTCGCGGTCTTGATCTCGCGCGAGGCCTTGCTGCCGATCGAGAGCCAGCCGAGGCGGCCGGGCTCGCTCTTGCCCAAGCGCGCTACCTTGTTGGAAAGCTTGTGTGCCTTGTGATCGGCGTCGATCATCAAAACGCGGGCGCCGTCGCGCGCCGCGGCCAGCGCGAAATTGAGCGCGGCGACGCAGCGGTCGATGCATTCCTCTTCGCTGATCACGGCAATGACCGGCGCCGGCTCGGCGGGTACACGCCGGCCGATCGAGCCGCGGATATCGCGCAGCGCATTGAGGAACGTGGTCAGCGGGAAGCCCGGACGCAGGGTCGGCCAGCCGAACCGCGTGACGTCGGCGTTACCCGTGCCACCGAGGATTCCGCCGAGCGTGCGGATCACGTCGGAATCCTGCAGCCGCGCGATCACGGGCTTTTCGATCGGGGTAATCAGCGGTTCGCGGCGCGGCGGTGGTTCGGACAGGGATTTTCGGTCGGAAGCAGAAGACCGCGCTTGCGGATCGGCCGGCTGCGGCTCCGGTGGCAGGCGGTCGACGGCGACCGCCCAGCCGGAAGCGCCGAGCGCGCCGAGCAGGAAGCCGATCATGGCGAGCAGGCTCATCGCCGGCGGAAACGAGCGCCGCTGCGGCACCGTGGCTTCGCCGATGACGCGCGAGGCGGAGGTGTTGAGGCTTTCCTGCTCCTCGGTTTCACGCGAGCGCTTCAGGAAGGACTGATAGACGTCGCGGTTGGCCTCGACGTCGCGTTCGAGCTCGCGCAGGCGCACCGAGGCCTGGCTGAGCGCAACGCTCTGGCGCTTCTGCGTATCCAGCGACTTGTTGAGCGAGTTCTCATAGTCGCGCGCGCGGATCAGATCGTTCTTGGCCGATTGTGAATAGCGGTCCAATTCCTCATTGATGGTATGGCGCAAGTCTTCGACCTGCTTCTGCATCTGCTTCAAGGCGGGATGCAGCGGGCCGAGCTCCGCGCTCAGCTCCGCATATTTCTTGCGCACCTCGGCATATTGCGCGCGCAGATTGGCGACGGTCGGCGACTGCAGCGCTTCGGGGGTTGCTCCAACATCCGTGGCGGCGTTGCGGCTCTTCTCGATCTGGTCGAGTCTTGCCTGCGCATCGAGGGTCGCCGCATGCGCGGCCGAGAGCCGCTGGTTGGAGGCGGAAAGCTGCTGATCGCTGAGCAGGGAGTCCTGGGTGCCGACAAAATTGTTCTGGGCCTTGTAGACGGAGAGTGCGTTTTCGGCGTTGCGGAGCCGCTGCTGCAGTTCCTTCAACCGGCCCGACAATTCGCTGGTCGCTCGCCGCGCGGAGGTCGCCTGCGAGTTCTTGGATTCGGAAAGATAGGTGGTGGCGAGCGCGTTCGCGAGCTCCGCGGCCTTTGCCGGATCGCGCGACCAGACCTCGATGTCGACGACGAAACTGCGTTCGGTCTTGCGGATGGTGATGTGACGGATCAGCGCATCCAGCGCCGCGATGTGGCCGGTCTTCGGCTCGTCGGGCTGTCGCAGGTCCAGTCCGAACAGGCCGAGCAGCGAAGCCAAGAGACCCTTGCTCGCACCGCCGCCGAACTCCGGGTCGTTTTCCAGATCGGTGTTCTGGATCACCTGCAGCAACACGCTGTTGGAGGTGATCAGCCGCGCCTGGCTCTCGACCACCATCGACAGGCCGGAAACGTCGACCGCGCGGGGCGTGAGTTCGCGGTCGACGAGCTGCAGCTCGCGGGGGTCGATATAGAGTTCGGCGATCGCGGTATATTTCGGCGAGAGGCTCTTGCCGATGATGACGGCACCACAGGCGGCGATCAGCGCAGACGCGATGATCATGCCCTTGCGTTGCCAAAACAGGCTGAACAGCGCGAACAGGTCAAAGCCCGCCGGCGCGCGCGTCGCCGCTCGCCTGCCGGGCCGCCCGCGATTTACCGGCTGGTCATAGACAAGCATGATCCCCAGCTTCCATCAAAACTGCCGCACACATCGGCTGAGGGGTTACTCTTCGGGTCACGCCACACGCCGAACTAGGCGCCGTACCAACGCAACAGGAAAAATTAACCATACTCAGTGAGGGACTATTCACCGAAATCGCAAAGAAACCGTTTAAGCGTCGGCTTGTCGTGCCGATGTGATCGGTGGCGCGGCCAGACCTTAACGACTGGTTACTGCCAACGGACGCACGCGAGCGAACGGTCTCTACGGTGACGGATCCAGTTCGATTTATCGCGCGCGCGCGGCTCATGGTTCAGCGTTTCCGCAGGATCAGGTGATAATCGCCTCGCCGCACATCGGCGGTGCGAAACAGCGCATTGGCGGTCACGGCGAACGCGTCGAGGAGGGCCGCAAACAGCGGTGTGCGCTTTCGCATCTCCGGGAAGCGCGGGCTCTCGTGTTCCCGCCGGTACACCACCTCCATGCCGTGCTCCCCGGCAAAGGCCACCAGCCTGGCCGGCGTGACCAGAGGGTGGAAGAAGGTCGGGAATGGCGCCTCGCCGGGCCGGCCGGCCAGCTTCTTGCCGAGCACGTGGCGGTAGAACCAGATGTGGAACCAGTGCGGCGTGTATTTGGTAACGAAGCCGGACAGCGATTTCGGGTTCGGCGCGGCGATCAGGGCGAGGCCGCCGGGCTTGAGCGAGGCAAAGAAGCCGGTCAGCGCCGCCGCGACATCGGGAAGATGCTCGATGACGTTGTAGCAGATCACGAGATCAAAACTGCCGGGCGCGAAGCGATAGGTCTGGATATCGCCGAGGATCGTCTTCTGCGCGTAGCCGTTGTTGCGCAGCTGCTCCTCGTCGATATCGACAACGGTCACATGCGCGCGGCGCAGCACGTCGGATGGCAGGAACGAGGTTGATCCGCCGCCGGCCTCATAGATGCCGAGCTCGCCCTTCGGCAGTTCGGAGCCCAGAACGTCGTGGACGGTGAGCAGGCTGTCGAACGCCTCGCCCGGAGGCAGATGAAGCACGGCCTGCAGATGGGAAGCGGCAGACGTCGCACGCGGCGGCGTGTCGCACCCTCTCGCAGGAGTGGTGCGGGCAAGGTTCAAGGCGGCCGACTTGCTCATGGGTTTACTTCTCTTGTGAGGTTCGCGCGATTGGCGCGGAGATGGAATGTCGCGCAGTCCGTCCGAAGGACGTTCCCGTGCGGCAACCAGATGCTGGTCCATGATGGGGCTGCCATGTCCAAAAACGGGACTCGCAGGGCAGGGCGCCGGCCTCGCGGCCGAGCTGCCGCGGCCTCCCGGCCGGCGAACGCCCGGAATCCCGTTTGAAAACCACGCGAATTCCGCTCGCGCGGCGCCTTTTGAAATGGTCGCAGTGCCGGTCTGTTTCATAGTGAGACCAACGCAGCAATATCGATGCCGAGGGGTACGCGACGCGGCCCCCGCGTCAAATCCCGACGTTAGATGGTTAATTCGGAATGCATTAACCTTTTGAGATGACGCTCGGGCCGCGGCCGGCGGTGGCGGCGCGGCGTGCCTTCAGATTTCATTAACCAGCCCGGATCGCCCAGGTTTGATGCGATGAGCCAGCTTCTCGCCATGTCCGAAGTCAGCGCGCTGCTCGGCTTTCTTCGCCGTCAGCAGGTCGTGGTGGTGCTGCGTGGTGCGACCTTTATCGGCGCGTTGCTGCTGGCATGGATCTCGCTGCGGCCGTTCGAAGATCTCGCCGAGCTGGATCTGGCGAACACTTCCAGCGGCAACGACACCATCACTTACATCGTATTCGGCGGGCTGGCCGTCCTCACCGGCCTCCTGACCATCGCGGAAAACCGGCGGGGGCTCGCGACACTCCTGTCCCCGGGATTCCTGATCTTCGCCGGCTGGATCGTCGTCAGCGTCGTGTTGTCGACCGATCTCGCCACGTCGATCAAGCGTTTTACGTTGACCGCCGCCGCCGCCGCGGTGGCCTCGATGCTGTTCTTTCTGCCGAGATCAAGATCGGAAATGGCGCGATGGTTCAGCGTCGCGGTATTGGGACTGCTCGCGACCTGCTATCTCGGAATCGTTTTCGCGCCGAATCTTTCCATCCATCTCGCCACGGATCTGCAGGAGCCGCTGCTTGCCGGCGACTGGCGCGGTGTGTACGGGCACAAGAACGTGGCGGCGGCCATGATGGTGATGATGCTGTTTCTCGGCATCTACATCGCGAGCAGCGGCCTCACGATCGCCGGTCTCGCCAGCGTTGCAATGGCAGCCATCTTCATCTTCAAGGCCGGCGGCAAGAGCGCACTTGCGCTATGTTTCATCACCTTCGTGCTGAGTTCGCTGGCCACCATCGTCACGTCCTTCTGGCTGCGTGCGATAGTGCTGTTATCGCCGCTCATCGTTCTCAACATGCTGAGCGTTGGTACGGTCATCAGCGACCGGCTTGCCGCGATCGCCGAAGCGCTGCCCTTCGATACGAGCTTCACCGGCCGCACCGAAATCTGGATTTTCGCCCTGCAATCGCTGCAGCCGCGGTTGATGCTGGGTTACGGTTTTGCTGCGTTCTGGGGGACAGGGGCAACCCGATCGACGCCTGCGGGCATGGAATGGGCGGCAACCGTCGCGCACAGCCACAATGGCTATCTCGACACCGCGCTCGCCATGGGCCTGCCCGGACTTCTGCTTCTGATCGTGGTGCTGGTGATTGGACCCTTGCGGGATTTTCAGCTCGCGGATCGCGGCGGGAACAATGGCCCGCTGACGATGGCGCTGTTGCGCATCTGGCTGTTTGGAATTTATCTGGCCGCGTTCGAAAGTTTCTTTCTCGACCGCGCCGATCCGATCTGGTTCACCTTCCTGATAGCGGTGTTCGGACTGCACTATCTGGCGCGGTTTCGAACAGCGGCGTGACATTGGCTGCGCGATAGGGAGTGGGCGCGAGCCCCAGTGCGGCCAGATTGCGTCCGATCGACAGAAAAATCGGATGCGACGCCGGGAGCCAATGTCCAGTCTCAATCAGGGCTCTTGCCGCGCGGAACGGCGAGATCCCCAGCGAGATGAGGTTCTTCAGGAGCAGCCAGGCGGCGCCGAGGCGTCCCTGATAGCGCTTCTGGTCGATCGTGTAGTTGATCACGCCGGTGGCGATGGATCGCCGCAGCACCCATTTGGCCTTCATGCGTTGGGCGGGCACGGTCTCGAACACCTTGGCGTGCGCGTTCCAGTGCGACCTGAAGCCGGCTCTGCGGCAGCGTGTGAAGAAGTCCATGTCGCCGCCGCCGAGAAAGTTGAAGCGGGTATCAAGCGTCGGCTCGCCGAGCGCCTCGAGCACCCCTCGGCGGATGAGGCAATTGCCCGTCCCGTGCAGGGTGTCCGTCTCGCCCGACCGGGTGATGGTCGAATAAAACAGGGGATGCATTTGCAGGCGTGGCGACGCATTGCCTTCGAAGCGGCGCACGACCGGTCCGCCGACCAGATCGGCTCCGTTCGTTCGCGCCGTCTCGATCATTCCTGCAAGCCATGTCGACGAAGCCTCCTCGTCGTCATCGATCATCAGGAAGAACTCGGCCTTCGGGAAGTTTTCACGCGCCGTCCTGAACGCCGTATTGATCGCGCTGACATTGCCCTGATTGCGCTCGACGACGCAGAAACCGGAAAGGGCCCGCGAGGCAAATATCGCCTCGGCGACCCGCTTGCCCTCGAGCCGCTCGGCGTCGTTCTCGACCACGACCACGGCGAAAGATTCCGCATCTAGCTGGGCGGCCAGCGACTGCAGGCTTTTCTTCAGCCCTGCCGGCCGCCGGAACGTCGGTATGCAGACCACGGCCTCGGGTCTTGTCATGTAGGTCATTGCAGACATACTTCGATCCAGCATCAGAGCCCTGCCAATGCGCCCAACGCGTGGGCGAGCGTTTTGGGCGTCTGCGATGGGAGAAGTGCAATCACCTCGGCCGTCTCCTTGATGGCGCGGCCATAGGCGCGGGCGCGGATCGCCTGGCAGGCAAGATAGGTTCTTAGGTGCGCGACGGCCTTTCGCCGCAACCGCGCAACGTCGGCACCGCTGACCTTGCTTGTGATCATGGGGTCCGTGAACACGCGGTCGACGGCCGCCCGGTAATGGCTGAAATTGACTCCGCCGCTCATCATCGCGCTGCCGTTGTGGACGCGATATTCCAGAACCGTCGTCCGCGGACGCCAGATGATCGGGCCCAGCCCCGCGAGACGGCAGAACAGGTGCCAGTCCTCGCAGTAACGCAGCGTTTCATCGAAGCCGCCGGCCCGGCGGAATTGCGCGTGCCGGATCAGCATGACGCCGCCGTTGACGATGAAATTGCCGGCAAGCAGATCGCGCAGGATTTCGCCACTCGGTTTATCCCGTCGACGCAGCAGGCTGCGACGTCCGATGCGGCGCCCGCCGGCATCGATCCGCTCGTAGTCTCCATAGACGGCAACGCAATTGGCCTGGACGCCCTCGAGCAGCTTTCGCGTCGCGCCCGCAACGAGGCGGTCGTCGGCGTCGAGAAACATCACCCAGCTGCGCTCGCTTTCTTCCGTGGAGCTCAGGCGTTCGATTTCCGCAAAGCCGAGATTGCGGGCGGCCGACACGCCACGTCCGGTGCTGCGGATCAGCGTTACGCGTTCATCATTAATGCGCGCTGCGATTTCGGCTGAGTCATCGGTCGAGCCGTCGTCGACGACGATCACCCTTTTGACGCCTTCCTGGCCCAGTGCACTGGCAATGGCGTCGCCGATAAACCGGGCCCCGTTCTTCACGGGGATGACGACATTGACCCACATTGGTACCTGCATTTGTCACGCGCGCGTCGAGATGTGCCAGAGCTGAACACTCGTGGACACGGTTCGACATACATTGGCAATGTTCGTGCCACAGGTGTGAAGCCGCAGGTCGATGGCTTCAATTTGAATTAACGTAGTCGATCGATACTTGCGGTGTTGCCGTCGCGGCTTTGATATCCAGTAACCACATCCGTGGAGCGCGGCACGCTGATGAAGATGAACAGACGAGAGCTTATTGCCGGCAGCCTGGCTGCAGCGGCTTCCACGGTGGTCAGAGGCGCGACGCCGGCCGCGAGCGTGCGCAGCCGCCGTGACGGCTATGGTGCGGCGGTCACGCTTGCGGACTTGCAGTCCGACGTTCACTTGAAAAACGCGGTGACCAGATATTGCACGCAGATCGTGCCGGTCTACGAATTGAAATGGCCGACGCTTCGGCCCGATCCGCACACCTTTGCCTTCGAGAAGGCCGACGCGTTGCTCGACTTCGCCCGCCGGAACGGGCTGACCATGCGCGGCCATAATCTCGTCTGGTACGCGGACTTGCCGGAGTGGACCAAGCAGATCAAGGACGCCGCCAGCGCCGAACGCGCGCTGCGCGATCACATCGCCACGGTGACAAGTTATTACCGGGGCAAGCTGACCTCCTGGGACGTCGTCAACGAGCCGATTCCGGAATTTCCCAAGAAGCCGACGGAGCGGCGCGACTCGCTCTGGCAGGGCTACCTCGGCAGCGGCTACATGCGAACGGCCTTCCGCACCGCCGCCGATGCCGATCCCGACGTTCAGCTCGTGTTGAACGACTACGACATCGAGTTGGTCGGCGAACGCTTTGCCGCGCGGCGCGCGACCTTGCGCAATATCGTTTCTGATCTGCTCGATACCGGCACGCCGCTTCACGCCGTCGGCCTGCAGTCTCATTTGCATGGTGAACTGGAGATCGACACCGACGGCCTTGCAAAATGCGTCGCCGAATTTCGCTCCTGGGGGCTCGACGTCATCGTCACGGAGCTCGACGTCGACGATTCGAAGCTTCCTGGTGAGGTGACGAAGCGGGATGCGATCGTGGCGAAGCTCGTTCACGACGTTCTGTCCACCGTCTCTGCGGAGGCTCCGCTGAAATCGATCGTCACCTGGGGACTTGCGGATCGCTACAGCTGGATCAACCAGATGTTTCCGCGGGGCGATCACCTGCCCAACCGTCCTTTGCCGCTCGACGCCGATTTTCGGCCGAAGTCTTTCATGGACGAAATCACGAAATTCACCCGCGAGGCTTCCTGAGCGATGCTTCGACACGCCTCCCAGTACATGATCGCGAGCGTGGTCGCCGCGGTGTTCGGCTTTCTCTCTACGGCCACGTTCACGCGGCTGCTGTCGCCGGGTGATTATGGCGTCTACGTCATTGGCGTCGGCATCGCCGGGTTCGTGTCGGCGATCCTTTTCACGTGGATCCGTTTTTCGGTGATGCGGCTTCAGTCGGAAGGAGGTTCGCGGGATCTTCGCGCGACGGCGCTGGCCGGATACGGCATCTCGGTCGCGGCAACACCGCTGCTGCTTCCCGTGACGATCTATCTTGCGCATCGCGGATGGCTGGAAGTCGGTTGCGCGATTATCCTGGCGCTGGGGATCGGCCTGGTCGAAATGGGCCAGGAGATCATGCGCGCTCGCTTCCAGGTACGGGAATTCGTCACCGGCGCGGTGCTGCGGACCATCGTGTCGTTCGGATTTTGTCTTGCGGCAATCAAATTGGGTTGGGGCGGATTTGGCCTGTTGGCCGGCACCGCGCTCGCCTACTTCGTGACGGCGGCCTATTCGGCGCGAACCATCTGGAGCGCGCCCCTCGCCAAGGCCGACCTCGGCGAGCTCCGCGTGTTTTTCCGCCTCGGCTTCGTCTTCACGATCACGGCCTTTGTCTACACCTTCCAGTGCTCGATGGATCGGCTGTTCCTGGCGTGGCATTCGAGCGAGGCCTTCTCCGGCCTTTATGGCGCCTCGGCCGACCTGACGCGCCAGATCATCCAGATGCCCGCCGGCAGTCTCGCCGCGGCCGCCTTTCCGATCGCCGTGAGCAGCCTGGCGCAATACGGCTCCTCGAAGGCGCGCGAGCAACTGGAGCGCTTCGGCGAAATCCTGCTCGCGGTGTCGGTGCCGGCGGCGGTTGGCCTTGCGCTGACCATTCCCTATCTCGCCTCGTTCCTTCTTGGCCCCGCGTTTCGCGACACGGCCGCGTTGATCGTTCCGATGCTGGCAGCCGGCTGGCTGTTCCAGTGCATCACGCAATACTACGTTCACGTGAGCTTCCATCTGGCCAAGAAACCGGAATGGTCGCTGGTACAGGGCTTGACCAGTGTCGCCGTCAACATTGCCCTCATCTGGCCGCTGACGGATATGTGGGGACTGCAGGGGACGGCCGCGTCATTCCTGGTTTCGGAAGTTTGCGGCACGTTGGCCGGCATGATGCTGACGCGATATGCGTACCCGCTGCCTTACCTGCTGGGGCCTCTGGCGCGGACGCTGCTGGCGAGCGGCTTGATGGCTTGTGCGGTGCTGGCGCTGCAGAAATTGCTGCCGGTGCCAGGCATCCTCACGTTTTCCGTGCTCGCCGTGAGCGGCATGCTGGTCTATGGGCTGGCGGCGATCACATTGAATATCGCTGAAGCAAGGACGCTGCTTCACACGCTGGCGCTTCGAATCTTCGCGGCACCGGAGAAAGCCGGCTAGGCTGCCTCGAGCGCGGCGGACAACACGCCTCGGATATCTCCGATCGACGTTCCCGAATAGGACTGGATGCACAGCGCGACCTGCTCGGGCGAGGCATCGTGCATCATCGCTGCGATCGACGACTTGTCGAGCCGGCTTTCGTCCCAGTGCGCCAGCGCGAGGCTATCTTCCACGATCTGATGTTCGGCAAGATGGGCCGGCGAACTCGCCACGAAGCGGCCGTACAGCAGATATTCCGAGAACGGACGTTTGCGGCACATCGCCAGCGCCCAGCTCTTGCCGGTCGCGGACTGGATCGCTTCGGTCATGGCGCGCACCGTCGACTTGTCCCAGACCAGCACGTTGCCGACAAAGTCGTCGGCGGGCAAAGTCGTTTCGGGCAGGCCCAGCATCGCATCGCAATTGCGCAGCCAGATCGAATGAAACGGCGCGTCGGCGCCGATGGCGCCGCGGTCGACATAAAGCGGCGACTTCGCCGCGCCGGCGTATTCGCGGATATCGAACCTGCGGAAGAAGACATTGTCGGAATCGATGATGCACACGCGCTCTTCGGGTGCCGCGAGAACGCCCGCGATCTTGGCGATCTGCTGCACGTGCCAGCCATGCACGGGTTTGGACAACAGCGAAACCCAGACGCGGCGACGGCCCCGCGAGAGCGTTGCCGGCACGGCCCAGAGCCATTTCGGCAGATAGCGCGAGACCGGAATGACGACACGCTTTTCCGAGCTGTATTTCGCAAACAGCGGCATGTCGTCGTCGTTAACGATGACGTAGTGCCTGCTATAGCTGGTAAGGCAGGCGTCGATGCTCTCGCAAAGCAAGGCGAAGCGCTCGAGGTCCTTGGCATGGCTTGGAGTCAACAGGGCAACGGAATGCATGAGGCGCTCTGGTTTGGACGGAGCCAGGATAATGTCCCTGTGCCCCCAGCAAAAGCTGCAAGCGGCGTTTGGGTCCCGAGGTGTGAATTAAGCATTAACGAAGCCGACGATCCGTAAAGGAACTGCACACTATTAGCCATACATTGCAGACTTCCGGTTCCGCGCGCTGATTGCGCTGGTACCCAGGCGCCCGGCCTGTCAGATAGGAGTAAGCATCCATGCATGCCGTGCCGGTCTGGGACGGCATGACGCTGCGACGAAATGCGCAAGCAACCTGCGGCGAAGACATGATCAAGCTGAGCCAAGCGATCGCGGGACGAGCACATTCAGTTTGACGTTGGGTGAGTAGCATTGGGCAAGTTGGCTGTTCTAGAGCTTGGGGAGGCAGGCCCGCGGGGAGCATCATCCGTTGCCGCGTTCCGCGTGGAGTTTGTCCGCGACTGGATGCAGGCCGCCGCGCTCTGGGATAACCGTGGCGACGGCACGAGCTTTCAGCACAGCTACTGGCTCGATGCGTGGTACCGCGCTTTCGATAACGTCGATCCGCTGATCGCCATCATCTCCGACATTGTAACCCAGCGCCATGTCGCGCTGGTCCCGCTGATCTGCCGCAAACACCACGGCGTTCGCGTGGTTGAATTCGCCGATCTCGGGGTGAGCGACTACAACGCGCCGATCCTGGCCTGCGGCGCGCCGCGCGATTCCGCGCGCATGCGTGAAATGGGCCATGCCTTGCTGGCGGCGCTGCGCGGATTGCCCGATCGTCCCGATCTGATCCGGCTGAAGAAGATGCCTGCGGAAATTCGCGGGCGTCCGAATCCGTTGGTGGCCTCGGGGTGGAACGGATCCTCTTCGCTGAACGGCAATCTCGTCGAGGTCGGCGATGATTTCGAAATCTACCGCGCCACGATCCGGAAAATGCAGATGCCGCGGTGCTGGCGTGTCTTCACCCGCCATCCCGGTGCCAAATTCGAGATCGCCAGCAGCGTCGATCAAGCGCTGCGGATTCTCGAGGTGATGGATAGCCAGCAACACGAGCGCATGAAGAAGCTCGGACTCAAATTTGTCCTCGACGATCCCGATCACGCGAAGTTCTATCGCGACGTCGCCAGCGGCGGCGTCGCGGAAGGCTACGCCGTGATTTCCGCGCTCGTCTGCGACGAGGCGATCGTCGCCACCACCATGGGGCTCAAGCACGGCGGCCATTATTCGCTGCTGCGGACCAGCAACGCCGGCCGACAATGGTCCAATTGCTCTCCGGGCCTGCTCTGCGTCGAACGAACCATGGCGGTCCTGCATGGGCAGGGCGTGCGCCACTTCGACCTCAGCATCGGCAATTATGACTACAAGCGGCGCTTTGGCGCAAAACCGCTGCCGCTGACGGATGTCAGCATCGCCCTGTCCTGGCGCGGCATGCCTTACGCGCTGCGCGACCGCACCGCGCAGGGGCTGCGGCGCTATCCCAAGCTCGCCGAGCGCGTTCGACGGGCGGTCGGCCCGTTTGCAGCGCCCAGGACCCACTAGATCTCCCGCACCACGCCGGGCTTGCCTGACACGCATTCCAGCGCGTCGCGATCCCATTTCGCGGCAATCGCCGCAGCCTCGTACGTGCTCTGCAGGAAGGCGAGTAACGCGGCGTCGGGATCTTTCGCCGTGCGTACGGCATCATAAGGCAGCACGAATTCGCCGAGCGCCTCACTGAAGAAGGCCGCCTCGGGGCGCACCTTCGCCGCGCGGAATCCCGCCGGCTCCGGATAGGCATAGGAATAGAACGCCGGGTAATCGATCGCGCCGCCGCCGGGCCAGAATCCGGCGCTGCTCACCTCATGCGAATAGGCCTCGCAGGCGACGCTATCGGGAAGGTGAGGGACGCCGCCGGGATGGCGCGGCGCGGTGCGGCCGGAAAAGCGCGTCACTGCGAGATCGAAGCTGCCCCAGAAGAAATGCACCGGACTTGCCTTGCCGAGGAAGCTGGTGCGGAATTGCTTGAACACGCGGTCGGCGTTGACCAGGATTTTGAAAAAACGCGCCACCGCGTCCGGATCATACGAAGCGTGCTGAGTGTCTTCCGAAAATCTGATCGGGTCAGGCAGTTCGTTTGGTATCTCGTCGATGCTGACCCGGATGCCGAGTTCATGGAGAGCCTGGAGCGCGCGCGCATAGAAGCTGGCGACCGAATTTCCCGCCAGCGCGAATTGCCGCTTTCCTCCATCGCTGGTCGAAACCTTCAGCGCATGATCGATGAAGTCGAATTCGATCTCGAAATTGCCGGCGCCATGAGGGATGGGCGAGGTCGAAAGTCCGCGCGAGGTCACGTACAGCGCCACATGCCAGGAATGGTTGAGCCAGGGGGACAGCGTCAGCCTGATCTTGCCGGCAATCTGGGTCCAGAGTTGCAGTGTCGCACAGGTCTCACGCCAGGCTGCAAGCGGCAGCTCCGGCCAGGCAGCACCAACACTACTCGTCATGGATGGACTCCGGCGCTTGTTCGTGAAGGCTCAATGCCTATCACGAATCCATCACGCCTGCCTCACGAAGCCGTGCAGCCTTCGCAACGGCGGCGTCCGCGTGTCGCGCGGAAAAGGCTCCTGCAGTACCAGCGCCGCGCCATCGCCTGCAGCGGATTGCGTACTATCTGAGCCATGAAAAGCAGTTCAACCATCACAACGTCCTTCAACCCCGCGAACGGTAGATAGGGCGGCATTCCCTTTGGAGAATGCCGCGCTTTTCCTATCTGCCATGCGCCGGGCAAAGGCATGCCGTCATCAGTCTTTAACCATGCAGTTTCTTCGCCGTCTCCGCGATCGTGCGGCCCTGGTAGCGTGCGCCGGCGAGTTCGTTGGCGCTGGGCTGGCGGCTGCCGTCGCCGCCGGTGATGGTGGTCGCGCCATACGGCGATCCGCCGGTGACCTCGTCGAGCTTCATCTGGCCGGCAAAGCCGTAGTTCAGGCCGACCACGGTCATGCCGAAATGCAGGAGGTTGGTGATGATCGAGAACAGCGTGGTCTCCTGGCCGCCGTGCTGGGTCCCGGTCGAGGAGAACGCGCCGCCGACCTTGCCGTGCAGTGCGCCTTTCATCCAGAGCCCGCCGGCCTGGTCAAGGAAGTTCGCCATCTGCGAGGACATGCGGCCGAAGCGGGTGCCGGTGCCGACGATGATGGCGTCGTAGTTCGCCAGCTCCTCGATCTTCGCGATCGGCGCTGCCTGGTCCATCTTGTAGTACGAGGCTTTCGCGACTTCGGCCGGCACGAGCTCGGGCACGCGCTTGATGTCGACGCTGGCGCCGGCTTCGCGGGCACCTTCGGCAACGGCGTTGGCCATCGCTTCGATGTGGCCATAGGCGGAATAATAGAGGACGAGAACTTTGGGCATGGTGGTCTCCGTGAGGTTGGTTTGTTGAATTCGGTTGTCATGGCCGGGCTTGACCCGCCTGCGGGGCCGAAGCCCCTTCGGCGCGGCGAAGGCCCGGCCATCCATCAATCTTGAAAGGACTCTCGCGAAGAGGATGGATGCCCGGGCATTTGCTTTGAAGACGCGCTTCGCGCTTTTGCCCGGGCATGACGAATGTTGTTGCGGTGGGGCCGTGCTTACGCCGCGTCGACCAGCACCAGTTCAGAATCTTCCAGCGCGGTGATCTTCACCCTGGCTTCATCCGAGATCGCGGCGCCGTCGCGGGCATTGACCCGCACGCCGTTGACATCGACGCTGCCGGCCGCCGGCACGAGATAGAGGTTGCGCGTCTTGTCGGCGTCATACTCCGCGCTCTCGCCGGCCTTCAGCGTGGTGGCAAGCACCCGCGCATTGGCCCGGATCGGCAGCGCATCCGTATCGCCCTCGATACCGCTGGCGATGGTGACGAGCTTGCCGGAACGGTCCGCCTTCGGGAACGGCTTTGATCCCCAGGTCGGCTGGCCGCCCTGCGTTGCCGGCTGGATCCAGATCTGGAAGATCTTGGTCAACGTCGGCTCGAGATTGTATTCGGAGTGGCGGATGCCGCTGCCGGCGCTCATCACCTGCACGTCGCCGGCCTCGGTGCGGCCCTTGTTGCCGAGCGAATCCTGGTGGGTGATCGCACCCTCGCGGACATAGGTGATGATTTCCATGTTGGCATGCGGATGCGGCGGGAAGCCGGTGTTCGGCGCGATCTCGTCGTCGTTCCACACGCGCAACGCGCCGTGGCTCACATTGGCCGGGTCGTGATAGCTGGCAAAGGAGAAGTGATGCTTCGCGTTCAGCCAGCCATGGTCGGCGCCGCCGAGTTTTGCGAATGGTTTCAGTTTGATCATGTGATGTTCCTTGTTACGCATTTTGAATTGGAGCCGGGCGCGGCATGCGCCCGGCTTGATGTTGGAATTCGTTCAGGCGCCGAAGCCGCCATCGACATTGAGCACCGTGCCAGTGACGAAGGAGGCTTGCGGACTGGTCAAGAACACGACGCCGGCCGCGATCTCCTCCGCGGTGCCGTAACGTTGCAGCGCATGCTGGCTGCGCTGGGCTTCGGCGAAATCGCCGCCGTCCTTCGGATTCATGTCGGTGTCGATCGAGCCGGGCTGCAGCACGTTCACCGTGATGCCGCGCGGTCCGAGGTCGCGCGACGCCCCCTTGCTGTAACCGACGATCGCGGCCTTGGTGGCGGCATAGTCGGCAAGACCGGGGAACGAGGCGCGGGTCGCGATGCCGGAACCGATCGTGACGATGCGGCCGCCTTCGCCCATCAGCTTCGATGCGGTGCGGATCGCGGTAACGACACCATGCACGTTGATGGCATCCTGGCGCGCCAGCGCGGCGGTATCGGCGTTCGGATCGTCAACGGCGCTCGGCGCCACGACGCCGGCATTGTTGACGAGGATGTCGAGCCGCCCAAAATCCTTCGCGACATCCTTCACGAGCGCTTCGACTTGTTCGGACGACGCCTGATCGGCCTTGTAGGCGCGGGCATCGACGCCCCTGGCCTTCAGGTCTGCAACGACCGCTGCGGCCTTCTCGGGCGAAGCGACATAGCTGATGGCGACATTGGCGCCTTCCTCTGCCAGCGCCCGGGCCGACGCCGCGCCGATGCCGCGCGAGCCGCCGGTGACGAGGGCTACCTTGCCTGCGAGCTTCTTGGTCATTGGATTTCTCCGGGTTTGAATTTCTTGGCTGGAATTTCGATGGCTCTTTGATATGCCGTCCGCTGTGGTATAGAAATAGAAACTATCGAAACACATTGTTTCCAAAATGGACTCCGGGGCTTCCATGGCAAAACTTCCCGATTTCGAGGCGCTGGCGATTTTCGCCAAAGTCGTGGAGCTGCGCTCCTTTGCGGGTGCCGCGAGCGAACTGGCGCTGTCGAAGGCGACCGTCTCCAAGGCGGTCGGGCGGCTGGAGGAGCGGCTCGGCGCGCGGCTGTTCAACCGCACCTCGCGGCGGCTGGCGCTGACCGATGCCGGACAAAAGCTTGCCGAGCGCGCCACACGGCTTCTGGTCGACGGCGAAGCGGCCGAGAACGAGGCGCTGGCGCAGTCGTCCGTCCCGCGCGGGCTGGTGCGGCTCGCGGTGCCCATGACCTTTGGCGTCAAGAACGTCGCGCCGCTGCTGCCGGAATTCCTGAAGACCTATCCGGAAGTGTCGATCGATCTGCATCTGAGCGATGCCACGGTCGATCTGATCGGCGAGGGCTTTGACGCCGGCCTGCGCATCGCGCGGCTGCCGGATTCCTCGCTGATCGCGCGGCGGCTGTGCGGCATGCCGCGTTACACCGTGGCGGCGCCGTCCTATCTCAAGCAGTACGGCCGGCCGACGCACCCGATGCAGCTCGCCCAGCACAAATGCTTCGGTTACGCCTATCTCTCCACGCCTAACGTCTGGCACTACACCAATGCGGCCGGCGAGCAGGCGAGCGTGCGCCCCGGGGGGCCCTTGCGCGTCAACAACGGCGAAGCCGTGATGCCCGCGCTGATCGCGGGGCTTGGCATCGCCGATCTGCCGGATTTCATCGTCGGCGACGCGGTGGCGTCGGGGGAGGTCGAAGTGATCCTCAAAGGCTGGAAGCAGCCCGAAGGCGCCGTGCATCTGGTCACCCCGCCCGGCGGCCCCAGGCCCGCGCGCGTCGAGCTGCTGGCGGAATTTTTGGCGAGCAAGTTTGCGAGGACGAAGAAGAAGTGAGGGGATGAACCCTGCACGTTGTCGTCCCGGCGAACGCCGGGACCCATACCGCGGAATCTCTCGGTGAGGCATGATTAGTCGACGCTCTGCGCAAAACAACTGGGGTTTGGGGTTATGGGTCCCGGATCGCGCTCGCTGTGCTCGCTTGTCCGGGACGACAACGAATTTGCTTTCGCCCCTCGCAATGACGAGCGTTGTCATTCTCGCGGCATGATTTGCCCGAGTTCTGCATCTTCGCTTGTCCCTCCTCGAAAAGAGAGGGCGCAGGGAAGGCCGGATGCTGCGATCGCACCCGCAGTCTCGTGTGCAGGGTAGAAAGCGCAAAGCGCACACGAGTTATACAGGTACGCCGCAACATTCCGGCCTTCCCTGCGCAATGGTTTTACGGCTTATAGCGCGCTCTCTCCGGTGTCCGGCTTTTTAGCCACCGTCGCTCGCCGAGCATCCTCGACAAACTTGATCCCAGCATCGGGAGATCAGGACCACACGCCTTCGCCGTCCGTATCAGCCGCGTTCGTCAACTGCGGCCTGCACGTCCATCGCATCCCGCCCTACGTTCGTGACGACCGCGAAGCGCCCCTCTTGATCGGGCGGGATAGGCCAACCATACATGGATTTATAATTCTGTAAATCAGAATATTTTTTGCAGATAGCTATTGACACGATTTCGGAAAATCAGCTCGTCGGGCAAATCACCACGATAGGTTCCGACCGCACTCGATAACGGCTTCACATTTAGTTGTCCGCGCGAACGATCGTTGGCCGCATTCATTTGCAAGCTTGCGGCCTGACGCGGCGCGGATCCTCTGCGCGCCTTCAACATCGAACGAACCGAAAGGAACCGGACATGCGAACGCAGCACATGGTCCTGACCCTTGCGTTGGCGATTGGCGGTCTCGGTGCCGCGGCCTCTGCAGAAGAATATCGTGGAACCTGGGAACAGCAGATGGCCTGCACGCCCGATGTGTGGCGTCTCTGCAGCGACCAGATTCCCGACGTCAATCGCATCGTGGCGTGCCTGCAACAAAACACGCCGAATCTTTCGAGCAGCTGCCGTACGGTGTTTCAGTCTAACAACAGCATGCCGCAATCGCAGGCAGTGCCATCGCCGCGTGGGCGTGCCGCGCCGCCGCCGACGGCCCGCAACGCCCCGCCGCCACCGACGCGTCCGAACGATGACGACGATGATGATTAGTCTTGGGATTAGTCTTGGGCCGGCCTGACCTGGCAGACGTCGACCCATTCCGCGCCGACCAGCTCGACCATCCGTTCGGGCGCAATCCGTACCGCGCTGTGGGTCGATCCCGCGGCGGGCACCACGACGTCGAACGCCTTCATCGAGACGTCGCAATAGATAGCGAGTGGCGCCTTCAGCCCGAACGGGCAGACTCCGCCGACTTCATGGCCGGTGATCTCGGCGACCTCCTCGAGGCCGAGCATCTTCGGTTTGCCACCGAACAGCGCCTTCACCTTCTTGTTGTCCATGCGCGAGGTGCCTGACGTGACGATCAGCACCACGCGCTCGCCGACGCGCAGCGACAGCGTTTTCGCGATCCGCGCCGGCTCGACGCCATAGGCTTCAGCGGCGAGCGGCACCGTGGCCGAGCTCTGCTGCGATTCGATCACCGTGATGTCGGGGGCTTTTTCGGCGAAGAAGGCGCGAACGGATTCAAGACTCATGGAAGGCGACGACTTTCGGCAGTTCGGACAAGGAACGTATGCGGTAGTCCACCTCGACACCGAGCGCATCCATCTGCGTGCGCAACGCCTTGAACAGGGTGAGCGGGGGTAGCGTCTCGCTCTCGACACAGGCAAGCGCCATCGCCTCCGACGTCACGCGTTCGATCCAGGCGACATTGAGCCCGAAGGATTTTGCGCCGCAGGCGTCCCAGGGATTGGAGGAAACGAACAGCACGTTGGAGGCGGCGACGCCGAGCTTTTCCTCGATCAGCGTGTAGGCGTCGGGGCTCGGCTTGAAAGTGCGGCGCTCGTCGACACTCAGCGTCGCCGCGAGCACACGGTCGAGACCGGTGTTCCTGACCAGCGCGTTGAGCATGTCCGGGCTGCC
This sequence comes from uncultured Alphaproteobacteria bacterium, assembly GCA_963802585.1. Lineage (GTDB taxonomy): Bacteria > Pseudomonadota > Alphaproteobacteria > Rhizobiales > Xanthobacteraceae > Bradyrhizobium. Next base: position 283,996 of record CAWDJS010000013.1, on the reverse strand, counting down.
GTTGGACAGGATCGCGAGCTTCTTCTCCTTCAGCGCCGACAGCGCATCCATCGCATCCGGATAGAGATCGAGATGCAGATATTTGTCCATCAGACGCGCGAAGGTCGCGTCATCATATTGCAGCCCGAGGATGCGTAAGCTGTAGGAGAGCGAGTCGCGCGTGACGACGGAGAAGTCCTGGTAGCGCCGCATCAGCGAGCGCAGCCAGGTATATTCGAGCTGCTTGATGCGCCAGACCTGGGTGATGAGCTCGCCATAGCCGGGAAACGCCTCCTCGGTGACATCGGCCACCGACTGGATGTCGTACAGCGTCCCGTAGGCGTCGAACACGACGGCTTGGATGGTCACGGCGCACCTGCTTGATCAGCGTCAGATGCCCAGAATCTTCCGGGCGTTCGCCTTTAGCACTTTTGGCCGGATCTCGTCGCGGATTTCGAGCTTGGCGAAATCGGACAGCCAGCGGTCCGGCGTGATCACCGGCCAGTCCGAGCCGAACAGCATCTTGTCCTGCAAAATCGAGTTGATGTAGCGCACCAGGATCGGCGGGAAATATTTTGGCGACCAGCCAGAAAGGTCGATGTAAACGTTCGGCTTGTGGGTCGCGACCGACAGCGCCTCTTCCTGCCAGGGGAAGGAAGGGTGCGCGAGGATGATCTTCAGGTCCGGGAAGTCGGCGGCGACATCATCCATGTACATCGGGTTGGAATATTTCAGGCGCATGCCCATGCCGCCGGGCATGCCGGAACCCACACCGGTCTGGCCGGTGTGGAACAGCGCGATCGCGCCGCCGTCGTTGATCGCCTCATAGAGCGGATAGGCCATGCGGTCGTTGGGATAAAAGCCCTGCATGGTCGGGTGGAATTTGAAACCGCGGACGCCGTATTCCTCGATCAGCTTCTTCGCCTCGCGGACGCCGAGCTTGCCCTTGTGCGGATCGATCGAGACGAACGGGATCAGCACGTCGAGATTTTCGGAAGCCGCTTCCAGCATCTCGTAATTGTTGTAGCGGCGGAAGCCGGTCTCGCGCTCGGCATCGACCGGAAAGATCACGGCTGCGATCTTCTTCGCGCGATAATAGGCGGCGGTCTCCGGCACGGTCGGCGGATGCTTGTGCGGCGATTTGAAATATTCCGCCATCTGCGCCTGGAAATCGTCATAGCCGTCGTCGCCATGCATGCCGCAGGGCTCTTCGGCGTGGGTGTGGATGTCGATCGCGACCACGCTTTCGATGTCGGGCAGTTTCAGCTTGGGCATTTCCTGATTCCGGCTTGATTTTGTATCTCGGTAAATTGATTATACCATATAACAAATTCCGCAAGGCGGCAGAACGAGATCGCAGGGCGCGACGGGAGAAAGAAATGGCGGAAGCGGCAGCCTTCGAGACCGATTTCTGGAAAGACGCCAATCTGCGCAAGGTCTGGGACGAGATCGTCCCGGGCGCGCCGCGCAAGACCATTCCGTATACGCTGACGCGCGAGGCGATCGAGCTCTATTGCAAGGCGGTCGGCGAGACGCACCCGCTCTATTTCGACGAGGCCTATGCGAAGAATACACGCTATGGCGGGCTGATCGCGCCGCCCTCGATCCACATCATGCTGATGTTCTCCTGCACGCCGGCGGATGACTGGATGCGCTCGCCCGGCACGGTCAATGCCGGGCAGTCCTGGAGCTACAACATCCCGGCGCGGCCCGGCGATGTCATTCGGCTCGAAGCACGCGCGCTCGACAAGTTCATCAAGCGCGAGCGGCTGTTCGTCGTGCACGACAATGTCTTCTTCAACCAGAACAACGAAGTCATCTGCTCCGGCCGCGGCTGGACCATCCGGCCGATGTAGGGAGGGACACATGACAACGACATTCGAAAGCCTGAAGGAAGGCGACACCATCGACGGGCCGAGCTTCGCGGTGTCGCGCGAATCCATCCGCCTGTTCTGCGATGCCTCGCTCGACTACAACCCGCTGCATCTCGACGACGACTACATGAAGGGCAGTTTCGGCAAGACCCATTTCGGCGGAATCATCATGCACGGCATGAACAATTTCGGGCTGATCTCGCGCATGATCACCGACTGGGCGTACCCTGCGGGCGCCATCCATCGCCGGCTCGAGACGCGCTGGGTCAAGCCGGTGCGGCCCGGCGACACCATTCAGCCCACCGGTATCGTCAAGTCGAAACAGGCCACGGCAAAATCGCGCTGGGTCGTGATCGACGTGATGGTGAAGAACCAGGCCGGCGAAAAGGTTGCGACCGGCGAGGCGATGGTCGAGTTTCCCTGAAAACCCGCATGCCATTCACCCTTCGGTTGTGAGGCATTTCATAGGTTCTCTCCAGGTGTGGCCGTTAGATGGGCGCGGGTGGATCGCTCAACTGAAAGGTGACGGCCATGGCCAATCAACCGACGCTTTACGAGCTTTCCGGAAACGGCATCTTCGTGACCTACATGACCACCAGTCTCGCGGGGCAGCCGCAATTCTACTATCAGGACGCTTCCCAGGCGAAGCACTTCACCGGCAACCAGATCCAGACGGTCGACACCATTATCGGCAAGCTGGTGACCGTGTTCCTGATCCAGACCGTCGACGGCGGCAACACCACGTTCACGCTGATCGTGCCGACCGTGAATCTGCCGCCGTCGAATGTCGCCAACATCACCACCGAGGGCATCACGACCCTGCACAAATTCTCGATCTTCAAGCCACCACAGGGTCAGACCGAAACCTATAGCTTCCACAGGCTGTCGGGGACGGCGAGCTTTGTCGTGTTCTAGCCTTCGCGTGGGAAGGGGCGGCGGCCGCGGCTTAAAAAGCCGTGGCCGGGTTCCGCGAGGCCCGTTTACTCGCGATTTCAGGCCAAAGGTCCATCACGCGGGGCCGAATCCACCCGAAAGGCCCGCTTTGGATTGACATTCGCCGGTCGCATGGCTTAGAAACCGCGCCGGTCCCGGGCGGTTTGCCGTCAGCGGGATAAATCCCATTTGCGCGATATCCGGCCTGTCCCATACGGCCTTTCAAAGCATCAGGATTTAGAAGATGAAGGTCCGTAACTCGCTGAAATCGCTGCGCGGTCGCCACCGTGCCAACCGCCTGGTCCGCCGCAAGGGCCGGGTCTATGTGATCAACAAGGTCCAGCGCCGCTTCAAGGCGCGTCAGGGCTGATCCGGTCCATACGCGAAAATCACAGCTCTTTGACGCGCTGCTGCTTTGCAGCGCGTTTTTGCGCGTCTACAGTTGCCGGATGGCATTCCGACTCCCTCAGCTGATTTTGCAGGCGATCCTGCTCGCCGCGACGCTCGTCGTTGCACCCTCCCTTGCGCTCGCGGCCCCGGACAGCCCCGGCGCCAAGCAACGAAAGCTTCCCGAGGCCCCGGCCAAGCTGCCGAAGGTCGGCGCCGACCGCACCAAGGGGCTGGATTTCCTGTTCGGCGCGCTCAAGGCCGCGCCCGATGAGGCCAGCGCCAAGCATGTCGAGGCGCGGATCTGGGCGATCTGGCTGCAGACCCCGAGCGATACCGCGGCACTCTTGATGGCACGCGCCAAGGCCGCGATGGATGCGCAGCAGGCCGACGTCGCGCTGAAACTGCTCGATGCCGTCGTCAAGCTGCGCCCGGACTATGTCGAAGCCTGGAACAGGCGCGCGACGCTGTATTATCTGAAGAACGACTTCGCGCACTCGATCGCCGACATCCAGCAGGTGCTGGCCCGCGAGCCTCGGCATTTCGGCGCGCTCGCCGGCCTCGGCATGATCATGCAGGACCTCGGCGACGACAAGCGCGCGCTGGAAGCCTTCCGCAAGGCGCTCGCGATCAACCCGCACCTGGAAAAGGTGCCGGAGCTGGTCAAGACGCTGAGCGAAAAGGTCGAAGGCCGCGATATCTGATCGCAAGCCGATCGACCGCCTGATCCGACGGTCAACCGAGCCTTTGAAGCGCTTCTCCCGCCGGCTCACACGCGTCTTGTAAACGCGCGCTTGCCCGAAACAGGAATACGACGACGCCGAGAAGCGATGTCGGCCTTGACGCAACGCTACGACGCTAGTGCAGGATGTTGCTGCCGCGCTCGGCGAAGCCGTAATGCGCGGCCGCCGCATAAAGCTGGGCGATTTCCGCTTCCAGATGCTCGTTGACCATCAACAGCGCCTTCAGCGCGCCGCGGAGGTCGCCATTGCAGCTGGCCACTATCTCGTCGATGACGGTTTCGTTAGGTCCAGAAGTCATCGATATTCTCCTACTTTCCCTGCGGACTAATTTTCGGCGCCCGAGCCTGTTCCTGCGAATGACGTGGATAGCCGGACCGCACGATTTCCCTTAGTCACGTACGCCCGGCAGCCAGAAAAAGTGCTGACCATGGTTATAAAATGGCCGACGACGCCCGTATGACAGGACTCCGCATTTATACGGGAAAACTCCACATTTTCGCCGCGAAACCGGTGCGCGACGGCAACGTAGTTGTTTGGTGGCCCGCACTTTCCGGAAAATCTCAATGATTCCAATTATCATCGTGGCAGTATTGCTGCTGCTTTCGCTGGCCACACAAACGTGCGTTTTTGTATTCGAGCGACGTTATCCACCGCTCGGAAAAAAAGTTGTGGTGGCGCGCGCGTCCTTAAATGTGGTCGAACTCGGGCCAAGAGACGGGGCAAGAAATGCTGCGGGCCCTCCCGTCCTGCTGCTGCATGGCGCCAGCAGCAATCTGGAGGCGATGCGCCGGCCGCTTGGCGAGCTGCTCGCGCAACACCATCGCGTGATCCTGATCGACCGCCCCGGCCATGGCTGGAGTGAGCGCGAACGCGAGACCGATTCGATGCCTGCCGCTCACGCCGCGATGATCGAGGAGGGGCTGGAAAAACTCGGCACGGGCCCTGTGATTGTCGTGGTGCATTCGCTCGCCGGCGCGCTCGGCGCACGAATGGCGCTGGATTATCCCGCACGTGTCGCGGGCCTGCTGATGCTGGCGCCGGTCACCCATCCCTGGCGCGGCGGCGTCGGCTGGTACAACGAGGCCGTGACCACGCCGGTGATCGGCCCCTTGCTCGCACACACCATCACGCTGCCGCTCGGCCTGCTGCTTGCGGAGAAGAGCGCGCGCAATGTGTTCGCGCCGCAGGCCGTGCCGGACGGCTTTGTGCAGGACACCGCGACGCCGCTGTTGCTGCGCCCGCGCGAGTTCGTCGCCAATGCGCGCGACCTCGTGACGCTGAAACAGGCGGTCGCCGAGCAGGCGCCGCGCTATGCCGAGATCAAGGCGCCGGTCACGGTGATTGCCGGCGACGTCGACAAGACGGTGTCGACCGGCATCCATGCGCGTCCCTTTGTAGCGACAGTGCCGAACGCAAAACTGGTCGTGCTCGGAGGCGTCGGCCACATGATCCAGAACGCCGCACCCGATCTGGTCGCCTCCGAGATCGAGGCGATGATCGGCAAATTGGCCCCGGGAAAGGCCGTGGATGTTCATCTCGACGACGAGACGCGCGCTGCGGTGGAAGAGGGGTTGTCTCAGGCCGAGCGCGGCGAGTTCGTCTCCGACGAGGATATCGCGAAGGCGGATGCGCGCCGCGGCCGGTGAGAACCCGGCCGGCGGCCGTGGCCAAATCGTTAACGGCGCGGAAACCTGCCCGGTCTGGGCAGTTTGCACCCAGTGTTTGGCAAATTCTTAATCGAAACCCCTGCATGCTCAGGCCTTTCCGACCCAAAGGAACACGGTCAGGCAGCATGGGCATCCACTCCGCCGGCATGGCGCAACCTCACGACGACGCAAACCTGCGGCTCGTCCGGTTTTTCAGCATCTGCCTCGGCAGCCTGGTATTTGTCTATGCGCTGCTCGCGGTGCGGCTGTTCCTGGACGGCGACAGTTTTGAGCTTTCCGACTGGCTCCTGATCGCCGTGCGCGTGCTGCTCGGAGCAGCGGCGCTGGTTGCGATGTTCTATCCGGCCTGGCTGGCGCGGCCGCTGGAGCGGCACATCGGCGAGATTGGCGCCTCGTTCGAAGCGGGCTTCGCCGGCACCAGCGCCAAGGAAAAGATCCGCTTGATCGTGCTGGTGACGATGGTGAGCCTGCTGCTCGAGCTCGTCATGATCCGCTGGCTCGCCTCGGTCTTCCCGGTGTTCTCCTTCTTCAAGAATTTTACGCTGCTCGCCTGCTTCCTCGGTCTCGGCGCCGGCTATGCGGTCTCGGAGAAGCAGCCCTGCGCGCCCGCGCTGGTGCTGCCGATGCTGGCGTTGTTCGTCGGCGTCATCACGCTGCTGCGCTACGACGTCGGCGCCGTCACCGACGCGTTCTCGGGCCTGCCGATGCAGGAGCAGACCTCGATCTCGATCTGGATGGACCGGCTGAACTGGTTCGCGCTGTTCCAGCGCAGCGTGCCGCTCTATCTCCTGCTCGGCATGAGCTTCGTGCTCTGCGCCTGCATCTGCTATCCGGTCGGCCAGCTCTGCGGCAAGCTGCTCGGCGCCACCGACGCGCTGAAGGCTTACGGCCTCAACCTGGTCGGCAGCATCCTCGGCGTGCTCGTGCTCTGCGGCATGAGCCTGTTCTGGCTGCCGCCGCTGGTCTGGTTCACCGTGGTCGGCGGCGTGCTGCTGGTTTTCGTGCTGGCGCGCGATGCGCGGCTGCCGCTCGGCGTGGCGAGCTTCTGCCTGCTGCTCGGCGTTTTGGCCTGGCCGGTACAGACCGATATCCAGCGCATCTACTCGCCCTATCAGCTCCTGGAGAAGATGGCGAAGGGCGACGGCCTGATGAACATCCTCTCGGGCGGCTCCTATTACCAGAAGGTCTTCAACCTCTCGGAGGCCAACCGCGGCCATGAGCCGGCCGAGGACACCTATGTCCGCGCCTATTACGAGTTTCCGTTCAGCTTCAAGAAGCGGCCCGAGCGGGTCGCAATCGTCGGCGCCGGCTCTGGCAACGACGTGGCCGCCGCGCTGCGCATGGGCGCCTCCCATGTCGATGCGATCGAGATCGATCCGGCGATCGTCTTCCTCGGCCGGCACTATCACCCCGAGCACCCCTATGACGACCCGCGGGTGAACGTCATCGTCAACGACGCGCGCAATTTCTTCCGCACCGCACAGCAGCAATATGATCTGATCATCTACGGCGTGCTGGATTCGCACACCGCGCTCAGCCATGCCTCCAACCTGCGCGTCGATTCCTACGTCTACACCCGCGAGGGCATCACCGAAGCGTTCAAGCTGCTGAAGCCCGACGGGGTGATGTCGATTGCGTTCGCGCTGCCGAACGAGTTGCTCGGCTTCAAGCTGTCGCACATCCTCTCCGGCATTCCCGGCGCCGGCAAGCCGCTTGCCGTGCGCGTCGGCTACAACTCCAAGACGACGACCGCCTTCGTCACGCAGAACGGCCATGACGTCACCATGCCGGACGCCAACGCGTTTGCCGCCTTCGGCTTCGAGGATGTCTCGAATCTGTTCGCGCAGCCCTATCCGGAAGAGAGCATCCCGACCGACGACTGGCCGTTCTTCTACATGATCAAGCGCACCTATCCGGTGAGCTACATGCTCGCGCTCGGCATGGTGCTGTTGCTCTCGACCATGTTCGTGCGCAAGACCATCGGCTGGACCGGCCCGGTCGAGCGTTCCTATCTGCCGTTCTTTTTCCTGGGGAGCGGCTTCATGCTGGTGGAGACCAAGGCGATCACCGAGCTCGGCCTGCATCTCGGCGGCACCTGGTTCGTCATCGCCGCCACCATCGTGCTGGTGCTGGTGATGGCGTTCCTCGCCAATTTCCTGGTCCAGCGCAAGTTCGTGCCGCGTACCAGCTTCGCCTTCATCGGGCTGCTGGGGAGCCTCTTGCTCGGCTACTTCTCGGCGCGCAACCACGACCTGATCGCGTTCGGCTCGCCCGCGGTCAGCCTGATCGTGGCCTGCGTGGTGCTGACCATCCCGCTGTTCTTCTCCGGCTTCGTGTTCTCGACCCTGATCGGCAAGCCGGACGTCAACATCTCCACCGCGCTCGCCTACAATTTGATGGGCGCGCTGTTCGGCGGGCTGATGGAATACAACTCGATGTATTTCGGCTTCGCCTTCCTCTATCTGCTCGCCATGGGCTTCTACGGCCTCGCCTGGGTGTTCTCGGTCGAGCCCGTGGTGGCGGTGCGGCGGCTCGCCGCGGCCGCGCGGTGGTCGTAGGCTCAGAGAGCTTGACTAGCAAAAGCCTCGGCCTCGCGGCCGGGGCTTTTTTCGTTTCGAAGGCCTGTCAGCCTGCCGACGAGCTAAGCGGCTTTGCCAATCGGCTTTGCGCGCTCGATTCGTTTGCGCTGGCCGGGAGAATTCATCGCCTCCCACAAATCGGTACGTCGCTGGATATTCAGCCAGAATTCAGGACTATTGCCGAACACGCGCGCAAGAATGAGCGCGGTCGAGGCGGTCACGTTTCGCCGGTCGTTGCAGAGTTCGTTGACGTGTTTGCGTTGAACTCCCATCGCATCGGCGAGCGCGCCTTGAGTCAACGCAAGCGGCTCCATGAATTCTTCCCGAAGGATTTCGCCGACAGTGGCCGGCTTGCGCTTGGTCGTCAGCATGACCCGTCTCCCGCTTTATCTGTAACTGTGGTCGTCAAGGTAGACGCCTTCCGCTTCGCCCTTGGCGCCCGACCACCGAAACACAAGCCGCCATTGCTTGTTGACCCGGAGGGAATGGAATCCAGCAAGATTGCCCCGCAGTTTCTCGAAATGATTACTCGGCGGCACCCGCAAATCTCGATCGCTGGTCGCGTCGTCGAGCATCTGAAGCCTGCGAAACAGCCGGCTTTCGAGATCGGGCGGGATGTTCCGTGACTTGATATCTTCGGCGAAGAAAGCCCGTAGCCACGCGTCACGGAAGCTTGCGATCATGCGTAGCCAGCCATTACCCGATGAGGCAATGTACCACACAGTGGTACACACGGCAATGCCTATCTGGGTAGGCATTGCCGTGCAGGATGCCCGCTTATTTCTTCTTCCCGTCCTTGTCGAAGGACGAGAGGTAGGCCCAGAGGTCGTTGGCCTCCTTCTCGTTCTTGATGCCGGCGAAGGCCATCTTGGTGCCGGGAATCTTGGCCTTGGGGTCCTTGATGTATTCGAGGAATTGATCCTTGTTCCAGGTGATGCCCGAGTTCTTGTTGGCGTCGGAATAGGAATAACCCTCCGCCGTGCCGGAATGGCGGCCGTCGATCCCGTTCAGCAAGGGACCTACCTTGTTCTTGGCGCCTTCGCCGATCGAATGACACGGTGTGCACTTCTTGAAGGAGTTCTCGCCGGCGGCTGCGTCCTGCGCCCGCGCGGCCGAGGTGGCGGCCAAGGCGGTGACGAGGGCGACGACGCTCAGGGTCAAATATTTCATGGGATGCTCTTTGGCTTGATCGATGGAGATAGCGCGGCCGTTTTGGCACGGCCGGCTTGCGGGGGACAAGCCACGAAACCTTGACAGGTTTCACATTCACCCGCTTGTCCCAGAGAGAACTTGCGGGTTGGCGGGCGTTCGACCTTCGAATGACCTACCCAAGCCGGGGCAGTCATGGTTGATTGGTCGCGGCAATCCGATAATGCGGCCGAGCCGGAGGAGACCGCCATGGCCATCATGATGCCAAAAGCCGATACTGCGGTGCTGGCGCGCCGTGCCGAGATCGTGGCCGCCCTGCGCGCGATCGTGCCGGGCGAGGGCGTGATCGATGCCGCGGCCGAGATGCGCGCCTACGAGAGCGACGGGCTTACCGCCTATCGCCAGCCGCCGATGGTCGTGGTGCTGCCGGATACCACCGAACAGGTCTCGAAAGTCCTGAAATACTGCCATGAGCACAACATCAAGGTGGTGCCGCGGGGCTCGGGCACTTCGCTGTCGGGCGGCGCGCTGCCGCTCGCCGATGGCGTGCTGCTGGGGCTCGGCAAGTTCAAGCGCATCCGCGAGATCGATTTCGACAACCGCGCGGTCGTCACCGAGCCCGGTGTCACCAATCTCGCCATCAGCCAGGCGGTGGCGCATGCCGGCTTCTACTACGCGCCCGATCCGTCCTCGCAGATCGCCTGCTCGATCGGCGGCAATGTCGCGGAAAATTCCGGCGGCGTGCACTGCCTGAAATACGGCATGACCACCAACAATGTGCTGGGCTGCGAGATCGTGCTGATGAGCGGCGAGACCCTGCGCATCGGCGGCAAGTCGGCGGAAAATTCCGGCTACGACCTGATGGGCATCATCACCGGCTCCGAAGGGCTTCTCGGGGTCATTACAGAAATTACCGTGCGCATCCTGCAGAAGCCGGAGACGGCGCGGGCGCTGATGGTCGGTTTCGCCGAGGTCGAAGCCGCCGGCGAATGCGTGGCGCGGATCATCGGCGCCGGCATCATCCCCGGCGGCATGGAGATGATGGACAAGCCCGCGATCCACGCGGCCGAAGCCTTCGTTCACGCCGGCTATCCGCTCGACGTCGAGGCGCTTCTGATCATCGAACTCGACGGTCCCCAGATCGAAGTCGACGAGCTGATCACGCGGGTGGAGACGATCGCGAAAGGCTGCGGCTCGGTGACCCTGCAGATTTCGACCTCGGAAGCCGAGCGCAATCTGTTCTGGGCCGGCCGCAAGGCGGCCTTTCCAGCGGTCGGGCGGATTTCGCCCGATTATCTCTGCATGGACGGCACCATTCCGCGCGGCGCGCTGCCGAAGGCGCTCGCGCGCATCCGCGAGCTGTCGGAGAAATACGGCCTAGGCGTCGCCAACGTGTTCCATGCCGGCGATGGCAATCTGCATCCGCTGATCCTGTACGATGCCAACAAGCCCGGCGAGATCGAGAAGGCGGAAGCCTTCGGCGCCGACATCCTGCGCTGCTGCGTCGAGCTCGGCGGCGTGCTCACCGGCGAGCACGGCGTCGGCATCGAGAAGCGCGATTTGATGCCGGAAATGTTCTCCGAGATCGACCTCAACCAGCAGCAGCGGCTGAAATGCGCCTTCGACGCGCAGGGCCTGCTCAATCCCGGCAAGGTGTTTCCGACCCTGCATCGCTGCGCCGAGCTCGGTCGTATGCATGTCCATGCCGGCAAGCTGGCGTTTCCGGACCTGCCGCGGTTCTAGAGGCGGACTGCCCGACACGGCCCTACTTTGGTCAAAACTGCGTAGAGTGTTGTGAGTTCGCGACACAGTGGAGGTCCGACCGCCCTCCTTCGGGACACTTGGAGGGAAGGGAGCGCCCATGAGTTCCACATCGAACCCCACTCCGGATAACCCGGACGCCGTCCTGACCACTCGCACGGATGAACGGCTTGCCCATGTCTATGAGCAGATCGCGCTTGCGGATGAGCAGCTCGCGCGCGTCACCGAACAGCTTTCGAAAATGGAGCATGACCCCGTGCCGCATCCCTCAGTGGTCTCCGGACCGCGTCCATCCCATGACCGGCCCGCGCTGCGTGGCCTCGTCGGTCTGCTCCTCGCGGCGTGCATCGGCGGCGTTGCTTTTGCCACACAAACCCCCCATGGCGAAGCAGCGAGGCTGATCGTTTCCCAGTGGGCGCCATACCTCAATTCAGCGGCATCGCCGTGGTTGGCAAAACCGGGAAATTCCGCGCCGGCGAGCGCATCCACGCCTCAGCTGGCATCACTGGATGCAACTGCTGCGCAACCGGCATCCTCGGCTCAGGCCCCGGCGCAAGATGCCGCGCCCGGGTCTGCGCCCATGTCCCCGGAGCTGACGCAATTGCTGCAGTCCATGGCGCGCGATATCGCCACCGTGCAGCAGGGGGTCGAACAGCTCAAGGCGAATCAGGAACGAATGGCCGCCGACAATGCCAGAGAGATCGAGCAGCTAAGGGCGAACCAGGAACAGATGCGCCTTGCCGTCAGGCCTCCCGAGAAGCCGTCCGAGCAGGAACCGCGGCCGAAGACTCCGGTGCCCTCGCCCCGACCAGTGGCCAGCGCCACGGTCAAGCCCCCGCCGAAGCAGCCGCCGCAAGCCAGAGCGCATCCGCAGCCGGTGCAATTGCAGCCAAAGCAGCAATAGCCGACATCAGCGGCCGGCCTTGAGAAAACCGGTTTGGCTCGGTGCTGCAGGTCGCGTACAAATGTCGGCTCCCGGGCGGGAGACACTGGATGGCCGACATCGCGATGGGCGCAACGACGAAAGCGGCAAGCGGCGCGCCGCGCACGCCGCGGCTTGCGTTCATCGACAACATCCGCTGGTCGATGATCGTGCTCGTGCTCTCGATGCACGCGGCCGACACCTACAGCCCGTTCGGCAACTGGTACTATGTCGACCGCGGGCCTGCCGGGCTTGGCACCAAAATCTTCTTCGGCGTGTACCAGAGTTTTCTGCAGGCCTTCTTCATGGCCCTGCTGTTTTTCGTCGCCGGCTATTTCTCGGCCGCCGCCTTCGACCGCAAGGGGTTTACGCCCTTCGTGCGCGATCGCTTCCTGAGGCTGGGGGTGCCGACGCCGCTCTACATGTTCGTGATCGGGCCGCTGACGCAGTATTTCCTGTCCTGGACCTGGGGCAGCGGCGGTTTTGGGCATCAATGGCTGGTGCATCTGAAAGACGGCGAGTGGCTGTCGGAGACGGGACCGATGTGGTTCTGTGCCGCGCTGCTCATGTTCTCGATCCTCTACGGGCTGATGCGCCTCACTGGGTGGAAGGAGAGCGCGATCAAACCTGGCGGGGCAGGGGTGGCAGCCTTCATCGCGGTCATGGCGCTCGCGACCTTTATCGTCCGCGTCGACGTCAGCGAGGGTTTCTCCGTGCTCAACGTGCATCCCGGCGATTTTCCGCAATATCTGCTGATGTATCTCGCCGGTGCATACGGCTATCGCGGCAACTGGCTGGAAAAATTTTCTGACCGCTTCTGCTTTCGCACGGCCGCGCTGACGCTGCTGGTTTCGGTCCCGCTGTTTGCCGCGCTGATCGTCTTCGGCGGCGGGCTCGAAGGCGACACCGCGAAATATTCCGGCGGATTCAATCTCGTCAGCGCCGGCAAGTGCCTGTGGGAGGCGCTGGTCTGCGTCGGCATGGCCTTGCTGATCCTGGCCGTCTTCCGCCGCTTCTTCGACGCCCAAGGGCCGATCGCGCGCGTGCTCTCCGACAACGCCTTCGGCGTCTACCTGATCCACCCGCCGGTCCTGATCGCCTGCGCGATCCTGTTGCACCCGCTGATGTGGCATCCGATCGCGAAGGCCGCATTGCTGACGGCGTGTGCAGCCGTCGGCAGCTTTGCGGCCTCCGCGTTCATTCTGCGCAAGTCGCCTTTGCGCGCGATTGTTTAGAGCAGCGCGTATTGCGCACGTTCCCGCTTTGCCAGCAGCGGCAGCGCCTGGCCGGCGATATAGGTCTTGAAATGCGCGCTTTCCTGATGTGCCTTGAAGGCGGCTTCATCCCGAAACAGCTCGTAGAACAGGAACTGTGCCGGATTTTCCTTCGCGCGCGAGATCAGGAACAGTCTTGCGCCTTCCTCGCGCTGCGCCTCGGGCAGGAAGCGATCGAGAATCGCGGCGACCTTGTCGGCCTCGCCTTCCCTGGCTTCCCATTGCGCGACGACCAGAAGCCCGCCGCCATTGACGGCTTCGCTGACGGTTTTGTTGTCCACTGCATATCGGCCCATGATGATCGCTCCTTCGATGATTGGGGGCAGGGCTTCACTACGCCCGCGCGGCGCGCCGATAATTCGATGGCGGGCGAATGATGCGATAAACGCTTCGATCGGGATCGAAGCGTGAAGGCACGATCTTGGAAACGGCCCGTGTGCATCGGCGCCCTTGTCTCCGGCGCCTGTGGCGCTGGAGCGCGATGGGATCAGGATGAATCGCCATCGCGCTCCAAATTCTCGTTTGCGCATGGTCTTTTCGGAAAACCGGTGCCCACTTTTCCGGATCATGCGCTAGAAGGAATGCCGGAGGACGACGGTGCGGGCGCATTCGTCGCGAAGGTTCGAGAAGGCGGGTTGGCGTGGACATCCTGAAAATACGCGACGCCAGGGACGTCGAGGCCGTGGTGCGGGCGGCGATTGCGAACGAGCAGCCGCTGGAGATCATCGGCCATGGTTCGAGGCGGCAAATCGGCCACCCGATGGCGACCAATGCCGTGCTCGACCTTTCCGCGCTCAACGCCGTCACCGCCTACGAGCCGAGCGAGCTGATCATCACGGTGGAGGCCGGCGCGCCGCTCGCCGATGTGATGTCGCTGATCAATTCCAGGAACCAGCAGTTCGCCTTCGAGCCGATGGATACCGCGCCGCTGTTGGGTCTCACCGATGCCGGAACCATCGCCGGCATGATTGCCGCGGGGCTCGCCGGGCCGCGCCGGATCAAGGCGGGCGGGGCGCGCGACCATCTGCTCGGCGCGCATGCGGTTTCGGGCTTTGGCGACAGCTTCAAGACCGGGGGCAAGGTGGTGAAGAACGTCACCGGCTACGACCTCTGCAAGCTGCTGGCGGGCTCCTGGGGCACGCTCGCGGTCATGACCGAGGTGACGCTGAAGGTGATGCCGCGGCCGGAAGCCGAGCGCACCCTGGTGCTGCGCGGCCTCGACGACCTTACCGCCAATCGCGCCATGACCGCGGCCCTCGGTTCGCCCTTCGATGTCTCGGCCGCGGCGCATGTGCCGCCCTCCGCGCTGCGGGCCGCGGTTTCCGGGCTCGACCAGCTCGGCTCGCCGCGCGAGGCGGTCACGCTGATCCGGCTCGAAGGGATTCTCGCCTCCGCCAGCCATCGTGCGGCCTCGCTCGTCAGCACGCTCGCGCCGTTCGGCAAGGCCGAGATCGTGGAAGATGCCGCCTCCGCGCTGGCCTGGCACGCGATCCGCGACGTGCTGCCGTTCGCGGCCCACGGTCCGCTCGGGGCCTGGCCGGTGTGGCGGATCGTTTGTCCGCCGGCCTCGGGCGGTGCGCTGGGGCAGGCGCTGGTGCGCGAGACCGGGGGCGATGTGATCTATGATTGGGGCGGCGGGCTGATCTGGGCCGCGCTGCCACTGAGGCCCGACGCGCAGGCGGGCGTGGTGCGCTCGCGTGTGGATGCCGCAGGCGGCCATGCCATGCTGCTGCGCGCGCCTGAGGACGTGCGGCGCCAGGTCGACGTGTTCCATCCACAGGCGCCCGGGCTTGCGGGCTTGAGCGAGCGGGTACGCCAGAGCTTTGATCCGAAGGGCGTGCTCAACCGCGGCCGCATGATCCGGGGGGCTGCCGCATGAAGACCGAATTTTCAGCTGTCCAGCTGGCCGATCCCGACATCAAGGAGGCCGACACGATCCTGCGCGCCTGCGTCCATTGCGGCTTCTGCACCGCGACCTGTCCGACCTATGTGCTGCTCGGCGACGAACTGGATAGCCCGCGCGGCCGCATCTATCTCATCAAGGAGATGTTGGAGAAGGACAAGCCGCCGACACAGGAGGTGGTCAAGCATATCGATCGCTGCCTCTCCTGCCTGTCCTGCATGACCACCTGTCCGTCGGGCGTGAACTACATGCACCTGGTCGATCAGGCGCGGGTCCGGATCGAGCGCGATTATCGCCGGCCGCTGCCGGAACGGCTGCTGCGCTGGGTGCTCGCGCAGGTGCTGCCGAGCCCAAAGTTGTTCCGGACCAGCCTGTGGCTGGCGCGGCTTGCCAGACCGTTTGCCTCGCTGCTGCCGGTGCCGCAGCCGTCCGCCAGCCCCGGCCTGCTGCGGCGCCTGACCGCGATGCTGGCAATGGCGCCGGGCGCGCTGCCGGCGCCGGGACCGGCCGGCGGCAGCGTGTTCCCGGCGGCAGGCCCGCGGCGCGGGCGCGTCGCGCTGCTGCAGGGCTGCGCGCAGCAGGTGCTGGCGCCGCGAATCAATCAGGCCGCCATCAATGTGCTGACCCGCCACGGAATCGAGGTCGTGCTGGTCAAAGACGAGCAATGTTGCGGCGCATTGACCCACCACATGGGCCGCGATGGCGATGCGCTCGCGCGCGCCCGCGCCAACATCGCCGCCTGGCTGAAGGAGGCCGATCGCGGCGGCCTCGACGCCATCCTGGTGACGGCGTCCGGATGCGGAACCGTGATCAAGGACTACGGCTATATGCTGCGAGAAGACCGCGATTTTGCTGGTCCGGCCGCGAAGGTCTCAGGCCTCGCGAAAGACATCACCGAGTATCTCGCCGGCGTCGAAATGCAGGCGCAACAGCGTCAGCACGACGGCATTGTCGTCGCCTATCACTCGGCCTGTTCGCTGCAGCATGGACAGAAAATCACGGCCCTTCCGAAAGAATTGCTTTCCAAGAGTGGATTCGTGGTGAAAGATGTGCCCGAGAGTCATTTGTGTTGCGGTTCGGCTGGGACCTACAACCTTCTCCAGCCTGACATTGCGACGAAGTTGCGAGATCGAAAGGTCGCCAACATCGCAAGCGTCAAGCCGGACATGATTGCCGCGGGCAACATCGGATGCATGATGCAGATTGCCGGCGGCACATCGGTTCCTGTCGTGCACACGATTGAGCTTCTCGATTGGGCGACGGGCGGTCCGCGGCCAGGAAATTCAGGGGCCGAGACCGAACTGATCGAATGACCCCGCGCGAGGGAGCGCGGTCGACTTGAAAAAACGCCTGATGGACACCGATCGGCGGCAACAGGAGGATCACGATGGCTAAAGGGAAAAAGAACAAGAAAGGCAAAAAAGACAAAAAGAAAAAAATGCTGATGGCGAAGAAGTCCGCGAAGAAGACCTCGAAGAAGAAAGCCAAGAAGGCGGCGAAGAAGTACGCGCCGAAGAAATCCGCCAAGAAGAAAGCGGCCAAGAAGACTGCGAAGAAGTCGGCAAAGAAAGCAGCGAAGAAAACTGCCAAGAAAGCTGCCCCGAAGACAGCAGCCCCGAAGAAGAGCGCGCCAAAGCCGAAGAAGGCGAAAGCTCCCACTCCTGCGCCTGCACCGGAACCCGCGCCGGCCCCCGAACCTGCTCCGGCCCACAGCTGGGCCATGCCGAGTTCTCCCAGTTCGTCGGCACCGCCGTCCTACGGAGACCATCATTCGTCCTCCGACGGGGACGACCACAACGGCTAGACCGTTTCGTCTGTCCGGATCAGGCAATCAGAGGCCGCGGCGCATGGGCACCGCGGCCTTTTCGCGTGGGGAGCCGAAGCGCTTGGGGATGATTCGTTGCGGCTGCGGTTATCCACAGTGGTGTGCGTTGCTGCCGGGGCCCTTTACAGGTGTCGGTGTGGGGAAAAACCGCCAAAATTGTTGTCGGAATGCAACACACTCTGACAACCTTTCGTGGAATTGGCAGAACGCCTAAAAAGTCGGCAGATGCCCGTGTTTTTTGCTTCACCTGCCGGGCTCGGCGCTTCAGATTGCCGGCGGGTTAAGAAATTTGACTTCAGCCAGGTGTCGCTGCCCCGGGGGGCGTCCGGAATCAGGCTGGTTCTTGGAAAGTGATGGGGATCGTCATGAAGAAAGTAGTGTTGTTAGCAACGGCGCTGGCAATGATATCGGGTTCGGCTCTGGCCGCGGATATGCCGGTGAAGGCCATGAAGGCCCCGCCGCCGCCAGCGTTCGACCCTTGGGACATTGCCTTCGGTAGCGCCATCATGAGCGACTACATCTTCCGCGGCATCACCCAGTCCAACCACAAGCCGTCGGTCGCCGCTTATTTCGAGCCGCGCTACAACGTCAACAAGGACCTGCAGCTCTATGTCGGTACCTCGGCGGAGAGCATCTCCTTCCCGAACCGCGCTGCGGCTGAAGTGGACATCTACGGCGGTATCCGCCCGACCTTCGGCGCCTTCGCCTTCGACATCGGCGTGTGGGGCTACCTCTATCCCGGCGGCACCTGCTTCAATGCCGCTGCGGTGCCCGGTTCCGGTATTCCCGGCTCTGACGCGAGCTGCGCCGTCTCTCCGTTCGGCAACTCCGACCCTGTGACCGGCGGTCTGCCGATCAACGGCAACTTCGCCAAGAAGAACGCGAGCTTCTTCGAAGTCTACGGCAAGGGCACCTACACCATCAACGACAACTGGGCGGTGGGCTTCAACGAGTACTACTCGCCGAACTTCGTGAACCTCGGCGCCTGGGGCAACTACACTTCGGGTACCGTGAAGTGGACCGCGCCCAGCACGTACTTCGGCAGCTCCGGCATCGGCATGTATGTCTCCGGTGAGTTCGGCCGGCAGTGGCTGGGCACTTCGGATGCTTTCTACGGCACCGTGGTGGCGACCCGCTTCGGCGGCCCGTTCCCGGGCGGTATTCCGGAGCCCAGCTATAACACCTGGAACATCGGTGTCGGCTTCACCTACAAGGTCTTCACCCTCGACCTGCGCTACTCCGACACCAACCTGTCGAAGGGCAATTGTAACGCTCTCACCAGCGACTTCTCGAGCACCACCGCCAGCACCGGCTTCGTGACGGCGATCAACCCGGGCAACGGCACCACCGCCTTCGGCTCCAACTGGTGCTCCGCGACCGGTATTGCCAAGCTCTCGGTCGACCTGACGGCGATGACCAACCTGAAGTAAGTCTCCAGGTTACAGTTTCTCGGAACGGGCGGCAGAGCGATCTGCCGCCCTTTTCATTTGGCGATGAGGTCCATGGACGGGCACTGGCTTGGGCGGATTCGCGATGCCTGGCGCGGGCTGCAGCGGCATCATCTGGCCGACGGTGCGGTCGCAGGGCTGGGCGGGGCGCTCGCCATCGGCGCCATGGAATGGTCCTCCCAGGTTTCACAGACCCCGCTCGGCGCCATCCCGTTCGCGACCTCGATCGTGCTGGTGATGGGCTCGCCCGACGCTGAGCCGGCGCAGCCGCGCGCGCTGGTCGGCGGACACATCCTGTCGACGCTGGTGGGGATCGCCGTCCTCGCTGTGACGGGGCCGCATGCCTGGGCGGCGGCGCTGGCCGTGGGGCTTGCAGTCCTGGCGATGTACCTGACCGACACCTTTCATCCGCCGGCCGGGATCGACCCGCTGCTGGTGGTGTCGCAGAACCTCGCCTGGACCTTCCTGATCGCGCCGGTGGCTCTGGGCGCGATCCTGCTCACGCTGTTCGCCTGGGTCTGGCATCATGGGCTGCGCCGCCGCCCATGGCCGCGGCGCTGGTTGTAGCTACGGCTTGGCGCTCTCGCCGGCGCCTGGCGGCGGCAGGACGAAATGATCATCCTCGCGCGCCAGCACCGCCTTGCGCTGATGGAACGCGCCCAGCGTGGCGCGATGGCCGATCGAGACCACGGTGGTGCCGGGCAGTTTCTCCTGCAACAGGCGATACAGCACGGCTTCGGCCGGTTCGTCGAGCGAGGCGGTGGCCTCGTCGAGGAACAGGAATTCGGGCGCCTGCAACAGCGCCCGTGCGATGCCGAGCCGTTGCTGCTCGCCGAGCGACAGGATCCGGTTCCAGTGTTCCTCGTCATCGATCCGCGAGGCCAGTTGCGGCAGGCCGACCTCCGTCAAAACCTGCTTGATCCGGTCGGCGCCGAAGGCGGCGGCTTCACTCGGAAAGGCGATCGCCGCATGCAGCGTCCCGATCGGGAAATAGGGCTTTTGCGGCAGCATCATCAGCGAGGCATGGGAGGGAATCGAAATCGAGCCGCTTCCGAACGGCCAGATCCCGGCAATCGCGCGGAACAGCGTCGACTTGCCGGCGCCGGAGGGGCCGGTGACCAGCAGGCGCTCACCGCGCTGAACGCGGAAATCATCCGCGGAGATCAGCGGCGTGCCATTGGGCAGCCGCACCAGAAGCTTCCGCAAGTCGATCGCATCACCGCTGCCGGGCGCGGTGAGGCGGATCGAATCGTCGCTCTTCTTCAGATGTTCGGCACTCGCAACCGACATCTCGAAGCCGTCGAGGCGGGCCACCACCGCGCGCCATTCGGCCATGGTGCGGTAGATCCCCACGAAGAAGGACAGCGCCTTCTGCACGTTGCCGAATGCCTCCGCGGCCTGCAGCAGCGTGCCGATCAGGATCTTGCCGGCGAACAGGGCCGGTGAGACCAGGACGATCGGGATGATGATGGCGGCCTGGGAGTAGCTCTGCGTGAAGGCGGTCAGCCGCTTGGTCCGGCTCATGATGGCGTACCAGTTCGCGACGACGCTGCCAAAACGGTCCTGCAGGCGGGTACGTTCGGCGCGGTCGCCGTCGAGCAACGCGATCTGTTCGGAGTTTTCGCGGACGCGGACCAGGTTGAAGCGGAAGTTGGCTTCGCGACGCTGCTGCTCGAAATCGAGATTGACAAGCGGGGCGCCGATCCATTGCGTCAGCAATGTTCCAAAGATCGAATAGATCAGAGCGGCCCAGACCAGATAGCCAGGGATGTCATAGGGGCTGCCGAACAGATGCAGCGGCGCGGCCTCCGACAGGCCCCACAGGATCACGACAAAGGAAAAGAACGTGACGACCGAGTTCAGGAAAGTGAGGCCAACATCCAGCGTTCGCTCGACGAACAACTTGATGTCGTCGGATATGCGCTGGTCGGGGTTGTCGGCGGCGTCGCCCTGAAGCTGCATGCGGTAATGATTCGCGTCGTGCAGCCATTCGCCGAGATATTTGGTGGTCATCCAGTTGCGCCAGCGGATCTGGAGCCATTGATTGAGATAGAGCTGGTAGACCGACAGGGCGACCGTGACGGTTGCGATCACGATGAAGACGATCATCTCCCGGACGAAACCGTTGTAGTTCACCTCCTGCAGCGCGGTGTAGAAGCGATTGCGCCACTGGTTGATGAGCACGTCGGTGCCGACCAGCATCAGCTCGATCGCGATGACAGCGGCGAGCAGGATGCAGCCGGCCCATTTGTCCTCGGATTTGAAATAGGGAACGGCGATGCGCCAAACGATCGCGAGCGTCGCGCGGATGTTGTTCACAGATATGCGTCTCCCGAAGAGCGAGCCCAAAGGCCTGAGAATACGGGGAAATCTTGCATACTTAGACTAAGGTCGTAAGTATGATGGTGCCGCTCGTCTTGTCGGCACAGCCGAGTTGACCCTAGCATGTGCGTAACGGCGCGAGGCAGGGGGCCGGCCGACTTCGCGACCTTGTGAGCGAAATTTGCCGCGTGCAACTTTCGCGGGACTAATTCGCACATTGGATGGTTTACCCCTGCAAGCGCGCCAAGGCACGAGAACGTGCCGCATAAGCGCGTGGGGGAGAACGCACAATGTGGAATCAAGTCTATAACCCGCTGGGCAACGCAGCGTTGTCCACGATTGCGGCCGCCATTCCGGTCGTCACGCTTCTAGTCCTGATTGCGAGCGGCCGGGTGAAGGCGCATGTCGCGGCGATCATCGCCGTGATCCTCACCAACCTGATCGCGATCTTCATCTTCACCATGCCGGCCGGCATGTCGATCCGCGCCTCGGTCCTCGGCATCGTGACCGGGTTCTTCCCGATCGGCTGGATCGTGCTCAACGTCATCTTCCTCTACCAGGTCACGGTGACGACCGGGAAATTCGAGCTGTTGAAGCGCGCCGTCGGCGGCGTCACCGAAGACCGCCGGTTGCAGCTTCTCCTCGTCGCGTTTTCCTTCGGCGCGTTCTTCGAGGGCGCGTCGGGCTTCGGCACGCCGGTGGCGATCACGGGCTCGATCCTGATCGGGCTCGGCTTCTCGCCGCTCGCCGCCTCCGGCCTGTCGCTGATCGCCAACACTGCGCCGGTCGCCTATGGCGCGCTCGGCACGCCGATCCAGGGCCTTGCCTCGGTGACCGGCCTTGATCCCTACATCCTCGGCGCCATGGTCGGCCGGCAGCTGCCGGTGTTCTCGCTGATCGTGCCGTTCTGGGTGGTGTGGGCGTTCGCCGGCTGGCGCGGCATGAAGGAGATCTGGCCCGCCATCCTGGTCACGGGTGTCGCGTTCGCGGTCCCGCAATTCGTGATCTCGAACTACATCAATCCGTGGATCGTCGACATCGGCGCCTCGCTGATCTCGATGGGCTGCCTGATCCTGTTCCTGAAGGTCTGGCAGCCGGAGAGGCTCTGGCTGTCGCCGGCGCTCCGCGACCACGATGAATCGGCGGCGACCATGGGGGCGGCAAAACCGCTCGACAAGACGCCGCTGACGCAGGCCGAGCTGTGGAGCGCGCTGCTGCCGTGGATCATCGTCTGCATCGTGATGCTGATCTGGGGCAACGGCGCCTTCAAGACCTGGGCGAACTCGATCTTCACCTGGAACTATGCCGTTCCGGACCTGCACCAGATGATCAACAAGGTGCCGCCGGTGGTGTCGCAGCCGACCAAGGAGGGCGCGGTGTTCGCGTTCACCTATCTCTCCTTCACCGGCACCGGCATGCTGATCGCGGCCATCATCTCGGGTCTGCTGATGGGCGTCGGCCCGGGCCGGCTGCTGGTGGAATATGGCCGCACCATCCGCCTCTGCGCGATCTCGCTGATCACGATCTCGGCGATGCTCGCGATCGGCACGCTGACCCGGCTCGGCGGCATCGACGCCACCCTCGGTCTCGCCTTCGCCGCGACCGGCGTGCTCTATCCCTTCTTCGGCACGCTGCTCGGCTGGCTCGGCGTGGCGCTGACAGGCTCCGACACGGCCTCCAACATCCTGTTCGGCAACCTGCAGAAGATCACCTCCGAACAGCTCGGCCTGCCGGCGGTGCTGATGGCCGCCGCCAACTCATCGGGCGGCGTGATGGGCAAGATGATCGACGCGCAGTCGATCGTGGTCGCCTCCACCGCCACCAACTGGTACGGCCATGAAGGCACGATCCTGCGCTACGTGTTCAAGCACTCGATCATCTTGGCCTGCCTCGTTGGTCTCTTGGTGATGCTGCAGGCCTATGTCTATCCGTTCACGCTGATGGTCCTGAAATAGCGCCGTAGCGGGAAGCGTTTGAGGCGAAAATCCCCGCAGGCCACAAGGCCCGCGGGGATTTTTTTGCGCGATTTTTTGTCTCATTTTTTTGTCGTGCCGAACCTGTTCAACGCCGCGCGCGTCGAATAGAACGGCGCCGGGTAGTTTCAGAGATGTTTCGAGAGGACTTGATGCGTTCAGTCAATTTCGCTTTGCGGCCCGTCACCCTGGCGCTGATCCTGCTCGCCTCGACGTCGATGGCGGCGCGGGCGGAGGCCGAGACCGGTTTCCCCTTCGGCATGGAAATGACGCTGGACGCACTGCCACAGCCCGGATCAAAACGCGTGCCGGACCTCGACATCGGCGAGAACGGCGAGGTCGTGCTCGAGCTCTGGTGCAAGGGCGGCAAGGGTCAGTTCTCGGTCGCCGGCAACACCGTGATCTTTGTCGCGGGCGAGATGGAAGACCGCCCCTGTCCGCCGGCCAAGGCCCAGGCCGACGACGAGTTGCTCGCCGCATTGACGGAAGCCACCACTTGGCGGCGGCAGGGCGATGCCGTCTCCTTCACCGGCAGCAGGACGTTGCGGTTTCACATCAACACGAACTGAGTTCTTCTCCTTGCATGTTCGCGGGAGTGGTGGATCTGTAGGGTGGGCAAAGCGACCCACGTCCGGCGCAGCTCAACGCGCTCAGGCGGAAGCGTGCCCACCATGCCTCGACAAAGGGGGTGGTGGGCACGGCGCTGACGCGCCTTTGCCCACCCTACGAAACACGCGCTACTTCCACACCGATTTGTCGGCGTCGAAGCGCTGGCCCTTCAATTCCTTGGTCAGCGCCTCGATCGAGCCGGAATCATCGCGGCTGTCGGCGCCTTCGTCGTCGCCGGGCGTATTATCCGTCAGGTTGAGCTTCGGGCCCGAACCTTCATCGCTGGTGGTGGTGGAGGGATTGCCGATCCACAGCATCAGATAATCGGAGCTGCCGGGCTTGTCCGACGACACCAGGCCGTCGACCTCGATGCTGTCGGTGAGATCGAGCGCGGGATAGACCGGGCTCGGCCGCTTGAACGTCAGCGTCAGCTTGCCGCTGCTCGGGCTCCAGCTCGAACTGGCGAGCTTGGCCGATAACGTTTTTGACAATACGCCGGAGACGGTGGCGACCAGCTTGTCGCGGTTGATCTTGCCGCCGTCGCTGTAATCGGAGGCGGCAAAGCGGATGGCGCGGTCCATCTCGACCAGGCCCGTGGTCCAGCCGGCCGCGACCACGCCCGGCACAGCCTTCGCTTTCGCGATCAGCGCGGCGGCTCGATCGGGATCGACCGACATGGTGAGGGTTTGCTGCCCGGAACGCAGCGCATCGCAGGTCACGGTGAGACTGTTCAGCGCAACCTCGACGTCCTGGCCTTTCAGGCTCTTCAGGAAGTCCGGCGCCGCATCGAGCTTGATGCGCACGCCGACCGATTCCGGCGAGACCTCGGTGAAATCCTTCGGTGTCGCGGTGATACCGTCATCGACGGTCTGGCTGTCCTGGAATTCCTTCTCGCTGATGTCGGAATTTTCCGACGAGGCGACCTCGGTCACGGCCTGGCCGACGGTGATCTGGCCGCGGAAGTCGAAGGTGTCGGCGTTCTGCTTGCGCGTGAGCTTGACCGAGACCGGCTTCTTGTCGACGAGGCTTTGGGTCGAGCCGGTCATGGTCTGGCCGTTGACGGCGAGATTGACCACGAAACGGTCCTTGCGGTCGGAATTCTTCTCGGCGGGGTAGCAGAGATCGAGGGTCGCGGCGTTGACCGTCTTGCCCTGCCGCGTTTCCTTCAAGATCACGTCGGCATTGCCGTCCATCAATCCGTCGATCGCGGTGAAATACCTGACTTCCACGGCATTCGGGTCGGGCTTGGTCGACAGCTTGATCTGGGCGAGGGCGAAATCCGGCGTGACTGCGAACAGACCCGCCGCGACAAACAGAAGCGCGCGCATGAAAATTCCTCGGAGGCTGGAATCGAGACTTCTTCGCCTTAAGTAGCAAACCTGTGTGGCATCCGCCAAAAAGAAGGCCGCCCGGAGGCGGCCTTTTTGCATTTTGTTTTGCGGAACAGGAGGGTTTTAGAACCCCATGCCGCCCATTCCACCCATGCCGCCACCGCCGGCCGGCGACGGGGTGGCCGGCTCCTTGGGCATTTCGGCGACCATAGCTTCGGTGGTGACCAGGAGGCCGGCAACGGAGGAAGCGTCCTGCAGCGCGGTGCGCACCACCTTGGCGGGGTCGATGATGCCCTTGGCGACCATGTCGACATATTCCTCGGTCTGGGCGTCGAAGCCGAAAGTTTCCGACTTGTCCTCGAGGATCTTGCCGACCACGATCGAACCCTCGACGCCGGCGTTCTCCGCGATCTGGCGGACCGGAGCTTCCAGCGCCTTCAGCACGATGTTGATACCGGCCTGCACATCCGGATTGTCGTTGTGGATGCGCCCCACCGCCTTCTTGGCGCGCAACAGCGCCACGCCGCCGCCGGGCACGATGCCTTCCTGCACGGCCGCGCGGGTGGCGTTGAGCGCGTCCTCGACGCGGTCCTTCTTCTCCTTGACCTCGATTTCGGTGGCGCCGCCGACGCGGATCACCGCGACGCCGCCCGCGAGCTTGGCCAGCCGCTCCTGCAGCTTCTCACGGTCGTAGTCCGAAGTGGTCTCCTCGATCTGCGACTTGATCTGGGCGACGCGGGCCTCGATGTCCTTCTTCTTGCCGGCGCCTTTGACCACCGTCGTGTTTTCCTTGTCGATCACGACCTTGCCGGCGCGTCCCAGCATGTTCACGGTGACGCTTTCGAGCTTCATGCCCAATTCATCCGAGATCAGCTGGCCGCCGGTCAGGATGGCGATGTCTTCCAGCATGGCCTTGCGGCGGTCGCCGAAGCCGGGCGCCTTGACGGCCGCGACCTTCAGCCCGCCACGCAGGCGGTTCACCACCAGCGTTGCGAGCGCCTCGCCCTCGACGTCCTCGGCGATGATCAGCAGCGGACGGCCCGACTGTACCACGGCTTCCAGCACCGGCAGCATGGCCTGCAGGCCGGAGAGCTTCTTCTCGTGCAGCAGCACGTAGACGTCTTCCAGCTCGGCCGTCATCTTCTCGGCATTGGTGACGAAATAGGGGCTGAGATAGCCGCGGTCGAACTTCATGCCCTCGACGATGTCGACCTCGGTCTCGAGCGACTTGTTCTCCTCGACCGTGATCACGCCCTCATTGCCGACCTTCTGCATCGCCTGCGCGATCATCTTGCCGATCGCGGCGTCGCCATTGGCCGAGATGGTGCCGATCTGGGCGACCTCGGAGGAGGAGGCGACCGGCTTGGCGCGCTTCTCGATATCCTTCACGACCGCAGCGACGGCGATGTCGATGCCGCGCTTCAGATCCATCGGGTTCATGCCGGCGGCAACCGACTTGCCGCCTTCGCGCACGATCGCCTGCGCCAGCACGGTCGCGGTGGTGGTGCCGTCGCCCGCGGTGTCGTTGGTCTTGGAGGCGACTTCGCGCAGCATCTGCGCGCCCATGTTCTCGAACTTGTCGTCGAGCTCGATCTCCTTGGCGACGGTGACGCCGTCCTTGGTGATGCGCGGCGCGCCAAAGCTCTTTTCGATGACGACGTTGCGGCCCTTGGGCCCGAGCGTCACCTTGACGGCGTTGGCGAGAACATCGACGCCGCGCAGCATGCGGTCACGCGCGTCGCCGGCAAATTTTACGTCCTTGGCAGCCATTTGAAATACTCCTGGAATTGATTGGTTGAGGCGTTAGCCGTCTTTGCTCGTCATTGCCGGCTTCTCTTCCCCTCTCCCCTTGTGGGAGAGGGTGGACGCGATGCGAAGCATCGCGGACGGGTGAGGGGTCTGTTTCCGCGGATAGAGACCCCTCATCCGGCGCGGACTTTGTCCGCGCCACCTTCTCCCGCAAGGGGAGAAGGGAAAAAGCAACCGGGCCCGCGACCGACGTGTGGCGGTCGTGCTATTGGCAATTAAACCAGAACGCCCATGATGTCGGACTCCTTCATGATCAGGAGTTCCTCGCCGTCGAGCTTGACCTCGGTGCCCGACCATTTGCCGAACAGCACGCGGTCGCCGACCTTGAGGTCGATCGGGATCAGCTTGCCGCTCTCGTCACGGCCGCCCGGGCCGATCGCGGTGATCTCGCCCTGCGACGGCTTTTCCTTCACCGTATCGGGAATGATGATGCCGCCCTTGGTCTTCTCTTCGGCGTCGATACGCTTGACCACGACACGGTCATGCAGCGGACGGAATTTGGATTTGGCCATGACGTTTCCCTCTACAGGCTTGGCTTACAGATTTGGTCGTGTTGGCGAGGGCGGGATCGAATGCGGGCCGCATCGAGCGCCGGGAGGGCGCAAAAAGGGTCCACACACTTGGCAATCGTGCCCTCGGAGTGCTAATCGCGCGCACGAATATGGCTTGGCAAAGTTCCTGTCAAGCAAGGTGGTTAAGGCCTTATTGAGGCCGGTGTAGGATGCTGTGTCGCGAAACCCGGTCGGGGCCGGCGGCGTAGTTATTGCTCCGACAGCAGTTTTAGGATTGGCTGCGGGATAGGAGCGGCCACGATCTTGTTCGGGGGGATGCCATGTTCAGTTTCGGCTACGCGCGGACGGTTGCCAATCTTGGGGTTGTCTCGGCGCTGGCGTTATTCCTGGGCGCCTGCGGCAGCATGAGCCTCGGCAATTTCGGCTCGTCCCAGCCCGCCGCCCCGACAGAGCCGGGCGTCGAGCCGGAAATGCCGGCCACCATCCGTTCCGAGGAGCTGGTCGGCAAATGGGGGCTGGCCTCGTTCCAGAACCCCAACGACCGGGCCCGCACCGAAAAACAGGCCGCGGCCCAGTGCAAGCAGCCTTACGTGATCGGCGCCGGTCAGTCCGGCGGCGTGGTCATGCATCTGGCCGACCAGGCCACCCCGCAGGAATTGCGGGTCAAGGGCAGCCAGAGCGGCAAGAACTATATCGGCCCGCCCGGCCCGCCCGGCGGCGAGCTGGACCGCGAGATCGTCTCCTTTGACGGGCGCGTCCTGATCACCCGCTTCACGGACAAGGATGCCGCCACCCGCTACGGCAACATGGTCTATGTCCGCTGCGGGCCCGCGGGAACCTCGGCCCGGAAGTGACGCCACAACAAAAAAACGCCGGCTCATCGCCGGCGTTTTCGTTTGGTCCCCCCGAAAATGATCTAGTCGAACAGGGCGTCGATGTCGTCCTGCGAGGCGTGGCCGACGTCGCCGTCGAGCTTCGGTCCGTTGAGCAGCCGGTCATCGCCTTCGCGGGTGTCGATGATCGGCGGTGCATGGGCGCGGATCGCGTCGACGCCACCCCAGATTTCCATCATCTGGTAGATATGCTGTTCGATGAAGCGCATGGTCGCCATCACCTTGGTGATGCGCTGACCGGTCAGGTCCTGGAAGTTGCAGGCCTCGAAGATCGAGATCACGCGTTCCTGGATTTCCTCGCTCAGGATCTTCTGCTGGTCCAGCGAGTTCACCTTGGACAATGCGCTCGCCGCCTGGTCGATCGATTCGGCGGCTTCCAGGATCTGCTGGGTCGCATGTTCGGTGCCGCCGACCACGGCGCCGAGCTCTCCATTGACCTTGGCCATCTCCTGGCCGTCAAAGCTCTTGCCGTGCAGGACGGCGATCTCGCGCTTGGTGCGGTTGATCGCATCATGGATCAGGTCGAGCTCGACCTTGAGCTTCTCGCATTGCTCGATCTGGGCGCGGTAGGTTTCCAGCAAAGCATGTGCCTCCGCAACTTCCCGTGTGACCGATCCTTCGAGGGTTTCCGCCGTGGCGCTCTTGGCCGCGCCGGGGCTTGCCATCTGGGCGCGGATCGCGCGCAGCTCGGCCATGATCTCGTGATGCATGGGCCCGACGCCGGCATCGGCGACTTCGGGCATCGACACGATGTCGCCGACGATGGCTTCTTCAATGCGAAAACGTTTGCGATGAACGGGCATGAGAACTCTTCCTGAACTGCACTCCTTCATCTTTTAGACAGATGCGCTTTAACATCGGGTTCACGACAGGAACTGATGTGAGCTGATGACGCGGCCGCGCGCTCACCCGTGATTAACCATGCGGCCGCCGCGTTCATCGAAAATAAACGCTACCGGACAAATCCACCGGCCCAAACCGGCATGGTGAATCGAAACGGGGCTTCCGTTTACCAAACCGATCAGGTTTTCGTTGTTTATTCACCACGTGCAGGGGGCGTTGGTTAGCGCTTCCTGAAGACGCACAGCAAAGACGAAACCAGTACAGAGTACGTCGATGTCCAGAAATCTTTTTCTTGCGCTGCTTGCCGGCGCCTCTCTTCTCAGTCTCGGGATCGATCGCGCCGCGGCCTTCGATGGCGACCGGCCCGACGTGGTCTATGCCAACGATCCGCAGGCCACCGCAGCGCGCTCGGCCTACGCCGATCGCGCCAGCATGGGCGGTGGCTTCATCCAGTTCCTGTTCGGCGATGGACCGCAGAGCCAGCGCTACTATCCGCAGGAGCCGGCATATCAGCAGCAGCCTTCCTATCCGGTCTATCAGCAGGAGCCTTCATCCTACGTGCCGCAGGGTGGCATGGCTCCGCAAGGCGCGCCCGGCCAGGACCAGGCCTACGATCCGGCGCAGCGGCGTTTTGATCCAAGATACGAGAAGCAGGAAGTCGAGTATCACGGCAAGGAAGGGCCGGGCACCATCGTGATCGATACGCCCAACAAATTCCTGTATCTGGTGCAAAGCGAGGGCCATGCGCTGCGCTACGGCATCGGCGTCGGCCGTCCCGGCTTCACCTGGTCGGGCGTCAAGACGATTTCGGCCAAGAAGGAATGGCCGGACTGGACGCCGCCGCCGGAAATGCTGACGCGTCGTCCCGACCTGCCGCGGCACATGGTGGGCGGTCCGGAAAATCCGCTCGGCGCCCGCGCGATGTATCTCGGCTCCTCGCTCTACCGCATCCATGGCTCGAACGAACCCTGGACCATCGGCACCAACGTGTCCTCAGGCTGCATCCGCATGCGCAACCAGGACGTCATCGATCTCTATGGCCGCGTCAATGTCGGCACCAGGGTGATCGTGCTCTAAGCGGATCACGGCGCCAGGACAAACCGTAAAGACAAAAATGGCCGCCCGTGAGGCGGCCATTTCGCTTTTGGATGAGCTTTGGGCTCAGGCGTAATCGCTGTCGTTGTCGCTGCCGAAATCGTCGGAGTCGAGATCCATCGCGTCCTGATCGGCGTCCTGGTCCTGATCGGCGTCCTGTTGGCGATCGATCGCGGCCTGATCGAGCACGCCACTGCGAGAGGCGGTGTCGCTGCGGCCGATATCGTTGATGCCGGCGTCGCTGGCGAGCGAACTGCCCGACTGATCACCCCACGGATTGCCGCTACCGCCCTGGTCGGTGGTATCGCCAAAGGCCTGGCGATGGCCGCCGCCCATCATGCCGCGAATGCCGTTGAGCAGCAGCGATCCGCCGACCACGCCGGCCGCGGCTGCCGCCGCCGTGCCAAGGAACGAGCCGCCGCCACCGCCAAAGGGCGGGGCACCGAATGACGAGCCGAAGCCGCCGGCGCCTTGACCATAGGGGCCCTGGCCGTACGGACCTTGGCCATAGGGGCCTTGTCCAGGGGCGCCCTGGCCGTAACCCTGGTCATAATGGCCCTGATCGAAATGGCCGCCGCCCTGCGATTGCTGCATGACCTGGCCCGAGTTCCAGACCGGCCGGTTGGGCGTCGGCGGCGGAACATTCGGCACCGAGCCGCGCGGCTGGCTGTCCTTGCCGAACACGACGTCGCGCATGGAATCGAGGAAGCCGCCGGACTGTTGCTGTTCCCCGGCGTGGGCCTGTTCCAATTCCTGGATGTGGGCATTGGCCCGCTTGAGCGCCTCATCCTGCACCAGCACCGTCTGCACCAGCGCGTAGAGCGCATTCGGCGCCTTGCGCACACCGTCCTGGATCGCCGCCGCGGCGTCCTGATCGCGCGGTGCACCTTCCACCCGGGCAAGCCGGTCAAAGAGATCGTCAACCAATTGGCGTTCTTGCGGTGTCATGGCATCGCCTCCTCGCGTAGCCGGGAATCGCGAGGAAGATGTAGGGGGGCTTTGTGTCGGGCCTAGCAGCGAGCGAAAATTAAATTTCCGTATGCGACGGAACGCCCCAAAACTTGCGCAGCCCCTTAATGGCCTAATGTAACTTTATTCATCGCCAGCAGCGCCGGAAAATCATCGCCCGCGAGATAGGCATGCTCGATCTCGCGCACTTTGGTGAGCGGATCGAGGCTGACCAGCACGTCGTCGACAAAGCCGGGATGGCACATCACCACGCCGCCTGCCGGCAACCCGTCGAGGAAGTCACCCATCAGCGCGCCATAGTCGGGGATGCGGGAATAGTCATAGGCGCCGGCGAAGGCCGGGTTGACCTTGAGCCCGGTGCGCGCGGCGCGGCGTTTGAACTGCGTCGAGAGATAGTCGAGGAACAACGCCTTGGGCGAGGCGAGCCGGCGGCCGAACGGCTGGTTGCGGCGGGCCTGGCGGACCCAGGCGTCGGGCGCCTTGTCCTTCACCGCGGCCAGAACGCCGTCGCGGACCTGCGGATAAAGCTGCACATGCTGGTGACCGTCGACGAAATCGGGCGCACGCCCGAACAGATCGCGGAAGGCGTTGAGCTGCATGGCGACTTCGGCGCGGATCATTTCGGGATCGAGCCGGCGCAGCTGGCCCGCGCGCAGAAGTTTCTTGAAGGGCAGGAAAAGCTCGTCCCGGAGCGGACGGAAATGCATGGTCAAGGGGCGGAACGGCGCGGTCAGCGTGACGTGCAGGCCGATCGCGGTGCCGGCGTTGTTCGCGGCAGCCTCCTGCAGGCGCGCGGCCTCGTCGCGGCCGATTGCCGGCGTGACCACCATCACCGAGGTCGCATTGAGGCGGCCGCGCTCGATCAGTTCGCGAATGGCGCGGTTGACGCCGGGGCTGATGCCGTAATCGTCGGCGCAGAGCCAGATCCGCCTCGGCGGCGCGTCGTTCATTCGGCCGCGGTCCGCTTGGCGGCGTCTTCAGCGGAATCCGCCTCGCAATGTTTCTCGCTGTGCTCGGCGACGAAGTAGATCGGACGCGCCTTCAGCTCGGAAAGAATCTTGCCGATATATTCGCCGACGATCCCGATCATGATCAGTTGCACGCCGCCGATGGTCATGAGGCCGACCACGAGCGAGGGATAGCCGGGCACCTGCTTGCCGGTGGTGAACACCTCCCACAGGATCGACAGTCCGAACAGGAAGGCGCCGGCAGCGAGCAGCAGGCCGAGCAGGCTCGCAAAGCGCAAGGGAGCGACCGAGAACGAGGTCAGGCCCTCGATCGAGAGGCCGAGCAGCCGCATGAAGTTGAACGTGGTGACGCCGTGCGCGCGCGGCTCCGGCTCGTAATCGACGCGAATCTGCTTGAAGCCGATCCAGCTCGCCAGGCCCTTGAAGAAGCGGTTGCGTTCGGGGAGCTGCCGGAGTGCCGCCACCGCGCGCGGCGACAACAGGCGGAAGTCGCCGGCGTCTTCCGGGATCTTCTGCCGCGCGCCCCAATTGATCAGCGCGTAGAAGCCGTGCACCGAGAGCCGGCGCAGCAGCGGTTCGTTTTCGCGATGCGCCTTGGCGGTATAGACCACGTCGTGGCCGCCATCGACCCAGTGGCTGACGAGCTGCTCGACGAGGACAGGCGGATGCTGGCCGTCGCCGTCCATGAACATGACGGCGCCGCGGCGGGCGTGATCGAGCCCGGCCATCAACGCCGCCTCTTTTCCGAAATTGCGCGACAGCGATACGACCTGGACGTCGAGTGCATCGGCTTTAAGAGCGCGCGCGATCGAGAGCGTGGCGTCGGTCGAGCCGTCATCGACATAGACCACTTCGCAAGGAAGGTTGAAGCGCTGGCGCAGGCTGGCCGCGAGCGCGTTCAGCCGCGCATGCAGCGCGGTCAGTCCCGCCGCCTCGTTGTAGACGGGGACGACGATCGAAAGCCCCTGCGCCGCGGCGGTGGCCGCCGTGGTCGACAGGCTCGAGACATCGCTACCGAGCATCATGCAAAAATCCCGGCTCCTCTGTTGAGGAGCATATGGCAATCGATGCGACTTGTCGCCACAGCGGCGAAATTACCGTATTGTCATTATTGTCGCAGGAACGCTTCGAGCTTCGCAAACAGCGGGTTCTCGCGGTCCAGCACGTAGTCCAGTGAAGCCACCGACACCGTTTCGGCGCCCTTCGCACGCAGAAAGCTGCCGAGCGCGTAGAGCTGCGACGGTGGGCAGTGCAGCGTGATCATGCCCGACGAGGTCGGCCCGCCGAACGGCGACTCCACGCCGAAGCGGTTATGGGCCTCCGCCAGCATCGCCGCATCGCAACCTTTGAAGCGGGTGCGCACCTCGCGGTATTTGTTGGCGCGTGCGCGCGCGGCGATGTGGTCGAGGATGACGCGCGCGGTCTCGCGCGCTTCCACCGACCAGTCGGCGTCGCGAGAGGCCACCAGATTGGCCTGGCTCCTCAGGATCACGCCATCGTCGAGCACCTTCAGCCCGTTGGCGGCGAGCGTCGCGCCTGTCGTGGTGATGTCGACAATGAGCTCCGCGGTGCCGGTCGCCGGCGCGCCTTCGGTCGCGCCCGCGCTCTCGACGATGCGGTAGTCGACCACGTCGTGGGAGGCGAAGAAGGTCCGCGTCAGGTTGATGTATTTGGTCGCGACCCGCATCCGCCGGTCATGCTGCTCGCGGAAACCGGTGGTGACGTCGTCGAGATCGGCCATGGTGCGCACGTCGATCCAGGCGGCCGGCACCGCGACCACGACATTGGCGTGGCCGAAGCCGAGCTGGTCGATCAGGAGCACGCGCTTGTCGGCGTTGGCGATGTTCTCGCGCACCAGATCCTCGCCAGTGACGCCGAGATGCACCGCGCCGCTGGCAAGCTGGGCCGCGATCTCGCTCGCCGAGAGATAGGCGATCTCGACATTGTCGTAGCCCATCATGGTGCCGCGATAGTCGCGCGCGCCGCGCGGCTTCGCCAGCGAGATCCCGGCATGGGTGAAGAAGGCTTCGGCGTTTTCCTGCAGCCGGCCCTTGGAGGGCACCGCCAGAACGAAGGGCGTGCTCATGGCTTGCTCCCGCGGCCAAGCTCGGTGAGCGCCTCGACCCAGACCGAAAATCCGACAGCGGGGATCGGCGTCGTCGAGCCGAGCTGCGTCATCAGCCCGTCATAGCGGCCGCCGGCGACCAGCGGCTCGGCGCCATTGCCGTGGCTGTGCAATTCGAATTCGAAGCCGGTGTAGTAATCGAGCCCGCGGCCGAAGGAGGTCGAGAAGCGCGCCTTGCGCACATCGATGCCGCGCGCGGCCATGAAGCCGACCCGGCTTTCGAGCTGGTCGATCGCGGTGGACAGATCGAGCTTCGCATCGCTTGCGAGCGCGCGCAGTTGCGCCACCGCATCATCGGGGTCGCCGGAGATGGCAAGGAAGCGCTTGATGATGGTGGAGGCGTCGCGCGGCAGCGCGCCGGCCTTCAGCGTCGATTGTTCGAGGAAGCGGTCGGCGATCTCGGCGACCGTGCGGCCGCCGACATTGGTCGCGCCCGCAATCGACATCAGGTCGGTGACCAGCGCCAGCGCCGCCTTGCGATCGCTGCCGGCAAGGGCCGCGAGCACGCCCTCATATTCGTTGCGGCCGGGCGCGGTCTTCAGCGTGAGCTGCTCGATGTCCTGGGTGAGATCGATCTTGCGGTTGAAATCCTTGATCAGCCGCCGCCGCCAGACCGGGAACAGCTGCAGCGCATCGATCAGCGCGTTGAACAGCGCGACGTCGCCGGTGCGGATTTCGACATCCTTGACGCCGAAGGCGCGGGTTGCTTCCAGCGCCAGCGCCAGCATCTCGGCATCGGCCGCGGCGCGGTCCTGCCGTCCGAAGGATTCGATGCCGGCCTGCAGGAACTCGCCGGGCTTGCCCCAGCGATAGCGGAACACCGGACCGAGATAGGAGAAGCCGGCAGGTTTTCCGGCGCGCGGCGAGGCGAGGTAGTCGCGCGCCACGGGAATGGTGAGGTCCGGCCGCAGGCAGAGTTCTTCGGCGCTGGCGTCGGTCGTCAGGTAAAGGCTCTTGCGGATATCTTCGCCGGAGAGGTCGAGGAACGGCTCGGCCGGCTGCAGGATCGCGGGCTCGGCTCTGATGTAACCAGCCTGCGCAAACGACAACAGCAGTGCGTGTGCCCAATTGGCGGTTCCAACAGACGAATTGGCAGACGTCGCGGTCATCAAGGGTCCGGAAAGCTGAGATGCCGGAGTTCCCGGCGATTTGGCGCTGCCCTTAGCACGGCGCGGAGGAGGTTTCGACAGGCATCCGGCAAGTGCCTTAACGTCTTCTGTCTTAACAGCTTTTAACGGCTTCCTCCGGCCCAGTCGCCGCGCGCGGTCTGTACCAAGGCAAGCGCTGCAACGGCGGCGGTATCCGCTCTGAGGATCCGGGGGCCAAGCGCCAGCCTCAAGATTTGCGGCTGCCGCAATAGCATGTCGCGCTCTTCCTCGGCAAAGCCGCCTTCGGGGCCGATCAGGACATCGATGCCGCCGGCCAGCGCCGGGCCTGCCCTCAGCGCCTCGAGGGGATCGGCGACATCCGCCGCCTCGTCGCAAAACACCAGCAGGCGCTGCGCATCGCGGCCCGCGAGAAAGCGCTCCAGCGGCACGGGATCGGCCACGGAGGCGAGGCTCAGGATGCCGCATTGCTCGGCGGCCTCGATGACATTGGCGCGCATGCGTTCGCCATTGACGCGCGAAACCTGCGTGTGACGGGTCAGCACCGGCTGCAGCATTGAGGCGCCCATCTCGACCGCCTTCTGTACCATGTAGTCGAGCCGGGCATGCTTGAGCGGCGCAAAGACGTAGGCGAGGTCGGGGAGGCGGTCCTGCGGGCGGGTCTGGCTCTCGACCGTGAGAATGTCGGGACGCTTGCGGCCGGCAACGGCTGTGCGCCATTCGCCGTCGCGGCCGTTGAATACGAGGACAGTGTCGCCCGTGCCAAGCCGCAGCACATTGCCGAGATAATTGCTCTGGTCGCGCTCCAGCGCGACCGCCTGGCCCGCGCCAAGCGGGGCGTCCACGAACAGCCGGGGGCTGCGAAAATCATGTTTGGGCATCGCTAATGTTCTCGTTCCGGGCCGCGCGCGGCCGGTTTTTAACCTAAAGGTTTAGAATCCGGGGCAAATATTGGTCCCAAATGCGGCCGTGCGCCGCGCTATTGCCAAATTCCGCGGGTTGTTAAGAGCCGGCAGGAATTGTAAAAAGACCAAACCGGAAACACTTCCGAATTTTGTTCGGGACAGGCTTGAGCCGTTAGATTGGTCCCGTTGATTGGGCCGTTGGACTTGCCGGAGAAACAGCCTTGATGATCCACCGTTTGATCGTGCCGCTGACGTTGGCCGCCCTTGCCGTCCAGGCGCACTCCGCGCTGGCGCAGGGCGGGTTCCCCGCGCCACTGCCCGGGCAGCAGCAGGCGCGCCCGATGGCGAATGATCCGGCCTTTCCGCCCGTCAATGGCGCGGCGCCGAGCGCCTCCGTCGGGGCACCCCCGGGCTCGGCATTTCCGTCCGCCGGCGCAGCGCCGATCGCCAGCGGTCCCGGCTCGTTCGCGCCGGCGCCGCCCTCGCAGCCCGGCGGTGCGACCGCCGACGCCTGCATGAAGGGGTTCATTCCCCTGCGCGAGGAGGCCGAAAAGAAGGGCAAGCTGATCAAGGTGGCCAGCGACCGCCATGCGCCGCCGGACGAGGCCTGCAAGATCATCGGCAATTACAGCGCCGCCGAAGTCAAGATGATCAAATATGTCGAGACCAACGCGACCAAATGCGGAATCCCGGGATCGGTGGCGGAACAGCTGAAGGCCGGCCACAAGAATACCGAGGGCCTGGAGAAGAAGGTCTGCGGCATCGCCGAGCAGGTGAAGACGCGCGGTCCGGCTGGACCCAGTCTCAGCGAAGTGCTGGGATCGGCGACCTCGGCTCCCGAGGCCACCGCCGCGCGCAAGGGCGGCAGCACCTTTGATACGCTGAACGGCAACGTCCTGCAGCGATGAGCGACGCGGTCACCCGCGTTGCCGACTCGACTGGTAACTGGGTCGATACATCAGCGCCAAGCTGGTCGCGTCCGTATCTGCGGCTCGCCCGTTTTGACCGTCCGATCGGCTCGTGGCTGTTGTTGATGCCCTGCTGGTGGTCGGCAGCCCTCTCCGCCGGCGTCGCCCACCGTCTCGATCGCCTGCCGCTTGATCTCGCACTGTTCTTCATCGGCGCCTTCGTGATGCGGGGCGCGGGGTGCACCTGGAACGACATCACCGATCGCGATCTCGATGCCAAAGTCGAGCGCACGCGCTCGCGGCCGATTCCGGCCGGACAGGTGAGCGTGAAACAGGCGCTGGTGTTTCTGGTCGCGCAGGCGCTGGTCGGGCTTGCGGTGCTGCTGCAGTTCAACCGCTTTGCGATTGCAACCGGCATCGCCTCGCTTCTCATCGTCGCCGTCTATCCCTTCATGAAGCGCATCACCTGGTGGCCGCAGATCGTGCTGGGGCTCGCTTTCTCCTGGGGCGCGCTGATGGGATTCGCGGTGACCTTCGGCCGCCTGGATGCGACCGCCTTCGTGCTTTACGCCGGCTCGATCAGCTGGGTGATCGGCTATGACACCATCTATGCGCACCAGGACACCGAGGACGACGCGCTGATCGGCGTCAAATCGACCGCGCGGCTGTTCGCCGAGCGCACGCATCAGGCGCTGGTGATCTTCTACGGCCTTGCGGTGGTCGTGATCGGCGTGGCGCTGGCGCTGGCCGGCGCTGGGCTTGCGGGATGGATCGGGCTTGCGGCGTTCGCCGCGCATCTCGTCTGGCAGATTCGCCGGTTGAAGATCGACGATCCCGCGTTGTGCCTGCGCGTGTTCAAATCGAACCGCGATACGGGGCTGTTGCTGGTGGCGGGGCTGTTGATTGACGCAGCGATGCGGGCGATGTGAGCTTCTGTAGGGTGGGCAAAGGCGCGCTTGCGCCGTGCCCACCATCTATCGGCAGCTTGCTTGTGGATGGTGGGCACGCTTCGTTTTGCCCACCCTACGAAACTACGAAGCTTCAATTCCTTGCGACGATCTCGCGTTCGCCGCGAAAAATATTCGCCGGATTGAGCAGCGCGCCGATCCGACGCCGCATCAGGAATTTCGGCCGCCTCTCGCGGATCGCGTTGTGGCGACGGCGGCGCGGCGCGGGCTCGCTCGCCTCGTCCTGCAATTGCGGCAGCGAGAACAATTCGCTCCACATCGGCCAGGCGGCGGCGATCTCGTCGTGGTCCTCGCTGACGCAGAGCGGAATGGTGAGCGAGGGGTCGCGGTGCAACAGCACCAGCATCTGCGAATCCTTGATGCCGCGCAGCGCGACGCCGAGGAAATCACTGACGCGAACATTGACGGCCATCCGCATGCCCTGGACGGCACGGCGCAGCACGACGCGTTCGCGATGAAGTTCGATCTGCCTGATGTTGCCATCCGCGCGCACATCATGCGCGTTGAAGCTCACGGGCAGAGAAAGAGGGTCGAGCCGCAGTGCGCGGCTCGACCCGGCGGGATTGATCCCGCTTGTTGCTGTTTGACGCCTCACGGCTTTTTTCTCCCCGCCGGGATTATGCTCCCGGTCGAT
Source organism: uncultured Alphaproteobacteria bacterium (assembly GCA_963802585.1). Classification (GTDB taxonomy): domain Bacteria; phylum Pseudomonadota; class Alphaproteobacteria; order Rhizobiales; family Xanthobacteraceae; genus Bradyrhizobium. The sequence continues at coordinate 245,582 of CAWDJS010000013.1, read as the reverse complement.
GCGTGAGACCTTGCCACGGCCAGGTCCGTTTCGGCTTAAAAAGACTGGTTAAAGCGCCGTCACTGGCCCTCAAATGCCTTCCATGATTGACAAGACCTTGGCTTGCATGATTGACGAGGTGTTGCCGTGAAGCCGAAAATTGCGCGTTTCACGCGCAGGAAAATGCTTGAAGTCCGCGCCAATCGGGCACATCTGGTAAGTTCATCGATTTGGCCCGCGCCCTCCTCAAATGCCAGGAATTTCGTTCGTGAGTTCTTCACCATCTGCCGCATCGGCGCTTTCGAAGAAAACCGCTAACACCGACCTGTTCGATCAAACCGCGCTGTCGGCGCTGGCCGAGCGCCTGGTCGAGGCGGCGAAGCGCGCCGGCGCGGATGCCGCCGACGCCATCGCGGTACGCGGCGTCTCGCAAGGGGTCGAGGTGCGCGACGGTCGCGTCGAGGAATCCGAGCGTTCCGAAGGCGACGATGTCGGCTTGCGCGTTCTGGTCGGGCAGCGCCAGGCCGTGGTCTCGACCAATGATGTCAGCGGCGATGGCATCGCGAAGCTGGCCGAGCGCGCGGTGGCGATGGCGCGCGTGGCGCCCGACGACAAATATGTCGGGCTTGCCGACCCCGCGCTGCTCGCCCGCAGCTTTCCGGATCTCGATCTGCTTGATCCCAGGATTCCCGAAGTTTCCGAACTCGAACGGCGCGTGCAGGAGGCCGAGGCCGCGGGGCTCGCGGTGAAGGGCGTCACCAAATCCGGCGGCGCATCAGCCTCCGCCGGCATCGGCGGCATGGTGCTCGTCACCAGCACCGGTTTCCACGGCTCCTATCTGCGCTCGAGCCAGGGCATCTCGATGACCGCGATCTCCGGCGAGGGAACCTCGATGGAGCGCGACTACGACTACACCTCCGCGCCGCATGCGGCCGATCTGGAGAGGCCCGAGCGCGTGGGCAAGGTCGCGGGCGAGCGTGCGGTGGCGCGCACCAATCCGCGCAAGGTCGAGACCTGCAAGGTGCCGGTGGTTTACGATCCGCGCGTCTCCAACTCGCTGGTCGGCCATCTCGTCGGTGCGGTGAACGGCGCCTCGATCGCGCGCAAGACGAGTTTCCTCAAGGACAAGCTCGGCGCGCAGTTGTTCGCGAACAACATCCGCATCATCGACGATCCCCTGCGCAAGCGCGGCCTGCGCTCGCAAACCTTCGATGCCGAAGGGGTGGAGGTCAAGAAGCTCGCGATTGTCGACGGCGGCGTGCTGACCACATGGCTGATGGATTCGGCGACCGCGCGCGAACTGGGAATGAAGACCACCGGCCACGCCCATCGCGGCGTGTCGTCCTCGCCGTCGCCCGGGCCGTACAATCTGCATCTCGAACCGGGCGAGGTGACGCCGGAAGAGCTGATCGGCGACATCAGCCAGGGCTTTTACGTCACCGACCTGATCGGGTCCGGCGTCAACGGTGTCACCGGCGACTACAGCCGCGGCGCTTCGGGCTTCTGGATCGAGAACGGCAAGATCACCTATCCCGTGAGCGAGGTGACGATCGCGGGACATTTGCTCGAGATATTCAAGTCGATGGCGGTCGCCAACAATCTGGAGTTCCGCTTCGGCGTCAACGCGCCGACCGTGCGCATCGAGGGACTGACGCTTGGCGGACGCTGATGGAGCGCAACAGCTAATCGTCGCGCGCGACGTTCAACTCCTGAAAGACACGGTGCGCGAGGCGGGCGCGCTGGCGCACTCGCTGTTTCGCACCGAGCTGAAGAACTGGACCAAAGGGGCCTCCTCGCCGGTCTCGGAAGCCGATATCGCCGTCAATGATCTGCTCGAAGCGCGGCTGCGCACCGCGACGCCGGATTATGGCTGGCTGTCGGAAGAGAGTGCCGATGATGAAGTGAGGCTGGCCAGGAAGCTGGTCTGGATCGTCGATCCCATCGACGGCACCCGCGGCTATCTCGCCGGCCGCGAGGACTGGTGCGTCAGCGTGGCGCTGGTGGAAGACGCCGCTCCCGTGCTCGCCGCGGTGTTCGCGCCGGCGACCTGCGAATTTTTCTTTGCCGCGCGCGGGCAGGGCGCCACCCGCAACGACAGGCCGATTTTTGCGACGGACGGGACCGCGCTCGATTTCGCGCGCGTTGCCGGACCCAAACCGCTGGTGGAACGGCTGAAGCCGACCGCCCAGGACATCACCCTGCATCCGCGAATCGGGTCGCTGGCGCTCAGACTATGCCGGGTCGCGCAGGGAAGCCTCGACGCCGCCTTCGCCGGCGGGCAGTCGCGGGACTGGGATCTTGCCGCGGCGAATTTGATCGTGCAGGAAGCGAATGGTAGGATGACCGCGCTTTCCGGGGACGCGATCCTTTACAATCGCCGGGAAGTGGCGCACGGGGTGCTGGTGGCAGCAGGATACGATCGTCATGCGAGCATCGTCTCGCATTTTCGAAGCCGTACGTTGCCGTGATCATCCCTTTCGTCTCCAGAAAACGTCTTCCAGAAAACGTCTCCAGAAAGTATTTGCCGGGCATCTCGTAAGGAAAGAACGACGGCCATGCCAGACAGTGCCCCGCAGCAGCTGCTTCATCTCGTCATCGGCGGCGAGCTGACCAATCTCGAAAACAACACCTTCAAGGACCTCGATCAGGTGGAGATCGTCGGCGTATATCCCAACTATGCGACCGCCTATGCCGCGTGGAAGGCGAAGGCGCAGGCGACCGTCGACAACGCCCATATGCGCTATTTCGTCGTGCATCTGCATCGGCTGCTTGATCCGGCGCAAGATACGAAACCTCCCCGTTGAAAAAACTGCTTCGTGATACGCTGCGCAGCAGCTGGTTTCAGCGTGCTGTGGGGTTCCTCGCGGCCGAATGGCTGCGGTTGGTCTGGCTGACCAACCGCTTCACCTTCGAGCCCGGCGGCAAGGATGCGCTCTATGAACGGATCGAGGCGCAATTGCCCGCGATCTTCGCGTTCTGGCACGGCCAGCATTTCCTGACGCCCTTCATCAAGACCAAGGAATCGCACAGGGCTAAGGTCCTGATCTCGCTGCACCGCGACGGCGAGTTCAACGCGATCGCGGCCGAGCGCCTTGGCATCGGCACCATCCGCGGCTCCGGCGATCACGGCTCGGCTTTTCACCGCAAGGGCGGAGTGGGCGCCTTCAAGGAGATGGTGCGCGCGCTGGATGACAACTATAATGTGGCCCTGACCGCCGACGTGCCGAAGCGCTCGCGCGTCGTGGGGCTGGGCATCATCATGCTGGCGCGAGAATCCGGACGGCCGATCATGCCCTTCGCCATGGCCACCAGCCGCTACATCCAGCTCAGAAATTGGGACCGTACCACGATCAACCTGCCGTTCGGCCGCGGCGTGGTGATGGGTGTCGAGGAAGTTCATGTGCCCCCCGACGCCGACGCCGAGACCATGGAGCAGTGTCGCCTGAAGCTGGAAGAAATCCTGAACGAGGCGACGCGCCGCGCCTATGCGATGGTCGGCCGTGCCGAGGGGGCCGAACGTGGCTAATTCGCTGCCGATGACGCTGCGGTTCTACCGCGGCTTGTCCTCGGCGGTGGTGCCGCTGGCGCCGGCGCTGATCAAGCGGCGGCTCAAGCTCGGCAAGGAAGACCCGGAGCGGATCGGCGAGCGCCGCGGCATCACCCGCGATACCAGGCCGCACGGGCCGATGGTCTGGATCCATGGCGCCAGCGTCGGCGAGGTGCTGGCGGCGGCGGCACTGATCGAGCGCCTGCGTGCGCTCAATATCCGCATCCTGATGACGTCGGGCACGGTGACGTCGGCGGCGATCGTCGCCAAACGCTTTCCGCCCGACATCATCCACCAATATGTGCCCTGGGACTCGCCGCGCTATGTCGCGCGTTTCCTCGAACACTGGCAGCCGTCGCTGGCCTTGTTCATCGAATCCGACCTGTGGCCCAATCTGATCCTGCAGAGCGCGGCGCGGCGGCTGCCGATGGTGCTGATCAACGGGCGGATGTCGCAGCGCTCGTTCCCGCGCTGGAAGCGGGTGCACGGCACGATCTCGGCACTGCTGGAAAAATTCGATATCTGCCTTGCGCAATCCGAGACGGATGCGGAACGTTTTGCCGCGCTCGGCTGCCGCAACGTCGTCACCACGGGCAATCTGAAGCTCGACGTGCCGGCGCCGCCCGCCGATCCCCAGAAGCTCGAACGGTTGGTGTCGCTGACGCGCGGCCGGCCGGTCGTGGTGGCGGCCTCGACTCATCCGGGCGAAGAGGAAATCCTGATCGAGACCCACAAGACGCTCTCCGGATTCTTTCCGGGGCTTCTGACCGTGATCGTGCCGCGCCATCCCGACCGCGGGCCGCCGATCTGGCGGCTGGTCGATGCGGCGGGATTGAAAGCCGGCTTGCGCTCGCGCGAGGAAATGCCTGTCGCTTCGACCGACATCTATGTTGCCGACACCATGGGCGAGTTGGGCCTGTTCTATCGTCTGGCCGGTGTCGTCTTCATGGGCGGCTCGCTGGTGCCGCATGGCGGCCAGAATCCGATCGAGGCGGTGAAGCTTGGCGCCGCGATCGTGCACGGCCCGCATGTGTTCAATTTCACCGATGTCTATGACGCGCTGGATGGCGCAGGCGGCGCGCGCAAGGCCGGCGGCCAGGAAGCGCTGACAAAACAGCTCGGCCAGTTGCTGGCCAATGCCGAGGCGCGCGAGGCGATGCTGGCGGCCTCCACCCACGTAGTCGCAGAACTCGGCGGCGCGCTGGAGCGTACGCTGGCCGCGCTCGAGCCCTATCTGTTGCAGTTGCGGCTCGAGATGGGAGCCGCCAATGCGTGAGCCGGCGTTCTGGCACGCGCCGAAATCCTGGAAATCGCATCTGCTCCGGCCACTCGGCGCGCTCTATGGCGCCATTGCGGCGCAGCGGCTGCAGCGCCAGGGTTTCGATGCCGGCGTGCCTGTGTTCTGTGTCGGCAATTATCACGTCGGCGGCGCCGGCAAGACGCCGACCGTGCTGGCGCTGGCGAAAATCCTGCGCGAGCTCGGCGAGACCCCGGTGGTGCTGAGCCGCGGCTATGGCGGCAAGCGCCGCGGCCCGCTGATGGTTGACCCAATGCGCCACAGCGCCGTCGATGTCGGCGACGAACCTCTGATGCTGGCCTCGCATCTGCCGGTCGCGGTGTCGCGCGACCGCATCAACGGCGTGGCACTGGCCCGTTCGCAACGCGCGAGCGTGATCCTCATGGACGATGGCTTTCAAAATCCGTCGATCGCCAAGGATGCCTCGCTGATCGTGATCGACAGCGACCGCGGGCTCGGCAACGGCTTTGTGTTTCCCGCCGGTCCCCTGCGCGCGCCGCTGCAGCCGCAGCTCGTGCGCACCGACGCGCTGGTTGTGATCGGTGATGGCGCTGCGAGCGGGGCGGTCGCCGCCAAAGTTACCGCGCAGGACGGGCTGGTGCTGCCGGCGCGTCTTGAACCGGATGCGGCGTCGGTCGCAACGCTGAGCGGCAAGCGCGTGCTTGCCTTTGCCGGCATCGGCGATCCCGCGCGCTTCTTCCGCACGCTGCGCGCGGCCGGCATCGAGGTCGCACGCGAGCGCGCCTTTGCCGACCATCATCCGTTTTCGGAAAGCGAGATCGAGAGCCTGGTCGCGGAGGCCAAGCGCGAGGGGCTGACGCTGGTGACGACGGAAAAGGATTTTGCCCGGCTGCGCAGCGGCGGCGAGATTCCCGACTATTTGCGCGAGATCGTGGCGTTCAAGGTGACGCTGGAATTTTCCGATGCCGCGCCGCTCCGCAAATTCCTGTCGGGTCGGCTGTTCAAGGCACGCGAGAAAAAATTCAGCGGGAAATAATCCTGCCGTCGTCCCGGCGAAGGCCGGGACCCATACCGCGTGATTTATCGTTATGGCAAAATGGTCGACGTTCTTCGCTAGAACAAGGCCGGTGGCTATGGGTCCCGGCCTTCGCCGGGACGACAATAACCGCTACTGCCCCACCGTCTTCAGCGCGCCAGGGAAATGCCGCTGCAGCACGGCGGTCGGCAGCGCATAGGCCTCCTGCAGATCGACGCTCCAGTATTTCAGCTCATCGAGCGGGATCCGCGCATCGGTCACCGCGCAACGCACAAAGGTCCCCGGCGAGATCACGCGGAAATCGCCGTCCAGATATTGCACCTGCGCCTCGCCATGACCCGAGGGCCCGAATTTATTCAGCACGATCAAGCTCCAATTCAACCGTCCGTCGCGATCTAGCACAAATAGGTGGTCCTGTCCGCTCGCAAAACCCACCGATTTGTGATGTTTTGCGCCAATTATCGCATGTTAGCTTTTGGTTGGGATGGACGCTGTTTCCTTGTCGCCATAACGGTCTCTATAAGAACCAGATGCGCCTGAAGTCGGTCATCGCATTGCTGACCTGTTTCGCCGTGGCCTCGCCCGCGGCGGCTGCGCCCGTGGCGTCGCATGAGGTGGAGATTCCCGAAGGCGGCCTCACGCTGCATGCGCAGCTCTTCAAGCCCGAGGGCGACGGGCCGTTTCCGACCGTGATTGCGCTTCACAGTTGTGGCGGACTTTCCGGCCGCTCGGAACCGGTGCTGCCGCGCTATCGCGACTGGGCCGAGCAACTGCTGAAAGACGGCAAGGCGGTGCTGCTGCCGGACTCGTTCGGCTCGCGCGGGCTCGGCCCGCAATGCCGGGTCAAAGAGCTCAAGGTGCGCGCGCGGCGCGAACGGGTCGAGGACGTGGCAGCGGCGCGGCAGTGGCTGATGCAGCAGAAATGGGTCGCGCACGAGCGCATCAGCCTGATCGGATGGGCCCATGGCGCCAGCGCGGTGTTGTGGGCGGTGCGCCCGCAACTCCTGTCGCGCGGCACCGAGCCGGATTTCCGCTCGGCGATCGCGTTCTATCCGGATTGCCGCATCTCTGCCGGCCTCGGCTGGAGCGCGCGGGTGCCGACGCTGCTTCTGATCGGCGCCAAGGACGACGTCTCCTCGCCGCCGGCCTGCCGGGCGATGATCGACGGCGCGCGCGGCCGCAGCGCGCTGACGCGCATCGTGGTCTATCCCGGCGCCTATCATGATTTCGATCGCGCCAATCTGCCGGTGCACGCCGTCTCCGCCGGCGCGGACGCAGCCGTGCCCGAGCACGGCCATCTCGGCAGCGACCCCGACGCCCGCGCGGATTCGCAGAAGCTCGTCGCGGACTGGCTGGCGCGGTGAGGTGACTTCTAAAACAAGCTGCCCTGATCAATCGGCTTGACCACGCGCTTCGGCGTTCGCGGCCGGCGCGGAGCCGTGGCGGGATTTGGTTGTGACGTCAGTACAGGTTGATCGGCGCCGGCCGTCGCCGCCACCCGCCCATCCGAAAACTCAAGCTCGAGCCGGGCGCCGGCCCCGACATCGGCTGCGGCGTGCAGTGGATGACCGGCCTCATTGCGGACAAGGGCAAAGCCGCGGGCCAGGACGCTGCGATAGGACAGGGCGGCGAGCAATTGGCCGCTATGAAGCATTCGCGCCTCAAGCCGATCCAGCATGGTCAGCATGGCGCGCTCGGCGCGCTCGGCGAGGCGCTCGGTGCGCTCGCGTTCGCGCGCGATCGCGTTGCGCTGCGCCTGCGCATTCGCAAGCCGTGAGGCTTTCAGCCGCGCTTCCAGCCCGGTAAAGCGGTCGCGGCGGCTGCGCATCAGCGAGCGCGCCGAATGCGTCAGCCGTTCGCCCGACACGGTCAGATGCTGGCGCGCTTGCGCCACCTGGCCGCGCAGCACCCGCAAGGTGAGCCGCCCGCTGGTCGCGGCGAAGCGGCGGAAATGCGCATGCGTATTGGCTTTGAGACCACGGGGCAGAGCGCCTGCCGCGGCATCGAGCCGCTGCCGCGGGATCGCCAGCAGTTCGTTCGCGGCCGGCAACGCACGGCTTGCGGCGCGCAACTCGTTACGGCGGGCTTCAAAGCCGCGCTGCCAGCAGACGAAGACGCGGCGCGCGAGGCTGTCGATCTCGGCGATGAGATCGCTCTTTACCGGCACCGCCATTTCGGCGGCAGCCGTCGGTGTCGGCGCGCGCTTGTCAGCGGCGAAATCGATCAGCGTGATGTCGGTCTCGTGGCCGACCGCCGAGATCAGCGGGATGCGGCTCTCGGCCGCGGCGCGGACCACGATCTCCTCGTTGAACGACCAGAGGTCTTCCAGCGAGCCGCCGCCGCGCGCGACGATCAGCACGTCGGGCCGCGGAATCTTGCCGCCCTCCGGCAGGGCGTTGAAGCCGCGGATCGCGGCCGCGACCTGCTCGGCCGAGCCTTCGCCCTGCACCTTGACCGGCCACACCAGCACGTGGCGGGGAAAACGATCCTCCAGCCGATGCAGGATGTCGCGGATCACGGCTCCCGTCGGCGAGGTGACGACGCCGATCACCTCCGGCAGCCAGGGCAGGGCCCGCTTGCGCTTCTCGTCGAACAGGCCCTCGGCGGCGAGCTTCCTCTTGCGCTCCTCCATCAAGGCCATCAGCGCGCCGACGCCGGCCGGCTCCAGCGCGTCGATCACGATCTGGTACTTCGAGGAGTTCGGATAGGTCGTGAGCTTGCCGGTCGCGATCACCTCCAGCCCTTCCTGCGGCTTGAAGCGCATGCGGGCGTGGGCGAACTTCCAGATCACCGCCTCGATCTTGGCGTTCTCGTCCTTGAGCGCGAAGTAGCAATGGCCGGAGGAGTGCGGCCCGCGGAAGCCGGAAATCTCGCCGCGCACACGTACGAAGCCGAATCGGTCCTCCACTGTCCGCTTCAGCGCGGAGGACAGCTCGGACACTGTGAATTCGGGCGCGTTGACCAGGGGTTCGGCTGTGGGCATGTCGGCTCAGTGAACAAAACGGGTCCGCCCAAGTTAGGGATTTTTGCAGGCCGGCGCCAATGCGCATCCGGCTTTTCCTCTTGCTTATCCATATACTCTGTATTACAGAGTTCTCTGTAAATAGGAATCTTGGAGGAAAATCATGCTGAAATGGCTGGTCTGGTTCCCCTTGAGGCTGGTGCGCTGGGCGCTCATTGCCGTCGGCGCGGTGGCGCTCTTACTCATGGCGATGATCGCAACCCCTCTGGTGCGGCCGCCGGAGCTGAAATCGATTGCCGAGACTGCAAGGGCCGTGGATCGCAGCACCATGCCGGCATTGGAGCGGTTCTCCGCACGCGACGGCACCGAACTGGCCTACCGGCATTATCCGGCGCGCGGGCCTGTGATCGATAAGGTCGCCATCGTCATCCACGGCTCCTCGGGATCGAGTATCGCCGTGCATGCGCTCGCCGACGCGCTGGCCGGGCGCGGCATCGAGACTTACGCGCCCGATCTACGCGGCCATGGGTCATCCGGGACCCGTGGCGACATCGCCTATATCGGCCAGCTCGAGGACGATCTGGCCGACCTCGTCGCGGTGGTGCGCAAGGCCGCGCCGGACCAGCCGATCACGCTGCTCGGCCATTCCTCGGGCGGCGGCTTTGCGCTTCGGGTTGCGAGCTCTCCGATCAAGGATCTGTTCGCCCGCACCGTCATGCTCGCGCCCTATCTCGGTTACGACGCGCCGACCAACCGGCCGAATTCCGGCGGCTGGGCCAGCCCCGATATTCCGCGCTTCCTCGCCATTCAGATGCTGCAAGGGCTCGGCATCGATTGCTGCGAGGCGCTGCCGACGCTCGCCTTCGCCGTGCCGCCCAATTCCGCAAAGATCCTCGCTTCGACCTATTCGTACCGGCTGATGCGCAATTTCGCGACGCGCGGCTACAAAACCGATCTCGCGGCCGTGACAAGGCCGATCACGCTGATCGCCGGCGCCGACGATGAACTGATGCTGTCGGACAAATATGCCGACGCCGTGCACGCGGTCGCGCCGCAGGTCGAGGTGAAGCTGATTGACGGCATCAACCACATGGGCGTCGTCAGCACGCCCAAGGCAGTCAACGAGATCGCCGACTATGTCGCCACCCACGGATCGGCGGGGAGTTGAGCGATGATCGCGTCCGAGGCTCAAGGGAGCAGCATCATGATCGACCACGAGGCGGCGTCCGCCGCGCTCTCCGACATCAACGACATGGTGGCGCGCGTGCGGCAGTCGCGCATCTATGAGGTCGCGAGCCAATTCATGGTCGTGGCCGGCGTATTCGTAGCCGCCGGCAATCTCGCGACCTTCGTCGCGCCGCGCTACGCCCCTTACATCTGGCCGGCCACCAATGTGCTGACCGTCGTGGTCTCCGCGGCGATCTCCATCTTCGACCATCGGCGCACCGGCATCCGCAGCTTCGATCTCAGGGTGCTCGTCGCGCTCGTGCTGTTCTATGCCTTCGGCCTGCTGTGCTCCGTCGTGCTCGGCCATTATGGCGGGCGAGAGATGGGGGCATTCTGGCCGATCTATTTCATGCTGTTCTACTGTGTCGCTGGGCTGTGGTTCGGCCAGGCCTTCATCTATATCGGGCTTGGCATCACGGCGCTGACGCTGATCGGCTATTTCTTCATCACCGGCGAGCTGTTCCTGATCTGGATGGCGATGGTGAACGGCGGCGGGCTGATCGTCAGCGGGCTGTGGATGCGCTGGGGCGAGTGATGGCTGAGCTGGACGACGTCATCCATCAGCCGCTTCGCTTGCGCATCATGGCGGCGCTGAACGCGCTGCCGGCTTCCATCGGCCTGGAATTTTCCAGGCTGAAGAAGCTGACCGGCGCCACCGACGGCAATCTCGGCGCGCATATCGAGACGCTGGCGAAGGCCGGCTATGTCGCGGTCGACAAGGCCTTTGTCGGCAAAAAGCCGCAGACCACGGTCACCGCCACCGCCACAGGCCGTGGCGCCTTCGCCCGCCATGTCGCGACCCTGCAGGAGATTATCGCGGCGTCGGGAGGGGGCGAATAGTCCTCCGTCATTCCGGGGCGCCGCGAAAGCGGCGAACCCGGAATCTCGGGCCGCACGTGTTTCCCTCCACTATTTCGAGATTCCGGATCGGCGCGCAGGGCGCGCCGTCCGGAATGACGGTGTGTGGATAGGATATCTAGCCCTTGCCGGAAGCCGGGGACTCGTGTCACCGACATAGCCGGAAACCCCTTATCCTACGGCCTTTCATGCACATCCTCCTGCTCGGTTCCGGCGGCCGCGAACATGCCCTGGCATGGAAGATTGCCGCGTCGCCCCTGGTGACCAAGCTCTGGTGCGCGCCGGGCAATGCCGGGATCGCGCGCGAGGCCGAATGCGTCGCGCTCGACATCGCGAACCACTCAGCGGTGATCGACTTCTGCAAGCAGAACGAGGTCGAACTGGTCGTGGTCGGCCCGGAGACGCCGCTCGCGGCCGGGATCGTCGACGATCTCACTGCCGCCGGCATCAAGGCGTTTGGGCCGGGCAAGCAGGCGGCGCAGCTCGAAGGCTCCAAGGGTTTTACCAAAGACCTCTGCGCCGAGTTCAACATTCCGACCGGCGCCTACCAGCGCTTCAACAATGCCGCCGATGCGTTGGCCTATGTGCGCGGGCAGGGCGCGCCGATCGTGGTCAAGGCGGACGGGCTTGCCGCCGGCAAGGGCGTCGTGGTTGCGATGACGCTCGCCGAGGCGGAAGCCGCGATCGCCATGATGTTCGAGGGCGCGTTCGGCGCCGCCGGCGCCGAGGTCGTGATCGAGGAATTTTTGTCGGGCCGCGAGATCAGCTTCTTCGCGCTGTGCGACGGCGAGACCGCGATCCCGCTCGCGTCGGCGCAGGACCACAAGCGGGTGTTCGACCATGACGAAGGCCCGAACACCGGCGGCATGGGCGCCTATTCGCCGACGCCTTTTGTCACGCCCGAAATTCACGACCAGATCATGTCGCGCATCGTGCTGCCGACGGTGGCCGGGATGAACAAGCGCGGCATGCCGTTCCGCGGCGTGCTCTATGCCGGCGTGATGCTGACGGCGCAGGGAGCAAAATTGTTCGAATACAATGTCCGCTTCGGCGACCCCGAATGCCAGGTCTTGATGCTGCGGCTGATGTCCGACATCGTGCCGGCGTTTCTCGCTGCCTGCGATGGCGAGCTCAGGCATTTCGATCTGCGCTGGTATGACGAGCCCGCGCTGACCGTGGTGATGGCCGCGAAGGGCTATCCCGGCGACTACAGGAAAGGCACGCGCATCGAAGGGCTCGATGAGGCCGCTAAAGTCGACGGCGTCGAGATTTTCCACGCCGGCACGGTGGCGAAGGACGGTGCCATCCTCGCCAATGGCGGCCGCGTGCTGAACGTCTGCGCGATCGGCAAGACCGTCACCGAGGCGCAGGCGCGCGCCTATGAGGCCGTGGACCGTATCAAATGGCCCGACGGCTTCTGCCGCCGCGACATCGCCTGGCAGGCGGTGGAGGCGGAGAATGGCGGCTAACTCAACTCGTCATGCGCGGGCTTGACCCGCGCATCCATCCATCTTCGCAAGAGTCCTCTTTAAGGGATGGATCGCCGGGTCAAGCCCGGCGATGACGGTTTTGTTGTTGGGCGATGTGACCGCTACAGCAAATCCCCGCCTGCAGCCAACGCCGTCGTGCCGTGCTCGCGGAACGCCTTGATGACGTTGCGGCCGACGCGCCAGCGGTGCACCTCGTCGGGACCGTCGACCAGTCGCTGCGAGCGCACCTGCGTGTACCATTTCGCCAGCGGCGTATCTTGCGAGAAGCCGAGCGCGCCGTGGAGCTGGATCGCGGTGTCGATCACATGGTGCACCATGTGCGCGAGATAGACTTTTGCGATCGAGTTTTCCTGCCGCAGGTCCATGCCCTTTTCCGCCTTGTAGGCGATATGCAGCAACATCAGGCGGCCGATATAGAGCTGGGTCGCGCATTCCGCGAGCATGAACTGCACGGCCTGGCGATCGGCGAGCAATTGCCCGAAGGTCGAGCGGCTGGTCACGCGCGCCACCGCCATGTCGAGCGCGCGCTGCGCCTTGGCGATGTTGTGCATGCCGTGGCGCAGCCTCCCATAGGCGAGGCGATGCTGGCCCATGTTGAAGCCGTTGCCTTCGCCGCCGAGCAAATTGTCGGCGGACACTTTCAGGTCCTTGATCTCGATCTCGGAATGGCCGCCATGGATCTGGTCGTAATAGGGACCTTCGATCGCCATGTTTGGCACGTTGCGCTTGATGTTGTAGCCGGGGTTCGGCAGCTCGACGATGAAGGTCGAATAGCGCTTGTGCCGCGGCGCATCGGGATCGGTCATCGCCATGACAAGCGCCATGTTGGCGACGCTGGCCGACGACGAGAACCACTTTTCACCATTCAAAACGTAATTCTCGTTGCCGTCCTTCACCGCGCGGGTCTGCATGCCCGTGGCATCGGCGCCGGAGGCCTTTTCCGTCATCGAGAAGCAGATGCGCTTCTCGCCGTTGAGCAAGGGTTTGAGGAATTTCTCCTTCTGATATTCCGTGCCATGGGCCAGAATCGTCATGATCGAGGCGTCGTCGGGGCCCTGCGTGTTCATCGACAGCGCGCCCAGCATGCTTTCGCCGAGCTCCATCTGCACCAGTGCATTGGCGAGCGGGCCCAGCCCCATGCCGCCATGTTCCTTCGGCACGAAGGGATTCCACAGGCCCTGGGCGCGAGCCTTTTTGCGCAAATTGGCGAGCACGTCGTCGAACGGCTTGGAATCCAGCTCCTTTTCAGCGGGAATGCACTCGTCATGCACCCATTTGCGCACTCTTTCGCGGATCGCCTTGGCTTCAGCCGGGATTTCGAAATCGATCGACATGGCATTCCCTCGTTTTGCGTTCTTGCTGACGTTACTTGATGATTTCCCTTGGCCGATGGCATAACTCCCCCACGCCCCAGCGGCAACGACAAACAAAGTTTGAAGCGATGTCCGACCTCGCCGACCTCTTTCCCGGCTACCAGTCCAAATGGATCAATACCTCCGCGGGCCGCATCTTTGCCCGTGTCGGCGGCAGCGGCCCGCCGCTGATGCTGCTGCACGGGTTTTCATCGACCCATGTGATGTGGCACACCGTGGCGCCGAAGCTTCACGACAAGTTCACCCTGATCATCGCCGACCTGCCGGGCTATGGCTGGTCCGACATGCCCGAGAGCGACGAGAACCACACGCCCTACACCAAGCGCGCGATGGCGAAGGTGATGATCGAGGCGATGGAGCAACTCGGCCACGTGCATTTCGCGCTCGCCGGCCATGACCGCGGCGGCCGCGTGTCCTACCGCCTCGCGCTCGATCATCCCGGAAGACTCTCGCGGCTGGCGGTGCTCGATATTCTGCCGACCTATAATTACTGGGAGCGCATGAACCGGCTCTATGCGCTGAAGATCTACCACTGGACGTTCCTGGCGCAGCCGGCGCCGTTCCCGGAGACGCTGATCGGCGGCGCTCCGGATTTCTTCCTGAAGAAGAAGATGGCGAGCCAGACCAAGTCGAAGACGCTGAACGAACTGGACCCGCGCGCGCTGGAACACTATCTCGCGCCATTCCGCGATCCCTCGCGCGTGCATGCAATGTGCGAGGATTACCGCGCCGGCGCCTATGCGGACTACGAGATCGACAAGGCCGATTTCGAGGCCGGCAAGAAGATCACTATTCCCATGCTGACGCTGTGGGGCGATGTCGGCATTGCGTCGGCTGCAGCGACGCCGCTCGACACCTGGAAGACATGGGCGACAAATGTCACCGGCGCGCCGGTCGAGTCCGGGCACTTTTTGCCGGAGGAGAATCCGGACGCGACGGCGAAATTGCTGCGCGAGTTTTTCCTGGCGGGGTGAAGTAGCCCGCATGAGCGCAGACCGTATGTCCTTCCCAGATTGAGGCGACTCGCCCTCGATGCGCAAGCGAGGGTTGCCCGGACAGGCCGGGTAGAGCCTCACGCAAGGAGGACGAGTCATGGCGGATTATAACGAAGTCTTTGTAGGTATCGATACATCGAAGCTTCGCAATGCGGTGGCTATTGCGGAAGGTGGGCGGAACGGCGAAGTCCGGTATCACGGCGAGATCGAGAACACGGAGGCGGCAACGAGCAAGCTGGTGAAGAAGCTTGCGGCGCAGCATCGGCGACTGACGTTCTGCTATGAAGCCGGGCCGACGGGGTATGGGCTGTATCGGCTGATCAAGACGCTCGGTCACGAGTGTGTGGTGGTGGCGCCATCGCTGATCCCGAAGAAGCCGGGTGACCGGGTGAAGACCAACCGGCGCGACGCGCTCAACCTGGCGAAGCTGCTGCGCGCAGGCGAACTGACTGCAGTCTGGGTTCCGGATGCGCGGCACGAGGCGATGCGGGATCTGGTGCGGGCGCGCGAGGCTGCGGTCGATGATCTCAAATCCAAGCGCCAGCAGGTTTTGTCGCTGCTGCTGCGGCTCGGCCGGCATTTTATGGGTAAGCGAACCTGGACCAGGGCCCATATGAACTGGCTGGTAAGCCAGAAGCTCGTCCACCGCGAACAGCGCATCGCATTCGAGGAGATGCTGTTGGCGGTGCGGCAAGCCAATGAGCGCGTGATCCGGCTCGAGAAGGCGATTGCCGCGGCGGTACCGGACTGGTCGCTTGCAAAGGTGGTGACGGCACTGATGGCCGTGCGCGGTCTTGATCTCATTTCGGCTACGGTGTTCCTCGCCGAGATCGGTGATCTGTCGCGCTTTGCCAGCCCACGCCAATTGATGGCCTATCTCGGCCTGGTGCCGGGCGAAGAATCGACTGGTGACAGGGTCTGGCGCGGCGGCATCACCAAGGCCGGTAACCATCGGGCACGGCGCATTCTGGTGGAGTGCTCCTGGAGCTATCGTCATCCTCCGCGCGT
This sequence comes from uncultured Alphaproteobacteria bacterium, assembly GCA_963802585.1. GTDB lineage: Bacteria > Pseudomonadota > Alphaproteobacteria > Rhizobiales > Xanthobacteraceae > Bradyrhizobium. Next base: position 229,849 of record CAWDJS010000013.1, on the reverse strand, counting down.
CGGCAAGAAGAAGCTTGCCAAGGTTGAAGCCGCCCCACCTGCCGTCCAGGAGATCGCCTGGAAGGCGCAGGCGCGCCTGACCGCGCGCTACCGCGCATTGGCACGGCGCGGCAAACGGCCGACACTTGTGGTGACCGCGATTGCGCGTGAGCTGTCGGGCTTCATCTGGGCGGTCAGCCGCGCCGTCGATGCGTCAGTAACGCCGGCGACCTGAGTACATCGACAAGCCCGACAAGGAGCCAGCAACCGGACCGCGATCCGGACAAATATCGTGCAACGGCGGGGGCGAAGCCACGGCAGGGGAATTCCCGATGTCGCTTTGTGGCCGATCAGCCGATCGACGCCCGCGCGTAGACAGCGGAAAGCCCCGGACGAAATCTCGGAACTGCGGTTTAAACCCGCGTATCAGAGCTTGATCACCGACGTCTTCAGGCTTCGCCTCCACCCTTGCACGATCATCGTTATCGCACACTCCAGCGAAACTCGCAGGGTGACGATACCTCACGTCTAACCACTTGACGAAGGACATCAGAGCGACACCCCGGGGTGGTCCCGCATGTCGCTCTTCGCTCATGCGGGCTACGTTATCTGCGCTCCCGAAAAAACTCCCGCAGCAGTGTCACTGAGGCGCGCTCGCCGAGCCCGGGATAGACATCCGGCGCATGATGGCAGGTCGGCGAGGCGAAAAACCGCACGCCGGACTCGACCGCGCCGCCCTTCGGATCGGCCGCGCCGTAATAGAGCCGGCGGATGCGCGCGAACGAGATCGCGCCGGCACACATGGTGCAGGGCTCCAGCGTGACATACATGTCGCAATCGGTAAGCCGCTCCGTTCCGATCCGCTCGGCGGCCTGCCGGATCGCCAGGATTTCCGCATGGGCGGTCGGATCGAGTTCGCTCAGGGTCCGATTGCCGGCCGTCGCGATCACCTCGTAATCCCTGACAATGACGCAGCCGATCGGGACTTCGCCGGCTTTACCGGCGTTTTCGGCCGTTTTCAGCGCCAAATCCATGAAAGAAGGGGCTTTCATGCCTCGTATCATCTCGAAAAACCTGCTAGTGCATGGGTCTTCAGCAAAAGTGGATTCCGGTTTTGCGTGTCATGCGCCGCTGCCAGCGCGCGTATCGCCGTTGTCCTGCTCCCCCATTGAAGCTTCAAGTGAGACCTTTCATGCCCCGCGACACCGATAAACACAATGATTCCCGCGGCCGGCGTGAGCGCCCCGCGGGCGGCCGGTCCGGCAAGCCACGGGGACCCGAGAAGAAATTCGCCAAGCGCGGCTTGGCGCCGAAGAAGTTCGACGGCGCGGGCGGCGGCGACAAGCCGAGATTCAGCCGCGATGACCGCCCCCGCACCGATCGGCCGTTCCGCGATCGTCCCGCGCGCGACGGCGACGGCGAGAAGCGCACGTTCAAGCCGCGCGGCGACCGCCCGAAATTCGACCGCGATGGCGGTGGCGAGAAGCGCGCGTTCAAGCCGCGCGGCGACCGGCCGAAATTCGACCGCGAGGGCGGTGGCGAAAAGCGTCCGTTCAAGCCGCGCGACCGGGATCGCAAGGGCGACCCTGGAGACCGTGGTGGCGAGAAGCGCCCCTATACCCCCCGCACCAATCGCGACGAGGCCCGTCCGGCCGCGCGTTTCTCTGACCGGAAATTCGCTGACAAGAAGCCCTACGCTTCGCGGGAGCGTGATGGCGACAAGCGCCCTTACACGCCACGCGGCGAAGGCTTTCGCAAGGACGGCGACCGGCCTCGCGGGGATCGCCCCTACAGCCCGCGCCCGCCGCGCGACGGCGACCGGCCTCGCGGCGACCGCCCCTATAGCCCGAGACCGCCGCGCGACGGTGATCGGCCCGAGCGGAAGTTTGGCGGCGAGCGCAAATTTTCCCGCGGCGCCGCGGATCGTGGCCCGCGCAAGGATTTTGGCGATCGTCCGCCGCGCGGGGACTCAAAACCCTGGCAGAAGCGCGAGGGAGGCGTTGAGCGTCCGGCGGGCGGTGATGGTGAACGCAAATTTGACCGGCCGAAATTCGACAAGCCCCGTTACGACAAGCCGCGTGACCGGGATCGCAAGGGCGACCCTGGAGACAGCGGTGCCAGTGAGCGTCCGCGCTTTTCGCGGTCGCGCGAGGATCGCCCGAAGTTCGATCGGCCGCGTGACCGCGACGACAGCCGTCCGCGCCCCGAAGGCCGCCGCGACTGGCAGGAGCATCCGCGCAGCGACCGCGGATCGGATCGTTTCGCCGACCGTCCGCGCCGCGACAATGAAGACGACAGCAAGGTGTTTGCGAAGCGTCCGGCCTTCGGCGGCCGCGGCACCTATCGCGAGCGTCCCGATTTCGAGAAGCGCGAGCGTCCCGAGCCGAAGCCGAAGAAGGCCGGCGAGCGCATCGCCAAGGTGCTGGCGCGCGCAGGCCTAGCCTCGCGCCGCGACGCCGAGGAGATGGTCACGGCCGGCCGTGTCACCGTCAACGGCCGCCTGATCAATTCGCCGGCGCTCGATGTCACCGAAAATGACGTGGTCGCGGTCGACGGCAAGAACTTGCCGCCGCGCGAGCGCACGCGGCTGTTTCTGTATCACAAGCCCAAGGGCTTGATGGCGACGCACGCCGATCCGGAAGGCCGGCCGACGGTGTTCGACAATCTCCCCGAAGGGCTACCGCGGCTGATCTCGATCGGCCGGCTCGATTTCAATACCGAAGGCTTGCTGCTGCTGACCAATGATGGCGGCCTTGCGCGCATGCTGGAGCTGCCGGACACTGGATGGCTGCGCCGCTATCGCGTCCGCGCCCATGGCGAGATCACGCAGGCGCAACTCGACCAGCTGAAGGACGGCATCGAGGTCGACGGCGTCAAATACGGCTCGATCGACGCCACGCTGGAGCGTGACCAGGGCGCCAATGTCTGGCTGGTGTTCGCGATCCGCGAAGGCAAGAACCGCGAAGTGCGCAATGTGATGGCGCATCTCGGGCTCGAGGTGAACCGGCTGATCCGGGTTTCCTACGGTCCTTTCCAACTCGGCGAGATCGAGGAAGGCAAGGTCGACGAAGTAAAGACGCGCGTGCTGCGCGAGCAGCTCGGCGAAAAACTGGTCGCCCAGGCCGGCTGCGATTTCAACCGCCCGGCGCAGCCCGAGGCGCGTGAAGACGAGGACGAGACTCCGCGCGCCAAGAAGCCGTTCAAGCCTTCCGGCAAGAACGCGCTGGTCGCCGACCGCAAGGGCCGCCGCGTGCTGGTGCAGCGCACTGGCAGCGAGGAGGCTAGGGCGCGCAACGAGGACGAGAGTGCCGGCTATGGCCCGCCGCGCCGCCCCAAGCGCGGCTACCACGGCAAGCGCGACCTGAAGCCGCAGGATGAGTAATCGATGCGCGTGGTCGGCGGACGATTGAAGGGCCGCAACCTGGCCTCGCCTTCCTCGCGCGACATCCGTCCCACCGCGGACCGGTTGCGCGAGTCCGTGTTCAATATTCTCGTGCACGCCTATGGCGATCCGATCGAAGGCGCGCGCGTGCTAGATCTCTTTGCCGGCACCGGCGCACTCGGCATCGAGGCGGTGTCGCGGGGTGCTGCGTTCGCGCTGTTCGTCGACAATGGCGCCGAATCCCGCGCGCTGCTGCGCAACAATGTCGAGGCGCTGGCACTCGGCGGCGTGACAAAAGTCTATCGCCGCGACGCCACCAATCTCGGCCCCGCACATCCCATGGAGCCGTTCTCGCTCGCGTTCCTCGATCCGCCCTATGGCAACGGGCTGGCGGAGCAGGCGTTGGCCTCGCTGCGCGACGGCGGCTGGCTCACGCCGGGTGCGTTGCTGGTGGTGGAGGAGGCGAAGGCGGCGGCCTTCGCGGTGCCTGAGGGATTCGCGGAGCTGGAGCGGCGCGCGTATGACGACACGGAGTTTGTGTTCTTGCGGGCGCAATGAACCTTGCCGCCGCCACAACACAGCTGTCGTCGCCCGGCTTGTCCGGGCGATCCAGTACGCCGCAGCCTATCGGTCCAAACACTGACGCCTCTGGAACACTGGATCACCCGCTTTCGCGGGTGATGACAGTTGAATGCGTGGCGCTGCCTACCGCCGTCCGAACAGCTTCTCCACATCCGCGAGCTTCAGCTCGACATAGGTCGGGCGGCCGTGGTTGCACTGGCCGGAGTTCGGCGTGTCTTCCATCTCGCGCAGCAGCGCGTTCATCTCTTCCGGCTTGAGCCTGCGGCCGGCGCGCACCGAGCCGTGGCAGGCCATGGTGGCGGCGACGTGCATCAGGCGACGCTCCAGCGGCAGCGCCTCGTCCCATTCCTCCATATGCTCGGCGAGGTCGCGCAAGAGACTGCCGGCATCGGTCTTGCCCAGCAGCGACGGCGTCTCGCGCACAGCGACCGCACCGGGGCCGAAGGATTCGATGGCGAGCCCGAAGGACGCCAGTTCCTCGCTGCGTGAAAGCAGCCGCTCGATGGTGGCTTCATCGAGCTCGACGATTTCCGGGATCAGCAAAATCTGCCGCTGCACGCCATTCTTGGCCAGCGACGCCTTCAGCCGCTCATAGACGATGCGCTCATGGGCGGCGTGCTGGTCGACGATGACGAGCCCGTCGCGGGTCTGCGACACGATATAGGTTTCGTGGATCTGCGTGCGCGCCGCGCCGAGCGGACGATCGAGCAGGTCGCCCCCCGTTTGCGCCTCGAAGCGCACGTCAGCCGTGGGTGCGCCGACATCGAAGGCGGCCTGGTCCTGCTCGGCGAGTGCGGTCGCAGCCGCCGCAAAGGACGAGGCAGGGCCGACCGGATAGGAGGGCGAGCGTTGCCAGTCCCAATTACCAGGCCGCGGCGCGAACGCGGGGCGGAACGCAGCGATCGCCGCGCCGCCGCCGTTGGCCGCGGTGCGCCGGCCCTCGCGCGCCAGCCCCTCCTTCAGCGCATGCACGATCAGGGCACGCACGAGGCCGGCATTGCGGAAGCGCACCTCGGTCTTGGCCGGGTGCACATTGGCGTCGACCTCGCGCGGGCTGAGTGTCACGAACAGCGCTACCATCGGATGGCGGTCGCGCGGCAGATAATCGGCATAGGCCGCGCGCACCGCGCCCAGGATCAGCTTGTCGCGCACCGGGCGGCCGTTGACGAAAAGATACTGCCCGAGTGCATTGGCACGCGTCAGCGACGGCGCGGCGGCATAGCCCTCGACCGACACGCCGTCGCGTTCGCTGCGCACATCGATGGCCGCGCTGCGAAAATCAGCGCCGAGGATATCGCCGAGGCGCGTGAGCTGGCCGGGCGCGCCGGGCAGCGCCGCGGCCCAGGTCACCGGCGCGCGCTCCTCGCCGGCGAGGGTGAAGGCGATATCCGGCCGCGCCATCGCGAGCCGCCGCACCGTTTCACGGATCGCTTCGGCCTCGGTGCGGTCGGTCTTCAGGAATTTCAGCCGCGCCGGTGTGGCGTAGAAGAGGTCGGCGACCTCGACCCGGGTGCCGTGGCCGAGCGCCGCCGGCATCACCTCGCCCTTGGCGCCGCCTTCGACCGCGAGCTGCCAGGCATGCGGCTCGCCGGCATGGCGCGTCGCAATGGAAAGCTTCGCGACTGCACCGATCGAGGGCAGCGCCTCGCCGCGGAAGCCGAGCGTCTTGATCTGCAGCAGGTCCTCGTCGTCGAGCTTGGAGGTGGCGTGGCGGTCGACCGCGAGCGCGAGATCGGCCGCGGTCATGCCGCCGCCATCATCGGTGATGACGATCTTCCGCCTGCCGCCGCCGTCGGTGAAGACATCGATCCGGCTCGCACCGGCATCGATCGCATTCTCCACGAGTTCCTTGACCACGCTCGCGGGACGCTCGACCACTTCGCCGGCTGCGATGCGGTTGACAACCTGTTCGGGGAGCTGGCGGACGGGCATGGGCCTGGTTCGGGTGGCTGGATTCGACACTTGCCCGGTATTCTAGGCTGCTGCGGTGCCAAATGCATGGGCCATCCCGGAGATTATCCCCGATCTCGGGAGAGCGCTGAAGCACGAGGAAACCGACATGTGCTGCCGTACGGGCTGCGCTACGCGCGGGATTGTGAGTCTGCACATCCGGGTATAACGTTTGGAAAAATTATAATCCGACGGAGGGACGCCATGTGCCAATTGTTCGCGCATCAGCCGCAACGCGACTATGAATCGCAGACCCGTTCGCTGCGCATGGACGGTCACTGCACCTCGATCCGGCTGGAAATGTCGTTCTGGGACACGCTGGAGGAGATCGCGGCCAAGGAAGGCATGACGCTGGCCAAGTTCCTCACCACGCTGCACAACGAGGTGCTCGACCATCATGGTGCAGTCAACAATTTCGCCTCACTGCTGCGCTGTTCCTGCCTGATTTACCGCGCCAGGACCGCGGCTGCTGTTCCAGAATTTCGCAGCAGTGCCGCAATCCTGGATGCTGCCGAATAAAAGCAAAGCGGCTCTGTCTGGAACTGGACAGAGCCGCCAAAGTCTCACGGGAAACTAGATCTCTTTCTTCTGCATCGCGCCGGCGATGTAGTCCGCCTGCCGAATCGCGAGCGAGACGATGGTCAGCGTCGGGTTGCAGGCCGCGCCGCTGGTGAACTGGCTGCCGTCGGACACGAACAGGTTCTTGATGTCGTGGGTCTGGCCGAACTTGTTCACCACGCCGTCCTTTGCCTTCTCGCTCATCCGGTTGGTGCCCATGTTGTGGGTGCTCGGATAGGGCGGTGTCGGATAGGTGACGGTGGCCCCGACCGCGTCGTAGACAGCGGCGCCCTGCCTGTAGGCATGTTCGCGCATTGCGACGTCGTTGGGATGGTCGTCGAAATGCACGCTCGCGACCGGCATGCCATTCTTGTCCTTGACCTTCGGATCGAGCGTGATGCGGTTGGTTTCCTGCGGCATGTCTTCGCCGACCAGCCACATGCCCGCCATCTGCGGATAGGTCTCCATCGCGCTGGTGAAGGGCCGTCCCCAGGCGCCCGGCTTGAGGAACGCCGCCATGAAGGGAACGCCGAGCGAGAGCGTCTCCATTTCATAACCGCCGACAAAGCCGCGCTTCGGATCGTTCTTGGCCTCGTCGCGGATGATCCCGGCCATGGTGGTGCCGCGATACATGTGGACCGACTTTTCGAACGATGCGTAGACGCTGCCGGTCATGTGCCGCATGTAGTTGCGCCCGACCTGGCCCGATGAGTTGGCAAGACCGTCGGGGAACATGTTCGAGGCGCTGTTGAGCAGCAGGCGCGGGCTCTCCAGCGAATTGCCGGCGACCGCCACGACGCGCGCCTTCTGGCGCTGCATCACGCCGTTCGCGTCGGCGTAGACGACCCCGGTGACCTTGCCGCTCGCATCGTGCTCGATCTTGATCACCATGCTGTCGGGACGCACTTCGAGATTGCCGGTGGCTTCGCCCTTGGGAATCTCGGCGTACAGCGTCGACCATTTCGCGCCGGATTTGCAGCCCTGGAAGCAGAAGCCGATCTGCTGGCAGGAGCCGCGTCCGTCGCGCGCTTCGCTGTTGATCGCCATGCGCCCGGTATGGACTTCCTTGTAGCCGAGTTTTTTGGCGCCGGCCTCCATCACCCTGAAATTGTTGTTGCCGGGAAGGCCAGGAATGCCGTTGGTGCGCGTCACGCCCATCTTGTCCTCGGCCTTGGCGTACCACGGCTCCATCTCGGCGAGCGTGATCGGCCAGTCCAAAAGGTTCGCGCCGCTCACGCCGCCATAGGTGCTCTTGATCCTGAACTCATGCTCGTCGAAGCGAAGGGACGCGCCGGCCCAGTGCACGGTCGAGCCGCCCACGGCCTTGACGATCCACGCCGGCAGCGTCGGGAAGTCCTTGGAGACCTGCCAGCTTCCGGATGTCGAGCGCGCGTCCTTCCAGGCGAGCTGGGTGAAACTGTCCCATTCGTCATTGATGAAGTCCTGGTTCTCGATGCGCGGGCCGGCCTCAAGGATCACGACCTTGACGCCCTTCTGCGCAAGCTCATTGCCGAGCGTTCCGCCGCCGGCGCCGGAGCCGACGATCACCACCACGCCGCTGTCATTTTGATCGAATTTTGCCATGTGAATCCCTCCCTGACTGTTTTCTGCCCAGGCTCAAGCCTTCGGGAGCCAGTCGATGTCGGCGAAGCCGCGCTTGATGTAGCCGCCATGCTCGGCGGAGGAGCCCTCGTAGCCGAATTTCGGCCAAACCTCCTTCTGGTTGTAGAGCGAGACGATGAGATCGCCGCGGATGGTGCTGAAGAAGTCGGTCTGCTCGATGCCCTGCAGCAGCTTCACGCGGTCGGCTTCCCAGGCCACTTGCGCATAGGGCACCTTGTGGTGATCGCGGGCGTCCTGGTCGAGGCGGGCGATGCCGCCTTCGATCATCGCCTTGACGGCGGGATCCTTGGCCGCCTTGCCGTCCCACGGCTTGACGGCGGCGATGTAATAGCCGTCGACCAGCATATCGTGCGGATAGATGTCGCGCGCGACCTTCACCAGCGTCTTCAGCGTCGCGGGCGATAACGCGGTCGCGTCTTCCGCCCACGCGTCGTTGATGCCGAGGCCCGTGCTCGTGACGACGGCAGCGGCCGGAACCGCGGTGGCCGCGCCCTTTAGAAAGACGCGGCGATCATATTTGCTCCTGCGATCGACTTCTCTCATGGGTGTCTCCTCTGTGTTGTTTATTGATTGTCATCAACCGAAGCGTCCGCCTTTCTGGATCACCTCGATCTTGTAGCCGTCGGGATCGGTGGCAAAGAAAAAGCGCGCCAGCGTTTTGCTGTCGTGCTTGAAATCGCGCAGCGGCCCCGGTGACAGCTGTTCCTGCTCGAATCGCGCGTGTTCCGCATCGACATCGTCGACGACAACCGCGAGATGGCCGTAGCCGTCGCCGAGCGCATAGGGCTCCTTGCGATCGAAATTCACGGTCAGCTCGACTTCGAACGGCGAGGAGGGATGGCGCAGATAGATCAGCGCGAAGTCCGGGAATTTCAGATGATCGGCAACGTCAAGCCCGAAGGCGCGCTTGTAGTAGTCGAGCGATTTCTTTTCGTCGAAAACGCGGATCATCGAATGAACGGGTTTGGCCATTCAGTGCAGTTCCTTGAGATAGGCGATGATGGCGGTGCGGATTTCAGGCTTGGCTTGCCGATAGGCCATGACCGAGCCTGGAATCATCTGCTGCGGATTGGTGATCCAGGCATCCAGCCTGGCGTCGTCCCAGCTGAAATCGGCCTTCGCGAAGCCCGCCGAATAATGGAAGCCATCGGCCGAGCCGGCGCGGCGGCCGATGATGCCGAACAGCGACGGTCCTTGACGGACCGGGTCAGTCAGATTGTTGGTGTGGCAGGTCGCGCATTGCTGCTTGAACAGCGTCGGGCCGTCCGGCGGCTTTGCTTCCGGCAGCGGCATTTGCGCCATGGCAGCCCTCGCGACAAGCACCGCGCTGCAAAAACCAAGGCCGATGGCAAGCCCAGCTACATCTGTCGCGCGCCGCTTCGTCATATGCATCACCGTTGGCGTCGGCGGACTTTAGGGTGCGCCAACGCAGCGGTGGTAGTAGCGGGCTGTTTCGCGTGAGAACAAAGCGCCGCCGAGCCGGGCGGCCGAAAAGCAGGTCGGTCAAGCTGACCTAATCGTCGAAGCCGCGCGTGCCGCGATGAGACTTGATGTCGCTTCGTCGCTTCTTGCCTTCGAGGCGGCGTTGTTTCGAGCCGAACGTGGGCTTGGTCGGCCGCCGCGGCACCGGGCGCACCATCGCTTCCTTCAGCATCTCGACCAGCCGCTCGATCGCATCGGCGCGATTCCGCTCCTGGCTGCGGAAGCGATAGCCCTGGATCACGATCACGCCGTCCTTGGTCATGCGGCTGCCGGCGAGCCGCGCCAGCCGCTGCGCGGCGTCAGGCGGCAACGTGATCTTGTTGGTGTCGAAGCGAAGCTGCGCCGCGGTCGAGACCTTGTTGACGTTCTGCCCGCCCGGACCGGAGGCGCGGACAAAGACGATCTCGAGGTCGTTCTCGTCGATGGAGAGATCGCGGGAAATCCGCAGCATGGGCGCATCCGGTCAGAATCGATGCGCCCACCATAGCGAGTCTATGCCGACGAACTCAATTCGCCTTGGGTGTCGGTGCGCCTCCCGGGGCGCCGGCGGATTGCGCGGCGGCCTGCGGCTCGCGGCCGACCACGACCGAAATGAGGCCCTCGCCCCACAGCCGTTTTGCGGCCTGCCTGGCGTCATCCAGCGTCACCGCATCGATGATGCCGCCGCGCTTGTCGAGATAGTCGATCGGCAGCTTGTCGAGCTGGTATTGCAGCAGCGCGCTGGCGAGCTTGGAGGAGGTGTCGAGCTGCAGCATCTGCGAGCCCTTAAGGTAGGATTTCGCTTCGTCGAGTTCCTGCTGGGTCGGGCCTTCGGCGGCAAACTGACGGACTTCCTTGTTGATGGCGTCCATGCTGTCGCCGGCGCGGTCGGCCCGAGTGCCGGTATTGCCGATGAACAGCGCCGAATGATCCATCCAGAGCAGCGTCTCGAACACCGAATAAGCGAGCCCGCGCTTCTCGCGGACTTCGCGGTAGAGCCGCGAAGAAAGTCCGCCGCCGCCCATGATGTGGTTGTCGATATAGGCTGCCATGAACTTCGGATCGTGGCGGACGAAGCCAGGGCCGCCGAAGAAGATGGTGGTCTGCGGCACGTCGAGCGGCACGAAGGCGCGCTGCGGCGGCTTGGTCGAAACGATGTCGGGCACCGGCGTGAGGCTCGCCTTCGCCGGCAGGCTGCCGAAAGTCTTGTCGAGCAATTGCCCGAGCGTTGCCGGATCGACATCGCCGACCACGGCGACCTTCAGCGTATCTTTCGCAATCACGCGCTTGATGTAGTCGCGCATGTCGGCGACGGTGATGCCCGGCACGCTCTCGAGCGTACCGTTGCTCGGCCGGCCATAGGGATGATTGGGGAAGGCGAGCTCGAGGAATTTGCGGCTCGCCAGCGAATTCGGATTGGTGGTATCGCGGCGCAGGCCGGACACGATCTGCGTGCGGATGCGCTCGACGTCGGTCTCGTCGAGATGCGGCGAGGTCAGTGCCAGATGCAGAAGGTCGTAGGCCTCGTCCTTGTTGTCCTTGAGCATGCGCAAGGAACCGCGGAAATAGTCCCGCGTCACGCTGAAGCTCAGCTCGATGGCGCGGCGGTCGAGGCGCTCGTGAAAGGTCTTGGAATCGAGATCGCCGGAGCCCTCGTCGATCAGGCTCGCGACCATGTTGCCGACGCCGGGCTTGTCGGCCGGGTCCTGCGAGGCGCCGCCGGTGAAGGCATATTCCATCGCGATCAGGGGTACGGTCGCGTCCTGCACGAACCAGGCCTCGATGCCGCCGGGCGAGATCAGATGCTGGATCTTGGCCGCGGCAAAAGACGGTGCGGGTGCGACGGCAGCGAAGGCAAGCGAAGCCGTGAGCGCGAAAAAGCCGCGCCGCGCGAAAGTCAGATGATTGTTCACGAACGCTTCTCCTCGCGCTTCGGCGCGGTGTCCTTGATGAGATAGCCGGTGACCGAGCGCTTCTTGTCGAACCACTTTTGCGCGGCGGCGCGGACCTGCTCGGCGGTGACCGCGCGGATGCGGTCCGGCCAGCTTCTGATGTCCTCGATGCTGAGCCCGGTCGTGAGCGCTCCGCCATACCAGCGTGCCATCGTCGCCTGGTTGTCCTGGGCATAGATCGCTTCCGCGATCAGCTGCGTCTTCACGCGCTCGAGGTCCTCGGCGCGGATCGGGTTCTGTTGGATGTCGGCGATGACGGCATCGATCGCCTGCTCGATCTGCGCGAACTCGACGCCCGACCGCGGCGCGGCCGCGATCGAGAATTGCGACGGATCGAGCGAGGTGCCCTGATAGGACGCGTTGGCGGCGACCGCGAGCGGCTTGTCGACCACGAGTGCGCGGTAGAGATAGGAGTTGTTGCCGCCGCCCATCAGCTGCGCCAGCACGTCGAGCGCCGGGCTTTCGCCCGCGGCTGCGGTCGTGGCCGACGGCACCAGATAATAGCGCTTCACGGTAGGCTGCTCGACATGGGGATCGGCCAGCGTCACCGTGCGCGGGGCGACCTGTTGCGGCTCCTGCGGGCGGACGCGGCGGGCGGGAATCGCCGGCTGCGGCTCGATCTTGCCGAAATATTGCTCGACCAGCGGCCGGACTTCCTTGACGTCCGTGTCGCCCGCGATGATCAGGATCGCGTTGTTCGGCGCGTAGAAGCGGCGATAGAAGGCGAGCGCATCCTCGCGGTCGAGCTTCTCGATCTCCTGGTGCCAGCCGATCACCGGACGCTGATAGGGATGGTTGAGATAGAGCGCGGCCATGATCTGCTCGTTCAGCCGCGCCTCCGGATTGTTGGCAACCCGCATGTTGTATTCCTCGAGCACGACGTCGCGCTCGGGCAGCACGTTCTCGTCCTTGAGGATGAGCCCGGTCATGCGGTCGGCCTCGAACTCCATCATCAGCGGCAGCTTCTCGCGCGGGATACGCTGGAAATAGCCGGTGTAGTCGTTCGAGGTGAAGGCGTTCTCGTTGCCGCCGACATTGAGCACGGTCTGGGAGAACTCGCCGGCCGGATGCTTGGCGGTGCCCTTGAACATCAGATGTTCGAGGAAATGCGCCAGCCCCGATTTGCCAGGCGTCTCGTCGGCCGAGCCGACCTTGTACCAGACCATTTGCGTGACGACCGGCGTGCGGTGATCCTGGATCACCACGACCTGCAGGCCGTTCGGCAAGGTGAAGGTGGCCGGAGGCTCGGAGTTGAAGGTGGTTTGCGCGAACGCGCCAGTCGATGAAAGAGCGAGCGCAGCGAACAGCGAGGCGAAGAACCGGGTTCTGGACATCATGACCTTTATGAAAGCCCGCACCAAGATACGCGGGTCAAAAACGCCGCATCCTACACGGCGCGGCGAACGCGACGACGTCACGAAGCCGAGAGAAAGGATGAAACAATGTTCATCCCGCTGCTTTTTCAGGCACCAAAGCGCGATGGCTTCAAGTGACGCCATCGCGCTCTAGCTCATTTTCCGGATTATGCGCTATTCGCCGTATTTGCCGGCGGCCGGATTGTAGTCCTTGTTCAGGGATTCCTTCGGTCCGGTGCCGTAGAGGTAGTTCGGCGACGGCGTCTGGTAGCCGGGCGGCGGCTGGGTCAGCGATTCCCGCGTCGGCTCCTGCTTGAACTCGGTGGCCTCGACCTTGTTGCCGCCCTTGAACAGCCCCATGACGCTGCCGTTGTAGCCGAGATCGGACGGCATCAACGGCGTGCCGCCGGGGTCGCCCGGCTTCAGCGAATTGGAATTGCGCGCGTCCTGGGTCGACGTCGTCGGTCTCTGCTTGGCCGCGTTGAGTTCGCTCGGCGACAGCGGACGGGCCGCCGCATCGCTCATCGTGGTGGCGTCGCGCGTGTCTTTCTTGTCCTTCTTGCGTGCGGCGATCGCGGCCTTGCGGCGAGCCTCGTCGGGATCCTTCGGCCAGTTCGGCGCGGCCTTCTCGGCGGTGGCGGAAGCCGGCGGCGGCAGGTCGAGCTTGGGCGGCACGACCAGCGGCGAGCGCTCGCGATAGTCGATGCTCGAATTGTCCATGTTGGTGGCGCCCATGCCCTTCATGACGCCTTCGATGATCTTTTCCTCGAAGGTCTTGTCGTCCTCGTCATCGTCGGCGGCGCGCGCGGCGCCCGCCATCAACAAGCCAACGCCGAGCGCGACCGCCGAGAGCCGCAAGGCCTTCGACGAGCTCCGCTCCCTGAAACCGCACTTTCCGGTCCTGCGCATCGCTGCTTTACCCATCTATTTCAGGTACATCAGGGGAATCTGATCGGCCGGGATCAGGGCGCTTTTGCGGCGGGTGCCCCCAAAAAGGAATCATACAATAGGGCGACAACCCCGGCAACAATCGCCACATCCGCCAGGTTGAACACGTACCAATTGAAGGGTTTTCCGCCGATCTGGACGTGAAACAAGGCAAAATCGACCACCGCGCCGTAGGCGAAGCGGTCGATGGCGTTCCCGATCGCCCCGCCGATGATCAACCCCAGGGCAATGGTGGCCATTAATGTTCGTGAACGGGCCATCCAGATCGCCAGCGCGATCACTGCGAGCGCCTTGACCACCATCAGGGCGATCTGGGCGATCTGGCCGTCGTTCTGGAACCAGCCAAAACTGATTCCGATATTCCAGGCCAGCACCAGGTCGAAGAACGGCGTCACCTGCACCGTGCCGCGATGGCCGATATCGAACACGTAGAGCAGCCACAGCTTCGAGGCCTGGTCGAGCAGCAGTGTCGCGATCGCGGCGATGATGCCGGGGCGGAGCGGGGATGTCATGGCGACGGCGCAAGCTCCGCCGTCGTCCCGGCGAAGGCCGGGACCCATACCCCGCGGCTGTCATTGTACGAAAGATTTTGGGTCATCTGCCTTTGTCTATTCCATCGGCCTGTGGGTCCCGGCCTTCGCCGGGACGACAGGGATATCAGACCGTAACCCCCAGCGCCTTCCATTCGCGCAACGCCTTGGCGTCGCGCGGCGAGACGTCGGGATACTCCTTGTCCTCGCCGACGGTGGGCAGGATCTTCCATGACCGCGCGCATTTGATGCCTTGCGCCTTCTCGACCACGACGGCGACGCCCGGAACGTTGTCGAGCCGGAACGAACCGGCCGGCCCTTCGCCTTCCTGCATCTCATAGTTGGAGGTGATGCAGACTTCGGCGAGGTCGATGTCGAACAGCGTCGCCAGTATCTTCCGGTCGGCGACATAGATGACCGGCGAGGCCTCCAGCGAGGAGCCGATGCGCTTGGCCGCACGCTCCAGCTCCAGCGCGCCGGTGACGACCCGGCGCACGTCGCGGATGGTCTCCCATTTCGCTGCGAGCTGATCGTCACGGAATTTCTCAAAGCCGTCGGGAAACAGCGTGAGATGCACCGAGGCCTTGTCGTTGGGCTTGTACATGCCCCAGGCTTCGTCGCAGGTGAAGCTCAGGATCGGCGCCAGCCATTTCAGGATCGCATCGCAGAGGATGTCGATGGTGGTCAGCGCCGCCTTGCGCGCCACCGACGACGGCGGGTCGCAATAGAGCGTGTCCTTGCGGATGTCGAAATAGAACGCCGACAGCTCCGAGTTCATGAAGGCCGAGAGTGCGGCGACCACGGTCTTGTAGTCGAACTCGGCATAGGCCTGGCGCACGATCCTGGCCTGCTCGGCGAGCTCGTGCAGCATCAGCCGCTCCAGCTCCGGCACGTCCTTGTGCGCGATAGCATCGATGGGGCGGAAATGATGCAGCGTGCCGAGCATCCAGCGGATGGTGTTGCGGAGCTTGCGATAGGTCTCGACCGTGTTCTTCAGGATTTCCGGCCCGATGCGCTGGTCGTCGGTGTAGTCGCAGGCCGCGACCCAGAGCCGCAGGATATCGGCGCCGGATTCCTTGATGACGACCTGCGGTTCGATGGTGTTGCCGAGCGACTTTGACATCTTGCGGCCGTGCTCGTCCTGCGTGAAGCCGTGGGTCAGGACCACATCATAGGGCGCGCGGCCGCGCGTGCCGCAGCTCTCCAGCAGCGAGGAATGGAACCAGCCGCGATGCTGGTCCGATCCTTCGAGATACATCACGGTGTCGGCGCCGCCGTCGACCTTGCGCTTGATGCCGGCGAGCCCCGGGAAATGCACGGGGTCTTCCAGCACGAACGCGTGGGTCGAGCCGGAATCGAACCAGACGTCGAGGATGTCGTCGACCTTCTTCCAGTCCTCGTTGGCGAGCGAGCCGAGGAAGCGTTCGCGGGCGCCCTCCACGTACCAGGCGTCGGCGCCTTCCTTTTCAAACGCATCGCCGATGCGCTTGTTGACGGCGCCGTCCTGCAGGATTTCGGCGGAGCCGTCGCCCTTCTCGCGCACGAACAGGGCAATCGGCACGCCCCAGGCGCGCTGGCGCGACATCACCCAGTCGGGACGGGCCTCGATCATGCCGTTGATGCGGTTCTGGCCCGACGCCGGCACCCATTGTGTCACCGAGATCGCGTGCAGCGCGCGGGCGCGCAGCGTGTCGCCGGGCTTCGCCTTGCCATTGTCAGCGATGTCCTTGTCCATCGCGATGAACCATTGCGGTGTGTTGCGGAAGATCACCGGTTTCTTCGAGCGCCAGGAATGCGGGTATTGATGCTTCATGCGTCCGCGCGCGAGCAGCATGCCCGCGTCGACGAGCGCCTTGATCACGGCTTCGTTGGCGTTGCCTTTCTCGCCCTTGTCGTTGATGACGCGTTTTCCCGTGAAGCCCGGCGCCTGATCGGTGAAAGCGCCGTTCTCGTCGACGGTATAGGGGATCGCGGTGTTGATGCCGCGCGCATCGAGCTCGCGCGTATTCGCCGTCCAGACGTCAAAATCCTCGCGGCCATGGCTCGGCGCGGTGTGCACGAAGCCGGTGCCGGTGTCATCGGTGACGTGATCGCCGGGCAGGAGGGGAACGACGAACTGGTATCCGTCACCGGCAAAGCGCCGCAGCGGATGCGCGCATTCCACCGCATCGAGCGTGTCGGCCGGAATGTCGCGGACCTTTTTGTATGCGGCGACGCGTGCCTGCTTGAACACGCTCTCGGCGAGGGCGTCCGCAAGGATCAGCATGTCGCCGGTCTTGGCCCAGTTGTCGGCGGGGGCGTCGGTGACCTCATAAAGGCCGTAAGCGATCTTCGGCGAGAACGAGATCGCGCGATTGCCGGGCAGCGTCCACGGCGTGGTGGTCCAGATCACGACGCTCGCATCGGCAAGCGCGTCATGCGCGGGCGAGGTGACCGGGAATTTCACCCACACCGTATCCGACGTGTAGTCCTCATATTCGACCTCGGCCTCGGCGAGCGCGGTCTTTTCGACCACGCTCCACATCACGGGTTTCGAGCCGCGATAGAGCGTGCCGTTGGCAGCGAACTTCATCAACTCGCGCGCGATCTGCGCTTCGGCCGGATAGCTCATGGTGGCGTAGGGGTGGTCCCAATCGCCGACGACGCCGAGTCGCTTGAACTCCTCGCGCTGCACGCCGAGCCAATGCGTCGCATAGGCGCGGCATTCCTGCCGGAACGCCACCATCGCGGCGCTATCGCGGAAATCCGGTTTTGTCTTGCCCTTCTTGCGGTAGTTCTCCTCCTCGACCTTCCATTCGATCGGCAGGCCGTGGCAGTCCCAGCCGGGCACGTAGTTGGAATCGAAGCCGAGCATCTGCTGGCTCTTGGTGACGAGATCTTTCAGGATCTTGTTCAGCGCCGTGCCGATATGGATGTTGCCGTTGGCGTAGGGCGGGCCGTCATGCAGCACGAATTTGGCGCGGCCCCGTGCCTCCTCGCGCAGCTTTTCGTAAAGATGGATCTCGTTCCAGCGTTTGAGCATTTCCGGCTCGCGCTGCGGCAGCCCCGCGCGCATCGGAAATTCCGTCTGCGGCAGGAACAGGGTTTTGGAATAGTCTTTGGCGTCGGACTTTTGCGGCTTTTCGGACATGAGGACTGGCTCGGAAGGGCGGAGGGCGCGAGATGCGATCGATCGCGGGTGAACGAGGAAAACCCGGTCTTGCGCCGAGCCATTGGCTCAGGCGGAAGCCGGGCCGCTAATCCCTATGATGCGCCGCGCAAACATGGGCTCTCCATAGCAGGGGGAGGGGCAAATCGCAAAGCCTCAAAGGGGCCTCAACCGATCACGCCCAGCTTCGGAAACGCCCCCGGCGCCGCGGTAAGCTGCGCCCGCGCGCGGGCGGAATTGTCGTCCATCTGCTTGACCAGCGCATCCACGCTGGAAAATTTCAATTCTTCGCGAATGAAGCCGATGAAGGCGACATCGAGCACCTCTCCATAGAGGTCGCCCTTGAAATCGAACAGGAAGATTTCGAGTAGCGGCGCGCCATTGTCGAAGGTCGGACGGCGGCCGAAACTGGCGACGCCGTCGATACGCACCTGATCTTTCCCTTGTCCGCGCCCGACCCGCACCGCATAGATGCCGTGCCGGAGCCCGCAATTGTTGTCGAGGCGGATGTTGGCGGTGGGATAGCCGAGCTCGCGGCCACGCTTCTCGCCATGGATCACCTCGCCGGTGACGAACCAGGGCCCGCCGAGCAGGGCGGCGGCGTCCTCGATCTGGCCCTCCGCGAGCGCGCTGCGGATCGCACTGGAGGACACCGGCCGCTCGTCGATATCGATATGCGGCTGCACGTCGACCTCGATACCGAGCCGTGGGGCTTCATTGACCAGAAGGCTCGGCGAACCGACGCGGCCCTTGCCGAAATGAAAATCGTAGCCCACCGCGATGCCGGACACCCCGAGCCGGCCAATCAGATCGTGGTGAATGAAATCCTGCGCCGTGGTCCCGGCACGCTGCTTGTCGAAGGCCATGACCACGGCGCCGGCAAGGCCCGTGCCGGCCAGCAGCCGGAGCTTGGCGGTCTCGTCGGACAGGCGGAACTGGGGGGTGGTCGGGCTGAAGAAGCGGCGCGGATGCGGCTCGAAGGTCAACGCCAGCGCCGGCTTGCGGTGCGCCTTGCCCATCTCCAGCGCGGCCGTGATTACGGCGCGGTGCCCGAGATGGACGCCATCGAAATTGCCCATCGCCACCACGGCGCCCCTCGGGATTTCGGCCGCAGGCGTGATGTCGCGGATGACGGTAAAGGAGGATGGCATTTCGGGATGCTTCGGCTTCGGTCGGATCGGGGCCGGACCGTGGCTTGGCCATGGCGGGGAAGTCAAGCAGGGGCGGCCAGCCTACTTCGCGTTGCAGGCGCCAAAGTCTCGACCCAAGGTCAGTTAACGGGCTGTTTAACGCCTGATGCTAGTCCTAGGGGTGGTCCTGCGGGACGGCGTTAGCCGCCCACAGGCCTGTTTTTGCAGAAGCATTTGCCCGCGTGGGGAGTCAAGAAATGGCAGTTGATCTGTCGATGGCGGTCCTGGTGGTCGACGATTACTCGACCATGATCCGCATCATCCGAAACCTGCTGAAACAGCTCGGCTTTGAAAATATCGACGACGCCAGCGACGGTTCTGCGGCGCTGAACAAGATGCGCGCCAAGAAATATGGCCTCGTGATCTCCGACTGGAACATGGAGCCGATGACCGGCTACGACCTGCTCCGCGAAGTCCGTGCCGACGTCAATCTCGCCACCACGCCCTTCATCATGATCACGGCGGAGTCCAAGACCGAGAACGTGATCGCGGCCAAGAAAGCCGGCGTGAACAATTACATCGTGAAGCCCTTCAACGCCGCCACGCTGAAGACCAAGATCGAGGCGGTGTTCCCGGATATGGCAAACGCGTAAGTTCGCTCTCGTGTCCCGGACGCGGCGCGGCATGGAATGACGCGACGCAAATCCGGGACCTATCGTCACCCAAGAATGGCCCCCGGATCTGCAGCGCACCCATAGCGCGTCAAAGACGCGCGTGAACGCGCTTTTCGCGCGCTGCACTGCGTCCGGGGAACGGAAGTCACCACCGCAACTCCCGCGTCATGGCGCGGGGCGGGTGGCCGAACAATTCCTTGACCGAGGCCGGATCGAGCTGGTCGATCCCTTCGAACTCTTCCGAATGAATGCCGCGCGTCACGAACAGGCAGTCGATGCCAAAACCGTGCGCGCCGGCGAGATCCGTGCGCACGGAATCGCCGATCGCCAGCACCTTGTCGAGCTTGATGTCATGGCCGCCATGTTCCGTCGCAAGCGCGATCGCGCGTTCATAGATCGGCCGGTGCGGCTTGCCGTAGAAGATCACATCGCCGCCGAGCTCGCGGTAAAGCTCGGCGATGGCGCCGGCGCAATAGATCAGCCGGTCGCCGCGCTCGACCACGATGTCGGGATTGGCGCAGATCAGCGTCAGCTTGCGCTCCAGCGCCTCGCGCATCATCGGCCGATAATCCTCCGCCGACTCGGTCTCGTCATCGAGCAGCCCGGTGCAGACGATGTAGTCGGCCTCCCGCAGCGGCGAGAGCTTCAGGTCGAGGCCGCGATGGATGGCGCTGTCGCGCTCGGGACCGAGCCAGAACACTTTTGCGCCGGGATGGCCGGCGACATAGTGGCGGGTAAGGTCGCCTGACGAGACGATCGCATCATAGGCGTCGTCGGCGACACCGAGCTTCTGCAATTGCCGCTGCACCGAGTTGGCCGGTCGCGGCGCATTGGTGATGAGGATGACGGTGCCGCCATTGCTTCGATAGGTGTGCAACGCCTCGCAGGCCTCGGGAAACGCCTCGAGGCCGTTATGCACCACGCCCCAGATATCGGACAGGATCACCTCGACGCCGTCGACAAGGTCGCGCAGCCGCTCGACAAAGCGCAAGGTCATGACGGGATGGCCCGTCTAACCGGGGCCGGCGGCGCGGCGCGCCAGCGCGGCGTTTCCGGTCGTCCGCGGCGGCGGATCGAGTGCAGCGGGCTCGGCCCCCTTCTCGGCTCCCTTGGGCACGCCGTTGATTTCCTGGGTGCCGGTCGAAGGTCCGCCGGTCGGCGCGGGCGCGCCCTCGGGGCGCAGCGGACGCGGCGGCGCGAACAGGAAACCCTGGCCGAAGCGGACGTCGTAGTCGAGCAGGTCGACCACCGCGCGCTCGCCCTCGATCTTCTCGGCGATCAGGTCGATGCCGAAGCGGCCGAGCAAATCGGAGAGGTCGGAGGGATGGATATCGGACGTCGAGCTCTGCTTCGGATCGAGCAGCAGCGAAGCCGGCACCTTGATGAAGCGCACGCCGCGGTCGGCGAGTTCGCGCGGCTCGAAACGGAGATCGCCGACATGGTCGATCGAGAAGCGGTAGCCGCGCTGCGCCAATGAGGCGAGATGCTCGGTCTCGGTCGGTCCGAGATTGCGGAAGGTCGACTGCTTGAACTCCAGCACGAAAGAGGGCGCGAGCGCGCGGTTGGCGTCGAGGAAATCAAGGCACTGTGAGAACGTCGCGGTATTGCCGAGCGTGGAGGCCGCGACGTTGCAGAACACGCCGACTTCCTTGTTGCGCACCATCAGCCGCCGCAGCACCTGCACGCAGCGCAGCATCACCATGTGATCGATGCGTCCGATCAGCCCGGCGCCTTCGGCGACGCTGATGAAATCTTCGGCGGCAAGAATCTGGTCCTTGTCGTCGCGCAGCCGCGTCACCGCCTCGTAGTAGCGCACCTTGCGCTGCGGCAGCGTCACCAGTGGCTGTAGGTAGATGTCAATGCGGTTTTCCTCGATGGCATTGCGCACCGCCGCCAGCATCTGGGTCTGGTTGCGGGAGGGTGCGCCTTCACCGGCCGCCGCCGGCATAGGGACAGGCGGTGGCGCCGCGCGCTTTTCTTCCGGCAGTGAAGTGGCCGCCGGCTGGTCCAACTCCGGCGCAACAAATGCTGGCGCGGCCGCGGCGCTGGTCTGGATGGCGGCGATCAGATCCTCGTGGCTGGCGACGTCGGTTGCCAGCTGCTTCACCAGGGAGCCCAGCTCGCCGATCTCGTTGACCACCGACTGGATGCGGTCGGCGCCGGCGGAATTGGCCGACACCACGCGGCCCTCGACGGCGGCGAGCCTGCGGCCAAATTCGGCGACCTGACGGGCGAGGTCGGCGGTGCCGCGGGAGAGGTCCGCGATCTGGCTGCCGACATCGGTGCGGTCGCGCAGCCGCATCGAAACGGCGTTGTAGAGGATCAGGAAGGTCAGCGCGGTGAGCGCCACAATGGCCGATTCCGAGCCGCTGATGCCGGCGACCGAATACAGGATCAGTCCCAGCGATGCCGCGACCAGCACCATGCAGATGGCGATGAAAATCGTAGAAATACGGATCATTTGGCGCGCGCACTCCCCCGAGTGGCGCAACCTTAGCACTAATGTTGATTCGGGAGGCTAGTGATTCTCTGTTGATTCCTGGGCACGCCGGGAACCGGGGGCAGGGTGGCCGAGACGCTCGCCTCTCGTGTCCCGGGCGCGGTGCAGCGCGCTTGCGCTGCTCCGCAGGACCCGGGGCCCATGAGAGGGCTTGCCGTGCGGGTAGATGGGTCCCGGCTTTCGCCGGGATACGAGAGCGGTAGGGCTTAAGCCACCGCCTTGATGACCCTGCCGACCTTCTCGATGACTTCGCCGAGCTGGTCTTCGCTGATGATCAGGGGCGGGGTCAGCGCCAGCGTGTCGCCGGCGATGCGCAGCATCAGGTCGTTGTCGTGGAAGGCCGAGACCATCGCGTCGTAGCCGCGTTTTCCCACGAGATCGGCGGCACGCGGTGCGAGGTCGATGCCGGCCACAAGCCCGACGGTGCGGATGTCGAGCACGTTGGGCAGACCCTTCAGAGACATCACGGCGTCGCCGAATTTCGGCTCGAGGTTCTTGGCGCGCTCGAACAGCTTCTCGTCGCGATAGATGTCGAGCGTGGCAAGACCCGCGGCGACCGCGATCGGATGCGCCGAATAGGTATAGCCATGGGTGAACTCCACCATGTGCTCGGGCCCGCTCATGAAGGCGTCATGGATGGTGTCGCGTACGATCACGCCGCCCATCGGCGCCGCGCCATTGGTGACGCCCTTGGCGAAAGTCAGGAGGTCGGGCAGCACGCCATAGCGCTCGGCGGCGAAGGCATGGCCGAGCCGGCCGTAACCGGTGATGACCTCGTCAAAGATCAGGAGGATGCCGTGCTTGTGGGTGATCTCGCGCAGACGCTTGAGATAGCCCTTCGGCGCCGGCAGCACGCCGGTCGAGCCGGCCATAGGCTCGACGATTACTGCGGCGATGGTGTTGGCGCCGTGCAGCGCGACCAGATTCTCCAGTTCTTCGGCGAAATGCGCGCCATATTCCGGCTCGCCCTTGGTGAAAGCCTGCTTCTCGCGGTCATAGGTCGCGGGGATGTGGTCGACGCCGGCCAGCAGCGTGCCGAACATCTTGCGGTTGTTGACGATGCCGCCGACCGAGGTGCCGCCGAAGCCGACGCCATGATAGCCGCGGACGCGGCCGATCAGGCGGGTGCGCGAGCCCTGGCCGTTGATCTGGTGATAGGCGAGCGCGATCTTCAGCGCGGTGTCGGCGGCTTCCGAGCCGGAGTTGCAGAAGAACACATGGTCTAACCCCTCCGGCGCGAGATCGGCGATGCGGCTCGCCAGCTCGAAGGCCTGGGGAATGCCGAACTGGAACGGCGGCGCGTAATCCAGCGTCGCGGCCATCTTGCCGATCGCATCCGAAATCTGAGTGCGGCCGTGTCCCGCATTGGTGCACCACATGCCCGAGGCGGCGTCGATGATCTTGCGGCCGTCGACGGTGATGTAGTGCATGTCTTTCGCGCCGGCGAGCAGCCGCGGCGCTTTCTTGAAGGCGCGGTTGGCCGTGAAAGGCATCCAATGCGCGGCGAGGTCGTTCGGCACATTGACGGCGGGGGCGTTGGGGCTCTTGTCCAGCATGGGGGCCTCTTGGAAGCGGTGGGGATGAGGAGCTGGGACGAAACTATCAGTTCCGGCGCGGAACGGGAACGCCCATAACTTTCGATCTTTGGGCCCAGTCCGGCGAAATATTGCGCGGGTTTAGGCGAGGTCCGCCGCCGCGATCCAGAACACTTCGGCCTCCGAATCCTCGGTGTCGAGCCACAGCAGCGGCAGCTGCGGACAGACGGCCTCCAGGTTGCCGCGGCCGCGGCCGATCTCGCAAAGCAGCCCGCCTTCCGGCGTCAGGTGCGAACCGGCCTGGTCCAGGATGCGCCTGACGATATCCAGCCCGTCGGCGCCGCCGTCGAAAGCGAGCTTTGGCTCGGCGCGGCATTCCGGCGGCAGCGCGGCCATGCCCTCGGCATCCACATAGGGCGGATTGGAGATGATGACGTCATATCGCTTGCCGGCGAGCGGCTTGAACAGGTCGCCGTGATGCAGCGCGATGCGGTCCTCAAGACCGTAATCGCCGACATTGCGCGCGGCGACGGCGAGTGCATCTTTCGAGATATCGACCGCATCGACGGTGGCATTGGGGAAATGCCGGGCCGCGAGAACGGCCAGGCAGCCCGAGCCGGTGCAGAGGTCGAGCACGTTCTCGACGCTCAAGGGATCCATCAGCGAAACATCTTCGCCGTCCTCGACCGCAAAATGCGAATCCAGCAGTTCGCCGATGAAGGAGCGCGGCACGATCACGCGCTCGTCGACATAGAACGGCAGGCCGCGCATGTAGACCTTGTGGACGAGGTAGGCGGCCGGCTTTCGCGTGGTGACGCGGCGCTCAATCAGATCGAGGATCGGCTTGCCCTCCGCCGCGGTGACGCGCGCGGTGGCAAAGCTCTCGAACTGGTCGGGATGCAGGTGCAGTGCTTCGCAGACCAGGAACGCGGCTTCGGCAACGGGATCAGTGGTGCCATGTGCGAAGGCGAGTTTCGCCTCATTGAAGCGGCTGACCGCATAGCGGACGAAGTCGAGCAGCGTCAGCAATTCGCCGCTCGCGACTTTCGGGAATCGAACTGAGGCTTTCTTCGCAGGTTTGACGCGCTTGGCCATCAGGACTTGGTCCAGCGCGCGGCAGCGGCATCGTCATGGGCGCGGGCTTCGACCCAGCTTCCGCCCTTCGCGCCCTCTTCCTGCTTCCAGAACGGTGCTGATGTTTTCAGATAGTCCATCAGGAATTCCGCCGCCTCGAACGCCGCCTGCCGGTGTTTCGATGCTGTCACGACCAGCACGATATTCTGGCCCGGCTCGATGCGACCGAAGCGGTGGACGACGGTCAGGCCCTGCAGCGGCCAGCGCGACATCGCCTCATCAGCATGCCGCTTGATTTCGGCTTCCGCCATGCCGGGATAATGTTCCAGCGTGAGCGCGGCGATGGCGTCGCCGCCCTCGGTGCCGCGGCAGATGCCGGAAAACGTCACGACCGCGCCGATATCGGTGCGGCCCTGGCTCATGGCCGCAATCTCCCGCGCGACATCGAAATCGTCGACCTGGATGCGGATGGTGACGGGAGCGTTCATGGCAGTTGGTCTTTTGTTTGACGCGTTTTCTTCACGCGAACCGATCCCCACTTCGCTCGAAAACGCTATGCGTGTTAGCCGCCGGTCATCGGCGGGAAGAACGCGATCTCGCTGGCGCCGGCGATAATGGCGTCCGGCTTGACATGGGAATGGTCGATCGCGGCGCGGATCACCTTCGGCTTCTCGAACGCATGCGCATAGGATTCATCCCGGGCCGAAAGCCACGCGATCAGATCGTCGACGGTGCGCACATCGGCGGGCGGCTCGATCGTCTCTTCCGCCTTGCCGATCCGCTCGCGCACCCAGGCGAAATATTTCACCTTCATCGCTCGTCTTCCTCGAGCACGTGATGAATGCCGTGACGGAAATAATCCCAGCCCGTGTAGATCGTGAGCAGCGCCGAGATCCACAACAGCACCGTGCCGATCAGCGTGACGGCAGGCCCCATGGCCACAGGCAGGGCCTGGTCGCCGGCTTCCCCCCCGAGCAGGAAGCCGATCGCGACCAGTTGCGCCGTGGTCTTCCATTTGGCGAGCTTGGTCACGGGCACGCTGACCCGGAGGGCTGCGAGATATTCGCGCAGGCCCGAGACCAGGATTTCGCGGCACAGGATCACGATCGCGGCCCATAGCGACCAGCCGTTGATGGTACCGTCGGAGGCAAGGATCAACAGACAGGAGGCGACCAGGAGCTTGTCGGCGATCGGGTCGAGCATCCGCCCGAAGGCAGATTGCTGGTTCCAGACCCGGGCATAATAGCCGTCGAGATAGTCGGTAATGCCGGCCACAATGAACACGGCGACCGCGACCCAGCGCAGCCACAGCGGGCCGTCCTTGGACTGCATGAAGATGCAGCCGATCACCACCGGGATGGCGGCGATCCGGGCGCAGGTCAGGATATTCGGCAGCGACAGCGAGCTTTTCGCGGTCGTCCTGGTGGTTGCGATGTTCATCCGTCCTACCAATACCGGTGCGGTGAGAAGGTCAACCGGGTTGCCCTAGATACCGCACACGACGTCCGTATGACTCAGGTCCCACTTTCCCGGGTCATGGTTTGGTTAACCCGGCTGGGAGTGGAAAAACTCGAAAATCTTGCGGGCGCTCTCGGCGCTGACACCGGGAACCTTGCCGAGGTCGGCGATCGAGGCCCGCTCGATCTCCTTCAGCGTGCCGAAGTGATGCAGCAACGCACGTTTGCGTGACGGGCCGATGCCCGGAATCTCCTGCAGGCCGGCCTCGCGGATATCCTTCTTGCGCAGCTTGCGGTGCGAGCCGATGACGAATCGATGCGCCTCGTCGCGCAGCCGCTGGATGAAGTAGAGCACGGGGTCGCGCGGCTCGAGCTTGATCGCCTCGCGGTCCGGCATGAACAGGGTCTCGCGGCCGGCATCGCGGTCCGGTCCCTTGGCGACCGCCAGCAGCGACACCTGGGTCACGCCCAGGCCTTCGAGGATTTCGCGCGCCGCGTTGAGCTGGCCGCGCCCGCCGTCGATGATGACGAGGTCGGGCCATTGCGGCACGGCGTCGTCGTCGGCCTTTGCATCGGTCTTGGCCTTGTCGCCTTCTGCCGGTTTCAACAGCCGCTTGAAGCGCCGTTCCAGCACCTCGCGCATCATGCCGTAATCGTCGCCGGGCGTGAGTCCTTCGGACTTGAAGTTGAACTTGCGGTACTGGTTCTTGATGAATCCATCGGGTCCCGCCACGATCATGGCGCCGACCGCATTGGTGCCCTGGATGTGGCTATTGTCGTAGACCTCGATGCGCTTCGGTGTCTGCGGCAATTGCAGCTTGGTCGTGAGCGAATCCAATAGCCGGCTTTGCGTCGCGGTATCGGCGAGCTTGCGCCCCAGCGCCTCGCGCGCATTGGTCAGCGCGTGCGTGACGAGTTCCTTCTTCTCGCCGCGCTTCGGCACGGAGACTTCGACCTTGTGGCCGGCCTTCACGGCGAGCGCATCGGCCAATAGCTCGGCTTCCTCGATCTCGTGCGAGAGCAGGACCAGCCGTGGCGGGGGCTTGTCGTCGTAGAATTGCGCGAGGAAGGAGGAGAGCACTTCCTCCGGCGTAAAGGTCTTTTCCGCGCGCGGAAAATAGGCGCGGTTGCCCCAGTTCTGGCCGGTGCGGAAGAAGAACACTTCGACGCAGGAATAGCCGCCTTCCTGGTGGATGGCGAACACGTCGGCTTCTTCCACGGTGCGCGGATTGATGCCCTGCTGCGACTGGATCGCCGACAGCGAGGCGAGGCGGTCGCGATAGACCGCCGCGGTCTCGAATTCCAGTTCGCCGGAAGCCCTCTCCATCTCCGCCGCGAGCAACTCCTTCACCGCCTGGCTGCGGCCGGAAAGGAAGTCCGTCGCCTCGCGCACGAGCTCGGCATAGCCTCCGAAATCGATCTCCCGGGTGCAGGGGCCGGCGCAGCGGCGGATCTGGTAGAGCAGGCACGGCCGGGTGCGGCTTTCGAAAAAGCCGTCGGTGCAGGAGCGGATCAGGAAGGCGCGCTGCAGCGCCGTGATGGTGCGGTTGACCGCGCCGGCGGACGCGAACGGGCCGAAATAGCGCCCGGGCCGGCTCTGCGCGCCTCGGTGTTTGAGGATCTGCGGCGCCCAGTGGTCGCCGGTGATCAGGATATAGGGAAACGACTTGTCGTCGCGGAGCTGCACGTTGAAGCGCGGCCGCAGCTGCTTGATCAGGTTGGCTTCCAGCAGCAGCGCTTCGGTCTCGGTCGTGGTCGAGATGATCTCGACATTGGTGGTCGCCGCGATCATGCGCAGGATGCGCGCCGGCTGCGGCGCGTTCACCCGCGCATAGGACGACAGCCGTTTGCGGACGTTCTTGGCCTTGCCGACATAGAGCACGTCGTTGGCCGCGTTCAGCATGCGGTAGACGCCGGGCGAGGTCGGCGCCAACTTCACGGCGTTCTCGATCGCGGCGTGTCCGACCGCGAGCGGGCCTTCGGCGACCGCATCAGCGCTTTCCTCGGTGAGTTCCGGCAGCCGGCCGTCCTCGTCCTCCTCGGCAGGGGAGGTCGCGGGGTCGATGTCGGGGGCGGCGAGGTCTTCGGGCGGCAAGTTTTCGGGCGACAAGTCGGCCTGGTCGCCGTGCTTCGCCTTCGGCGGGCTCTCGGCCGTCGGTTGCTCGGTCTTCTCGGAATCCATGGGCCTAAATTAAGCGCTGGCAGCGCCGATTTGAAGCTCTCGGGCGGAGCCAGCCGCCATAACGCACAGGCTCGCGCCGGTAACTTCCCATTAAGAACGTTAAGAGGGCGGTAACCCGGCTTAACAAGCCTTTAACTTGAAACTCTCGATAAATCTTATCGAAAAAGCTGGGGTTCCGTAACCAAACGGCTCGCTTTGCGCCTTGAGGCGCGCAGGCGCGGCAGTGGTCACGGCAGTTGCGTTGGAGTGAAGTGATGAAGGGGTTCGTTTGGGGTGCCACGGCACTGGCTCTGGCCGGCACGGCATCGGCCCGCGCTGCGGATCTGTCCTACTCGCGAGCGCCGTACACCGTCAACCAGCCGCTCAATGCCTACAGCTGGGCCGGCCCCTATCTCGGCGGCAATCTCGGCTACGAATGGGGCACGGTCAGCAACAACCCGACCAAGCCGTCGGGCTTTGTCGGCGGCGCCACCGCCGGCTACAATTTCCAGAGCGGTCCTTGGGTGTTCGGCGTCGAGGGCGACATCGAGGTGACCGGCGCCGACGACACCTTTGCGCCCTGGAAATTCTCCAATCCCTGGTTCGGCACCCTGCGCGGCCGGGCCGGCTACAGCTTCAGCAACGTGCTGTTCTACGGCACCGCGGGTCTCGCCTTCGGCGAGCTCAAGGGCCAGACCTTCGGGCTTACGGAGTCCCACACCACTGCGGGATGGACCGCGGGCGTCGGCGCGGAAGTCGGCCTCGCGCCGAACTGGAGCGCCAAGATCGAATATCTCTATGTCGATCTTTCCGAGAGTCAGTTTGCGATTACAGGCGTGTCAAACGGCTACCGGTTCGGCACCGTCCGTGCCGGCGTGAACTATCATTTCTGATAGCAACAAGAAGACGCATATCATCAACACTCCCGGCCGCATGCGGCCGGGATTTTTTTGTGGAGTATGATCCGGGAAAGTGGAGACCGATTTTTCCGGCGAGATCAAGCGCAAGACGATAACCGAGCGATGCAAAAGCCATCGCGTTTCCGCGCAGCGACGTTCGCCGCTCGCGTCACGAAACGCGCAAACGGAAACGCTACGATTGAATCACCAGGTTGACCGCCTTGGGGCCCTTGCCCTTCTTGTCCGGCTCAACCTCGAAATTGATGCGTTGTCCTTCGGTCAAATCCTTCAATCCGGCCCGCTCCACCGCGGTGATGTGAACGAACACATCGCGCCCGCCATCGTCTGGCTTGATGAAGCCGTAGCCGCGTTCTCCATTGAAGAACTTGACCGTCCCAGTCATGGCCATCGGGTACTCCTCCCCCGCATTGCTCCACCGCTGCGCGCATGTCGCACAGCGGATGACCGGCATTCGCTAGTACTGAAGCTTGGCCACCTTGAGCGGTCCGGTGTCACGTCACCGGGCTGCCTGGATTTCTTTTCGGCCTTGTCACTCCGCCGCAACCATTCGCGGAAGCGGAACGTAAAGCCAGTCCCGACGCGAGCATAATACGGTTCCTCGCCGGTTGCCTACGGATTTTCCGTTAAAACGAGGCTCAAGCTTTAGCTGTCTCCAGTTTAAATCGCGCGGCGCCGCCCTGGCCGAGCGGTTTTTCCAGTTCGGGCAGGATGGTCTTGAGCTCGCCTTGCAACGTCCACGGTGGGTTGACGATCAACAGCCCGCTGGAGGTGAGCGCGGAGTCCTTTGCCTGCGGCGCGACGCTGAACTCGAGTCGCAGGCATTTGCCTGCAGGTTTGACCGAGGCCGCAGCGAGCGCGACCGCGCGCGCGAGGTCGTCGGTCGCGCGCCGGCTCTTCGCCGGATACCACAATAAATAGCTGCCAGTAGGCCACTTCTTGAACGCAGCCGCAAAGCCGCTGTCGAGACGCTCGAACTCGTCACTCGCTTCAAAGGGCGGATCGATCAGCACTAACCCACGCCGCTCGTTCGGCGGCACGAAGGCCGGCAGCGCGGTCCAGCCGTCGAGATCGACGACGCGCGCCTGTGTGTCGCGCCGGAGTGACGCGATCAGCTGCTTGCGCGCGGAGGGTTCTAGTTCGCAGGCGGTAAGCCGATCCTGCGGTCGCAGCATGGCGCGTGCGATCAGCGGCGATCCCGGATAGGCCTTGAGCACGTTAGTGGGATTATACGCGCGGACGGTGTCGAGATAGGGTTTTACCAGAGGCAGCGCCGCCTCCGAGAATCGCGCCTGCAGAATCCGCGCAATGCCGGTGAGCCACTCGCCGCTGCGGCGCGCTTCGTCGCCGGAGAGATCGTAGAGGCCGGCACCCGCATGGGTGTCGATGATTCGGAAAGCGGCGGGCTTCTCCTGCAGATGGAGCAGGATGCGCGTCAGCACGATGTGCTTGATGACATCGGCGAAGCTGCCGGCGTGGAAGGCGTGGCGGTAGTTCATGCCGCCAGCAGTACGCTACGATCTTGCATCGGGTAAAGGTCGCTTGTCCCGTACGCGGCGCAGCATGTCTTCACGGTGCGCCGCAGATACGGGACCTACGTCTGGGCCCCGGTTCAGCAGCGCACCGTTTCACGCTGCGCTGCGCCCGGGGCACGAAAGGCAGCTAGCCTCCCCTGACCGGCGGCATGGTGACCTGGTCCAGCGTGCAAGCCTGCTTGTCGACTTCGTTGCAATCGCGGAACTGCAGATCCTTGGTCATGCAGATGCGCACTTCGCTGAGCCGCTTGCGGTTGCAGGTGACGGCGATGCCGGAAGCTTTCATGCCGGGATTGGCCTTGATGAAGGCCTCCTCGATATCCGCCGGCGCCACCGTCTTGATTTCCGCCAATTGCAGATAGTCGTCGGGAATCTTCACCGCCGCACGCGCCTTGCGGATGTTTTCGAAATAGGCGCGCTCGTCGAGGCCGGAGCAGGTGCCGTGCTTGTCCCATTCGTTGTAGATCAGCCCAGGCGCCGGCATCAGGTCGAGCATCGAGGCCATGATGTTGCGTCCAAGCCGCGGCGACGGCCTCACGCAATATTCGGGATAGCCGCGCTCATATTGCGGCCACAGTCCGTGCACCACGAAGGAAAACGGCCGGCCGCCGCATTGGGTCGCTTGCGAACGTCCGCCGCCTCCGCGCTCTTCCGCGCCTTCGCAGAAGGAGGGCGACCATGACAGCGACAGCACGTAGAAGTCGAACTCGCCGGGCGCATTCTGCCGGCGGTCCTGGGCCGGCGCCGGGCTGATGGCATAGAAGGCTGCCGAAACGACAAGGCCGGCTGCGATCAGAAGCCGGGAAATCGAAATTTTCGCAGAACGAAACTTCGCAGAATGAAACATGGGCTACACCCCTCAACTGGACGGTGCGAGGCTAGCAGACGTTTGGAACATTTCAAGAACAAAAATAAAATGCGCCCAAATCGGGCGCCTTCGTCGGCCGGGGCCGGATGAGGATTAAGGCCCGGCAGCCTTGCAAGCCGGATTATACGCCCAGTTGCGGTCGAGACCGACCACACACCATTCGACGCTCTGGCCGAAGCCGGCGAAGCCGCCATCCTCGATGATGGAATATTGAATGGCGTGGAAGGAGCCGTCGCTGAGCTGCACGCTGCCGCTGCAATAGCGGCGCGGAATGTTGTCGGACTGCCAGGGCCGGAAGGCGGTTTCGTGAATATTGCCGTAAGCGACGATGGCGAGCCGCGTATTCCAGAAGGTGCTTTCCTTCTCCTGGAACTGCGAGGTGATCATGCCCAGCGCCTTGTCGCATTCTTTGACGCGGCCGTCATAGCTCGGGCCGAACAGCCCGAAATTCAGTTCGGCCGGATTGGCGGCCAGCGCCGGTCGGGCAGGCAGCAGCGCAAGACTTAGCGTCACTAGTCCCAGGGTGATAAGGGCGAGGCGTTTCAAGGAAGTAGCGAAGTCGTGCATGTGCAATCCCGAAAAGGCCGGATTGGTCCCGTCGGCCGCGACCGTGCCTTCTCGCCTTGGTGCGGTCAAGTGCAACGCGGCAACACTTGGAAAGCAAGTCGCCGGCGGACGCATGGGCGTTCTTTTCACGGCCCGCTCCGGCCTCTAAGATGACGCCAGCCGAAATGGAGTCTCCGATGCGAAAAATCTTGGCCGTGAGCCTGCTTGCCGTGAGCGGGATGCTGGCGAGCGCGCCCGCCCGGGCCGACTGGGTGCCGGCTGTCAAGGGCAACGATACCGGTGGCATCATCGCCTACACGGTGGCGCAGGTGTCGGATGCCCGCCAGATCGCCGTCAATCACTGCGCCAAGTATGGCAAGGTGGCGAAATTCCTGGCGATCGATCCGCAGCCCGGCGGCTACATTTCGTTTGCCTGCCGTTGGGTCCCTTATGGGGCCAACGACCGGCCGCTGAGTGTGAACTACTGATCTTGTTGAGACAAAATCACCGCCAAGGAGCGCGCATGATGCGAGGGCTTCTGTCGTTCATGTTGGGTGGCTGCGCGCTGGCGATAGCCATGCCGGCCGGTGCCGAGGATTTGCCGCTGCGCAAGGCCGGCCTCTGGGAGATGAAGATCGTCCGGACCGGTTCGGCGCTGCCGGAAATGACGATGCAGCACTGCACCGATCCGTCGACGGACAAGGAGATGAGCGATTCGGTGTCGCCGCTCGCCAAGCAGATCTGCTCGAAGCGGGATATCCAGAAGACCGCGACCGGCTATGTCAGCGATTCCGTCTGTACCGTCGCGAACGTGACGATGACCACCCACGCCGATATCGTCGGCGATTTCAACGCCGGCTACACCGTGACCAGCACGTCGCATAGCGACAAGGGCCCGACCGGCAAGCCGCTCGACACCACGACCAAGATCGAAGCCAAATATGTCGGCGCCTGCAAGCCGGACCAGAAGCCCGGCGACATCGTGATGCCCGGCGGCTTCAAGCTCAACGTCAAGGACGCCGAGAAGCTGAAGAACCTGGTGCCGACGCCGAAGGCGAATTGACGGCGCGCCTACTCGTCATGCGCGGGCTCGACCCGCGCATCTATCAAAAAAGAGTCTCCCGAAAAATGATGGATTGCCGGGTCAAGCCCGGCAATGACGACAATGCATAACTAAACCGGCACCCGCACCGACGCCCGCAAGCCGCCCATCGGGCTGTCGCCGAGCATGATGTCGCCGCCATGCGAGCGGGCGATGTCGCGGGCGATGGCGAGCCCCAGGCCGGTGCCGCCTTCGTCCTGGTTGCGGGCATCGTCGAGCCGCAGGAACGGCTTGAACACTTCCTCGCGCATCGAGGGCGGAATGCCCGGGCCGTCATCGTCGATGGTGACGGTGAGATAGCGGTGATCGCGGTGGCCGGAGATCGCGATCTTGTCGGCGTGGCGCGCGGCGTTGGAGACGAGGTTGCCGAGGCAGCGCTTGAACGCGGCCGGCTTCACCGTGACCACCGGCAATCCCTGGAAAGCGACGGTGGCGGCGTGTCCATTGCGCTCGGCGTCGCTGCGCAATTCCTCCAGCGCATTGGCCATGTCGGTCGGCTGCGCGTTCTCGCCGGAATCGCCGCGCGCGAAGGCGAGGTAATCCTCCAGCATCAGCGCCATCTCGTCGACATCCTTGCGCATGGCATCGACTTCGGGGCTGTCGCCGATCAGCGCCAGCTCCAGCTTGAAGCGGGTCAGGATGGTGCGGAGATCGTGGCTGACGCCGGCGAGCATCGCGGTGCGCTGCTCGATCGAGCGCTCGATGCGCGATTTCATCTCCAGGAACGCCTGCGCCGCACGCCGCACCTCGCGTGCGCCGCGCGGCCGGAAGTTCGGCGCTTCGCGGCCCTTGCCAAAGCTTTCCGCGGCGTCCGCAAGCCGCAGGATCGGCTTGATCTGGTTGCGCAGGAACAGGACTGCGACGATCAACAGGATCGAGGAGGTGCCGACCATCCAGAACAGGAAGATTTCGGAATTGGAGGCATAGGCGGCGCTGCGCTGCGCGAACACCCGCATGACAGCGTCATCGAGCAGGATGCGGATTTCGACCAGGTTCGAATTGCCGACGGTGTCGATCCAGAACGGACGTCCGATCTGGCGGCCGATCGACACCGAGAGTGACTGGTCGAGCAGGTTGAAGAACGGCTTTGGCCCGGGCGGCGGCATGTCGCCGGTGGGGAGGAAGTCGACCACCAGATTGAGCCGCTGCTGCGCGATGCGCCGGATCTGCGCGCGGTCCTTGTCCTGCGGATAAGTCTTGTAGATGTCGATCAGCCCGGCGATGTCGGCCACCACCGCGGCCGAGAGCCGCCGCGTCACCGTGTTGTAGTGCCGCTCCATGAACACGCCCGCGACCACCGTCTGCAGGATCACCATCGGCACGATCATGATCAGCAGCGCGCGCGCATAGAGCCCGGTCGGCATCCAGCTCTTGAAGGCGTTGCCGAGCTTGCCGTTCGCCGCCGAGACGCGGTCGGCCGCGGTGCGGATCAGGGTCAGGCCGGTGTCGAGCGTGCTCATGGGGAAATGCTGTTCGCTTAAGGCGAGGCGACCAGGCGATAGCCGATGCCGCGCACCGCCTGCAGGAACAGCGGATTGGCCGGATCGCGCTCGATCTTGCGGCGCAGCCGGTTGATCTGCACGTCGACCGCGCGCTCATTCACGCTGCCGTTGCCGGTCAGCGCCCCGCGCGGCACGGTCTCGCCGGGCGCCACCGCGAGGATGCGCAGCATCTCGCGCTCGCGGTCGGTGAGGTGGATGACCTCGTCGCCCTCCCGCAGTTCGCCGCGGCCGAGATGATAGACATAGGGTCCGAACGCGACCTGCTCGATGGTTTCCAGCGGCGGCGGCGGCGCGGCGCGTTTGAGGATGTTGCCGATGCGCAGCGCCAGCTCCCGCGGTTCAAACGGCTTGGCGACATAATCGTCGGCGCCGATCTGCAGGCCCTCGATCCGGCTTTGCGCCTCATGCCGCGCCGTCAGCATCACGATCGGCACGGTCGACGAGGTGCGGATCGAGCGCGCGAGGTCGAAGCCGGTCTCGCCGGGCATCATCACGTCGAGGATGAGCAGGTCGAAATGCAAGCCGGCCAGCTTGGCGCGCGCGTCGTTGGCGCTCATCGCGGTGGTGACGCGATAGCCCTCGCCGCAGAGGAAGCGCGAGAGCAGATCGCGGATGCGGCGGTCGTCATCGACCAAGAGGATATGCGGCGCGTCATCGGCCGGTTGCACGGGCGTGCGCGAAACTGTCGCAGCGATGGCCAAGGTCATTCCTTTGCGCTGGGCGTGCTGAAGATGGTCTCCAGCACCTTGTCGGGGTCGTCGCGGTCGATCATGGCGCGCAGGAAGCGGCGGACGGCATCGGTACCGGCCGGTCCGATTTCTTCCAGCGCGCGATCGATGCGGTTGGTCTGCAGGGTCGCGAGCTTGTTAACCAGCGCCTCGCCCTTGGGCGTCGCATAGAGCAGGCGCTGCCGCCGGTCGTTGTTGCCGGTCTTCTGCACGATATAGCCTTCGTCGAGCAACTGCTTCAGCACCCGCCCGAGCGACTGCTTGGTGATGCGCAAGACGTCGAGCAGGTCGGCGACCTTCAGGCCCGGATAGCGGAAGACGAAATGCATCACCCGGTGATGGGCCCGGCCAAAGCCGAAGGCCTCGAGCTCATGGTCGGCATCGCCCACGAAATCGCGGTAGGCGAAGAACAGCAACTCGATGATATCCCAGCGCAAAGTGCCCTCGCGGGCGGTGGAGGCACGGCTGTCGGCTGGCCTCGAATCAGAGGTCGGCTGGGGACTTGAGAAATTTATGTCAGCCATATTGACGTATCTTGGGTTCAATGTTACAAAACAATCAATCGCGGCGAAATTTTAGATCGTTTCGTCCCGCGACGATGTTTTCCACGGCCGGAAACAGCCAAGCCAAGTGGCACCAGCCACGATTTGATCTACCGCAAGATTGTCGAGCGGCATGTTGGCAACCATACTGGACTTCCTCATTCCGCAAAAGCATGTCCTCTGGGCCATGAAGGCGTGGCAAGGCGGGTCCAGGCGTAATAAACCGCACCCCTGCTTGCGGGGGCGTCGATCCGGGAGAAGGGCCATGGGACTTGCGTTGGATAAATCTGCCCAAAATCGGGCCACCGGGCGCGGCGACGCCAGGCCGGCGTCTGAGAGTTTGAAATTCGAGATCCTGCCGGCGGCGAATCCGACACCTGAGAAGGAGCGCGCGGCCAAGCTCCTGGACCCGGGTTTTGGCCGGATTTTCACCGATCACATGTCGATCGTCCGCTACAACCAGGCGAAGGGCTGGCATGGCGCGCGCGTCGAATTGCGGGCGAATTTCCCGCTCGATCCCGCGCTCGCCGTCCTGCACTACGCCCAGGAGATTTTCGAAGGCCTCAAGGCCTACAAGCGCGACGATGGCGGCGTGAATCTGTTCCGCCCCGACGCCAATGCCAGGCGCTTCCGGGACTCGGCCGACCGCATGGCCATGGCGCAGCTGCCCGAGTCCGTGTTCATCGAGGCAGTCGAGCAGCTCGTGCGCATCGACCGCGACTGGATTCCGGGCGGCGAGGGCAGTCTCTATTTGCGGCCCTTCATGATCGCGAGCGAGGTCTTCCTCGGCGTGAAGCCTTCGGCGGAATACATCTTCGCCGTCATCGCCTCGCCGGTCGGCTCCTATTTCAAGGGCGGCCCTGCGCCGGTGTCGATCTGGGTGTCGGAGAACTACACCCGCGCCGCGATCGGCGGCACCGGCGCCGTCAAATGCGGCGGCAATTACGCCGCGAGCCTGCGCGCGCAGGCCGAGGCCATCGAGCACCACTGCGACCAGGTGGTTTTCCTCGATGCGGTCGAGCGCCGCTACATCGAGGAGCTCGGCGGCATGAACATCTTCTTCGTGTTCGACGACGGTTCGCTCTCGACGCCGCCGCTCGGCACCATCCTGCCCGGCATCACCCGCGATTCGATCATTACGCTCGCGAAGGATTCCGGCACCCGCGTGCGCGAGGAGCCCTACACCATCGAGCAGTGGCGGGCTGATGCCGCCAGCGGCAAGCTGAAGGAGGCCTTCGCCTGCGGCACGGCGGCGGTCATCTCGCCGATCGGCAAGGTGTGTTCGGGAAGCGGCGATTTTCTCATCAGCGGCGGCGCCGCCGGCCCCGTCGCCATGGGGATGCGCAAGAAGCTGGTCGACATCCAGTACGGCCGCACCAACGATCCGCACGACTGGATCACGAAGGTGCTGTGACCTTGCTTCCTTCTCCCCTTGCGGGAGAAGGTGGCGCGAAGCGCCGGATGAGGGGTTTGCCTCCGCGGTGGCGACACCAAAAATTAAGCGCTGCCCTCTATAAGAGAAGCGAGATCGCAAACGCGGTCTCGCTTTTTCAGCTCTCACCGAAGCATTGCTCGTTAATTCATATTCTTCAGCGCTTGCAGCGCCGCTCCCAGGATGAAGAACTGAGAGTTCAATCACATTCTTGATATGAGCAAGCTCGCGTGAGTCTTCAGCGCGAAAAGCCGTGGCGTTTCAGATTCGAAGCACCAACTCCTCATCCGCGATCTCGGCTCTTCGAGAACCCGCTTGAGCCACATGAAGTCCTTCAAGTCAGCAAGACTGGACCTTTAAAGTACGTTCTTGCGCACGTCATGATCGGACGGCATGAACGGCCCGGCCGTCTGGTGCGACCAACACTCCGGTCGATGCAGTGGGTTGCAGCCATGAGCTTTGCTCTCGCGATGCGTGTTAAATGTGCAGTGCTGGTGGCCGTCCTGATGATGGGCCTTCCGACACCCGGCGCCTGGGCCGAAGATCACTCACCAGTGATCGACGTTCCCACCACGGATCCGGTGATGGCAGCCGCCATCGCCAAGGCGCGCGCCACGCTCCCGACCTTCTGGGCCTCCTACGACGCCCCAAAACCGTCGGAGACCGGTCACTCCCTCAAGGTGCGTTTTCCGACCTCGCCCAAGAACGGCGAGCATATCTGGATGATGGACGTGAAGCGGCTGCCGAACGGCCTCTATTCCGGACGGTTCGGCAACGCGCCGCGCGATTTGCCGGGCAGAAAAGAAGGCGACCTGGCCGAGTTCAGGGAAGCCGACATCTCGGACTGGATGTTCATGCGCAACGGCAAGATCGTCGGTTGCGAGACCATCCGGCCGCTGCTGAAGTCGATGTCGAAGGCCGACGCCAATGCCTTTCGCGCGCGGATGGAAACGCCGTGAGGCTGGACGCCAATAGGTAGGGTGGGCTAAGCGAAGCGAGCCCACCATTGGTGCTGCAAATTCGGCGGGCACGGCGCTGATATCGCGCCTTTGCCCACCCTGCATTTGCTGATACCAACGCGCCCCAAGCGTTTTTGAACCAAAATGGCCGAGAAATCCAAAAAACCCCAAAAACTCAGGGCGCGCCTGCCGCGCGGGCTGGAGGATCGCGGCCCCGCCGCGATCAATGCCACGCACCAGATGGTGGAGAAGATCCGCGCCGTCTATGAGCGCTACGGTTTCGAGCCGGTGGAGACGCCGGCGTTCGAATATACCGATGCGCTCGGAAAATTCCTGCCGGACCAGGACCGGCCCAACGAGGGCGTGTTCTCGTTCCAGGACGATGACGAGCAGTGGATTTCGCTGCGCTACGATCTCACCGCGCCGCTCGCCCGTTATGTCGCGGAGAATTTTGACACGCTGCCAAAACCCTATCGCAGCTATCGCTTCGGCTGGGTGTTTCGGAACGAAAAGCCGGGTCCCGGCCGTTTCCGCCAGTTCATGCAGTTCGACGCCGACACGGTGGGTGCACCGACGCCGGCCGCCGACGCCGAGATGTGCATGATGGCGGCGGATACGATGGAGGCGCTCGGGATTCCGCGCGGCTCCTATGTGGTGAAGGTGAATAATCGCAAGGTGCTGGATGGGGTGCGCGATGCACTCGGTATCAACGATGACGGCCAGTGGCTGACGGTGATGCGAGCGATCGACAAGCTCGATCGGCTGGGCAGCGACGGCCTGAAGCAGTTGCTCGGCGAAGGCCGCAAGGACGAGTCCGGCGATTTCACCAAGGGCGCCGGATTGAAGCCAGCCGACATCGCGCTGGTAATTGGAGCGGTCGAGCAGGGCGGTGCGCCGGCCAATCCAAGGTTGCTCGAAAGCAAGGTCGGGAAAGAAGGGCAGGGCGAACTCGACGAGATCAGCAGGATCGCCGTCTCGTCCGGCTATGGCGACGATCGCATCAAGATCGATGCCTCCGTCGTCCGCGGCCTTGAATATTACACCGGTGCCGTCTTCGAAGTTGAACTCCTGCTCGAAACCAGGGACGAGAAGGGCCGCCCGGTGCGCTTCGGCTCGGTCGGCGGCGGCGGGCGCTACGACGGGCTCGTGTCGCGCTTCCGCGGCGAGCCGGTGCCGGCGACGGGTTTCTCCATCGGCGTGTCGCGGCTGCAGGCCGCGCTCACGATGCTGGGCAAGCTCGACACCGGCAAGGAGCATGGCCCCGTCGTGGTCACCGTGTTCGGCGGCGACATCGCCGACTACCAGAAAATGGTCGCGACCTTGCGCGCGGAAAACATCCGCGCCGAGCTCTATCTCGGCAATCCCAAGCACAACCTCGGCCAACAGATGAAATATGCCGACCGCCGCAACGCGCCCTGCGCGATCGTGCAGGGCTCGGACGAGAAGGCCAGAGGCAAGGTGCAGATCAAGGATTTGATCCTCGGCGCCGGGCTGACCGAGATCAAGGACCGCGAGGAATATCTGAAGCGGCAGGGCGAGGCGCAGATCGAAGTCGATCAAAGCGGGCTTGTCGATGCCGTGCGGAAGATTCTCGCCAAGCACGAAGTAAAGTGGGGTAATTGAAATTCGTCACACGCGGGCTTGACCCGCGTATCCATCTTTCAAATGATGGATTCCCGGGTCAAGCCCGGCAATGACGATCTGACGAGTGAACAAGAATAAAGGGAGTTGTACGATGCCTGAGATTACCGTGAGCATGGCCGCCGGCCGCACCGACGAGCAGAAGGCCGGCATGATGCGCGACATTACGCAAGCTCTGGTCAAGAATCTCGGCGTCGACGCCGATGCGGTCGTGATCCAGATCAACGAGGCGCCGCTCGCCCACAAGATGAAGGGCGGCAAGACCTTTGTGGAACGCGCGGCGGCGGCGAAGAAATAACTCTGCTGTCGTCCCTGCGAACGCAGGGACCCATAACCCCAGGCGGTACTCTTTTGCCCGGCTGGGGCTCCAGTCTCGCACTACACTTGCATCGGTGGTTATGGGTCCCGGCTCGCGCTTCGCTTGGCCGGGACGACAGCGAACTTGGAGCAGCCCATGCGTCGCAGAGAGCTGTTGGGTTTGGCCGCGGCGCTGGCGGGTGCCCGGGTGCTGACGCGGGTGCTGCCGTCGAACGCCCAGACGCTCTCGGGAAAGCAGATTCGCCTCGTCGTGCCGTTTCCACCCGGCGGAGCCACCGACATCGTGGCGCGGCCGTTTGCGCAGCTGCTGGGCGAAGCGATGAAGGCGACCATCGTGGTCGACAATCGCGGCGGCGCCGGTGGCTCGATCGCTGCGGACATGGTGGCGAAATCCGCGCCCGACGGTCAGACCATGATGGTCGGCACCGTCGGCACGCACGCGATCAATCCCTCCCTGTACGTCAAGCTGCCTTACGATGCGGTGAACGATTTCACGCCGCTGGCACTGATCGCGCATGGGCCGGTCGCGGTCATCGTGCACCCGGCGCAGCCAGTCAGGACGCTCGCCGATCTCGTCGCACTCGCCAGGCAAATGCCCGGCAAGCTCAATTACGGGACGGCCGGCATCGGCACCCCAGGCCATCTCACCGCCGAGATATTCCGCGCGGTCGCTGGCATCAATATCCAGCATGTGCCCTACAAGGGCGGAGCTCCGGCGATCACCGATCTGATCGGCGGCCAGATCCAGATCATGTTCGAACCCCTGCAATCGGCGCTGTCGAACATACAGGGCGGCAAGGTGCGCGCGCTCGCGGTCTCGAGCAAGGCTCGCGCGCCTGTCGTGCCCGATGTGCCGACCATCGCCGAGTCCGGCTATGCCGGTTTCGAGACCGCGGCGTGGTGGGGTGTGTTCGCGCCGGCGAAAATGTCGGACGCGCTCACGGCGTCACTGGTAGCGGAGATCGAAGGTATAGCCGGCAGCGACGCCTTCCGAGCCAGGCTCGAGCCCCTCGGCCTCTCGGCTGTCGCCGATGTCGGCGGCCGCGCATTCGCAGAGTTTCAGAAAAGCGAGATCGCCAAATGGGGCAACGCGGTGCGGGACGCGCAAGTGAAGATTGATTGATGGCGATGAAGCTCAACGATGAGGAACAGGACATCCTGGCGGGCAAGGCCGGGGCGATGCCGCAACTGGCGCTGCAACACCAGATCAAGGTCGGCGACTTCTTCGCCGCGAAAGATTTTGTAGCCGTCACGCAGGCCCACATCATGGCCGACACCGAGAGCCTTGGAGAGGCCGGCGTGCAATGGCTCGAGGGCCTGGCCGCGACCACCGAAGGCCAGCGGCGCGTGCGCATCCCCACCATCACCGATCCACGCGGCACCGATTTCGCCAAAGCCGAGTGGCTGGGCCAGACTTCGGCGATGGTCGATCTCGAACGCCGCGCCATTGTCGCGTTCGAGAAGCTCGGCGTCGCCATGACGAACACCTGCATCAACTACCAGACCATCCAGCCGCCGACCCGCAACGAGCACACCGCGTTCGGCGACACCGGCGTCGTGATCTATGCCAATTCGGTCTGCGGTGCGCGGTCGAATTTCGAGGGTGGGCCCTCGGCGCTGTCCGCCGGCCTCACCGGGCGTACGCCGCGCTATGGCTTTCATCTGCCGGAGCAGCGCCGCGGCTCCTTGCGCATCCAGGTCGACCACACGCCCACTTCGCTCAACGGCTGGGGCGCGCTCGGCGGCGTGATCGGGCGCCTCGCCGGCAATTACTGGGCGGTGCCTGTCATCGAGGGCATCGAGGGCGCGTCGCGCTCGGACCAGCTGAAACATTTCGGCGCGTCGATGGCGAGTTTTGGCTCGATCGCGCTCTATCACCTGGTCGGGCTGACGCCGGAAGCCACCAAACTTTCCGATATTGCCGATGCAAGCCTGCCGGTGCATCGCGTCACCAAAGCCGATGTCGAGGCGCTGCAGGCATCCTACCACACCGACGACAGCGTCGATGTGGTCGTGTTCTCCGCGCCGCAGCTCAGCCTCTACGAACTCGGCGATCTCGCCGCGTTGTGCTACGGCCGCAAATTCGCCGTGCCGATGCTGGCGGTGACCAGCCCGCAGGTGAAGCCAGATGCGGACCGCTTGGGTTACACCGCACGCATCGAGGCGGCTGGCGGCCACGTGCTGTCGGGCATGTGCTTCTACCAGTCCTATGCCCGCGAGATTTCAGAAGCGCGCGGCTGGAAGCGGCTCGCCACCAACAGCGCCAAACTCGTCAACATCCTCGGCGGCTATGGCTACCGGCCGATGCTGGCGTCGATGGAAGCCTGCGTCGATGCGGCCGTGAGCGGCAAGCTGGTGCGGACATGAGCGCGAAAATCTTCAAGGCGCGCCACGCCATGGGGCCGGTCGTGCGCGGGCCGGCGCTGGTTGCCAGTGACGGCTTCTCGGCGCGTTACGATCTCGACCGCATCAAGGGCATCTTCAGCCGCCCGGCGCACAAGCTTGCGGGACAATCCTATGTCGGCAAGATCCTGGTGCTCGATACCGCCAAGGGCGGCGTTGCAACGGCCTGGATGCTGCACGAGATGAAATCACGCGGCATCGTGCCGCTGGCGCTGGTGCTCAACTCGGTCAATCCGATCCTGGCGCAGGGTGCGGCACTCGGTGATGTCGCGATGCTCGCGGGCTTCGACGAGGACATCACCGCCGCCGTTCCCAACGGAGCCGAGGTGGAAGTGAATCCGGCCGAGGGCTGGCTCAAGGTGGGTTAGAGACATCATGGACGCACGGGATGTCATCAAGATCGGCATGAGCGCCGAGCGCACGCTGCTGGTGCCGCCGGAGCAGACGGTCGGCCATCTGCTGGCGGGCATGCCGATGGTGTTCGCGACGCCGATGATGATCCTGCAGATGGAGCTGACCTCGGGCGATGCCATCCGTGCCTGTCTCCAGCCCGGCTGGGTCACGGTCGGCACCGAGGTCGACATCAAGCATCTCGCGGCCACCCCGGTCGGCGCCACCGTGCACACCACG
Organism: uncultured Alphaproteobacteria bacterium; assembly: GCA_963802585.1. Taxonomy (GTDB): domain Bacteria; phylum Pseudomonadota; class Alphaproteobacteria; order Rhizobiales; family Xanthobacteraceae; genus Bradyrhizobium. The sequence goes on along the minus strand of CAWDJS010000013.1, from coordinate 186,727 downwards.
GCGAAGGTCTATGCGGTCGAGCGCCGCGTCATCCGCTTCGAAGTCGCCTCCTTTGACGGCGCGCGCAAGATCGGCGAGGGCCGCCACGCGCGCGGGCTGGTCAATGTCGAGAGTTTTAACAAACGGTTCGGCGCGACGATGTAGCCGGCGTTGCGAACGGAGCGCCGCCTAACCACCACTCGTCATGCGCGGGCTTGACCCGCGCATCCATCAAAAAGAATTTTCAAGAATGATGGATTGCCGGGTCAAGCCGGGCAAAGACGACGGGTTTGAGGGTGACTACTTCGCCAAGTCCTTCGATCTTGCCGTCGCCGCCGCGATCGCACGGGTCATCAATTGCTGCATCCCGTCCTTGCCCATCAGCACCTCCAGTGCGGCGGCCGTGGTGCCACCGGGCGAGGTGACGTTCTGGCGCAGGGTGGAGGAGGGCAGGTCCGAGCGATGCAACAACTCGCCGGAGCCTGCGACGGTTTCGCGTGCGAGCCTGGTCGCGAGCGCCTCCGGCAAGCCAGCGGCGACGCCGGCGCGTGCGAGTTCTTCGGCGAGCAGGAACACATAAGCAGGGCCCGAGCCCGAGACCGCGGTCACCGCGTCCATCAGCCCTTCGTCCTCCACCCATTCGACCGAGCCGGTTGTGCGCAGCAGCGCGTCGGCCGTGGCGCGCTGTGCGGTGCTGACATTTTTCGCTGCGACCGCGACCGTGATGCCGCGGCCGATCGCGGCCGGTGTGTTCGGCATCGCGCGCACCACGGCGCCGCCGCAGATGTCCTGCAGCGATTTGATCGGAGTGCCGGCCATGATCGAGACCACCAGCGTCGACGGCGCGACGCGCGCCTTCAGCGTGCTGCCGGCCTCGCGGAAGGATTGCGGCTTCACGGCGACGACCAGGGTCTCGACGGTGCCGGCATCCTTCGGATTGAGCCGGATGCCTTTGGCGGCGAGCGCGTTGATCTCGGCCGAGGGCATCGGCTCGATCAGGACCACGCGGCTGGCGTCGAGCCCTCCCGCGAGCCAGCCCGTCAGCATCGCGCCGCCCATCTTGCCCGCGCCGGCGAGTGCGATGGTGCCGGTGATGTTTTGCAAGGTGCTGCTGTTGTTGCTCACCGGCGCCACCACAAATACCGCTGTCGTCCCGGCGAAGGCCGGGACCCATAACCACAAGCGGTTCTAGGTTATCGGGATATCAGCAACAAGCATCGCGCGCTACAATCAGCATCACGCGATATGAGTCCCGGCCTTCCGCCTTCGCTCTTCAAGCTACGGCGGACAAGTCGCCGGGACGACAACCTTTGTCATTGCCGGGCTTGACCCGGCAATCCATCGAAATGAAGGCGTTTTTTCAATCTGGATGGATGCGCGGGTCAAGCCCGCGCATGACGAGTGGGGTCAGGCCTCGCCCTCGGTATCGAACATCGCGGCCGCCATCGCCTCCTGCGGCGATTTGCCGGCCCAGACCACGAAATTGAACGCCGGATAATAGCGCTCGCAGGCATGGATCGCGCCGGCCAGCATGCTCTCGCATTGCGCGACGGAAGCGGTGAGCCCGTTCGGCAGCACCAGCGCCTGGCGGTGCATGATCATGCCGGTGTGGGTCCAGAGATCGAAGTGCCCGAGCCAGAGCTGCTCGTTGACGGCGGCGATCAGCTTCTGTACCTCAGGCCTTCGCGCCTGAGGAATCTTCATGTCGAAGGCGCAGGCCAGATGCAGCGCCTCGATCTCGGCCATCCAGGTGAAGGAGAGCTGGTAGTCGGTCCACTCGCCCTTGGAGACGATGGTGATCTCGTCATCGCCCGAGCGCTCGAACGGCCAGTTGTTATGGGCAGCAATGTCCTCGATCACCGCAAGCGGGTGGTTCCGGGAATCGATAACGCCTTCGAGCATGGACATGCCGTCTCGACCTCAATTTTCTAGTTTCTCGTTGATACGCACGCGGGGCTCGCCGGCTCTGCTGGCGTTCCGTTGCCGGCTGCAATCCCAGAGGTGTCCCGGGGCCTGCCGGGATCAACTGATGTGATTTGCGGAATCTGCGCAACTGGGCCTTGAGTCCGTCCACAGGACCCCCGCCGACTTTCCCACAACAGATCGGTCCGGCCTGTTAACGAACGGAACAAACCAGAATCGGATTTGTCCGGCCGTCGCAATCGTTAACTTTTTGCGGCCGGATTGTGCCGCGGCGCTGCCTGGTGCCGTCGATTTGAAGTGTCCCGCTGCCGGCATGGGCCGCATGCCGGTTCCCCATGCCAAAGCCGCTTGCCCCAAAGTCGGCGTTTCGTCATAGTTTGGGCAGGCTGGCTCATCCCGAACCAGCCGAGTTCTCAGGGCGGGGTGAAATTCCCCACCGGCGGTAAGGGCCTCTAATCCAGGCCCAAGCCCGCGAGCGCCTACCTCCAGGAGCTTGGCTCGAACAGAGCGTAAGCCCAGGGAAGAAGGGTCAGCAGATTCGGTGCAACTCCGAAGCCGACGGTTAGAGTCCGGATGAAAGAGAACGGTCGCGATGCCGGCGCTCCCTCAAGGGCGCGGGCTTTCTCGTTCCGTGTGCCCTGATTCTGGTCCCGAGGAAAGCCATGAATCAGATGTTGCAAGATACCGAAACCAAGACCCCCGACACATCAGCGCCTCTGCCGCTGCCGCCGACGCACCCGCGTTTCGCCAAGCCGCAGCGGGTCGCCTTCGTGCAATCCAGCTGGCACCGCGAGGTGGTGCTGGAATGCCAGGCCGCGTTCATCGTGGAAGCCGAGGCGCGGCACATCCCGCGCTCGGCGATCGACGTCTTCGAGGTGCCGGGCTCGTTCGAGATACCCCTGCATGCGCAGATCCTGGCCAAGACGCGGCGCTACACCGCGATCGTCGCGGCCGGCCTCGTGGTCGATGGCGGCATCTACCGCCACGAGTTCGTGGCCGACACCGTGATCAAGGCGCTGATGGATGTGCAGTTGCGCACCGAGGTGCCGGTGTTCTCGGCCGTGCTGACGCCGCAGCAATTCCACGAGAGCCAGGCGCATTTCGATTTCTTCCGCAAGCACTTTGCGACCAAGGGCATCGAGGTCGCGGAAGCCTGCGCCAACACGCTGCTTTCGTTGGAGCGCCTGCGCGGCCAGGTCGCCGCGGGGATCGTGGCGAGCGCGTGAGGATTGTCGCTGCGTAGGGTGGGCAAAGCGCAAGCGTGCCCACCGCCGACAATTGCTATTGTTGGTTGGTGGGCACGGCGCAAGCGCGCCTTTGCCCACCCTACAAGGCGACCGCTACGGCACATCGCAAAATCAACATCGCAATCGATTGAACGCGACAATCGATCGATTGTCATTTTCGATGGCGCGCCTATAAACTAGCCGGTGGGAGGAGGCCGTTCGTGGAGACGAACCGGCCGAGACGATCATGTTCGAAGGACACGATCCCTATCTCGTCGCGCTCTCGGTGGCGATCGCGATTCTGGGTGGTTACACCGGCTTCTCGCTGGCGGCCCGCGTGCGCGGCGCGCCGGGCGCGAGCCGCCGTGTGCTGCTCGCCGGTGCGGCCGCGTTTCTGGCCGTCGGCATCTGGACCATGCATTTCGTCGGCATGCTGGCGGCGTCGATCCCGCCCGACGCCGTCTATCTCGTGCTGCCCACCATGATCTCGTTTCTGATCTGCGCGCTGGTGGTCGGCATCTCCCTGTTTTTCGTCTCGATCGGCGAGCCGACGCTCGCGCGCGTCGCTTCTTCCGCCGTGCTCCTCGGGCTCGGCATTGTCAGCATGCATTATGTCGGCATCCATGGGCTGGCCGGCAATTTCGCCATCGAGCACGACACGGGCATGGTGCTGCTCTCGGTCGTGGTCGCGATCGGCGCCGCCTATGGCGGCCTGCGCGCGTTCTTGGCGCGGCAGGACGGCATCCGGCTGATCCTGAGCTCGATCGCATTCGGCTTTGCGGTGTCGGGCATGCATTACACCGCGATGGATGGCATGCATTTCGTGCCGCTCTCGGCGGAGGCGCATCAGCATCTCGGTGGCGGGCTGGCGGCGTCGCAGCAAATCCTGTCCATCGTGGTCGCCGTGCTCTGCTTTGTGATCGCGGCGGGCTTCCTGCTGTCGCTGGTGCCGGATCCGCGGCGGCAATCGGCGGCTACGCCAGCGGATGCGCACGCTTTGCCGGCTGCCTTGCCGCCAGCCGAAGCTGTGCCGATCGCCCTGACCTCGCCACGGCTGATGCCGGCGCCGCTCGGCGGACTCGGCCAGCCGCCGCGTGCCGCGCCTGCGCCGCGGCTGCCGGTCGAAGGCGCCAACGGCACCCACTTCATCGATGCGGCGGAAGTCCGCAGCGTCCGCGCCGATGCGCACTATACCCGGGTCCATGACGGCACCCGCGAGCGCATGTGCCCGTGGTCGATCTCGGAAGCCGAAGCCCAACTCGACCCCGGCCTGTTCGTCCGCGTCCATCGCAGCCACATCGTGGCAATTCCGCATGTCTCCTTCGTCCGCAAGGAGGGCGACGGCGCCGTGATCGAGCTCGATGGCCCTAGCCCCCACCGTGTGCCGGTGAGCCGCGCCAAGATCGCCGAGGTGAAGGCGAGGTTGGGGTTGGCGAGGCGTCACGCTTAGGGCTGAGTGGCACTTTGCTTCCCAATCTCACGGTCTCCGTTCCCCGGATGCTGCGCAGCGCGCCGCCGAAAAGGCGGCGTGGTGCGCTGCTGATCCGGGGCCCATTCAACACCGCCCCGCACGTGTGGGTCCCGGCTCAGCGGTGCAGCATTTCATGCTGCACCGCGTCCGGGACACGAGAGCGGCGAAAGGGTCTCACAGGCTGACGCAATTCGTGCGGGACCAGCCGCAACTCGTGCGAAATCCGCCGGCTGGTGTCCTTGCCGTTGCTCCGGCGCATCACCGGAGAGACCGTCTTGATCAAGTCCATGCCCCGTAAGAGCGTGGATAATGGAGGAGACGATGATCCCTGGCGCATTCAACTACCATCGGCCCGCGACCGTCGCCGATGCGGTCAAACTCTTGGCCGATCTGGGCGATGAGGCCCGCGCGCTCGCCGGCGGCCACAGTCTGGTCCCGATGATGAAGCTTCGGCTGGCGACGCCCAGCCATCTAGTCGACCTGCATGGGGTGGCCGGTCTGAAAGGCATCGGCCGCGATGGCAACAAGGTCACCATTGGCGCGATGACCACCCAGCACGAGCTGCTGGCGTCCGACGAGATCGCCAGGTCGCTGCCGATCCTGCACGAGACGGCGCTCTTGATCGCCGATCCCCAGGTCCGTTATCGCGGCACCATCGGCGGCAATGTCGCCAACGGCGATCCCGGCAACGACATGCCGGCGCTGATGATGACGCTGGGCGCGAGTTATCAACTCCACGGCCCAAGCGGCGCGCGCGAGGTCGCTGCGAACGAGTTCTACCAGGGCGCCTATTTCACCGCGCTCGAGCCCGGCGAAATCCTCACCTCGATGACGATCCCCGTGCCGGCCGCCGGCCACGGCTACGCTTATGAAAAATTGAAGCGCAAGGTCGGCGATTACGCCACCGCCGCGGCCGCCGTGGTGCTGACCATGGCGAACGGCAAGGTCGCGACCTGCTCGATCGGTCTCACCAATCTGCACGAGACGCCGCTGCTCGCCACTGATGCGGCAAAAGCCGTGATCGGTACCAGCCTCGATGCGGCCTCCTTGAAGAAAGCAGCCCAAGCGGCGGAGGCGATCATGTCGCCGGCCGCCGACGCGCGCGGGCCGGTCGAATACCGCAAACATGTCGGCGGCATCATGGTGACGCGCGCGCTGCAGCGCGCCGCCGGCCGCGCGAAATAAGGGAGAGGGAGATGGCAAAGACTCATGTGACCATGAAGGTCAACGGCGCCGAGGTCGAAGGCCTCGTCGAGCCGCGCACGCTCCTGGTGCATTTCATCCGCGAGAACCTCGTGCTCACCGGCACCCATATCGGCTGCGAGACTACCCATTGCGGCGCCTGCACCGTCGATATCGACGGCATGTCGGTAAAATCCTGCACCATGTTCGCGGTGCAGGCCCAAGGCAGCGACATCACCACCATCGAAGGCATCGCCAACGCCGACGGCACGCTGTCGGCGCTGCAGGAAGGTTTCCGCATGATGCACGGCCTGCAATGCGGCTTCTGCACGCCCGGCATGATCGTGCGCGCGCATCGGCTGTTGCAGGAAAATCCGCAGCCGTCGGAGCCGGAAATCCGGATGGGTATCTCCGGCAACATCTGCCGCTGCACCGGCTACCAGAACATCGTCAAGGCGATCCAATACGCCGCCGCCAAGATCAATGGCGTGGAATTCCAGGAGGCTGCGGAATGAACGATCTTACTCCCACGCGGGAACAACGTAGTGCCGCCCTCGAAGGCATGGGCTGCAAGCGCAAGCGCGTCGAAGACATCCGCTTCACGCAAGGCAGGGGCAATTATGTCGACGATTTGAAGCTGCCGGGCATGCTGCATGGCGACTTCGTGCGCTCGCCGCATCCGCATGCGCGGGTGAAATCCATCAACTCGGAAGAGGCGCTGAAGGTGCCGGGCGTGCTCGCGGTCATCACCGCGGAAACGCTGAAGACCGTCAACCTCGCCTGGATGCCGACGCTCGCCGGCGATGTGCAGATGGTGCTGGCCGACGGCAAGGTCCTGTTCCAGAACCAGGAGGTCGCCTTCGTGGTCGCGACCGACCGTTACGCTGCCGACGACGGCATCAACAAGGTGGTGGTCGAATACGAGCCGCTGCCTGTCGTCATCGATCCCTTCAAGGCGATGGACAAGGATGCGCCGGTGCTGCGCGAGGACCTCGCCGGCAAGACATCCGGCGCGCACGGCCCGCGCAAGCACCACAACCACATCTTCGAGTGGAGCGTCGGCGACAAGGAGCTGACGGACGCGGCCTTCAAGAAGGCCGAGGTGACGATCAAGGAGATGATCTCCTATCACCGCGTCCATCCCTCGCCGCTGGAAACCTGCCAGTGCGTCTGCTCCTTTGACAAGATCAGGGGCGAGCTGACGATCTGGGGTACCTTCCAGGCCCCGCATGTGATCCGCACCGTGGTGTCGCTGATCGCCAAATTGCCGGAGCAGAAGATCCATGTGATCTCGCCCGACATCGGCGGCGGTTTTGGCAACAAGGTCGGCGCCTATCCCGGTTATATCTGCGCGGCGGTCGCCTCCATCGTCACCGGCAAGCCGGTGAAATGGGTCGAGGACCGCATCGAAAATCTCACCGCGACCTCGTTCGCACGCGACTACCACATGACCACTGAAATCGCCGCGACCAAAGAGGGCAAGGTCACGGGCCTGCGCGTGCATGTGCTTGCCGATCACGGCGCGTTCGACGCCTGCGCCGATCCGTCGAAATGGCCGGCCGGCTTCTTCAACATCGTCACCGGTTCCTATGACTTCCCGGTGGCCGCTATTACCGTCGACGGCATCTACACCAACAAGGCGCCGGGCGGCGTGGCCTACCGCTGCTCGTTCCGCGTCACGGAGGCGGCTTACTGCATCGAGCGCGGGATGGATATTTTGGCGCAGAAGCTCGGCATGGACCCGGCCGAATTGCGGCTGAAGAACTTCATCAAGCCGGAGCAGTTTCCGTACCACTCGGCGCTGGGCTGGGAATACGATTCGGGCGATTATCACACCGCCATGAAGAAGATGATGGAAAAGACGGACTACGCCGCGCTCCGGAAAGAGCAGTTAGAAAAGCGCGCGGCGTTCAAGCGTGGCGAGACCCGCGAGATCATGGGGCTCGGCGTTTCCTTCTTCACCGAAATCGTCGGCGCCGGGCCGTCGAAGAACTGCGACATTCTCGGCATCGCCATGTTCGACTCCTGCGAGATCCGCATGCACCCGACCGGTGCCGGCATCGCGCGGGTCGGCTCGAAGAGCCAGGGCCAGGGCCATGAGACGACCTGGGCCCAGATCATCGCCACCGAGATCGGCATTCCCGCCGACAACATCATGGTGGAAGAGGGCAACACCGACACCGCGCCCTACGGGCTCGGCACCTACGGCTCGCGCTCGACGCCGGTGGCGGGCGCCGCGATCGCCATGGCCGCGCGAAAGATCAAGGCCAAGGCGCAGATGATCGCGGCCTACAAGCTCGAGGTTCACGAGGACGACCTCGAATTCGACATCGACGGCTTCCGCGTCAAGGGCCTGCCCGAGAAGGTCATGTCCATGAAGGACATCTGCTGGGCGGCCTATAACTCGGTGCCGCCGGGCATGGAGCCGGGGCTGGAGGCGGTGAGCTACTACGATCCGCCCAACATGACCTATCCGTTCGGCGCCTATCTCTGCGTGATGGACATCGACGTCGATACCGGCGTCTACAAGGTGCGCCGCTTCTATGCGCTGGACGATTGCGGCACCCGCATCAACCCGATGATCATCGAGGGCCAGGTGCATGGCGGCCTCACCGAAGCCTTCGCCATCGCGATGGGCCAGGAAATCCGCTATGACGAGACCGGCAACGTCGTGACCGGCTCGTTCATGGATTTCTTCATGCCGACCGCGGTGGAGACGCCGCATTGGGAAACCGACTTCACCGTCACCCCGTCGCCGCATCATCCCATCGGCGCCAAGGGCGTCGGCGAAAGCCCGAATGTTGGCGGCGTGCCGGCCTTCTCCAATGCCGTCAACGACGCGTTCGCGTTCCTGGGGAGCACGCACATCCAGATGCCGCATGATTTCTGGCGGAACTGGAGGGCGGCGAAGGCGCTGGGCGCGGTGGCGGCGTAATGTGCCCAATTCGTCATGCCCGGGCTTGACCCGCCTGCGGGGCCGAAGCCCCTACGGCGCGGCGAAGGCCGGGGCATCCACGTCTTGGCCGGACGGAGAGGAAAGGCGTGGATGGCCGGGTCAAGCCCGGCCATGACGAAATAGCGTAAACCGGGATTCACTCTGTTAATGAAAGACCGCAACGAGATCGCAGAAGCCCTGGCCGCATCCGGCTATATCGCCGACGGCGAGCTCGCGACCGCGGTCTCGCTGATGCAACGCTTGCGCCGTCCGCTGCTGCTGGAAGGCGAGGCGGGCGTCGGCAAGACCGAGGTTGCGAAGGCACTCGCCTCCGTGCACGCGACTGAGCTGATCCGCCTGCAATGCTATGAGGGGCTGGACCAGTCCTCGTCGCTCTATGAATGGAATTACCAGCGGCAATTGCTCGCGATCCAGGCGCATCGCGGCGAGGCCGGCTCGATCGAGGACCAGATCTTCTCCGAGAAATATCTGCTGGAGCGGCCGCTGCTGGCCGCGATCCGGCGCGAAAAACCGCCGGTGCTGCTGATTGACGAGATCGACCGCGCCGACGACGAGTTCGAGGCGTTCCTGCTCGAACTGCTGTCGGACTTCCAGATCTCGATCCCCGAGCTCGGCACCATCAAGGCGACATCGATTCCGCATGTGGTGCTGACCTCGAACGGCACCCGCGAGCTCTCCGATGCGCTGCGCCGGCGCTGCCTCTATCACTATGTCGACTATCCCGATGTGGAGCGCGAGGCGCGCATCATCATGACGCGCATCGATGGCGCCTCCGCCTCGCTGTCGCTGCAGATCGCGCGGATGGTCGAAGGCATCCGGAAGGAAGAGCTGCGCAAGGTGCCCGGTGTCGCCGAGACGCTGGACTGGGCCGCGGCGCTGGTCGGCCTCGACGTCCGCGACCTGCACGACGCACCCGAGACTGTGCACGAGACGCTGATGTGCCTGCTCAAGACCCAGGAGGACAAGGCCCGCGTCAGCCGCGAGGTGTCGCAGCGGATATTGGGGAAGGTCGCATGAGCTGCTGCGGCACCACGCCTTCCCTTGACGAGATGGACGAGGTCTCGCGCCTCGTTTCGGGAAAACTCGCAGCGTTCCTGCGCACGCTGCGCGACAACGGCTTTGCTGTCGGCCTCGCCGAAGGGCAGGACGCGGCGTCGCTGATGGCGTCGGGTTACGCCGCAAGGCCGGGCCTGCTGCGTTCTGCCTTCAAGCACCTGTTCTCGGCACGCAAGTCGGAATGGGAAAAATTCGACGGACTGTTCGACGCGTTCTGGCTCGGCAAGCGCGTACGCTCGCGCTCGACGGCGATGGGATCGTCGAAATCGGCCAACAACCCGTCGCTGAAAAGCATTCAGGACGGAGCGCAGCCCAGCGGCACCCAGTCCGCGACCGATCAGGTGCCGTCGTCCGACGATGCGCCGCCCTCGCGCGGCGGCGAGGGACGCATGGAAGGCGCCTCGCGCGCCGAAAACCTTGCCGAGGTCGATTTCCGCAAGCTCGCCGACCCCGAGCAGGTGGCGCAGGCGCATGAGGCCGCAGCATCGCTCGCGAAGATCATGCGCACGCGGCTGACGCGGCGCGATCTCGCGCGCCGGCGCGGCTACCGCCTCGACCTGCGCCGCACCATTCACCGCAACATCAGCCATGGCGGCGTGCCGATCACCCTCGTGAAACGCCGGCGCAAGGACAAGCCGCTGCGGTTGATCGTGCTGCTCGACGCCTCCGGCTCGATGAGCATGTACACCAGCGTGTTCCTGCGCTTCATCCATGGCGTGCTCGACGAATTCCGCGAGGCCGAGGCGTTTCTGTTCCACACCCGCCTGGCGCACGTTTCCGGTGCGATGAAGGAAAAGGACGCAGGCCGTGCGCTCGATCGTCTCTCGCTGCTGGCGCAGGGCGCGGGCGGCGGCACCAGGATCGGCGAGAGCCTGCAGACCTTCAACCGCTGGCACGCCGCGCGGGTGATCCATTCGCGCTCGGTCGTGATGATCGTTTCTGATGGATACGAGACTGGCGACGCCGCGCTCCTCGGCCGTGAAATGGCCGCGCTGTCAAAACGCTGCCGCCGCATCGTCTGGCTCAATCCGATGATGGCGTGGGAGGGCTACGCGCCGGAGGCGAAGGGCATCAAGGCCGCGTTGCCGCATATCGATCTCTATGCGCCGGCGAACACGCTGAAGTCGCTCTCCGCGCTCGAACCTTATCTGGCGAGGCTGTGAACGCGATGGCCTTGTTTGAACCAGTCTATCGGCGGATTCACTTCACCTCTCCCCGCTCGCGGGGAGAGGTCGGATCGCATCGAAGATGCGATCCGGGTGAGGGGGACTCTCCGCGAGTCCAACTCTCACCGTATTTGTGGAGAGAGCCCCTCACCCCAACCCTCTCAGGGCGAGCTTTGCTCGTCCCACCCCCGCGAAGAGCGGGGAGAGGGAGCAGGAGGCTATGACCATGGGCGCCCATGTCGAGGTGATGGAGCTGGTGGCGCAGATGAAGGCCGCGGAGCAGGCCTTCGTGCTTGCGACCGTGGTGCGCACGGTGTCGGTGACGGCCGCCAAGGCCGGCGCCAAAGCGATCATCCGTCCCGACGGCACCATTGTCGCTGGCTGGATCGGCGGCGGTTGCGCCAGAGGGGCGGTCTTGAAGGCGGCGCGCGATGCGCTGGCCGATGGCGAGCCGCGCATGGTCTCGGTGCAGCCGGAAAATCTCCTGGCCGAGCTCGGCGTCAAGCCGGGCGAGGCCAGGGATGGCGTGCGCTTCGCTTCCAACATGTGCCCGAGCAAGGGCACCATGGACATTTTCGTGGAGCCGGTGTTGCCGCATCCCTCCCTCGTCATCCTCGGCGCCAGCCCGGTCGCGCTGTCGCTGGCCGCACAGGCGCGCCAGCTCGGCTATCACGTGACGCTCGCCGCGCCCGCGTCCGACCTGGTCGCACCGCCCGAAGTCGACATGCTGATCGACTCGTTGTCGCTTGGCGAGTTGCACCAGGCCAAGCGCTTTGTCGTGGTGTCGACGCAGGGCAAGGGCGACGAGCCCGCGCTGCGCGCCGCGATCGCGACCGAGGCCGCCTATCACGCCTTTGTCGGCAGCCGCCGCAAGATGGCGGCGCTGCGCGAGAAGCTGATCGCCGCCGGCGTCGACGCGTCGGCGATCGATCGCGTCAAGGCGCCGGCCGGGCTCGATCTCGGCGCCATCACGCCGGAAGAAATCGCAATGTCGATCCTCGCCGAAATCACCGTCGAGCGCAGGCGCGGCCAGCGCGATCCCAAGGGAGCCACGGACAAACATGCAGATGAATGACAGCCAGCGCATCCCGGCCTCCAAGGAAAAGGTCTGGGAAGCGCTCAACAATCCCGACATACTGAAGCAATGCATTCCCGGCTGTCAGTCCCTTGAAATGTCTGAAACGAACGAGATGACCGCGACCGTCGTGCTCAAGGTCGGTCCGGTGAAGGCGACCTTTGGCGGCAAGGTGACGCTGTCCGATCTCGATCCGCCCAATTCCTATCGCATCTCCGGCGAGGGCAACGGCGGCATCGCCGGCTTCGCCAAAGGCGGCGCCACCGTGAAACTCAGCGAGGAGAGCGCCGGCGTCACCATTCTCTTCTACGAGGTCGACGCAGATCGGCGGCAAGCTCGCCCAGCTCGGCGGCCGCCTGATCAATTCCACCGCGAAGAAGCTCGCGGGCGAGTTCTTTGCGTCGTTTGGTGAAGTCGTGGGCGGCGCGGCCACGGGGTAAAGTTGAGGATTACGGTGCCCCATTGGTGCGCGTGCCAGAGCCCTGCTTCTCGTTCGGCCTTAACTGAATTGCAAGGCCTTGCGCTAGAGATTGCATGTCGTGCTCTTTGAGACAATCGCTCCAGCAATTCTCAAAACGAAGTTCGTGTATGGAGAATGGTCAGAGAGCCCAGAACCGATGTTCTTCTCGCGCCGTCGCTACCAGGAGGTTCTTGACTATACCGCTACGGAGCAGCGGCCATAGAGCCAGAAGTATCAAGCGGGTCAAGTGAAACGCGTTGCGACTTCTCTGATGTCCGCTGAGGGGCAAAAGTCGGAAGAACTCAGTCTGAGCAAATGTCTTCCGGAGAGCGGACATTACTCGGAGCAGGCGGCATGTCTCAAAAGTGCCAGGAGCGGAAGAACCACAAGGGGGTGTTGTCGCTAAACGACCAAAGCCCATTTGAGAACCTCTGCCGTCGGGGTCAGCCATCCGCTTCGCGACGATGTTACGCCATCGCGCACGGACCGGCGGCGCTCGTCAGCTTTTCTCCGCGCATCCGAGAGCGACATGGTCGGGTAGCTGCCGAGCGCCACGCGCTTTCGTTCGCCACCAACGCATCACGGTTTGAGATGCCTTGCAATTAAGCCGGAACGACCATCATTCACTTCGCGGCCTCGCCCACGACCGATGTCAGGAAATCGCGTAGCGCATTGCGCGATTGTTCGGCCGCTGCTTGATTGAACTCGATGCGGTGTCCGTCATATTGGAAAGTCGGGCCCGGACGGTCGAAGTCGTGATAGGCGCCAGGATAGACGATGAACTGGATCGGTGGGCCTTCGGCCTTCGGTCGGGAAATACCCCAATCACCCTCGCCGTTGATCAGCTTGCGGCAGGCATCGGCGGGCGTCCAGTCATCGCGCTCCCCGATCATAATCAAGGTCGGGACAGTCATCGGTCCCTTCACCTCGATGCAGGCGGGATAGAACGCGACGGCCGCGCGAAACTTCCGCTCTGATGATTGCTCCACAGCGCCACGCTCGACAGCTGCGAGACTGAACCAGCCGCCTTGGGAAAATCCGGCAACGACGACGCGTGCTGGATCGACATACGGCTGCTGCGCCAGAAAATCGAGGGCGCGGTAGGCATCAAAGAGCGAATCTGCAGGCATGCCGCCGCGGCAGGTATTCTTGATGCCGCGCGGACCGTACCTGTCGATGGTCAGCGCGACATAACCCCAGGCCGCGATCTTCACGCCCCAGTTTTGATCAAGTTGATCCGAAAGGCCACCGCATCCGTGCAACAACACTACCGCGGGAAAAGGTCCTGGGCTCGTGGGACGCCGCAGATAACCTTTCAACACGAGCGGCGTCGGGCTCTGAGCCGGACCAGCGAATTGCACCACTTCGGCGGGGGAGGACGATCGCTGATCGCCGGAGCAAACCAGCGGCCCGTTCAGGCAAAGCGAGAAGTACAGGCTGCGCTCGACGGCTCTCCGGGCGTCAGCATCCGAAACACCATCGGCGTCGTAGCTGCTGATCATTTGCACTGCCGAAGCGCTTGCTTCCGCAATGACACGGACGGTCGTGCGATAGTTCGTAACAGACGTCGTTACAGAGGCTGCCGCATAGGCAAGACTGCGACCGACATCGTCTCGGGCCTCTAGTGTCTCCACGGCCGTGCGGCTGGTGCCGAAAAACCGCAACGTGCGGATCTTGCCGTCGGCGCTGAGGTCGCATCGCTCGACCGCCGGATGCCACGACGGCATCCCGCAGAACTCGCCGATTTTGGTCCACAATTCGTCGGCCGACAGTGTAGAGGTCGCGGTCAAGCGCGACTCAAGCGCCAGCGTTGAAGTTGTTGCAGAGACCAGCAAGGCCGTTGCAGACAGAGCCGACGCCACACGTTTCACGCGATATCTCCCGCTATCCGCCCCACATCGGTGCGGTTACTCTAGACCTCCGAACTCAGGCGGCGCGACGGTCAAACTAAGATATTTCTCGGCGGAGGTCCGCACCGGGTCAATCGCGTCGGTTTGGCTGGGTACAGCCGACTTCCGCTCTAGCCCCATCAGCGGACATAGTCAGGTCGGCTCGGCAGGTCCGTTTCGTGCCAGTCGGACTAAACCGCTCGCGCTGCAGTGCCGCTGCGCGGCGAGCGACAGCCGACGACGATAGCGCGGCACGGGGCGTCCGTCTTGAGAATCGAGGGGTTCGCAACCTCCACCTCAAGACAGGAGCATCCCGATGAGCGATAAGCCCATCAGCCCGCTGCGCCGGCGCATGATCGAAGACATGACGGTGCGCAACTTCGTGCGAGAAGACGCACAACGACTATATCCGGCACGTCAAGACGTTCACAGCCTTTCTTGGCCGCGCGCCGGATACGGCCACGCCTGAAGATCTTCGCCTTTTCCAGCTGCATCAGACGCAGAGCGGCGTGCGTGCGTCCGAGCATCAATGGCTCGGTTGCAGCGCTGCGGTTCTTTTTCAACGTGACGCTCGACCGCCCCGAGATGGCGCGGCACCTCACCTTCGTGCGGGAACCGCGCAGGATCCCGGTGGTCCTGAGCCTGGAGGAGATTGCACGGCTGCTGGAAGCGGCGCCCGGGCCGAAGTACAAGGTCGCGCTGAGCGTCGCCTATGGCGCCGGACTGCGGGTCTCCGAAGTGGTGGCGCTGAAGGTGTCGGACATCGATTCCGAGCGCATGCTGCTGCGCATCGAGCAGGGCAAGGGGCGCAAAGATCGCTTTGTGATGCTTTCCCCGCAGCTGCTTGGGGTTGCTGCGCGATTGGTATCGCATCGCCCGGCCCGCGGTCTGGCTGTTCCCAGGCCGTGATCCGCTGCTGCCGCTGACGACGCGGCAATTCAATCGCGTCGTTCATGCCGCTGCCGATAGGGCGGCGATCAAAAAGCGAGTGTCGCCTCACACATTGCGCCACAGCTTTGCCACTCACCTGCTCGAAGAGAAAACCGATGTGCGTTTGATCCAGGTTTTGCTCGGACATGCCAGGGTCGATACGACCGCGCTCTACGCGCAAGTAGCCACCAACGTGATCCGCGCGATCATGAGCCCGTTGGATCGGCTCACGCCGCTGACACCGGAGAACAAGCCGCCGGCATAAGCCACGGCGATCATGGCTCGCCCCGCCCTGGAGATCGCGGATATCTTCCGCGACCACGGGCCCGCTTGGCGTAAAGCCAATGCAGGTCACGTCAGCCTCGGCCAGTTGAAGGTGATGTCGGCGATCGAGAGCTGCCGCACCGTGGCTCTCGGCGGCCATGTCATGCGCTGCGAGAACTGCTCGCACACGCAGATCGCCTATAACAGCTGCCGTAATAGGCATTGCCCCAAGTGCCAGGGCTCGCAGGCGCTGGCATGGATGAAGCAGCGCAAGTCAGAACTGCTGGACGTCCCTTACTTTCACGTCGTGTTCACGCTGCCGGGGCGGATTGCCGCCATCGCCTACCAGAACAAGGCCGTCATCTACGATCTCTTGTTCAAGGCTTCGCCGAGACCATGCGCACGATTGCGGCCGATCCCAAGCATCTCGGCGTCAAGATCGGCTTCACCTCCGTACTCCACACCTGGGGCTCGGCGATGACCCATCATCCACACGTCCACATGATCGTGCCGGGTGGTGGGATATCGCTCGACGGCACGCGCTGGATCGGCTGCCGTCCCGACTTCTTCCTCCCGGTGAAGGTGCTGTCGCGGCTGTTCCGCCGCCTGATGCTGGAGATGCTGCTCGCCGCGCACGAGGCTGGCCGCCTGCAGTTCTTCGGCGACCACGCCCACCTCGTCGGCAACGCACGCGTTCAAGGCCTATCTCGCCCCGCTGCATCGCACCAAGTGGTTCGTCTATAGCAAGCGACCGTTCGCCGGGCCGGAGCAGGTGCTGGCCTATCTGTCCCGCTACACCCACCGCGTCGCCATCTCCAACAGCCGCCTCATCGCCGCCGACGCGACCGGCGTAACGTTCCGATACAAGGACTACCGCGATCGAAGGACCCGACCGCTACAAGACCATGACGCTCAAGCCGGACGAGTTCATCAGGCGGTTCCTGATCCACGTCCTGCCATGCGGATTCCACCGCATCCGGCACTACGGTCTGCTTGCCAGCGGCACCAAGACGCCAGACACATCGCGCGGGCGCGTCAGCTGATTGCTGCGGTGGCACCGTGCAAACCGAGCACCAGCAGCAGCTTCCCGATGGTGCCGCGGCAACCGACCAGGCGACTCCACCCGTGCCCGTGTTGCGGCGGGCGCATGAACATCATCGAGACCTTCAAGCGCGGCTCGACACCGCATCACCGGCCGACCGGTCCAACCATCGCCGTCAGGATCGATACATCTTGATCACACTGAAACGACGCACTCACAACCTTGCCCAGCGTCGGTTGCTGACCGGCGCCGACCACGCTCGCGCAAATGCGCCGTCCTCGACAGCTATCGCATCCTTGTCAACCGACACACTCAACCAATAGTCTCAATCGTAAACCCGAGCTATCGCTCGCCTGCACAGCCGCCTCGAAGCACACGGCCACTCACCGCGCTCGCACCTTCCGCATCAGCAAAATCCCCATAGCGGCGTGCGCGGCATTCTCCGCGCCCCACCTCCCGCGGTTTCCTTCCTTGGCGGCTTTCGGACGCCGGCCACCGGTGTACGTCGCGCCAGCTGTCGCTGGCCGGCATCCGAAAACCTCCACACAAGCGGACGCTCGGTAGCGTCGCAATATATTCCTAATGCCGCGTTATGCTTCCGGGGGCTTCGGAGCGAAATCGGTCCAGCCGCAGGCAAACTGGAAGGCTGCAGTCAGATGCATCTCTGGTTGATTCCGATGATATACGCGGCTGCGAGTTTCCTTTGCGGCATTACGCTGCCGCGACTTGAGCAGGCATACTCTCCATACGATTCCGGCATTTCAGTTGCTTCAGCTCAGGCATTCTTTTCAGCTGTCGCTTCCGGAATGATTGGGCTCACTGGCATCGTGTTTACCATCAGCCTGGTCATGGTGCAGTTCAGCGCGATTGCATACTCGCCAAGGCTCGTTCTGCTTTTGGCGCGCGACCCGAGGCTGTTTCATTCGCTGGGCGTGTTCATCGCCACGTTCACATATTCACTTTCCATCCTGCTCTATGTCGATCGTAATGGGTCCGGGGCCGTGCCGATACTTTCGGGCGTCGTGGTCGCTGGATTGCTTTTGCTCAGCATGCTGCTATTTTCCGCGCTGATGAAGGGGTTGCGTGATCTCCAGATTACCTACGTCCTTCACACCATCGGCGACCGGGGCCGCGAGGTCCTGCGAGAAACGTTTCAGCGCCTCGATGAGGAAGAAGACAGTCAATCGAAGCGCGGAAGAGTTGCAGGCAATGTTTCCGAATTGGGAGCGGTTGTCCAAACGCTGAGATATTTCGCCCCGCCGCGCACGATTACCAGTCTCGATATCGGCGACCTGGTTCGCCAGGCACAAAAGGCGGAGGCGGTCATCGTGATGGTATGCGGGGTCGGCGATACCCTTGTTGAAAATACGCTGCTGTTGCAGGTTCATGGGGCCGGAACTACGCTGCGCGAGGGGAACCTGCTGCGGGCCATCCACTTTGGGTTTGAACGGACGTCGGAGCAGGATCCGAAATATCCCATTCGGCTGCTCGTTGATATCGCCATCAAGGCGCTGTCGCCGGCGATCAACGATCCGACCACGGCGGTCCAGGCTATCGACCAGATCGAGGATTTGTTGCGACGGCTGGGAGGGCACGATCTGGACGCCGGTTATGGCTACGATGCGGATGGCGTTCTGCGTCTCATTTTTCCGATGCCAACATGGGAGGACTATCTGGTGTTGGCATTCGACGAGGTTCGCCACTACGGCGCCGGTTCGGTGCAGGTGATGCGCCGGCTGAAGTCGGCGCTCCTTGGGTTGGCCGATTCGGTAACGGCCGACACGCGGATCGAGGCGGTGCATCGATATCTCAAGCAACTCGATTTGACTGTCGATCGCTCGGATCTCGCTGCGGATGATCAGAAAACCGCACGCCAGGAGGATCGGCAAGGCCTCGGCCTGTCGCGCGGGCAAAAAACCTTGCCTTGATCAGGGATGTCGGCTCCGGGTCAATCGCGTCGCTTCGCTCCTCCGCTGACCACTTCCGATCTTCCCCCAACAGCGGACATGACGCATCAGGGCCGTCACTTCCGGAAAGGGGAATGGTATGTTCCTTATTTCGGGCAGCCATTCTCAACGCAATTGAGTGGCCGCGTGCCCGTCGGGCAAATCACTTTTGCGAGTTTTGACTTTCGTCACGCCAGAAACGCCGCTGCGACCTGTGAAATCGCGCGCGCCCAAAAACTGATTTCACGAGCCGAATCAGGCCGCTCGGGCGACCGGTGCCTCGCACCAGGAAAATTCTATTTGCGAAAATCAGAAATAGTGCCTATATCGCGCCATCCCGCCTCATCAAGAGGGGCGTTACGACCAATCGTCACGAAACGTGAGGCGGGGATGCGGTGGACGTGGAAGCTTGCGAGCGACGATCGCGAGCCCTGCGGATGACGAAGACGCGTGGTCCTGATTCCCCGATGCTGGAATCAACCCCAGGGTAACAAAGCCCGGGGGGATGGTGGCTAAAACGCCCGGACACCAGGGAGAGCGCGGAGTAAGTCGTAAACCATCGCGCAGGGAATGCCGGCATGTTCGGCGTACCTGTCACGACTTGCGTGCGTGCTTGCTACCTTTTTTGCACGCAAGGCTGCGGGTGCGTTCGGCATCCGGCATTCCCTGCGCCCTCTTGATTTCGAGGGCCGATGATTGGGCATCACCCGGGCATTTCGTGCCGCGGGAATGCTCCCTGATATCCCCTCCGCTGTCATGCCCCGCCTTGAGCGGGGCATCCAGTATTCCAGAGGCGTCTCAACTCGAGCACTGACGTCTCCGGAATACTGGATCGCCCGGTCCCGTCTACGCCAAGGCTTCGACGCGGCCGGCGGTCTTGGGCTCGCCGAAGCTTTAGCGAAGGCGGCAAGCCGGGCGACGACACCGAGCGCTGTTTGAAATTTTAAATCAGAAAGACGACCCGGCCGCGGCGGGTGTGTGAAATTGCGCGCTGCAGTCTGTGCTATGGTGTCTCGCCTCCGCGAAACCGGCGGAGGGTGAAGAGCCGGAGCACTGCATGGCGCGCATTCTCATTCTTGGAGCAGGATTCGCCGGGCTGTGGGCCGCGATCGGCGCGGCGCGCAAGCGGGACGAGATTGGCGTGCGTGCCGCCGAGGTCGAAATCCTTGTGCTTGACCGCAACCCCTATCACAACATCCGCGTTCGCAATTACGAGGTCGATCTGAGCGATGTTGCGATTCCGCTTTCCGGTCTTCTTGATCCGGTCGGTGTGAGTCACAAAGTCGCCGAGGTGCAGGCGATCGATCTCGCGAAGGGGCAGGTCATGGTGGCGGCCGACGGCGGCGGCGAGAGGCTTGCTTATGACCGGCTGGTGCTGGCGCTGGGCAGCGAGCTGGCGCGGCCTGCGATCCCCGGGCTCCGCACACACGGCTTCGACGTCGACACCTACGCGGCGGCATCGAGGCTCGATGCGCATCTCGCCTCGCTCTCCGCAGAGCCGCCTTCGCCGGCGCGCTCCACCGTGGTCGTCGTCGGCGCCGGCTTCACCGGGATCGAAGTTGCGACCGAGATGCCGGCGAAGCTCGAGAAAGCCGGCCTCGTCGGGGAGCGCCGCATCATCCTGCTCGATCCCAATCCTGTGGTTGGCGCGACCATCGGAGCGCATGGACGGCCGGTGATCAACGAAGCGCTGTCCGCGCTGGGAGTCGAGACGCGGCTCGGCGTGACAGTCAAAACCGTCGCTGCCGATGGCATCAGGCTCTCGACGGGTGAGTTGATTCCGGCACGGACCGTGGTGTGGTGTGCGGGCATGTGCGCCAGCCCGCTGGTTGCGGCACTGCCCGGCGAGCATGACGGGGGGCGCCTGGCGGTGGATCGGTTCATGCGCGCCAAGGGCCTCGCTGATGTCTTTGCCGCCGGCGATGCGGCCTGTGGCAAGCTCGACGGCGAGCATGCCACCGTCATGTCCTGCCAGTTCGCGCGGCCGATGGGCCGGTACGCCGGCCACAACGTGGTCGCGGATCTGTTCGGCGAGCCCATGATACCGCTCGACATCGACTGGTATGTCACTGTGCTCGATCTCGGCGCCTGGGGCGCGCTCTACACCGAGGGCTGGGACCGAAAGGTGCGCACGACCGGTGCCGCGGCCAAGCTCACCAAGCAGACCATCAACCGTGATCGCATCTATCCGCCACGGACCGGCAGCCGCGCCGATCTCCTCGCCGCCGCGGCGCCCTCGGTGCAGGCGCCGCCGAAGACGCGCACTTAGAGCATGATCCGGAAAAGTGTGTAGCGGTTTTCCGAAAAGATCATGCTCAAACAAAAAGATAGAGCGGGATGACGATTCGAAGAAAAGTCATCCTGCTCGAGCTGTACCCTTAGACCTCGTGAAGGTGCGGCAGGCGACGCTGGTCAGCCTGGGCGGCCGACGCATGCATGCGCGATTGATAGAAGCGCAGCACTTCCTGCGGCGTCTTGGGGTGGAGGCGGGCGAACTCCCGTTCCATCTCCTCGAGCTCGCCACCGTTGATGTGATGATCCCTGGCGCAGAGGAACAACAGTGACATCGTCGTTTCCCACTCGAAGCGGCAGGCCTTGCACAGCATGAGCGTCATTTGCCGGTCTGTGAGCGCGCGCTCGACCACATTGGCCGGCAGCGAGCACAGCAGGGACAAGGCGATCGTAGCCTCCGCGATCTTGTGATGGCCGGCATATTCGAGGACTTTGCTCTCGTTCAGTCCGCCGCGCCGGTGCAGCGCCGTCAGCGCCTTTTTTGCGGCAAAATAGTTTTTCGTCGCAGGTCCGAATTTCGACTGCAATGATCCCGCCACCTCGGCGACGGAGGTCTGGATTTGATCGACCAGGTCGGGACGTTCCTGTTCGAGCTTCCGGCGGACGTCGGCAGATGCCTTCGCGACCAGCTGCTGGAAGATGTGGCGCGGAATATCCTTCCGGAGCCCGAGTTGCTCGACGAGGATGGAATCGTTCGTCGAGCGCTTGAGCATGTGCAGAAAGGCGAAGTTCGAGAAGTTGGCGCCGCTGTTGGCGGCAACCGAAACCAGAACTTCGCGATCGCCGCGCGTCACCAGTTCGTCCGTCACCACATCGGGAATGGACTTTCGCCTGGAAATCGCCAGCAGATGCGGCTGGCCTTTGGTCCTGATGTTGTGGATCAGCGTTCTGGTATCGAGGCGCTCGCAATGTTGCAGGACCGGGCCTGCAACATCGATCGAATCATCGGAGGCAAGTTTCTGCAGCGCGTTGATGGGCGCGTTCGCGACATTCGTGAGGCGTCTCGCCAGCTGCGCCCGTGCGGCGACTTCGATCGCGCCCGACAGCCGGCCGATCACCTCGCCGAAAACCCAGATTTCCTCGTCGGTGTAGTGGCCGACGATCAGCATGTCGGTGGCATGCCACAGGGCTTTGGCGCGGCTTTCTTCCGAGCCGCGCAAAACGGCGTCATCCAATTCTCGTAAGAATGATTTTCCCTCGAACATCGAATGTGGCCCGCCCGAAGCATTTTCTGAGGCAATCTTTCGATCATGCCGCGAAAATCGTAAACATCCGGCTGATCGGAGGATCGTTTGGTTCGCGTGACGACGGCTTGCCGGATTCCGATAGCGAATGTTGCTTCGCGGCAAAATCCCGATATCGCCGCCTTCAGCCGTCGAAGTAGAGCCCGCGCGCCGTCGCGCCAAATATCTTTTCGCGCGCGGCAGCGTCAGGGATGGCATCGACCAGCCAGTCGATCGTGGACTGGTAGGAAAACTTGCCTTCATGGCCGACAAAGGGGCAATCGCTCGCCCATACCAGCCGGTCGGGACCCGCGACGCGCAACAGCTCGCGCGCATAATCCTTCGATTGCGGCCCAAGCCGATAGCCGCCGGAAACCTTGACCCAGGTGCGGCCCTTGTCGATGGATTGCAGCAGGCGCTTGAACCCTTCGCTGTTGATGCCGGCTTTCGGCTCGGTCCGGCCGAGATGGTCGACCACGATCTTGACGCCGGAGGCTTCCAGCACAGGCAGGATTTTTGGCAGATCGTCGCCCTCGACATGGGGATGCACATGCCAGTCGAGATCGGCGAGGCGGCGGAACAGCGCCCGATAGTCGAAGGTGGTGATGTCGGGCAGCTGCGGCAGGCCGATGAAAGGCAGCCTGATGCCGACAAAACCTTCGCGGCCCATCGCCTCCAGTTCGAAGCGTTCCATCGGGCGGCGGAAGATCGCGGTGGCGCGCAGCCGCTTGCCGTGGGCGCGCAACGCCGCCAGCATGTAGTCGTTGTAGTCGCCCCAGGGGCTCGCGGCCGCGATCACCGCGCGGTCGACGCCGTTGGCGTCGAGCGTCTTGATCAGTTCCTCATGGGTGAAGCTATAGGTCGGCGCGTGGCGCGGATTGTCGATCAGCGGCATGTCCGTGGTGAAGACATGCACATGGGCGTCGATCTTGAACGGGTCGGGCATGCGGCCTCTTGTTGGTTTTGGTTGAGCTAGTTCGGCTCGATGCCGGCTCTCTTCACCACGCCCGCCCACATCTCGACATCGGATTTGAGCCGCGCGTCGAGTTCCTCCGGCGATCCCGTCACCGGCTCGCCGCCGAGCTCGATCATGCGCCTCTGGAAGTCGGGGTCACTGATGATGGCGCGGACATGGCTGTTGAGGAAGGCGATGATCTCACGCGGCGTGCCGGCTGGCGCCACCAGCGAATTCCAGCCGTCGACCGCGGCATCGATGCCGCTCTCGCGAAGGATCGGCACGTCAGGCTGCTGCGGCGAACGCCGGCTGCCGGACGAGGCAATGGCGCGAATCTGGTTCGCATCGATCGCCGATTTCAGCGCGGCATAGGACTCGATGCCGATCTGGGTGTCGCCGCGCAAGAGCGAGGTCAGCACCTCCGCCGACGTTCGGTGCGGCACCACCGTCATCGGAATCCCGGTCGCCGCGCGCAGCAGCTCGCCGGTGACGTTCTGGGTGCTGCCGGGATTGATGGTGCCGACGTTGAATTTTTGCGGATCGACGCGCGCGGCGTCGAGCGCCTCCTTCAGCGTGTGGATCGGCGAATCCGCCTTCACCAGCAAGAGCAGATCGAACAGCGCCATGGTCGAGATCGGCGAAAACGCCGTGACCGGATCGAACGGCATCGTCTTCAGGAGCGATTTCGACAGCGCGATGCCGCTGGAGAACACGAACAGCGTGTAGCCGTCCGGCTCCGACGAGATCACGGCGTTCGCCGCGACGATGCCGCCGGCGCCGGGCCGGTTCTCGATGATGACCTGCGCTTTGGTGCGCTCGGCAAGCTTCTGCCCGAGCAGGCGGACGGTGATGTCGGCGAAGCCGCCGGGGCCAAACGGCACCACGATGCGGATCGGCCGGTTGGGGTAGGGCGCCTGCGCGCCCGCGGGAATGACGGATGCAAGGCCGATCGCAAGCGCGATCAAAAGGCTCGCCGTTCTCTGCAGCAATTGCGCCCCCTTTGCTTCCCCTGCTGCCCGTTAAGCCGGGCAGTCGATCAATCAGGAGATCACTATAGCAGCGCTGCCGCGCGGGTCCACGCAGGTCCGGACGCATCGCAACATGAACATATCCGAACCCGAGCAAAACCGTCGTGGTGGCCGTTTGACTTTTGAACCCGTTGTTAGTCTTCTGCGCACAATCGAAACAAAAAAATACGAGGGCGCCCATGACTGAACAGCTTATCCCCGACTGGCTGGGCCTGGCCGGCCGCGTCTGTGTGGTGACGGGCGGAGGCGGTGGCATCGGCCGTGCGGTCGCCGTCACTCTCGCGCACGCCGGCGCGCATGTCGCGGCGATCGACCGCGACGAGCAGGGGCTGCAGAAGACGCGCGAGCAATTGCCGGGCAACCGCCACGTGATCGCGCCTTGCGACGTCACCAGTGCCGACAGCATCGCTTCGGCCTCCGAGACTATCGAGAAGGCGCTCGGGCCCGCCAGCGTGCTGGTCAATGCGGCGGGAATCCTGCGGCCGGGCACACTGGATACGCTGTCACTCGCAGAGTGGAACCTGGTGCTGTCGGTCAACCTCACCGGTTACTTCCTTTGCGCGCAGACCTTTGGCCGGCAGATGCGCCAGCACAAGCGCGGCAGCCTGGTGCATGTCGCCTCCATCGCCGCCAGCAATGCGCAGGGCAAAAGCGGCGCCTACAGCGTCAGCAAGGCCGGCGTCGTCATGTTGTCGCGGCAACTCGCCAGCGAATGGGGGCCGGACGGCATCCGCAGCAACGTCGTCAGCCCGGGCATGGTGGTCACGCCGATGAGCCAGGCGTTTTATGACACGCCCGGCGTCACCGAGCGCCGCTCCGCGGTGACGCCGATGCGCCGCGTGGGCATGCCGCAGGATATCGCGGATGCGGTGACATTCCTCGCCAGCGAGCGCGCATCCTACATCAATGGCGACGAGATCATCGTCGATGGCGGCTTCACGCGGACCATCATGAACCTGGTCCCGCGGCCGGGGCACGATTAGCCGCCTTTGACCGCCCCCGCCGTCAGCCCCGCCACGATCTGCCGCTGCGCGAACATCGTCAGCAGCAGCACGGGGAATGTCACGATCAGCGCGGCGGCGGCGAGCGGGCCCCAGGAGAGCTGGTCGAAGGAGATCATGTTGTAGACGGCGACCGGCAAGGTCCTGGTTTCACGTCCTGCCAAGACAATGCCGAACACAAAATTATTCCAGGAGAAGATCACCGCGAGAATGAAGGCGACCGCGAGCCCGGGTTTGGCGATCGGCAGCGCGACATGGCGGAACACCTGCCAGCGCGTCGCGCCGTCGATCAGGGCGGCCTCTTCCAGCTCGATCGGCGTGGTCTCGAAATAGCCGATCATGATCCAGATCACGATCGGCACGGTGACCACGAGATGGATGATGATCTGCGGCCACAGCGTGCCGAGCAAGCCGAGCCACTGGAACAGCAGGAACAGCGGAATGAGATAGGACAGGCCCGGCGTGATGCGCGCGATCAGGATGACGACCGCCGATTTATGCGCGGCCATCCGGGCGATGCCATAGCCCGCGGGCACGCCGACCAGCATCGCGAAGGCCGTCGCCGCACCAGTCACGACCAGGCTGTTCTTGAAATAGGTCAGGAATCGGTTGGAGGCGACGACGTCGGTATAGTTTTTCCAGGCAAAATGCTCGGGGATGAACACCGGCGGATAGGCTGCGTTGTCGATCTCGAATTTGACCGAGAGCGAAGCCATCCAGAGGAAGAACAGGATCGCCGGCGAGACGATGATGAACACCGCGAGCGCGAGGCCGATATTGCCGATGATCTTCGAAGCGTTCATGCGCCGGGTCCGATCTCGGTCCACAGCGTGCGCTGGCGCAGATAAAGCAGCAGGGCGGCGAGCACGATGATCAGCACGAAGAAGACCACCGCGATCGCCGAGCCGTAACCGAGGTCGTAATAGACGAAAGCGACGCTGTAGAGATAGACGTTGATGGTCTCCGACGCCGAGCCCGGTCCGCCTTGCGTGATCGCGAAGATGATGTCGAAACTTTTGACCGCATCGATGGTGCGGATCATCGCTGCGATGAAGATGAAGGGCAGCACCAAAGGCAGGGTGATGTAGCGGAACATCTGCCATATCCCGGCGCCGTCGATCTGCGCGCTTTCATAAGGCTCGGTCGGCAGTGCGGCGATGCCGCCGAGCACGATGAGCATCACCAGCGGCGTCCATTGCCAGGTCTCGACCAGCACCAGCGAGGGGATGACGGTCGCCGGATGAAACACCCAGAGCTGCGGGCCGATGCCGACCAGCGAAAGCAGGTAGTTCAGTACGCCGAGCTGCGGATGAAACATCATGGTCCAGACCAGGGCGATCGCCACGGGAGTAGCCATCATCGGCATGATGAAGATCGCGCGCAGGATTCCGCGGAACGGGAATTTGGCGTGGAACACGACCGCGGCAAACGTGCCGAAGATGACCGGCAGCAGCACCGAGAGCGCGGTGTAGACCAGCGTATGCCAGACCGACTCGACAAAGCGCGGGTCGCTCGGCAGCCGCAGGTAATTCGCGAAGCCGACGAAGGTGGTGGGCGAGCCGACCTTCCATTCGTTGAAACTCATCCAGATCGTGAACAGCCATGGGAACACGATCACCGCCAGCACCACGACCAGCGCCGGGATCACGAACGGCCAGTAGGAGGGCGGACGCCACTCCCGCTCCGGCGCCGACTTTGCGGTCGCCGTTGCGGAAGTGGTTTCAGTCAGAGTGCTCACGCTTTCTCGCTGCGCTCCAGGATCGGGCGATACTGCTCGTGCGCCTTCTTCAGTTCGGTCGCGGGATCGGCGCCCGACAGCGTCGCGGTCAGCGCGGCGCCGACGATGTCGCGGAATTCGGCGACTGGAATGACGACCGGCAGGCCGAGCTTGCTGATCTTGCCGGAATCGATCACCGACTGCAGCCATTCCGCCGGCATCTTCACGCCCTTGCGCACTTCCTCGTCGCTGAGGATCGAGTTGCGGAACGGCACGCCGCCGCCGGCCTGCAGCAGGCGCGCGCCTTGCGTCTTGGAGACCACCCATTGGCAGAGCAGATAGGCGGCTTCCTTGTTCGGGCTCCCCGCCGCAATGCCGATGCCATCGCCATAGGTCGCGGAATACTGGCCCTTCGGCCCCGCCGGCACCACGGTATAGCCGACCTTGCCGACGATGCGCGAGGCGTTGGGGTCTTCCAGCGGCGGCGCCCAGCCGACGCCGTCGATCCACATCGCGGAGCGGCCTTGGGTGAAGGAGGCCATCGACTCCATCCAGTTGAAGCCCGCGACGCCGGGAGGCGCCACTTTCGTCAGCAGCTTCTGATAAAGCTTGGTCGCTTCGATCGCCTCGGGTCCGTCGGTGAGGATGTTGCCCTTGGCGTCGAGGAACTCGCCGCCATAATCGAGATAGAAGTTGGTCCACAGGGTCATGTTGGCGTTGCGCAGGCCGCGCCCGACAAAGCCGAAGGTGCCGTCCTTGGGATCGGTGAGTTTCTCGGCCGCCTCGACCATCTCGTCGAGCGTCTTCGGCACCGCGACGCCCTTCTTCGCGAACAGCCCCTTGTTGTAGTAGAGGATGAAGTAGTCGACCGACCACGGCAGCGACAACATCTGCCCCTTGTCGTTCTTGGCGTAGGCGAGGCCGGCCGCGGTGAAATCGCTCTCGACGAGGTCGGGCGCGGTCAGGCTCGGATCCTTCATGTAGGGCGTGATGTCGGCAAGCCAGCCGGCCTTCTCGAACTGCCGCTTCTGCACGTGGTAGCTGAGATGGACCACGTCGAAACTCGGCTTGCCGGAAGCAAGCTCGATCACCGCCTTCTGCCGCTGCTGCTGCTCGGGGATCTGCTCCGACTCGACCTCGATGCCGGTGAGCGCGGTAAATTCCTTGATGTATTTCTGCAGATTGTCGCCGCGCGGTCCCTTGGCGAGGATCACTTCGAGCTTGGTGCCGGCATATTTCTTCCACTGCACCTCGGCGCGTGCCGGCGTTCCGGTCAGCGCGAGCGCACCGGCAGCGGCCGAGCCCGCGAGCACGGCGCGGCGGGAAATGTGGTGATTTTTCATGCTGACCTCCCAAGATTTTTGCCAAGAATTTTTTGTTTCTTGGGGAAGTCTAGCGCGGGCAAAGGCGCCGCGACAGAGCCTATCTGTCACGGTATCGGGCGGTGCCGACGTGGCTCAGTCGAACAGGCTGGAAACCGATTCTTCCGCTGCGGTGCGGGCGATCGCTTCCGAGATCAGGCCGGCGATCGAGAGCGTGCGGATATTGGAGGCCTTGCTGACCGCGTCCGTCGGCTGGATCGAGTCGGTGATCACCAACTCCTTCAGCCGCGAGGAGGCGATGCGCGTCACCGCGCCGCCGGAGAGCACGCCATGGGTGATATAGGCGTAGACTTCCTTGGCACCGTTGGCGAGCAGCGCGTCGGCCGCGTTCACCAGCGTGCCGCCGGAATCGACGATGTCGTCGACCAGGATGCAGGTATGGCCGTCGACTTCGCCGATCACGTTCATCACCTCGGAGTCGCCGGCGCGCTCGCGCCGCTTGTCGATGATGGCGAGCGGGGTGTTGATGCGCTTGGCGAGCCCGCGGGCGCGGACCACGCCGCCGACGTCGGGCGACACCACCATCACATTGGCGAGGTCGAATTTCTCCTTGATATCGCGCACCATCACGGGCGAGGCAAAGAGGTTGTCGGTCGGGATATCGAAAAAGCCCTGGATCTGGAGGGCATGCAGGTCGAGCGTCATGACGCGGTCGACGCCGGCCTCGGTGATCAGATTGGCGACCAGCTTGGCCGAGATCGGCGTGCGGGAGCCGGATTTGCGGTCCTGTCGGGCATAGCCGAAATAGGGGATCACCGCCGTGATGCGGCGCGCCGAGGAGCGGCGCAGCGCATCGGTGATGATCAAAAGCTCCATCAGATGGTCGTTGGCCGGGAACGACGTCGACTGCAGGATGAAGGCGTCCGAGCCGCGGACGTTTTCCTGGATCTCGACGAAAATCTCCATGTCGGCGAAGCGCCGGACCACGGCCTTGGTAAGGGGGAGCCCCAAACCGCCGGCGATCGCCTGCGCCAGCGCGGGATTGGAATTACCGGCTATCAGCTTGATGGAGCCGTTCTTGGCCGACATCGAGGCTTCTTCCCGCACCTTGCTGGAGACCTTGTTCAGCATATCGGGTTTCCCTGGAACCGGCGTCTAACGAGCGAGGAAATACAGGCCGATGGCGCCGCTGGCAACCCGCAAGCCGTGTTTTCCCGGGCAAAAATCGATGCCATTTCCGGGATTTGACTAATGGTCGGTGTAGCCCAGCGCGGCAATATTGGAGCCGCCAGAGGCTGCCGGCGGCTCGGCGCTCGCAACCGCAGGGCCGCGCTTGCCGGCAGGGGCCGGCGCGGGCGGCGGGCTATCGGGCGGGGTGCCATTGATCATGCTGGAGAGGCCGCTGAGACCGGCCTGCGCAATCTTGCGCAAAACCAGGTCGTCGGCGGCAGCCCAGGGATCGCGGCCGGCCTTGCCGGCGGGTTCTGCGCCCGACAAGCGCAACGCGCGCTGCTGGTCGCGGTCATAGACGTCCCAGACCCAGGCGATCGCGGTGCGGCCGTGATTGACCTGGACCGAAAGATAGCTGCGGACACGGTAGGCGGCCGAGCCTTCGCGGGAGACGATGGAGAGGCTGCGCAGCTTGGTCTCGCTGTCGAGCACGCTCACCATGCGGTCGAAGACTTGCGGCGGCGGGCCGTCGATCAACTCGAACGTGATGGTCTGGCCGCCGCCATCGGTCGCCATCGCGAACGCGCCTGACGTCGCAGACCCTCCCGAAGCGCAGCCGCCGAGCGCGCAAGCCGCAGCAAGCCACAGCGCGGCGTAGCCGCCACGCAGCAGCGTCCGGCGTGGCCGGGCAGGAGTGTTCGACGCGTCCCTCATTGTTATTCCCGCGTTATCGCCAAAACGGCTCAGCGTCTAGAGCAGGGCGGACACAGGGAAGGGATGAAATGGGCCGTTACGGGCCCAACAAAAATTCGCCGCTATTTAGCGCTCCAGCGCGATGGCGTGCACGTGCCGGCCATAGTCCGGTTCTTTACGGTGCACCGAGCGGCGGTAGCTGAAGCAGCGCGCGTCGGAATAGGTGTCGATGCCGAGATCGTCGATCATCAGCACGCCGGCATTTTCCAGCCGCATCCGGATGAAGCCCGCGAGGTCGAACATGGAATGGCCGTTGCGCTCGCCGGGAAGGAAGAACAGCGCGTTCTCGGCATCGGCGTCGATGAAGCGCTCGACGAATTCGTGACCCACTTCATAGCTCGGCTGGCGGATCAGCGGGCCGATCGCGGCGACCATGCCGCTGCGGTCAGCGCCGAGCTTTTCCATGGCGTCGATGGTCGATTCCAGGATGCCGGTCAGCGCGCCCTTCCAGCCCGCATGCGCCGCGCCGATCACGCGCGCCTTGGGGTCGACAAACAGGATCGGCCCGCAGTCGGCGGTGGTGACGCCGATCGCAAGCCCGTCGTGGCGGGTGACGATGGCGTCAGCCTTCGGCCGCGCCGCGCCGTTCCAGGGGCCGGTCGCGACCACCGTGTCCGGCGAATGGATCTGATGCAGGTTCAGGAAATGCGTGGGCGCAACCCCCATCTGCTCGGCCATGCGACGGCGGTTTTCCGCGACATGCGCGGGATCGTCGTGCGAGCCGAGCCCGCCATTGAGGCCGGCATAGATGCCGCTGGAGACGCCGCCTTCGCGGGTGAAAAAGGCGTGGCGCAGCCCCGGGACGGCCGAGAGCAGAGAGGACGCAAGCATCAGGAATCTCCGGCCGGTTGCTTGTGGTCGCTCAGGCCCGGCAGTGAAGGCAGGTTCGGGCCGGAGAGACCAAGCACCTTGAACAGCGTTCCCATGCCGCCGCGGCCGCCGCCGGTCAAGCGCTTCAACGCGCCCGAAATATCTTCGGAGACTTCGTGGGATGCCTTTGCCATCAGCGTGACCGCGCGGGTCTCGATGCCGAGCCGTTTGAGGAATTCGCCCTGGGGGGCCGGACCGTGAACCAGCGCGCCGATATCTTCGGCGGCGCGCGCCAGCGCCTCGAAATCGACATGCGCAGTGACGTCGGCTTGTCCCGGCGCCTTCAAGGGATCGGTAAAACTGTGGCGCGCGATCGCCTGAAAGGTATCGCCGGCGTCGCTGCGCTCATGGCCGTAATCGATGATCAGCGCGGCGCCGTTCTCGTCGCGCACGCGAGACGCGATCTTCATGATTTCGGAATCCGGACGCCACTCGAACACCGCGCCGATCGGTGCTGCGCGGATCAGAGGCGGCAGCAGCACCTCGAAGCGCGGAATCGGATAGGGCGCCGTTCCGAAGGCCAACTTGTCGTTGGGGTCAAGCTCGACCGTGCGCTCGTGCCAGCCGGTCGACCGCCTCACCACCTGGTGGACCGGCAGCACGTCGAAATATTCATTGGCGAAGATGATGCAGGGGCCGTCCGGCACCTGGTCGATGTGATCGTGCCAGGCGACGTTGCGCACGCCCGACAGCGTTGCCTTCTGTTTTTCGCGCAATACCGGATTGATCTCTACCAGATGAACGCTCAGCGTCTGATAGAGCGGCGGCAGCACGCGCACCGCGCGCAACGCATCCGCCATCATGGTGCCGCGGCCGGGACCAAGCTCGATCAGCCGGAGCAGCGAGGGCGAGCCCATCGTCTTCCAGATCGAGGCGGCCCACAGCCCGAGCAGCTCGCCGAACATCTGGCTGACTTCCGGCGAAGTGGTGAAATCGCCTTCGCGCCCGAGCGGATCGCGCGACACGTAGTAGCCGTGCTGCGGATGCATCAGGCACAGCTCCATGTAGCGCCAGACCGGCATCGGGCCGGACGATTTGATCAGCTGCTTGATCTCCGACTGCAGCGGCGAAAATTCGGTCACAACCTGCCTTGCAAATTACTCAAATATTCTCTTGCGCCGGGTTCGATTGTTTGCGGCGCCATGCCATTACAATAAGTATTATGCCTGCAAATACCATCGGGAACGACAGCAGCATTCCCATGGTGAGACCGCCCCACAAAAATCCGAGCTGGGGGTCGGGCTCGCGGAAATGCTCGCCGGAGATGCGGGCAAACGCGTACAGCGTGATGAAGCTGCCGAGGATCAGCCCGGGCCGCTTCAGCGCGCCGAAACGGATCATCACGGCGAGCACCGTGAACAGCAGAATGCCTTCGAGACCGGCTTCATAAAGCTGGCTCGGATGGCGCGGCAGCGGGCCGCCATTGGGAAAGATCATCGCCCAGGGCAGGTCGGGGTCGGCGGGCCTGCCCCACAACTCGCTGTTGATGAAATTGGCGATGCGGCCGAGGAACAGGCCGATCGGTCCGACGGCCGTGGTGATGTCGCCGAGCGAGAGGATCGGGATCTGGTTCTTGCGCGCAAACCACATCACCGCGACGACGCAGCCCATGAATCCGCCGTGGAAGGACATGCCACCCTTCCAGAGCTCGAAGATCTCGGCGGGATGTTCGATGAAGAAGGGAAGGTTGTAGAACAGCACGTAGCCGGTGCGGCCGCCGAGAATGATGCCGACCGTGACCCAGAGGATGAAGTCGTCGAGCTGGACGAGCGAGATCGGCGCCGGCCCGCCCCAGAATCTTTCGTTCTTCAGGAGCGAGCGCGCATAGAGCCAGCCGAGCACGATACCGCCGATATAGGCGAGCGCGTACCAGCGAATGGCGATCGGTCCGATCGAAATCGCGATCGGGTCGAACACCGGGAATTTGATCAGGAGCGGAAGCATCAAGCGGGCTTATACGAGATTGCGCTGGTAGAGTGCGAGCAGGCGCTCCCAATGCCGCTCCGCCGCGTCGCGGTTGTAGACCGGGCGCTTCGGAAAGGCGAAGCCGTGATGGGTGCCGGGATAGACCTCGACTTCGTTGCTGGTGCCCTTCATGCCTTCGCTCACCTTGTCGATGATCTCCTGCGGCGCATAGACGTCGGTCTCGGCGCAAGCGAAATAGAGCTCGGCCTTGGTTTTGCCGGCGGCAAGATGCGGGCTGTCCGGCTGGTCGGTCGCCAGCTGCACCCCGTAGACCGAGGCCGCGGCCTTCACGCGATCGGCAAAATGCGTCGCCGCGTTCACGGCATAGCGGCCGCTCATGCAATAGCCGACGGTGCCGACGATCTTGGTGTTCGCAGCCTTCTGCGTCTCGGCATAGGCAAGCAGGGCCTTGGTGTCTTCCATGACGAGGGGAATGCTGAGCGAGCTCATCAGGGAGAACATGCGCTTGCGCTCCGGCGATTCCGGATCGGGATTGATCGGGCCGAGCTCCATCGCGCCGGCGCGGTAGTACATGTTCGGCAGCATCACATAGTAACCGGAGGTGCCGAGCCGCCGCGCCATGTCGCGCAGCTCCTCGCGGATCGCCGGCGCATCCATGTAGAAGATGATGACGGGAAACGGCCCGCCGCGCTCGGGATGGGTGATGAAGGTCGTGGTCTTGCCGTCCTTGGTCTCAATATCAATTTGCTGGTCGATCATGGCCGTTTCTTTATGTTTGTGATTTGCGGATTTTGCTTGGACGTTTCCTTGGGCGCTGAATACGATTGCAAGTAAACCGGAGCATGACAAGGCGAGGAGGGACTTGAACGGTGGCGCGGGGATCGCCATTGTCTGGTCCTGACGGTTCCCCGTGCACGGAGATTTCGCCATGACCCAGACCAACAACCGGTTTTTCGACGAAATAGGCCGGCTGATGAACGACGCCGCCGGCGCCGCCCAGGGCGTCAAGCGCGAGGTCGATGCGCTCTGGCGTACCCAGGCTGAAAAATTCCTGCGCGATATGGACCTCGTCAAGCGCGAGGAGTTCGAGGCGGTCAAGGACATGGCCCGCCTGGCGCGCGAGGAGAACGAGGCGCTGAAGGCGCGCATCGCCGCGATCGAGGCCAAGCTCGGCGGGTCGCCGACCGCCTGAACACGGACGGCCGGCGCGGGCGGGTCGGGCAATGGCAAAAGTCGCGCGTGATCTGCCGGTCATCGCCTTCAAATCGCAGCCAGCGTTTGATAGATGGCTTGCTTCGCCGATTGCGGAGGGCCGCGGTTTGTGGCTCAAGATCGCAAAGAAGTCCTCGGGGATTGCCAGCATTTCCAGGGCCGAAGCGGTCGATACAGCACTCTGCCATGGCTGGATCGACGGGCAACTCGACAGTTTTGACGGCGACTATTGGCTGATCCGGTTTACGCCGCGCCAGTCGACCAGCCTATGGTCCGAGAAGAATCGCGCTCGCGCGCTGGAGTTAGTGGCGCTTGGGCGTATGCGGCCGGCCGGGCTGAGTGAGATCGAGCGGGCCAGAAAAGATGGCCGCTGGGACAAGGCCTATGCGGCGCAAAGCACGGCGCAGGTGCCTGACGATCTCGCGCGGGCGCTTTCGAAAAGCAAAAAGGCCAAGGCCTTTTTCGAGACGCTCGACAGCAAGAACCGCTATGCGATCCTGCACCGGGTCCACAACGCCAAGAAGCCCGAGACAAGGTCGGCCAGGATCGAGAAATTCGTGGCGATGCTGATCGAAGGAAAAACGCTCCATCCGATGCGGGCGAAGGCGCCCAAACTGGGGCAGAAAGGGTGAGGTGACCCGGACCGATCCGGGCACAAAAAATCCCTTCATTTCCTTGTCATTTCGTCCCTTTGAGGCTAAAAGCCCGCCACGTCCGCGGCCCCCGCACCCCTGGAGGCTTGCCGTGGGACGAAAGCCCGGGCCGCGTAGCGGCCTTTATCTTTTGAAAACAAGGACTTAAGACAATGGCGACGACCGTCAAGGAATTGAAGGCGACCGCACGTCCGTCAGTCGGCAAGGGGGCCGCACGGGCAGAGCGTCGCGCCGGGAGAGTGCCCGGAGTGATCTATGGCAACAACCAGCCCCCGCTGCCGATCTCGATGGAGGACAAGGAATTGCGCCAGCGCATCCTGGCCGGCCGCTTCCTCACCACGATTTACGACATCGATCTCGAGGGCAAGAAGCACCGCGTGATTCCGCGCGACTTCCATCTCGATCCAGTGAAGGATTTCCCGATCCATGTCGACTTCATGCGGCTCGGCGAAGGCGCGACCATCCGCATCAGCGTTCCCTTGCACGTGCAGAGGGCGGAATCCTCGCCGGGCGTGAAGCGCGGCGGCACCGTCAACATCGTCACCCACACCATCGATATCGAATGCTCGGCCGACAACATTCCGCAGTATCTCGAAATCGATGTCGGCTCGCTCGAGATCGGCCATTCGCTGCATCTGTCCGACATCACGCTGCCGAAGGGCGTTCGCACGCTGCGCGAGGACCTGACCCTGGTCACCATCGTGCCGCCGTCCGGTTACGCCGAAGAGCAGAAGGCGGCGGCTGCGGCCGCGGCTGGTGCTGCGACAGGCGCTGCGGCGGCCCCCGCGGCTGGTGCGGCGGCTCCGGCGGCTGGCGCGGCTGCGCCCGCGGCTGGCGCTGCGGCGCCCGCGGCAGGTGCCAAGGCGCCCGCGGCGGCGGCGAAAGCCCCCGCAGGCGGTGGCGACAAGAAGAAGTAATGCTCTCGCGCGGGATGCCGCGTCATGCTGCTGTTTGTCGGCCTCGGCAATCCCGGCGCGAAATACGCGCGTAACCGGCACAATATCGGCTTCATGGCCGTCGATGAAATTGCGCGGCGTCATGGTTTCGCACCATGGCGCCGCCGTTTTCAGGGCGAGACTTCGGAAGGCACGCTCGACCGCGAGCGCGTGATCCTGCTCAAGCCCACCACGTTCATGAACGATTCCGGCCGTGCGGTGCAGGAAGCCGCGAACTTCTTCAAGCTCGCAGCCTCCGAGATCACCGTGTTCCAGGACGAGCTTGAACTGCCGCCGGCGAAAGTCCGGGTGAAGGTCGGCGGCGGCATCGCCGGCCATAACGGCCTGCGCTCGATCTCCTCGCATATCGGCAACGACTATCGCCGCGTGCGGCTCGGGATCGGTCACCCCGGCGTCAAGGAATTGGTGCATCACCACGTCCTGTCGGATTTCGCCAAGGCCGACGATGCGTGGGTCACGGCGCTTTGCGAGGCGGTCGCCGACAATGCCGGCCTGATTGCAGCCGGCCACGACTCGACGTTCCAGAACAAGGTGCATCTGGCGCTGCAGGGCAAGGGATTTTTCGATCAGCACGACGATGGCGCGGCCTAGCGCGCCTGACATCGCCAACGGACTTCAGGACCAATCATGGGATTCAAATGCGGTATCGTCGGATTGCCCAATGTCGGCAAGTCGACCCTGTTCAATGCGCTGACGGAGACGGCGGCGGCGCAGGCGGCGAACTATCCGTTCTGCACCATCGAGCCGAATGTCGGCGAGGTCGCCGTGCCCGATATCAGGCTCGACAGGCTCTCCGAGATCGCCAAGTCTGCGCAGATCATCCCGACCCGGCTGACCTTCGTCGATATCGCGGGTCTCGTGCGCGGTGCCTCGCAGGGCGAGGGCCTCGGCAACCAGTTTCTTGCCAATATCCGCGAGGTCGACGCCATCGCGCATGTGGTGCGCTGCTTTGAAGATTCCGACATCACCCACGTCGAAGGCAAGATCGCGCCGATCGCCGATATCGAGACCATCGAGACCGAGCTGATGCTCGCCGATCTCGATAGCCTGGAAAAGCGCGTCGACAACCTGACCAAAAAGGCCAAGGGCAACGACAAGGAAGCCAAGGAACAGCTCGATCTCGTCGATCGCACCCTGGTGCTGCTGCGCGAGGGCAAACCGGCGCGCTTTGTCGAGCGCAAGCCGGAAGAGGAGCGCGCCTTCGGCATGCTCGGGCTTTTGACATCAAAACCCGTGCTCTATGTCTGCAATGTCGAGGAAGGCTCGGCGAAGGACGGCAACAATTTCTCGAAACAGGTGTTCGAGCGTGCCAAGGAGGAAGGGGCGGTCGCCGTCGTGATCTCGGCCAAGATCGAGTCCGAGATCGCCACGCTGTCGCGCGAGGAGCGCAAGGAATTTCTGGATACGCTGGGGTTGGAGGAGGCGGGGCTCGACCGGCTGATCCGTGCCGGCTATCAGCTTCTGGACCTCGTCACCTATTTTACGGTGGGGCCGAAGGAGGCGCGCGCCTGGACCATCCATCGCGGCACCAAAGCGCCGGCGGCGGCGGGCGTGATCCACACCGACTTCGAGAAGGGCTTCATCCGCGCCGAGACGATCGCCTACGCGGACTATGTCTCGCTCAACGGCGAAGCCGGCGCGCGCGACGCCGGCAAGCTGCGTCTCGAAGGCAAGGAATATGTCGTCGCCGACGGCGACGTCATGCATTTCCGGTTTGCGAATTAACGCATGTTGCCCTGGTCGCGGATGGCGCCTAGATGCTCGTTGATGCGGAATACGATCAGGATGAATTCGGCGACGATGCGCGAGAACACGATCCCGACGACGACGCTCGCGATCGAAGCGAGCAGCACCAGAAATCCGGCGAACGGGCTGATCGCCATTGCGGCTAATCCCTGGAAGATGCCGGAAATGCCGAGCAGGCAAATCAGGGCAATCACGAGCCAGTAGAATGTCTTGATGATGGTGGGCGTGATGAAACGGTTCGGCCTGTACTGATACGAGTAAGCCCCTCTGCCTCAACGATTTCTTCGTTCGAACGAGGGGTCGGAAAAAGGTCAAACTCTCCCATAACGGCAGAAAGTCTGGCGAATAAGCTAATGTCGTAAGGTTTCGCTTTCTCGGTCGGATGGACGATGATGCTGTCGATAATGTTCCCAAAAGCCATCCGGCACTCAGGATCATCGGCGTTGCGCTTGAGTTTTTCATATAGGGTTTCGATGTTCTTTCCGAATGCCTCGATGACATTAGGGTGCAAGGTCGTCACGTTGGTCTCAGCGCCAAGTAAACGAATACGTTCCTCAAGACCCCTTCGTTCAATCTCTTTGGCCTTGAGCGAAGCCAATAACTCCCTTGGCACATCATCCTCTTCGTCCAACATCCTTACCAGTTTCGCGATTTGAATGTTGAGACGGTCGAACTGTCTAACGGCAGCAAGGCGTGCGCCGTTATTTTCTTTTTCGAGCCGTGCAAATTCGAGCGTCTTTTCCCTTGCCTTCGCTTTGAGAAATTCGGGATCGACCAGATGCGAACACATGCTATCGACCGCCAGCCTCGTCAGCTTTCCAAGGTCATAGCTCTTGCTATGTTTGCAAGATCGGCTGTTGTAGGAAGCCGAACAGCCGACACGTTGACCATGGCGGGAAGACGCAGTGACAGACATTTGACCATTGCATTC
Source organism: uncultured Alphaproteobacteria bacterium (assembly GCA_963802585.1). Classification (GTDB taxonomy): domain Bacteria; phylum Pseudomonadota; class Alphaproteobacteria; order Rhizobiales; family Xanthobacteraceae; genus Bradyrhizobium. The sequence goes on along the minus strand of CAWDJS010000013.1, from coordinate 148,407 downwards.
GCCACACCGCAGCAATCCAGTCAACAGATGCAATTTGCGCGGCACAACTGCCCTTTCGGACTGACCGCTGGCCGCATGGATTTTGTTTCCGCGTGTCTTGCGGAGCGCGTGGGCTGCATCCCATAATTCTTGCTTCACGATTCTCAGATGCGGCACCTTTGAAGTTATCAAATCATCATCGTCGGCTTTGCGGGCGATGGTCTTACCGGTTTCAGGATTTTTGATGTTTGTGAATTGATTTTTCACATATTCACCGACGTAGAGCCGATTGTGAATGAGTCCGCGCTTATGTTCGCCACCGACGATGCTCTGAAAATTCCACCGTTCTGCACCGGATGGCGATGGTATTTTATCAAGCGAAAGCCCGTCCGCTATTTGACGTGGTGATCGTCCGTTGACGTACTCTGTGAAAATACGAATCACAATTTTGGCCTCGACGGGATTGACGACACGCTTTCCCGGTTCATGTTTGACAAGATCGTAGCCATAGGCGAGTGAACCTGCGACCAGCCCTTCACGCGCAATGCCATCATGACCCCGTTTGACACGTTCGGCTAATTTTTTGCTGTAGCCGGGATTGCTGATGCCATCGAAAGCAATCTGCATTTCGGACACTTCGCCGTTGGCAGGTGTAACGATCTTGACGCCATGAAACTGCAGATGCTGAAAAATCCATGGCAAGTCAGCTTGGTTACGTGACAATCGGTCAGTGGCTTCAACCACCAGAACATCGAATTCTTTTCGCTTCGCTGCGGCCATTAGATCACGCAAGCCGTCGCGATCTAACATTGACGCACCGGATTTTGCCTTGTCTGAAAATCGATTGACCACATTGAGACGTTCACGTTGAGCGTACTTTTCGCAAACAACAAATTGATCGGTGATGGACCGATCTTTCTGCATGTCACTCGAAAACCGCGCGTAAAGAACAGCCCTGGATTCGGTTATGATTTTTGGCTTTGCCATCGACTGATCTTTCATCCGTTGTTGTGGAGCATGGCGTATTCTTCGCGGGCTTCTAATCGACCAAGTGCCCTTGCTAATCCGAGCCACTGTTCTTTATGGCAGGGATGATCCAAGCTTCGCGGGTCGGACGGGTCGAGTGGTCTGACCGCGCCCAATTTGTTATCGTTGTCGTGCTTAAGTTGATTCTTAGCAGAAAAATCGAGTCGCATATTCATTTCGTTCCCCAATATAGAAAAGCCGCCCTAAAACGGACGGCTCGTGGTTAGTAGTCAGCGTTGGTGTTAGGCGGCGCGAAGCTTTCTGCGCCTCGTGTTGGGCCGGACTCCATTCCGAAATGTCATGTCGTTGGACGGCCAGCGTCCCGTGGTGAACAAAACGGCAAGCCAATGGGCCGGGTGGGTCTCAGAATCGATTGTTATTTTCGTAGAGCCATTGGCCTGCGTAGTGCCTGCGATTTGTCCGACCCGAATGCGGGTGTTTGTAGGACTTTTCCATCTGAAGATTCCGGTTTTCTTGTCGAACGATAGAAGTTCGCGTAATCTGGAAGCCGTGAGCATTTGTTTTCCTCTCAAAAGAAAACGGCCCGCACAATGCGAGCCGTTTGGTAGTTAGCAGGTAGTTCAGTTCAGCTACTCCCGGAGACGGGCCAGCATCGCCCTTGACTTCCAGCCGCGCCCGTGCGCGTATGATCGCACTCCCCAAACATAGCACGACTCAGCGGCCCATTCCGGGCCGCCTCTTGCCGTTGCCAGAAAGGAAGCAATGTCGAAAATCATCAACGACAGGTTCGGCCCATACCCTGACGAATTTTTTGAGAACGACCCCCTACCGGAAAAACCCTCGAAAGAGTTGATGGAGTGGCGGAAGAAACTCAAGGAACACGGCTCCGACAAGTACAAGCCGGGGGATGTTGTCGGCGGCTACTGATCGGGCCCAATCTGTAGGAAGTAACCGGGCCGGTTGGTCCGGTTTTTTATGCCGCTAGATTTCAAGCTTACCAAAAATATCGCTGATTGCTGTTAGTGTAACGCAGGGAAAAACTGCGGATACAACTTGGCAACAATCGCGGCAAGCATAATGACCGATAGAAGCACCAGCAAATTTAATGTTTTTAGTTGCGACGAGATTTTGGCATTTTGATCCAGCAGCGACTTAGTGTTGCAGAGTGCATGGGCTGCGTCCTGCCGTCCGTGCGCCAAGAGGGTATCTTTCGTCTTTTGCTGGAGGGAATATTCGAGCGAATGGTCTCCGTACCGCCCCATCTCTTCATCGAGCACGTTTTTCGCAATGATAAAGTTTGCGCTATGCTCGCCAGTTATACCAAATCTCGGCTGCATCTTAAGTGCGTGGGTCAACGCCGTTGTTGCCTCTTCCCTGCTACCCATATTTTGTCTCCTATTTTGCCGATCCTAACTTGACGACCCGACGTTGCAATACTGAACAGGCACACTTCCGCTTGGCTAAATGGCGGCTTGGTTGGTGGTGATGCTGTAGAGGTTGCACATCAGCGCGCATAAAATTCACGGCTTGTACAGGGTCGGTCTGTAGGTCTTGTGTTCGGGGCTGGGGCTACCGTGCAAATATAGGACTGCACCACAATCGTTGCAAACTAAGACTTCGCATCTACCAGGTTGCCAATGCTGATGTTGAAGAATTCCGAGATGACCGTCACCGAAGCAACTTGCACACGCTTCGATCACTGGCCCTTCGTTTCCTTCCTTAGTTCTGTAAATTCTGATGCCCGGCTCCGGCTCGACTAATTCATAATTCTTTTTCAGCACATCCCAATCATCGAAAGCCTTTAGTTTCGTTTCCAGTTCACGAATTTGTTCTACGGCTTCGGCGTACCGTGTCTGAGCAGCAAAAATGTGCTCCCACAAATCGGCCACAGCGTTGTTCCGAACGTTTGCGTCGTTCATATCCTTCATTGACTTGGCAATGTTGAACATCACGCACTTAGTCCCGCAAACACTTCAGCTACCATTGTTCCCGCCTCTTAAATTTCCAGTCTCTTGAATGCTGCCCGCTGGTTCACGTCGCTATTCCTAGCGGCATTGCACGGATTCGGAAAGTCCGCTCTACTTGGCCCATGAACAGCTACAAAATCCCACGAAGGCGCTCGGCTGCCGCGCGGATCGATGCGCCGTAGATCGATTGTCGGGACTTGGTGGACATGGCGCTCATCATCGCGCCGAATCCGGCTGGGGTGAAGCCGCTAGGGTTTGGGCCGAATGCCGGCCGGGATACCGGGCGTCGTGGGGTGTGGATAGTGCCGCAGGTGCCGCATTAGCGCGGAATTGCCATGGCCACGGCCATGAGCAACGCCGTTGCGGCTCCCGCTATGTACCCGATTGATCGAAGCGGGTGAGCTTCGCCTTCGGCAAAGAACCACTGCGAAAACCGTCCCGCTACTCGGACGGAGTTTAGTAGCTGCGCAATCAAGACACCCAACGCAAAAAGTGGCAGCCAAAGGTGAACTAGGAGAGCGGGAACTAACAGCGACCATCTCATCGTTTGGTTGTAGATGAACCTATACCACTGCCAGAAATCCTCACGAAAATAACGCCAGTGGAATTCACCAACAAAAATCGAAAAGTTACCTATATCAAGCGCTGCATAGCAAAGCGCAACTGAACCTCCTCCGAACTGATGGACACCTGTAGTAGGCTCGGAGAGCCAGGAGGTGTCGGATGGAAGGACGTCAACGTCGGTCGTTTACGGACGACTACAAGCGGCAAGCGGTTGATCTGGTCGCATCGAGTGGCCGCTCGATCGGATCGGTGGCCAAGGAGCTTGGCCTGCGCGATTCCGTGTTGCGGCGGTGGGTAGAGCAACGTGGGGCCGGACTGGAGCCGACGGCGGCGTCGCGGCGCCCCACGACGCAGGCGACGCTGCCGTCGGCGGACCACGCGGCGGAGATCGCCCGTTTGCAGCGAGAGAACGAGCGGCTGCGCATGGAGCGCGATATTTTAAAAAAGTCCATTGCGATCTTTGCTGGAGTTCCGAAATGAGATTCCGCTTCATCGAAGATCGCCGCGCCGACTATCCGGTGACGATCATGTGCGACGTGCTCGGCGTCTCACCTGCGGGCTATTATGCCTGGCGGGCGCGCCCGGAGAGCGCGCGAGCCGCCGCCAACCGTGAGCTCGTCGACGACATCAGGCGGGTTCACCGCGACACCAATGGCCGCTATGGCAGCCCACGCGTCCACGCCGAGTTGCGGGCTCAGGGCCGTGGGGCGAGCCGCGGTCGTATCGAGCGATTGATGCGCCGCCACGGTATCAGGGCCATCATGGCGAGGCCACGACGGGTGCGCACCACTGACAGCCGTCACGACTTTCCGATCGCCGCGAACCTGCTCGAGCGCAACTTCATCGCCGCCGCGCCGAACCGGATCTGGCTCGCCGACATCACCTACGTCGAGACCGAGCAGGGCTGGCTTTATCTGGCCACGGTCATGGACCTCTATAGCCGCAAGATCGTCGGCTGGGCGATGGCGGATCATTTGCGCGCCGAACTGCCATCGGCCGCCTTGGCCATGGCCATTGCGACACAGCGGCCTGGCGCCGGCCTGATCCACCATTCAGATCGTGGCGTTCAATACGCCTCGGCGGAGTATCGCAAGATGATACAGTCCGCCGGCTTCCAGGCCTCGATGAGCCGCAGGGCCGATTGCTATGACAACGCCCCGATGGAGAGCTTCTTCCACACGCTCAAAACCGAACTCGTCCATCACCAGCATTATGCAACACGCGAGGAAGCCAGACGTGATATCTTTGCTTACATCGAGGGCTTTTACAATCGAACGCGTCGCCACTCGGCCATCGGATATCTCAGCCCGACCGAGATGGAGCTAAAAGCAGCTTAACCCTGTCCATTTTTTCGGGGGAAGATCACAACTATCAGTAGCCCGATAGCGGGCGCTGTCGTTAAGGCAAAGATCGGCCGCTCACCGGCCAATATTAGCCATCGCCTTATGAAAAAAAGCGAAAAGTAATCGGAAGCGATATTTTGGCAGGCTTGGAACAGCGCTTGATAGCCAATCTCCGGAGCAACCCATATGGCACGGAAAGTCATTGGGAAAAGGTGGAACGCCACCAGCACAGTCAAGATCAACGATATCAAAATTGACCTAAGAATCGCTCTCCAACCCCAAAGCGGTTGAGTATAGAGCAAATCGAACACGTACACGATGACGGCTGACACACCAGCCTTATCGTATTTCGGGCCGGTAAACCATTTGGTGATGGTTTTCTTTGCCTGAGGCGCCGCGTTACGATCCAACATCCAGAACAATGAAAACACCGCGAAGCCGTAGACGACCGGCGGCCAAAACCCCAATAACTTAAGAAGCTGCGCCAAGTCGAATCCCTGCATTCGCGATTCAGTGCAACCATAGCCGCTTTTATGCAACTTGAACAACGTTGCCCCATATGAATAAGGCCGAGAGGCAACGACTATTGGAGGTATCTGGACAGCCGTTACGCGGCGCCGGCCGCCTACCAGCCGCTTCGATTGTTCGCGTTCATCGTCCGGCAGAGCATGGCCCAATCATCTCTGGCCTGATCCGCAGCCGTATAAGTCTTGGCCGGCGGCGCATCGATCGCGCTCTTCACACTTAGAACGCGGGCGAACTTGTCGGCGGGAAATGTAACAAGCGACACTTCGTGAAGGTCGATCGCCTTCAAGGTGCGCTTCACCGGGCCGCTCTTGTGCATTTCGTAATCGGTGCATCGGTAGCGGATGCTCAAGCCATTGAGTGCGGGCCGGGGGGTCATCTTCAGTAACGCGTAAGCGTTTGCACCCCGTCGCGTGTTGACGGCAAGCTTGCCCTTCATCACCAAGCCTCTATCGTCTTCGTGCATCGAAGTCCAAACGCCAATCGGTGTTTGATCTTCCGACGTAAGGCCGCCGTGCTGCAATAACATTGCCGGCCAAGCAGTGGCGCCGGTCATCGTATCCGAAATTGATTTCTTGAATGCACCGGGCGATACCGTATCGCCATAGGAATCGATGTTGCCAAACACCGAGCCGTAGCCGCTGATCGTACCGTCGTTGGTGTCATCTGACTTAAGCTCGAACGGCGCGTAGAGGTATTCCATTTTTTTTATCCTTATGCCGCGTTGTGCGGCGATTGTTGAAATAGATTGTAGATTGAACGTGGAGCACACGCAGCGGTGATCGCACGAGGTACGATCGGACCGCCAAGTTCACTTGAAAAGCGCTAGGGTTGGCTTGCTATCGGGTTCCAAGTTGCTCGACGGCCCAAGATCGCCGACCCGATGCCGATTCTCTCCATTCCGGCATTTGGGTCGGCGTTCAGGCGGCAAAAGGTGTTGCCGCTCATCGCGCCCAAGCCGACGCCTTAGAGATTGAAGCCGGGCGAAGGCGTCGGCTGTCCTTTGGGACAATGGCGACGAAGATGCCGCTATCGTAAGCTCACCCAGACAAAGCGCCTACATACCGAATATATTTCGTAGCTTTCTGCGCAAGTACGTTCATGCAAGGAATGAGGACGTTCTATGTTTGCAAATCTGAATACTGATCCAAATAAAAATCCTCGCCTTCATGGCGAACTTAGTGAGAGCGAGTTGAGATACCCTTCGGGCACCGAGATTTTCGGACAAGCAGAGCCCGTAGACTACTTCTATCAGGTGATTGAAGGCGCGGTTCGGAGTCACAAGCTTTTGTCTGACGGTCGTCGCCAAATCGGCGCGTTTCACTTGGCTGGCGATATCTTCGGCCTCGAACAAGGTTTCCATCGCTTCACAGCCGAAGCCATCGTTGACACCACGGTTCGTCTCATGAAACGCGAAGGTCTGGAGCGTGTGGCGAAAGCCGATTTCGCGAACATCCGAAGTCTCCTGAAGATGACGACCGATAATCTCCAGCACGCCGAGAACCATATACTACTGTTGGGTCGCAAGACTGCGCTCGAACGCGTGGCCGCATTCCTCCTTGAGATGAATCGTCGCCTGCCGAAAGAAGGTGTTGTGGCGCTGCCAATGTCTCGCCGCGATATTGCGGACTATCTCGGGCTTACTTTGGAGACCGTCTCACGCGCACTTTCCCTGCTTCACAAGAGGGGTTACCTGAGGTTCACGGGCACGAACCACCGCGACATTGTCGTACTGAAGCCCGCTGGTCTGGCCGAACTAGACCGCTGAACTTGCTCGCGCCGTTCGTGATGCCGCGAATGGTTATTCCTCCCGTTCTTTAATATTCAACTTCCGCCTTTCACTTGGCGAGAAGCCAAGCATGTTTAGCACCTTTATCACCAGCGAGGTTTCGGCCGAACCGCATTCGTTGTTGCGGTGTCGCGCCATGTAGGTTGCTGCGATCTCTACGAGATACTGGTCCGCGCTCGTCAGCCACAAGCCGCCGCGATCTCGCATCTCGCGCCACGCCGCTTTCACGTCCTTCGGCAGTCGTCTCGGTGGATCGGGAAGCGGCTCGGTACAGATTGGTTCGTTCTCTCGCGCCTTCTTTCGGTTTGGATTTCTTAAGAATGAACCGCGCAATTCGAGGACGGCGGTCGGTAAACGTGGTCTTGCCAATAAATTCTCCATTATGTGGCGGTGTGAAATTCCTTGCCGGTCGGTTATGGGACCCTAAAAAAGCTGTAGGGATTGCCCGCCCCCATACCCTGCTTAGGGGGACCACCGCTGTCTAGGGCGTGATGCGCGTTAGTAGATATCTGCTATTGCGCGGATAGCGGACTCAAGCCGGACATCGCACCATGTCCGGATGTGCCACAAGCGGAAAATGTGGCTCGGCTTCAGCCGTGATTCGTGGGAGCGGCGGATTTGCCAAAGTTGAAGCTCGTGAGCGCGGCCTCCGTTCGCGACCGAAGGTTTAGCTTTTCCAGAATATGAGAAACGTGGATCTTTATGGTGTTCGGAGAGCGGGAGAGATGAACCGCTATTTCCTTGTTTGTCATTCCTTGACCTAAGAAAATCAGAACCTCCCGTTCCTTTTCAGTCAGAAGAGCGGCTGGTTTAACGCCGTCCGAGATCATTTCCGAAAAATCCATTCGCGCGAGGTGGTCAGTCAGTGCGCGCGAAGTGCTCCATTCCACCGCCTTTGACACGTGACTGTTAGAACAATGCCCAATGAAGGGACTGATGTTTAGATGGAGCAGGGCAAAGGTCGGTTTAGGCCCTTGACCCAGCGGAGCGCCTATCAAAACGAAAGTTCGTCTTTCGCGGGGTGAGTTGCAGCGATAAGGGAAGCTCACCAGATCAACGTCTCCGACTAGCAGGGCCCTGATCTGCTGAACCGATTGCGTGGCCTCGCGGTCTGTGGGTTCGCAATATGCAAGGTAATTCGCACCTAACCCGAAGCAGGGCGTTCGAAGGCCGTTGTGCCGGCCAAATCGCTTCCAGCCTTCGTTGACAGAGAGGATCTCACCCGATGCTCGGATCACTGCCAAATTGACCGAGAGGGACGAATTACTGGTTGGCATGACAAGAATCCAGACCTCTCAAGCCATGATCAGGCGAGCTACTTCCTCAATTTCACATCTGAACAGTTAGCTGAAGTCTGTGTCCCGAGCTACCCCATTCGGGCTATTGGAGAGCTTTGCGTCCTCACTCTATATTAAATCTAGGAGACTGACATGGGCAATGGGCGATGGCGGGCATGGCGATATTTCGCGTTATCGTGACTGTTGAAACAGGCGAGAGTCTCTGCCGGGTGCTTATAAACGCGGTGAGCCGAGGTGCTGCAATCGATTTGGCGCGCGCTCAAGGACTTATCATGAACGGCGAGAAGGCGAGCGTTATACAGATCAAACGCAGTCCCATCTCTCTCGATTTTGGATCGATTGCCATTGGCTGATTTCCCTCGATGCTCCGGCTCCTGCGACATACCCTTATCTTACAGTCGACGACGGCCCTTGGTTGAAAAACTCTCGAACGGATTGTTGCTCGCGCCAGAGGAGGCCACCTCGTAGCCGCCGCACCGAAGGCCGACTGCGTGAGCGACTTATGATCCGATGCGGGGCATGTCTCCTTTGGTCAAAACCGGCCCCGACGACCCCGACATCCGACTTCCGCCAATACCGCCGAAAGCGGACATTGAGCACGCCCTAGAGAATCCCGCTGGTGCGCCTTCCCGCCGGCTATGGCGACCTAGTAGCCACTCACAAAAAAAGCCGGCATTTCTGCCGGCCTAGTTTGCTCGATGGAAGTGAAATGTTGACGAGGTCAGTATCTCGACGCGCTACCCCAGCCAAAGCGGTAGTTAATACGCGCCGTGATCATATTAACATCTGACCGAGTGTTAGCGGTGATCGCGGTGATGCGCGCTAGTCCTGGTGTAAGGAACGTTTGGCTATCGCTCTCCCGGAAGAGATAGTCGTATTCAACGCCGACCGACCAATTCGGTGCGAAGCCGTACTCAAAGCCCGTTCCGACCGTCCCACCCCAACGTGTCCGTTCTGCCTGCGCCAAGCCAACGCCAGTCGCAGTAGTAAAAAGATCCCACCGCTGGTTGGCGACTGCTGCGCCGCCCTTCACGTACCAGAGAACATTGTTCCAAGCATAACCGACCTGACCCGTGAAAAGACCCAATGCGTTGGTTTTGGTGCTCCAAGTATCTCCGGGGAAAAATAGGCTGGCGTTCGAGTTTCGGAGATTGGCCCAGTCACCTTGGGCTTCCACGCCGAACACCCAATTGGACGTCTGCCATCGATAACCAATCTGGCCGCCAGCGACGCCGCCGCCAGCATTGCGGCAACCTTCAGCGTCAACGACGGCCAAGCCGTTAATCGCAGTCACGTCGAGGCATCGATTGCTCCAACCATATCCGGCGTTAGCGCCGATATAGAAGCCGCTCCAATCGTAAATAGGGGCAATCATGGGAGGAGGCGCCTTGGTGTAGGGCCGGGCGGCAAGATCAGCCGCCGATGCGGGCGTCACCGTGCCCAATGCAAACAAACCAACCGTAGCCAACAGAAACTTCTTCATTCCATTTCTCCGTCCTTGCCGCTCTCATCTTTCAGAACGAGAGATGCCTTCGCGACACCCGATAATGTTGTTACAGAATCACTTACACGTGAATTCCAATCTCAACTCTATGCCGCCGCTCCCTTGGATCGCGTGCCTGAAATGCAACAATCCGATTTTCAAATAAGACCGAAACATGGCGCGCGACCTTCTTAGGGCGCCCCTCTCGACTAATTGGGGCGCATTCGGTGGGTTTTTAATCGTGTTCGGCACATCGCGACATTTTGGCTGCCCTGCGATATTTGGTCGCAATTGGGGTATAAGGGGTGTCGATCAATCAAAAGAATTTCTCAATAATTCCCCTCTCGGACATGGACTGGACAGGGTCTTACAGACCCCTGTCCAGCCGTGTCCAAGGAACGGGGTCACTTCTGGACAAAACTAATTTTGTCCATGTCCAGCCTTGTCCATGTCCAGCCAGACCCATTGACCGCACTCGCCGATGCCGCCACCGTCTTTCAGTTCGGTAGCGGCCCGCCTGAAGCGCCTGCTCAACGCGTCTTCCGTGGCCTTCGGTTCTTTCACCAGAGCATCCTTGTAGAACCGCTCACGCCACCGGTCGCGGGTGACCATCACAACGCCATCAGGAAAGCCGGGCGAGCCCTCTGGCGGGGTTTGGCCTTCTTCGTCGATAACGGCCCGCAGCGAGTCGAGTGCCTTGGCGGCGTTCCCTTTCATGTTTGAGCCATCGTTTGCTCTGACAGCTTCGATCTGAACAACCACCGGAGCGGTAGTGATCTTGCCATCGGCATCCGTGCCGAGAGAAACGATTTCTAGCCGGAAGCTGGTTATCACCCCTTCGTCGCCGTCATTGGCACCGGTGCAGGTGAGGGTGAATACCTTGGTCGGTCCCGTGCCTTTGACGTTCACCACGAACGAAACGTCGATCGCCCCGTCCAGATCGATGGCACCCTTGCCCCGGTCGTCAGACCACGGCGAGTGGTGGATTGCAGCAATGTGAGCGGTTGTGGCCCGGTGCAGTTCGTCCACCGACTGAACGTAGCGTTGCATATCCCGCGACTGGTGCTGATCGCCCGGCCCGAAGGTGCGAGTAACCGTGTCGAGAATAATCAAGACGCACTGATGACCGCTCTTTTCTTCAAGACGCTTGATGGTTGCGCCAAGGGACTTGGCGTCAACGAGGCCGGTCGTCAGGTCGAGTTTGCCGGCGACGACAACAAAGGGAATGCTTGGTGACGCCGTGTTTCTTCCGCCAAGCCGCAACGCGCCTTTCGGTCAGGCGCTTACGCTCGGCAGCAAAGAAGACGACTAGCCCTTGCTTCACCTTCCGACCGTGCCAATCCATGCCGGCAGCAATGTGCAAACCTATGTCGCCAACAAGAACGCTCTTGCCCATGCCGGGCTTTGCGACCCATAGCGAAAATTCGCCTGCACCCATCACGCCTTGAAGAATTTCCTCTTTTGCCGTGGATTCGTCTACGTCGTCGAACCAAGTGACTTGGAAGCGTTGATTGTCGTTGGCCGGTTCGGGAGTCATTCTTTCTCTTAACTCAGCGTGCGTGATTCCAAAATCGCGCCCGCAAAGAAAGGACTGCCAGACAGCTGACCAATAACTATCGTCAACTTTTAGATTATCGAAGTGCCACCGGATAAGGTATTCGGCTCGATCTTGAGGCAACATTCCTCCTGAAACGAGCAACCCATACTGGAAGGATGCTGCTGTTGCGTCGGCAACGAAGTCGCCTTTCCACCCGGCGTTAATGAGCCGTGCTCCGCGTTCGCCCAAAACATTGACCACGTCTGCTTTCTTGGACTCAACAAGCTTCAAGTCAGCCATTCACATGCACCGCATTCTGCGAGGCAACAACGTGCAACAATGCTGAGACGAATGTTGGCAGGTCTTTGATTCTTGATTTGAAGCCAACCAGGCGAACGGTTGCGCTCAGAGCTTCGCGCCATTTCGCCGGGCAGCTTTCGAAATGCGGCCTTAGCAACATCCAACACGAGTCCGAGAGTGTCGGCGCGTCGTGTGCCAGCTTGGCCAACAGTGCCGCCGCTTCGTCGTTTCGATAATCGCTGTATTGATCCGCAAGCTTGAGGCGCCACAGCTTGCCTTTAATGAGCGCCCCTGAAAGGGACCCGCTGCAATCGTATTTATCTTTTTCAATGTACATTGTCTTTTTCTTAGGTGCGCCAGCGGAATTGCTGGCAGGAATTACACACGAAAATCCCGCCGTGCGTTGCGGGTCTTGCAACCGATTGAGCGATAGAAACGGTAAGGTTGAGTGGTTAGGTTAATACCAACACAGACTTGTACCCGTGCGGTCCTACTACTATTGGTTTAACAGCCGCAATTTCTAGAAGGCGACAACTTGTCAGAAGACGAAGTCAAATGCGAAGCGTGCGACGGCACCGGTGTTCAACCGGTCAAACAACCTTCACAGCCAGGTAAGCGAATCTATCCGGCTCGCTGCAAGGCGTGCGACGGGAAAGGCCGAGTGAAGAAGGCCGCATCGAACGAATAGGGCAATGCCGGCGCACTGGTTGGTTGGGGCGCGGCAGGACTTTCACTGCCACCGCCCGGCGCTGCACTGCATTCGGGATCAGATGCAGGAGCGCAACGCTATTTCAATCGTCGAAGTTTGCGCATGAAGTCGTCAGCCGCGTTGTCCATCCTAAGAGACGCTGTCTGAAACAACGGCGCGGCTGTGGAGACTTCAATGATCGAAGCATTGGTGCTTGGACAAGCTCCTTCCGCGACTAGGCTCGCCTCCCGAAGGATTGCCTTCTTGACCACGACAACATCGTGCTTGCCTATCTTGAGTGTTTCGGCATCGGAGGCAGCGTAGGAGAAGCCCACCGAAACTTCGCGCATGGCATGGGACCGAACGAGTGCTTCAACATGCCGACTTATCTCATCGGTGCGAAGATGCACTCTCCACCACAGCCCGTAAGAGTTTGAATGAAGTATCAAGTTTGAGCGAGTGTCTGCGAACACAAGCTTCGGGTCGTGAGATATCCAAGCTTCCACGATCGATCCGGAACGCAAGCTTTCATCAAAAGCACCTTGCCACACAATCTTGTATCCGCTGGTCAGGTTCAGCGGAACGTCGTAAGCGCAAACCAAACCTTGGACCGCCTTGCCGCTGTAGCTCACACCCGCAACGATTCGGGAATCGAAGAGACATACCCGGCCTTCTTCGCTTCGTGGAACATGCTTGCAACATCGTCGCCGCGAAGAAAATCAAGATTGACTGCGAACAATCCGCCGAAGCCCATCTGACTGTCCGTCAAGTCCTGACGCGTCTTCCGAAGATCGGCATACACCGAGAACGCTTCACCGAACAACTTGAAGAACTTCCGCGTCTGCTCATCATGAGCGGGCTTGAGCTTCGCACAATGGGCCGCTGCAAGTTTCATAAACTCCACGCGAAACTCTTCTTCAAGTTTCTCGATTACCGCTTCGGTAGCCTGAGCCTTGCGAGCGACGTGCGCCATCTGTGTCTTGATATCCGGCATTTCTTCCAGAGAGTCGCCGCGCTCGATGCGAGCCACGTCATCCGCAAAGCGCGCGTCTTCATCGATAGCGCCAGCCGTTTCGACCTTGCCCGGCACCGGTCGCCTGTCGGTTAGATCAATCGTCGCCTTCTCCACCGGGCGCTGATGCCTAAAAACGCTCGGACCTGCGTCCGGCCGCAATCGGCTCATGAGCGCGCGATACTCAGCGCCAAGGTCGAGTCGGTCTTGTCGCCTTGCGTCCAATGCGTTCGTTAGACGCGTTAGATTCGCGGAAGTGAGGTGGATGGGTGAACCGGGGGAAATGCTTGTTGGACTGCGATAGAATGACATGTTAGTTTTTCCTTGACTTCAGTTGAGATAGTTTTTGATCTGCGTCAGCGATGATCGGCCCGATATCGATTACGAAGGCGCCGTCCTTATCGCAAACGTCCGTCAGCAACGCGTCAAACGGCGCGGGCACGATCGCGGTGCCGGTTTTCGAAATCACAAGCAGGGTGCGGGCGGCTTCAAACAGTTCGTTGGCTTGCCTTCCTCGTTGACTCTGCTCGGTGAACAATCGCGCATTCGCATTCGACTGAGCGGCCGGTAGGCCAATCTCAATAAGAGCCTTTGCGATGGCGATTTGGTTTAGTCTGGCTCGGCCGAAGGTTCGATAGTTTCCGGACCCTTCGCCAATCTCCGCCGGGCTCGGCATGAACACTCGTCTATCGAGCCAGCGGTGCAAGGTTGGAAGGCGAATGCCGGTTATCTCACCAACCTCGCCAATCTGTAATCGTATGTCGTTCATTCTGAATATCCTTTCAATGATACCTCGTGTAGTTTTCACTACCCACAAATAGACCAGCGCCGACCCAACGAAGGGACGGCGCTGATTTAAGTCTGCCCTAACGATGGTGCGGGCCACCGGTAGCGTGGGGATGTGAGGCCCCTCTAATTAGAGGGGACGCGAAGTTGGAAAAAGGGACGCTAGGCCGCAAGTGCCTCTAAAACCTTGTCAAATGCTTTTGCAGCTTCCAAAACGAGACGTTTTCCCCGCCGCTCGGCTGTCTTTCCCTCGTATCCAAACTGGTTTCCTACAACCTCAAAATTTGGAGAGGAGATAGCAACGTCCAGCACCTTCGCTTTCTTGGGATCAATGTTGTCGTTTGCCGCGACAGCATCTTCCATCGCGATCACGCGTTCCAATGGATTAAAGCGTTGAACTTCCGGTGGAGGAAGAAAGCGGCCCGACAACTGTTTCGGCGTTCTTCGAACAATAGGCTTGCCGAAACGGCCCTGACTGAATCTCATCACGGAGCCAAGGGGGTGTCTTAGGTCTAAGTCGGTGTCTGAAAATTCCATGTTGTTAAGGCGGACAATGGACTCCATCTGGAGTCCTTTTTCTTTGCTTGCACGCTTTAGCCCACCTGTACGACTAAAAACTTCGGAATTGTATTTTTCTCCGAAGCCAATTCGCGGTCGAAAGAGCCTCTTACCTTTGTGCCGATACTCGATCAGTTCAAAATTCTTAGGATCGTCCAAATCCGGGATCATGCGTTCCCGTTGATACGTGAACGTGTGATAGTCGGTCTGACATATGATGCTGTCATAGCGTTTCTTAAAGACTACGCCCTCATAGTGGGTCATAATCTCTTCGGCCGACTGTTCTTTCAAATCGCCTTCACTATCTAGCTTCACCGACTCCTTACTGCCGTCCGTGCTAAACATTACGTCGAATTCGCCGTACTGTAGGTAGTTGGTCTGCAACGGGTCTGTAGATTCGGTGAGCGCACGCCAAGCCAACATAGATTTCAGGTCCGCGCATAATCCGGCATGTCGCGGATTTTCGGCTGCCTTTGGCTTGTCGGGAATTATATCTGAATCGTTGGCAGGGGCAGTCAGCTTCCACACGTAATAAAAAGTCCGAAATTCGGTCGGACCCAACAATGGGTTTGAAGAATGCTGGAGCCTGAACCCCGCAGGCGCGATCATCTGTTCTGTCAATATAGCCTCACATGAATTGTGCGCCGCGTTGTGCGGTCGCTTGCTAAGAAATCAATTTCTGCTACTGTCTTCTCGTGGAAGCTGGCCTTCCACTTTCCCAAATCCGCATAGCTCCGCCGCTGCCGTTTTTGCGGTACATTCGTGTAGTGGTGGCTATGCCGCTTGCTGGCGGTGGTTGGTTTCCTTCACGTTTGACCATGACGGCACGACCCGGTCGATGCGATGATTAATCTTGTCTAGTGTGATCGTGCGCAGATACAGCCGCGTCCGCTGTTCGACGCGAACAAACTCCGGTTGTCCGCTGTTGAAGCGGATCAGTCGTTGATCGTTATCTCCGATCCGAATCGTGAACCGAACGATGTTGTCCATGTTGTCGTGCAGCCAATACCGCAGCATTTTGCCGGACTTCTTGAAACACGATTCGATTTCGTCGGCGGTCATGTGCAAGTTATCCAGTTCAGTCAGCCACACGCCGCGTTGCCGTTGAAGCCCGCAGATAATCTCGCCGGTGCCGTACGTAAGCGGGTTGGCTCGAAGACCCGCTTGGATAATCGACCGAACGCGGTCGTCCGTCGTGAAGTGATACAGCTTCATATCGCTTGCTTCCGTCGCCCTCGCGGCGGCCTCCCAACCTCTCGGTCCCACATGTGATCTATATCCCCTATGCCGCCCTTGTAGGTTTCGCGCACAGCCATGTAGAGAGCGCGAAGCTCACGTATATAGGGCGGCTGATCTACGACAGGCTTACCAAGCGCACGGGCGATGCGCGGTGCGTTATATGTCTCGACACTGTAGGCATTAAGCTCAAGCTCAAACTTAGCTCGACGTTTTTCAGCAAGCGTTGCCATCACGCGGCCTCCGTCAATTGCATCGCGATGATTTCGTCTTCCCAATCACCGCGACGAAACGCAACGACGATGACCGGCTTGTTCTCGTCCCACATCAAGCTGAGCACCTTCCGGTTTTCACCGCCGTGCCATACGTCCAGTAGATAACCGGTGGGCTTCGGAGCGCCCGGCAGTATTGAACCCCACATATTTTGAAATGGCGTCTTGTACATCAACGAAAACTGTCCGTGCTTCGCACACATGACTCGAACCTGCCGGTCGCCGCAGACTATCGGCTCCCATGCGCCCTTGCTTTGGACAATCGCAATCGCAGTTTCCCGAAGCCGGATAAGTTGTGCGAGTCTCTTGCCCTTCGGTTCTCTAAGCGCCCCCTTGCCGGTTATCTCTACAACGTCAGGTCTGGCCAATGTCGTCCCCAATGCTTTCTAGTTTTCCGGCACCGCGTGTGCGTTGCCGGTCGAGTCGTTCGTACTTCGCGCTAAGGCCGACTCAGGCTCGCCGCTCGTTCATTCTATCGGTTTGCTCTAGACCGTGCGCATGACGTTCAAAATGAGCAGTCTTGTCGTTTCATTGAATTGCCTCGACAAAAAAGAAAAATTGGCCAAGCGCCCGGCTGTGTCGGCCACCGGACGTGCAAAGACGCGCCACGTCCCACGTGGCAACGCCGATTAGTTTTGTGTTGTCTTGCTAGTGCCCCGTGCCGCGTGTCCCGACGCGGCGAAATCAATTAAAACGGTGTATCGCAAAAGAGCGTCGAAAAACAGGTGGCTGTTCGCGGCCAGCTTCGTTTCATCGTCTCAGAGTTGTATCCGATTTCGAGACATTTTGATAGGGGTGGCTCTTACTCCGACTGCATCCGCGCAACACACGGAACAACAGCGAGCCACACAGCCGCCCCGTGATGCCCGTGCGTTGCTGAGCTACTTGGTGACGGCGGACCACAGCCGCGCGGCAGGCGAGGCTGGCTGCGAGAGTCAGTGCGCGAACGCCATCAACATCATCCCGCCGGCTAGGGCGGCGCACCAGATGATCGAGATTGCGAAGAGCCAAGTAGCGCGCGTCATGATTGGAGGCCGTCCTTACTCAGGCGCCTGCAATCCGGGCGAATTGGCCCAATCAGATGCGGTGTCGGCCTGACTTGCTTTCTTGAGTAGGGCTTCGCGCTCTGGACCGGGTGGAAGTGCAGCGGCCTGCTCGCGAACGTCATTTGCCCATGTGGTCAGCCTGTCGTGAAATGAGATGCTTTGATTGAATCGGTGGCGACGCTTCATGACACAACCTCTAGCTACGGGTCCTAGCCGTTGGGTTTGAGTTTCCCGATCCTAATATGCCGCTGGCCGGCTTTCGGTTCCCCAGCGGACATAAATCAGGTTCGGTCGCGCGGAGCGGCCCTTTCCGGTCACGCCCAGGCTGGCGGGCGGGACGCATGGGTGGGCTGAGTTAAGGGTCCTGAAGCGGCGCGTCGCGAATGAGCAGCGTCAACCAAAAAATATCTAGGTGGCTCAATTTACTTTGGCGGCTGCAATCCCGGCGAGTTGGCCCAATCTTCAGCAAGCGACGCAGTATCCATGCGCCGCGCCTGCCTAAGTAGGGCGTCGCGTTTCGGGCCCGGTGGAAGCGAAGCGGCCTGCTCTCGTAACTCCTGCACCAATGAAGCAAGATTATCCTTCAAGGGGGCCGTCTGCTTAAATCGTCGGCGCTGCATGACACGGTCTCGTGGTCGGCAGGGTCAGCGCCGCTGATTAAAATAAGCCGTCCTCCATAGTCTGTTCACTAGTAGACACACCAACGTAACTAATTCGAATAAGGAAGATTCAAATTAGGACAACTCGGGGTCCCTATGCCTTATCCTCTAACCAAGTTTGCTCTCCGCATTCGCACTTGAACATACGGACCGTGCGGCCACTTCGGGGGTTGAGCATGGTGCGAACAAGCGCGGGCTTCTTGCCGCACTGATTGCACGCCGGGACCGGCGCGGGCACATAGCTGAAAACGATTTCGTTTTTGAATTCACCGCTCATGATGCAGACCCGTAATGATGGGTCATTAAGTACCAAAATGGCCATATGTTCCACTTACTCAAAATAAGTCACTGGATGATTTCAAGGCCGGCATTGGCTGCCGGGCGTGGCGCTGTGGGGGGCTTGGCGGGGGCAGGGCAGCGGCTAGCGTCGTTCTCCTTGCTCGCGGATGGCGCCTAGATGCTCGTTGATGCGGAACACGATCAGGATGAATTCGGCGACGATGCGCGAGAACACGATCCCGACGACGACGCTTGCGATCGAAGCCAGCAGCACCAGAAATCCGGCGAATGGGTTGATCGCCATTGCGGCAAGGCCGGATAAAATGCCGGAAAGTCCGAGCAGGCAAATCAGCGCGATCACGAGCCAGTAAAACGTCTTGATGATCGATGGAGTAATGAACCTATCCCACTGGAACATGTCTTGAAAATCAAACATCTCAATTCCCCCCGAGCATCAGGCCGCACCACTCCAGCGGCCCAATAAAATCAGGTCGTTTTGCTGTATCAGTACAGTCTGGCGTGATGAAACGGTCCCACTGGAACAGATCCTGAAATTCAAACATCGTTCTTCCCCCAGCGAATCAAGCACGAGTTTCGCCCAAAACCGGCTCGCGACACAGGCCCCGGCCGATACCGGGACAGCGGAAGCACGAGCCATGCGGGCGTACGGGTTGAGATTGCTGCAAAGTGCGGCCACAATCTGACCTTCCTTAGGGTAATTCCCTGGCGATGACCCTCACCTTCGAAGATTTCCCCGTTGGCCGATTCGGCACCTTCGGACCGCGTCACGTCACGCGCGAGGAGATTCTGGAGTTTGCGGCCGAGTTCGATCCGCAGCCGATGCATCTCGACGAGGAGGCTGCCAGGAAGTCCATGCTGAACGGTCTTTCGGGCTCGGGCTGGCATCTCTGCTCGCTGATGATGCGGATGATGTTCGACGGCTTCATCGGAGACGCCGCCTCGCTCGGCTCGCCGGGGGTCAACGAACTGAAATGGCTCGCGCCGCTGCGGCCGGGCGACGATCTGACGCTGGTAGTCGACGTGGCGGAAGCGCGGGTATCGAACAGCCGACCCGACACCGGGATCGTGACTTTCAGGGGCGTGGCGCGCAATGGCAAGGGCGAGGTGCTGTGCGAGATGGTGTCGCCGATCATCATCAGCCGCCGCGAGGGAGCGCAACGCTGATGTGGTTTTTCGAGGACATCAACATCGGGCGGCGGCGCGAGGTCGGCTCGTTCACCTTCACCGCCGATGAGATCAAACGATTTGCCGCAAAATACGATCCGCAGCGTTTTCATCTGTCCGAGGAGGAGGGGCGCAATTCGCTGTTCGGAGGGCTCGCAGCCTCGGGCTGGCATGTCGCCTGCGTCTGCATGAAGCTGATCGTCACCAACACCCAGCAGCGCGCCCGCGAAGCCGCCGCGCGCGGCGAGACGGTTGCCGCCGGCGGCCCGTCGCCGGGCTTTCGCGAACTGCGCTGGATCAAGCCGGTGATGGCCGGCGACATCGTCAGCTTTGCGAGCGAGGTCGAGAGCAAGCGCACGTCGGAAAAGCGTCCCGAATGGGGCATCGTGCAGATCCGCAACACCGGCACCAATCAGCGCGGCGAAGTGGTGTTCTCGTTTCTCGGCACCGCCTTCGTGCAGCGGCGGCGTCCGGGCGCTTAACCGGAAAACAAGGTTACCGCCCTGTTGCAGCGTTGCATCGGCCGCAAAGATTTTGCGGAACGAATTTTTCGCTAACGCATTTTGAACAGGTGGTGGCGATAGTGAGCCCCGCAAAATTCGGCGGGGAATGACGATGGCGGATCGCAGCGGCTTGAGACTGGTGGGCTTCATCTTCGCAACGGTGACCGTTGCGGTGATGTTGACGGCGGCGATGGTGGTGAAGGGCTATGCCGACGGCTCGTACACGCTGGAACCGGCGGTCGTCGCGAGCCGGTGATCAGGCTTCGCTAACCATACCAGGCGGTCGGCTGAAAAAATTAGCGGGTGTAGACCAGCGCCAGCAAGGTCACGGCGAGGGCCAGCAAGCCGACGAAGCGCAGCATCAGCGTGCTCAGAGGTGTCGACGAGCGCAGCGGCACCGGGTTGGAATTTTCCGGCTGGATCGTTTCCATCGACATCGTTTCCCCCTAAGCCGTGCTCGTTGAGAAGGCGGCCTGCTCCGCCCGCGTCCTTCTACCTGAATCGAAACCGCCGCGCCCTTGAAAATCGAGAACGCGGCGGCGATTTGGTCACGGGTGTTGCAAATTAGCCGTTGCGCAGCGAGTCGGTGGTGCGCTTCCACTGCTGCACATTGTCGGAAACCATGCGGGTGGATTTCATCGCCGCCTGGCTCAGCTGGGCGTAGCCGGAAATCTCGCGCTGGACGCGCTGGCCTTCGGCATGAAGCATGTCGCGCAACGCCTCGAGCTCCGAGATCAGGTTCTCGATTTCCGACAGCGAGGTGCCGGCGACGCGCTGGATCAGCGAATTGACATTGTTCGCGGTAGCCTCGGCGCTCGACGGCTCGAGCGGAGCCTCGGGGGCGGTCACCGAAACCGGACGGCGCAGATAGGCGATATCGTTGCGGACGAAATCGCGGATGCCGGCCTCGACTTCGGAGGCCGCAGCAAGGTTGGTGTCGTCGATTTCAGCTTCATTCGAGTCGATCTTTGGCATGACGTTCATCGGCCATTCCCCTGTTTTTCGCGTTGTTGCGAGCGCGAGTGTCCCCCGCACGACGAATTGACGGCCTATGAGGGCGGCGGAATTTGACCGCATCGCGGCCAAGTTGCGGCGGAGATCGATCAATCTCCGGCTTTGCCGTGGCGGGCCGAGGGGCAAAAAAGCGGCAATTACCAGCTCTTTTTGATGCCGGCACTGATGCTCTTGTTGATGGTGCCCTGGGGCGTCTCGCCGACCGAGCCGGAGACCGAAACGTCGCCGAACAGCTTCTGCTCGGCGCCGACCTTGCGCAGCCATTTGTCGTCGGCGGTCGACAGCGTCTGGCCTGCGGAAAAACTTGTCCCAGTTTCGGACAGTTCGACCTTGGCCGACTGCTCGGTCTGGTAGGTGCGCTCCTGGCGGGTGGCGATGCCGGGCACCGGCACCGTGCCCTGCTGGATCAAATTGTAGCCGTTGGAAAGCGTGAGCGAGGTCGCGTCCCCGATCGGCACCTGCTTGGAGATGGAAGTGCCGAGCTTGCTCTGGTCCGCACCGGGATCGACGCGCGCCTCGACCGCGGTCTTGTCCCAGACCGGGCCCGCGCCGGGCGCGGTGATCGCGGCCCAGGCGCTGCCGCCCGATTGCGGCAGATTGCCGCCATTGACGGTCTTTTCCGCGAGCAATTCCGACATGGTGGTGGGTTCGTGCGTGACGGTCATGTCGGCGCCGACGCGGGTATCCCAGAACGGCGACACCGACTGCTTCACCGACACCGCCGAGGCGCCGTTGGCCTGGTTCTTGTTCGACCAGTTGATGCTGCCATCGGCCGCGGTCCGGGCCGCGCGCGCTTTCGCAGCCGGCCCGTCCTTCAGCGTCGAGGCGTCGACATTGAGCTGGGCCCAGTCGAGCTGATCGACGTCGATGTCCTTGAGCACGTCCTCGTCATTGACGCTGGGGGCGCTTTCCTCGGCCGCCTGCTGTTCATCTTCGGCCTGGGGCGCGGCCTGGGGGAATTGCGCGTGGGCAGCACACGCCGGCACAAGAAAAAGGCCGGCGGCCAGCACAAAAGCCTGCGCCCGGTCTCGAAATTTCGTGGAAATCATGACCCGCCCGCGTCCGGCACCGCCTCGAACGGGGCACCTGATTTGCCTAGGATGGGGTGATTTTGGCGCAAAATTGTGACCGAGGCACTGCCGGGCGATTCACGAGCGCGTTAGCGCTGGAGCGCGATGGTGATTGATTTATCCCATCGCGCTCCAGGCGAAACGATCCGACGGGGCTGGTTGCCGGATCGCCTCAGGGCTTTGTCGCGCGATCAGGCGACGGAGGTCATTTTCGGCAGATGAATGTGTCGGCCGAGCGCCTGCTCGACCAGGTCGAAGCTATCGAGGAGCACGCGGATGTTGCGCAGCCGGCCGTTCCTGAACTGGGCGAAATGCGCCACGCGGAGCGAGATCGGCTTGTTGGATTCCAGCGAGGTCAGGGAGTAGCGCAGCATCGAAGAGGCCGAAATCGACGCCGAGCATCACGGTCTCGCGGTCGAAGCGGTAGACCCGGACGTTCTCCGCAATCCGGCGCACGACCTCCATCACCGCTGCCCTGCCGCGGCGGGCGCCGAGAAAGGGAAACATGTCGATCGGGCCGTAGATCGCCCAGTCCACCTCCTCGTCGAGGAGGGCGGCGAGGTCTTCAAACTGGCGTTCGTTGATCGCACGATGCAACGCGCGTGAAAAACGCCAGAGACTGTGCTCTGTCATGATGGATTGCTTCCCGAATGGCTGTGACCGACAGCAACCGTCCCGCAATGGACGACGTAAAAAGCCGGCGTCACTCTCGACGTCCGGCTGGAGTTGCTGTCCCTATTATTTGAAGTATGAAATAATCCTGTTTGGTTCAAACGCAATGTACAATTTTGCATTGCACGGATGCGAAACTCCCGTGAATGTACGGAGCGTTTACCTCCTGTTCCGCGGGTCGCGGCCCGGCACCGGCTCCCGTTCGATCGCGATTTCGTTATCGCGCCAGGCGAGCAGGCCGAACAGGAAGGCCCCGCCGAGGCCGCCGATGATCGCCCCACACGGCAGGAAGGTGAAGAACACCAGCATGCCGCTGTAGCCTTCGAAATCGGTGGTCTGGAAGATTTCGGTCCAGGCGAGGCCTGCGCCTATCCCTAAAGCCGCGCCGCCGAGCGCGCCCAACACCAGCCCCAGCACCGCCAACAACGCAATTTTCATGAGCAACGCTTCGCCCGCAAATTCCCGTGATGGGTCGCGGCAGCGGGCGGGGAGGTTCGACGTGTGCGATGTACAGCGCAGATACTTGTTGCGTCACACGCCGCTCCATCCCCTCATCCTGAGGGCTTGCGATAGCAAGCGTCTCGAAGGATGAGGCCACCACCGGGGCCTCATGGTTCGAGACGGCGCTTGCGCGCCTCCTCACCATGAGGGTTTGGGACGGCAGGATCACGCTTCGTCCTCCGCCTTGCCGCTCAGCAGGTCGCGCTCGAGCACCTGCTGGACCAGATCGAACGTATCCATGATCTCGCGCATCTGGGTGACGCGGCCGTCGCGCAGCGCGAAGAACACCGCGATGTCGAACTGCACGGTGCGGCCGTTGCTGCGCTTCTTGAAGAACGCGCGAATGCTGACCGCGACCTTGTCGTCCTCGGCGACGACATCGCGCAGCTCGTGGCGCAGGCTGGAGTAGCGGGCGTGCACGGTCTGCCACATCTGGCGCACCGCGTCCTTGCCGCGATGGCGGCCCATATGCGGCAAGACGTCGATCGGCGCCGGCGCGATCAGCTCGACGTCGTCGCTGCAGCGCGCCAGCGCGCCCTCGATGTCGCCGGCATAGAATTCGTCGAGCAGGTTCAGCACACGCTGGCGGTTGAGGTTCTCGACCATGGCTGCTCTGCTTGCACCGACTCAAGGCTTCTTCAGTGCTGGATGCAATCGCGCCGATCCATCGCGGTCAACCGTATCATCGCTTATGGCGTCGCTAATACAATCGGCGGATGCATTCGCGGATCGCTGAAATCGTTCCGGCCGCGAACGCCTCGCGGACTTGATTGCGCGCGCCACGGGAACCGCGAGGGCCGCTCGCGGTTAACGATGGAGATCCCGCTTCCGGAGAACACATCATGAAGACGCTGCTCGCCGCTTTCACCGTCGCCGCAATCGCCATTGCCGCCGGCGCGCCGGCCGATGCCAAGGGCTGCATCAAGGGCGCCATCGTCGGCGGCGTTGCCGGCCATTATGCCGGCCATCACGGCGTGCTGGGAGCAGCCGCCGGCTGCCTCTACGGCCGCCACCGCGCCAATGAGCAGGACAGGCAGCAGCAGACGCAACAGCCGCAAGGCAATCCGCGCGACTCGCAGGGGAAGATTTGAGGGGCGGCGCGCGAAGCGTTTTACCGTCAGCTTCTGATTCGAATTTCAAACAGCAAACACCTGTCGTCCCGGCGAAGGCCGGGACCCATAGCCACCCGCCATCGTCGTTGAGCGAAGGCCGTTGACCAGCTTACTTTCAAAACGGCTGCCGCGGCGTATGGGTCCCGGCCTTCGCCGGGACGACAGGGACACACCTTTGCCTTCCCGCGGCATGAAATGCCCGGGTGATGCGTCATCTTCCGCCCTCGAAGATCCAAGAGGGCGCAGGGAATGCCGGATGCCGAACGCACCCGCTGCCTTGCGTGCAAAAGAGTAGAAAGAACGCACGCAAGTCGACACAGGTACGCCGAACATGCCGGCATTCCCTGCGCGATGGTTCACGGCTTATACGTGCTCTCCCCGGTGTCCGGGCTTGTTAGCCACCGTCGCGCCCGCAAATCATCTCGCAAGCGCTTGACCTCAGCGTCGGGAGGCCGGGACCACACGATTTCGCTCGTCCGCATCCGAGCGCTTCGTCGTTGCGCCCGCACGCGTCCATCGCATCCCCGTCCCGCGTCTGGTGACGATTGGCCGAACGCCCCTCTTGGGCGAAACGGGATGGCGCGGATGGTGCCGGTGATTTGGGGTGGCCGTCAAGTGTTATTTACGAAAATCGGAATACGAGTTCCAATAATCGGAAATCCTGCGGGACTGGTGACGGGGAGCGAGCAGCTCCCCGACCTCCGGCATCGAACGGGACGAGCATGATCTGCCAGTCCGTCCCGCCTTCCTTGTTTACTGCACCACGACCGGAATTGAGCTTTCCCGGCGCTCGCGCACCTTGAAAAACTCGAAGGTATCGTTGTCGCCGTGCTGCATGGTGAAGAAGCCGCGGGCGTTGTCGAGGCTCTCCTCGGTGCCGAGCAGCTGGTCTTTTTCAATGCCGCCGTTCGACACGAACACGCCCGTCGGTTCGTTGTCCTCGCCATGGGCGATGGACGTCGAATCGCGGCCGAGAGCGACGAAGCGTTTGGCCTTTGCGGTGCGAACCTCGAACGCCCAGATGCTGTCCAGTGTGTTCAGCTCGGTGTGCAGGGTATCGCCGCGATCTTCGGCGGCGAGCAGCTGGCCCTCGTTGACGAAAGCCAGGTTGTCGAACGAGTTGTGGTCATGATCGCCCAGAACGAACAGAGAGATCTGACCATCGAAGGCGGACGGGGAAGGGCCACGGCGATCATGGTCGTGGTCGCGATCATCGTCGCCATCATGCCGGTCGAGATCGACCCGGAAGATGGCGCCATAGGCGCCGCGCGCCTGCAGGAACGGGTTTTCTCCAGCGATGGAGTTGGTGTCGCCGGTGGGATCGAAGAAGAAAGTCCGGAAGTCGGACCCGGGCAGCCAGGCCATGTTCTCCGGACGTTTGAACGGCGTTGCTCCCGCCGCCTTGGCCGTGGCGTTGGCGTCGAACGCAGCGCTGTCGCCGGCTTTCGAGGTGTGAATGGTGACCCACCTGACCGGATAATGCGAGCCGGGCTTGTGCAGTTTGAGCTGGGCAGTGGAAGAGATGTCCGCGTCCTGCTGGGCCGTAGTCGTTCCGCCGAAAACGATCGGCGTGCCGTCGACCGTCACCTGCAGCGCCTGCAGCTTGCCACCGTCTTCGATGCGGCTGCGGTTGTTGGGAACGAAGCGATAGACGAAGGAATTGGGCTGCCGGCCCTTGTTGAGGTTGACCGGTGTCGTCGTCGCGCTAGTGGCGCCGCCCGTATCCTCGATCATGTAGATGTTGCCATCCTTGTCGGTATGAATTCCCTCGAAACCGGCCTTGCCCAGGAAGGCATCGAGTTGGCTGCGCTGCGTCGGCCAGCCGGTGGTGAGCTGGACGACTCCGCCGGCGTTGCCCGCTTCCTGGGTGAACAGCAGCGTCTGCGTGAACGGATTGTAGGTCGAGCCGTCGACCGATCCGAGCCCGGTGTTTCCGGTGGCCGGATCGACCGGCGTGAGCAGGGTGATGCGATGGATGTCACCGCGCGGAACATCGAGATTGATCCGGGTGACGTAGGCCTTCGGCGCTCCATTCTCGTGGCCCTGGTACAGAAAGTGCCGGCCATAGTCATAGTGCAGGCTGGGACCGCCGGGATTTTTCGGGAACACGAGGTAGGTATTCTCGTCCGGCTCGGTCAGCGTGCCGTCGCTCAGCATGCCGTATTTCGTGATGACGCCGCTTGGATTCTCGAGCGGGTCGGTGCCTTCCGCGAGCAGACGGGTGCGGAAATCCGGATCAATCAACGTGCTCGACGTCGTCGCGCCCTTGAGGTTGGCCGACGGGACGCCGTCTTCGACGATTTCGATGCCGTCAGCGGCCCAGGCCGGTGATGCGAGAATCGCAACGAAAGCAGCAAAGCCCAACGAGCGGGATATGCGCATAATGATTTCCTCCATGATTTTGGGAAATTGCCGTGAACGCACGGCGATGGACGCCGGGCCTGTCTGCTCTTTCAGCCCAGTGTCACAACGGCGCGAATGAATTCTGACAGTCCGCTGAAGCAAATCTGGCGAGAACCGAACTATCGTTGTCCGGCAGGCACTTGCGCCGGCTGGCGCGACGGTGGACAAGCGCGCGACAAATAGCCTCGGGTTTGTGCAGGAATATTATGTCAGGGCGCTGATCGCGCCACTTTCCCCAAAATGGCGGCTCGTTTCGGCAGGAACTGTGTTCGCGCGGGTCGCGTTGGCCTTCGTAAAACCAGGGGAGACCAACGATGACAAAACCATTGACGAAGACCATCAAGCCCGTTCCCGAGGACGCACAGAGCCACAAGGGAGCCGGCAGCAAGCCCGCGGTTTCGCTCGACACCACCAAAGGCCATCGCGACGACGAGAAGCACAACATCCGCGAACAGGCCGCACACGGCAATCTCGTGCAGAACACCAGCCGCAGACGGTCGGGTTAGGGCGAGTTGAATTATATTAATCGCCGTGTTGGCATCACGCCTCGGCCGTGACCATCCCGCCGCGGGAGCGCCGCCGCACGCCGATGGTCCGCATGGTGACGTATCCGACCAGGAACAGCACGGCCTTGCTGACGATGCCGTAGAGCGACATGAAGGCGGCCCAGGCCGCCACGCTGAAATTGAGCGCGACGACGATGTTCAGGGCCGCGGAAAAGAACATCAGTCCCGCCCAGACGTAGCCGAAGATGAAGGCGATGTCCGGCACCAGCGCGATGGCTATGGGCGGCAGATAGCGATTCATCCAGCCCGGCCGCAGCATGACGATGCCCACGATGGTGTAGATCAGGGTGGGCTTGAGCATCACGAAGCGTGGATCATGGGTGAGCAGCGTTGCCGTCCCCGAGCCCAGCACCAGGAACAGGCTCATCCACTGCATGGTGTCGATCGGCTTCTTGCGTGCGAGCTGCCAGCCGATCTGGGCGATGCCCAGCGCCATGCCGAGCACGACCGAGAGCGCGACGTTGCCGGTCAGCAGAAACAGGGCGAGGAAAAGCAGGGTCGACGCCATGTCGGCCAGCAGCAA
Source organism: uncultured Alphaproteobacteria bacterium (assembly GCA_963802585.1). GTDB lineage: Bacteria > Pseudomonadota > Alphaproteobacteria > Rhizobiales > Xanthobacteraceae > Bradyrhizobium. The sequence continues at coordinate 120,550 of CAWDJS010000013.1, read as the reverse complement.
TTTCCCCGCGGCGAAAAGATTTTTCATCGGGAGTCCGATCCTCTCGGGAACAGCAATTCCTGACGCTCATGATCGCTTCAAACAGGCGATCCGGCTAGTGCTTCCTTCGCGCCGCGAGCCGCTTCCTCGACGCGAAGGACCCAAGCGCTCATCGCTGCGGTCACAGCCTTGTGTTCTCAGGGCTGGAACGTGGCACCGGCCTGTCAGTTTTTGCGATTTGCGGGTGGGGCCTTTCAAGGAGTTTTGCGTATGGGCGTGAAGCGTGTGATCGAAGGAGTGCACGTCGTGCCGATGGGGATGGCAAACGCCTTCCTGATCGAGGGCGACGATGGGTTGACATTGATCGACGCCGGTTACCCGGGCAAGGAGGCGGCCGCCTTCGGGGCCATCCGCGGGCTTGGCCGTTCGCCGGACCAACTCAAGCACCTGATTTTCACCCACGGTCACCCCGATCATATCGGCAGCGCCGCTGCGATCGTGCGGGAAACCGGTGCGAGGACCTACATGCACCCGCTCGATATCCCCATGGCCGAGAGTGGAGGTCCTTTCCGGCCGATGCGGGGAGCACCCGGTCTGCTGGGAGGCGTGATATGCCGGCTGTTCTTCCATCCCGACGAGCGGCTGGAGCCGGTTGCGATCGACCAGCCTCTGACCCCTGGGGAAATGCTGCCCATCGCCGGCGGGTTCGACGTCATTCATGTTCCCGGGCATTGCGCGGGACAGGTCGCGCTGCTGTGGCGTCCAGGACGCATGCTGTTCGCGGGCGATGCGTGCACGAACATCATGGGCCTCGGTGATCCCGTCGGCTTCGAGGATCTGGAGCAAGGTCGCGCCAGCCAGCGCAAGCTTGCCGGCCTTTCATTCGATGCTGCCGGGTTTGGCCATGGTGCGCCTATCGCCCGCGATGCATCGACGCGGTTTCGCGCCAAGTGGGGCGTCGAGGAAGCGCGCAGGAAATCGGCAGCCTGACATGAGAGGCGCCCGGGGCGGCAAAGCTCCTCCACGTTGCTGCCTTGAGCGGGATCATGAACGTCCACTCGCGGATTGCTTGTCCGTTCCGCCGACCGAAAGCTCTCAGGCCAGCGTCAGCGACGCCCTCGACCTGCGCAGTCAGGCCATCGCCCCAGCCGATCACCGGCGCGACGCGATGGCGCCGCGCGTGACGCGCATCACGTCGCGCCCGGCCGCGCCAGCCTAGCATGGAAGCGTTGCTCGATGATCGAGGAAAATGCCGCCATGAACGCTCTCGCCGCGCCAAAATCCCCGCAGCAGAACCGGCTCGAAGGTTTTGCGCTGACGGCCTTGTTCATCGGCTTTCCGATGTATGCCGTCGTCGCGCTCTGCCTGAAGCTGATGGGCGCGCACGAGATCGTCGGCGACCGTTTTGGCGCGGCCATCTTCGTCGCGGTCGCCAGCTTCGTGCATGCGTTGATTGGCCCATGGTTGGGGCGAAAATTCCCGAGAGTGATCCGAAACGGTTATGATCCGGTGTTCTTCGATCCCAGCCTCTCGTTCTCCGACAAGATCGCGCAATGGCGCATGAAGCCGATGGTTTCCATCGAAATCGTGTCGAACCTGATGCTGCTGTCCCTGCTGGCGGTGGGGGTTGCGAGCATTCGCTGAGTCTGCGACTTTTCGCCGAGGCCCTTGCGCTCGCAATATTCAGCGACACGATCATCGGTTGTGTTACTATCGAGGCGCGACCGACTTGGTGCAATTCGGCACATTGAAAGCGGGGCAGCAATCGAAATGCGCAACAATCGACCGAAGGCTAAGCGGGCGGACGGCAACGCTGCCGATCAGGGTATCGAGACGCGGCGCATGGAGAACTGGTCTCATTTCACACGCCAGATTCGGGCTTGGCCGAGCTCTCGCAATTGGTGCTTCCGGGGGCAGGGCGACGCAAGCTGGCCGCTGCAACCGTCGCTTTCGCGGCACATCGGGGTATCGAAGGTTGATCGAAAAGCGTGGATCGACCAGGAGGAGCGTATTCGGCGTATCTTCGAGCGCAAGTCGCATTTGTATCTGGAGGATCCGCCAGTAGCAGATGAACTCGAATGGCTTGCCTTGATGCAGCATCATGGAGCGCCCACACGGCTGCTCGACTTCACCTGGTCGCCCTTCGTCGCCGCCTTCTTCGCGCTTGAACGGGCCACCGGAGATGCGGCGGTCTGGGCCCTCAATCTTCCGCTGCTGTGGGAAATCCATTCCAGAGGGAAATTTGGTGGCGTCTATGTCGGAGCCACCGATCCGCGAAGCTCCGACAATTTCCGGAAGTACTATCTGAACAATAAGTATGCGTTCGTCTGGCAAGGCGATCCACTCCGAATGCCTCAACGCGTCATCGCCCAGTCGGGCACGTTCCTCGTTTCAAGCCATCTAAACATGACCGTCGAGGAGATTCTCGCCGGCTATCCGGGCGGCGATCAATTGCTGGTCAAGTTCGTGCTCCCGGCCCCGACGCTTCGCGCCGAGGCCATGGCGTCGCTCTACTCGATGAACATCACGCAGGCCACGCTGTTTCCTGGCCTTGATGGGCTGGCGCGCTCGATGGCTTACGAGTTCGAGTACAGTTGGTCGATCGACGTAAAGAACAACAAGAAGCTGCCTGCGATCCGCGATCCAGGCCTCGGATGGCCGCCGGTTGTGGGCACGGAGGGTTCATAGCTTGCTGAGTCGCAACCTCAGTCGTCATTTCGGTGCACCGCGAAAGAGGCGGCTCGCCAGCCACCAGTAAAATCCCGCCGTCATCAGGCCAGCCACAGGGTATGCGGCTGTCAGCGGATCGGCGGCCCAGCGCAGCAAGAACGTCCAGAAGCTTTCGGTCGGCGGTCCCGAGTCCGGGCCGCTGCTCTTCCATTCCAGCAAGGTCAGCGGCACGAACACCGCCGCGCCCAGCAGCAGGCCGAGCAGGCAAGTCTTCAAGCCCGTCATCGGTCGCCACATGGAAAGCAGGAACAGCGAGGGCAGGAACAGGAATATCGTCGTGCCGTAGGAGATGACGCAGCTCGGGACCAGCAGGATCAGGAACGGCAATGCGACCGAGCCGTTCGTTTGTATCAGGCCTGCCATCGCGGCGCAAAAGAGCAGCGGCACCAGCAAGGGCGCCAGCAGCAGACCAGTCCAACTGAAGCGCATGATTTTCGTCCGCATGGGGTGTCAGGTGGGTCGCAGCCCACGGAGATTATGTTCGCGCAGGTGTCCGATATTCGCCAAATTGGCTTAACAGTGTGTGGATGGCACCTCACGACGGGCGCCGCCGGGCCGCTTCCCCAACGGCGCGCGGCGTGCTACGGAGCCGCCGCGGCAATCGGCCGTGCTCAAACGGATGGAGGATGCCATGCGCAAGCATCGCGATCTCGAAAACCTCCCCAGCTTTCAGCATTACGCGTAAGCGGCGGAAGTCCTTCCCATCGGAGACCCAAGTCAAGCGTGGACGCCGTGTCGTCCATGGCGATGTCGAGTTGACGGAAAAGCTGGGCCGCAACGACCTATGCCCATGCGGCTCCGGACGCAGGTTTCAAGGCCTGCTGCCTGAAGTCCGGCGCGTATGATGGGGCGAACCGCAACTATTACTTTTAGGGAGTAGAGCGGCGGTAACTTCACTCGTCATTCCGGGACGCCGCGAAAGCGGCGAACCCGGAATCCATAACCACGATTGGGAGGATGAATCACCCGTCAACCGACAGGAACTCAATCGCCTTTTCGCGCGTCGGGAAGCGCCCTAGTTCGCGGTAGTCAGGGTCATGCTCGGCCGTCTCGGGTGACCACAGCACCACGAACTCACCACGCTCTTCCTCGATCAATGTGGTCAATTCTTCGCTGTCATAGGGAGCCATGTCGCGTGCACCGCAGTGCGGACAGGTGTCGTCGCACATGCAAGACCATTCATCGGTCCATCGGCGTTTGCAACGACCGCATTTGTAGAAGTTCAGAAACCAGGCCATGCGAGAACTCCTAGGATCGCAATCGATAATGTCCGCGGGAAACGAACTCGATAAAGCCACGATCGCGCAAATATTGAAGCTGTTGGCAAATCTTGGGTCTTACGTTCTGGTTGCCCGGATAGAGATCGCCCAGATGCCGATCGAAAGCATAGACTTCATCAAGCGTGAAATCACGTTTGCCTAGCGACTCCACGCATTTCATGACGTCGAGCAGCCAGCCGCGCGCCTCAAGCGATTCGCTCCTGAGAAAGAGGGTCTTCTGCCACTCCTCAAGAACGGCTTCCTTCGGGCGAATAATGCTGTTCCGGACAACGTGTATCTTGCCGATCTCCGGTATCTTCCCGAGAAGAATGTTCGAGCCGATCCAGCCGGCGCGGCGGGCCGTCGCCGCCAGAGGTTTGCGCTCCTCGATAATATTGCGGACGAAGAAGTGTTTGGGAACGATGAAAAGGTTCACGACCGCAAGCGATTTCCGATCGTAGTTCATTAGCAACAGATTAGGGTTGTTGCTGGCGACGAGCCGCATTTCGTCTTGTAGGCGCCGTCGGCAACCTTGACGCCGAATTTTCCCTTTTGGCTCTTGAGTTCGAATTCCTCGCTGCAGGACCCGCAGAGGAAATCAGCAACCGGACTGTTGTTCGGGAATTGCGACATCTTCGCGTTGCCGCAATGAGGGCAGTAGCCCCACAGCTTGACCCATGCCTCGGTCCACGCGCGGGCGCTCTGCGAGCCGCTGGAATAGGGCAATTGGGTTTCGTCGAATTCGAGCTTCATCAGGCAGCTAGCCTAGCGAAACTCTTTCGAAATGCCAGCTTTCGGCCGCTACCTCTTCTTCCACCCACCCCGCTTCCCCGGAGCGCCGCCGGTCGACCGCGGCGCGGGGCCGAACTCCGGGCCGGACTGGCGCGAGTCGGTGGGCTGGAAGATTTTGCTGCCGCCGCCGAGTTCGGGTTTGCTCGGGAGGTCGCGGGTCGGGCGGAAGGGCAGGGACTCCGGACCGTGCATTTCGTCGAGATGGGGTTTGTGGACTTTGGAGGCGCTACTGCTGGCACCTCCCGTGGGTCGCCCCTCAACCCGGCCCTCTAAGAGCGAGCTTCGCTCGTCTTGACCCCGTGTAGAACGGGGAGAGGGGGAAGAGGCACCAGCGCTCCGCTTATTCGCGTATTTGCCGGCCTTGGCGACGGCTTCGGGGAGATTTGCCGCGTCGCCGTATTTCTTTGCACCCGCATATGCGCCGGCGCGGTCCTGCACGGTGCGCTGCTTCACGGTGGGATCGTCGACCACGGCGAGTTCGGTCGCGCGCAGGCGCTTCACTTCGTCGCGCAGTCTGGCGGCTTCCTCGAAATTCAGGTCGGCGGCGGCTTCGCGCATCCGCGTTTCGAGATCGGCCAGCACCGTCTCGAAATTGTGGCCGATCGAGATGATGTCGTCGGTCATGTCGTGGCCGCCGACCTCGACCAGCACGTGGTCGCGCTCGTAGACGCTGTTCATGATGTCGTGGATCGAGCGCTTGATGCTGGCCGGCGTGATGCCGTTCGCGGTATTGTACTCGACCTGCTTCTCGCGGCGGCGGTTGGTCTCGGCGATGGCGCGCTCCATCGAGCCCGTCATCTGGTCGGCATAGAGGATCACCTTGCCGTCGACATTGCGTGCGGCGCGGCCGATGGTCTGGATCAGCGAGGTCTCGCTGCGCAAAAAGCCTTCCTTGTCGGCGTCGAGGATCGCGACCAGCGCGCATTCGGGAATGTCGAGGCCCTCGCGCAGCAGGTTGATGCCGACCAGCGCGTCGAACGCGCCCAGGCGCAGATCGCGGATGATCTCGATGCGCTCGATGGTGTCGATATCAGAGTGCATGTAGCGCACGCGAATGCCCTGCTCATGCAGGTATTCGGTGAGGTCCTCCGCCATGCGTTTTGTCAATACCGTGACCAGCGAGCGATAGCCGGCCTGCGCGGTGGCGCGCACTTCACCCACGAGATCGTCGACCTGGGTGCGCGCGGGGCGGATGTTGACGGGCGGATCGATCAGGCCAGTCGGGCGGATCACCTGCTCGACGAACACGCCGCCGCTCTCGTTCAATTCCCACGCCGAGGGAGTCGCCGACACCGCGACCGATTGCGGGCGCATCATATCCCATTCCTCGAAGCGCAGCGGGCGGTTGTCCATGCAGGAGGGCAGGCGGAAACCGTATTCCGCTAAGGTCGCCTTGCGGCGGAAGTCGCCGCGGAACATGCCGCCGATCTGCGGCACGGTGACGTGGCTTTCGTCGGCGAACACCAGCGCATTGTCGGGCACATATTCGAAAAGCGTCGGCGGCGGCTCGCCGGGACGGCGTCCCGTGAGATAGCGCGAATAGTTCTCGATGCCGGCGCAGCTCCCCGTGGCTTCCATCATTTCCAGATCGAAGGTGGTGCGCTGCTCCAGCCGCTGCGCTTCCAGCAGGCGGCCCTGCGCGTTCAACTCGTCCAGCCGCAGTTTTAGCTCGCCCTTGATCGAATTGATCGCCTGCACCAGGGTCGGGCGCGGCGTCACATAGTGCGAGTTGGCGTAGATCTTGATGAATTCGAGATCGTCCTGCTTGTGTCCGGTGAGCGGATCGAACTCCTCGATATTCTCAACCGTGTCGCCGAACAGGTTCACGCGCCAGGCGCGATCCTCATAGTGCGCCGGGAAGATGTCGATGACGTCGCCGCGGACCCGGAACGTGCCGCGGGAAAAATCGGCCGAGGTGCGCTTGTACTGCAGCGCGACCAGGTCGGCGATCAGCTGGCGCTGGTCGATGCGCTCGCCCTTCTTCAGCGCAAACGTCATCGCGGTATAGGTTTCGACCGAGCCGATACCATAGATGCAGGAGACCGAGGCGACGATGATGACGTCGTCGCGCTCCAGCAGCGCACGCGTCGCGGAGTGCCGCATGCGGTCGATCTGCTCGTTGATCGAGGAATCCTTCTCGATGTAGGTATCGGTGCGCGGAACGTAGGCCTCGGGCTGGTAGTAGTCGTAATAGCTGACGAAATATTCCACCGCGTTGTCGGGGAAGAAATTCTTGAACTCGCCATAGAGCTGCGCGGCCAGCGTCTTGTTCGGCGCCAGGATCAGCGCCGGGCGCTGCGTCGCCTCGATCACCTTGGCCATGGTGTAGGTTTTTCCAGAGCCGGTGACGCCGAGCAGCACCTGGGTGCGGTCGTTGCGGTTGATGCCTTCGACCAGATCCTTGATCGCGGTGGGCTGGTCGCCCTTCGGTTCGTATTCGGACTTGATGACAAAGGGCACGCCGCCTTCGGATTTCTCCGGGCGCGGCGGCCGGTGCGGCGTCCAGACTTTCAGCTGGCCGTCGTTGCCCTTGAATTCGGGGCGGCCCTCGCGGATCAGGCTCTCCAGCGCCTCGGCCGTGGCCTTGACGCCGAACGCTTCCATCTTGTTGCGCGGCGGCCGGGCCAGCGCCTCGTCGTCATCCTCCGCGGTCGGCAAGCCGAGCTGCCGCGCCAGCTCCGGATCGAGCGTCGGGATGGTGGCTGATGTGCCGTAGTTCGCCTGCGGGGCTTCGTCAAAACCTTGCGGCGTTTCCGCTTGCTCCGCTGCGCTCCCTCCGGCGCCTTGGGAGGGAAGTGCCCCGGGTTCCGTCTGCGCCGCATCCCGCTTCGCGACATCCCCGCCCTTGCCGCGGGTCGAGGCCCGCGCGCGATGGGCGGCGGCCTCGCCGCCGGCGCGGCGGTCCCAGGAATTATCCGGCGGCGGCTGCAGGCCGGTGCCCGAGCCCATGCCGGCGTCGCCGCGGTTGATCGCGGGGTTCAACAGCTCGGCCAGCGCCGGCCCGATCGGTTGCACGTCGGGGCGGCCTGCTTTGGATTTCGTGGTTCTGCGGGGCTTTTTGCTGCTGTCGGGGGTCTTTGCCATGTCCGCAATATGGGGCGAGTCCGCCGGACATAAAAGAGCAAAGGCCGGCGTGCGCCGGCCCTGCAGCAGCTGTCACTAAAGCCGCGAAAAATGTTCCGCCTACGCGACGCTGCCCCCGTGTTCCGCGACCGCCGCGACCGGGACGCGGGGATTGACGATCTCGAGATGGATGCCGCCGCAGTGGGTGCAGCGCATGGTCCAGTATTCCGAGCCTTCGCGCCCGGGGATGACGCGCAGGATGGCCAGCCCGCCGCGGCATTCCGGGCAATCGGTGCGGACGTTGCGGGAGAGCGGTGAGAGCAGTCGGGGATCGAGCGGTGACATACGCGTTACTCCTGATCAGGCCGCGCGGACGGAATTGGGCGTTTCCCAGCGGTGCTTGAAGCGGTCGATGTGACGCTTGGCGTCGTCGATGGCCGCGTCCGGATCGTCCCAGGCGAAGCCGACTTCGAGCGTGGGGAAGGCATAGCCGTTGATGAGGATGGGGGTCTGGTCGGCGCGCCGGATGCGGGCATGCCAGAGGCCGCGCCCGGCCTCGAACGACTCGATGTCATAACCCTCGTGGAGGCATGTCATGGTGCGACCCTTCGTTATTGCACCGGTCGAAGGGACCACAAATCCTTCAGGAGCCGTGTGAAACCGTTCACACGGCTCGCTGATTTTTTGTGGACGCCCACTTCACATTCCCGTGGTGCGTGGTCCGCGGTCGCGGCGGCGTCATCGCTGACGCCGGACCGGCCTCAGTTCGCCACCATGTGATGATCCTCGAGCCGGACGGTCACCATGTCGAAGCGCGACTGCTGCAGCGAGCGCGAGCCGACCTGGTGGAAGCCGATCTTCAGATAATCCTTGTCGACGTAGAGGCGCAGGTAGCCGTAATTCTGGTCGTCGTATTTCGCGAGGATCAGATGCTTCACCTTCATCTTCGTTTTCCCGCCATCGAGATAGGCGACGTCGGCGCCGCTGCTCGGCTCCTCCGCCGCCTCGCCCTTGTGCGAACGGACCAGCCGGTTGACGTTGTGGCCGCCGTCGCCGCACACGATGAACGGCACGTTGATCTCCTCGTCCTTGCCATTGATCTTGAACGGCATGATCCGGGTGTAGCGCTGATAGTTGTGGGCATGGCCGGACAGGAAGGCGTGCGGGTAGACGCCGACCCTGGTGCAGATTTCGTCGATCTGCTCCATCATGACCGTGCTGCAGCCATGATTGCCGCCGACGCCGCTGTCCTTCGGCAGAGGCGCATAGCTGAAGGCGGGATGATGCGTGGCGAGGATCACGGCGCCCTTGTAGGACGAGGCCTTGATCTTCTTGAGCTGGGCCTCGAGGAAATCGAGCTGAACGTTCGACACGCTAGGCCATGTGTCGCCCTTGTCATCCTTTTTTCCCGAGATCACGCCGGGATCCTCCAGCGCGTTGCTGAACAGGCCGATGATCCGCACGAAGGGGGCGTCGAGCGTGAAATAGACGCCCGGCTGGATCATGGCGGTGCGGTGCAGCGAGCCGGCTTCCGGCGTGATGACCGGACTTTTGGCGCAGAAATTCCGCTGGAACGTCACCAGCGGATAGACTGATGGGTCTGTGCCCGGCACGATGAAGGAATCGTGGTTGCCGGGGATCGCGAAAATCGGCGCGGGGTAATTGCGGAAGGGCTCGTAGAACTGATCGTAGTAATAGCGCGCCTCGCCGAAATTATAGACGATGTCGCCGAGGTGAAACAGGAAGGAGGGCCGGTGCGGCGGCGGCGAGGAGGTGCAATCCACCGTCACCTGGTCGGCAACCCGCAATTCGTCCGGATATTTTCCCGCATTGGAGGCACCGGAATCGCCGAGGGCGTGGAAGATGATGCTCCCGGAAGCCGTGATCTTGTCGATGACTGCTTTGCCATGCCCGCCATAGGCTTCAGCCAACGGGAACAGCGCGTCATTGGCGGCGCGTGACGGCGGAATCGGGACCACGTCCTTCTTGGAGAGATCGCCGATCTCTTTGTAGGTCTTACTGTCGCTGCCGTGGGCGGCCAAGAAGCCTCCCGGATCGGGGGAGGATCCGTCCTCGCCGAATAGGGGCTCGTGGAAAATCGGTTGCTGAAAATGGGTCGCTGCGTCTCGGGCCATCGCCATCTCTCCAAAAATAATTAAAGGAATAGTGCGCCGGTCATTCTACAATCTAGGCGGGAGAGATGTGGAGTCACATGTTGGCGAGCCGGACGGCGATGTGGTCGGCGAGCACGCTCGCGTCGTCGCTGACGCCTGACAAAAATGATGAGCTCATCTTCGACAGCCATTGCAGGCCGAGGAAGCTGAGACCGGCCACGGCGGTGATGCCGTCGCGGTGGATCGGCTCGCCGCTCGCGTCAAAGACGGGGACGTCGATCCAGCCGAAATCGACGCCATAGCCGGTTGCCAGCACCAGCGCGTGGATGCCCTCACTGCGCAGGTCGAGCCGGCGCAGGGGATGGGTGATGCAGGCTGGCTCCGGGAGCTTGGTGCGGGCGGCGGCGTCCTGCGGCGCGCTGATGCCGCGGCGTTGGACATAGGCGTCGACCAGGTCGAGGAAGGTCGCATAGCCGAGATCGCCGGCGGCGAGGTTTTCGGAAAGGTCGGGCGCGATGTCGAGGACGCGATCGGTCGCCGACCTCACCCTTCCGAGCAGCGTGATGCCGTCGGCGGCAAAGCGGCGGAAGTCGATGGTGTCGCCGCCATAGGCGCCGGAGATGACAGGCAGAAGCCGCCGTTCGCCGCGCTGCGCGGCCGGGGTCTGGTCGATGCGCATGTCGGCGAGCCAGCGGATCAGATCGCGCCCGCGATAGCGGCGCGGCAGGCGGTTGTGCCGGCCGACAGAGAGAAACACCTTGCGGCCGGCGCGATGCAGCTCCTCGGCAATCTGCGCGCCGGAGGCGCCGGCGCCCACCACCAGCCCCGCGCCGGGCGGCAGCTGCGCGGGGCTCTTGTAGTTGCTGGCGTGGACCTTGAAGATTTCGAGCTGGTCGAACAGCGGCGCGGGTTTCGGGCGCTGATAGGGGCCGGTGGCGACCACGACGTTTTTGGCGGCGATGTTGCCGTCCGAAGTCTCGGCCACGAAGCCGTCGCCATCGCGGCGCAATCGCCGCACCTCGACACCGCAGCGGATCGGCGGCGCGACAAAGGCGGCATAGGCCTCGATGAAAGCGACGATCTCGCCGACATCGGCGAAGCCGTCTGGATTGGTGTGCGGAAACGGGAAATCCGGCAGCCGCACCGACCAGTTCGGAAACTGGAATTTCAATCCATCCCAGCGCTCGCTGCGCCAGCGCTCGGCAATCCTTCGCCGTTCGAGCACGAGATGCGAAAGCCCGCGCCGCTTGAGCTGATGGCTCATGGTCAGCCCGGCCTGGCCGCCGCCAATCACGAGCGTGTCGATGCGCTCAGCCGGCATGACGTTTGCCTGCCTTGCGCGCGGCGGGCTGCGCGGCGGCGCGGATGATCCAGCGGCGGAACGCGACGAAATCGCGCTGCTCGGCCTGAAAACTGCGATAGACCAGATACCAGCGCATGCCCTTGGGCACGGAGAGCGCAAACGGTGCAACGAGGCGGCCCGCGGCGAGATCGTCGTCGATATAGGGCCGGATGCCCATGGCGATGCCGAGCCCGTCGCTCGCCGCCTGCAGCGCCTGGCCGTAATATTGAAACTCCGGTCCGCGCGCAGTGACACGGCCGACGCCGGCGGCTTTCAGCCATGACGGCCAGTCGTCCGGCGAATGCGCGACGCGGAGCAGGTTTTGTCCTTTCAGGTCGGCCGGGCGCTTCAGGGCGCCCGCGAACTTCGGCGTGCAGACCGGCAGGAGATCGGCGGCGAACAGCGGCTCGGCGACCAGCCCCGGCCAGTCGCCGTCGCCGAGCTTGATGCCGCAACTCCAGTCGTCGCCGAAGGGTGCGGCGACGCCGCCCGCGGTGATGCGGACGTCGATGGCGGGCTCGTCTTTGCGGAAATCCGCCAGCCGCGGGATCAGCCAGCGCATCGCGAAAGTAGGTCCGACGCCGATGGTGAGCACGCGCAAGGACGCGGGCGCCGTCACCTGCGCGGTGAGGCTTGCCAGCGCATCGAAGATCGGCGTCAGCCCGCTCTGGTAGGCGCGGCCGGCCGAGGTCAGCGCCAGCCGGTTGGCCTTGCGCTCGAACAGCGCCACGCCCAGGCGTTCCTCGAGCAGATGCACCATCCGGCTGATCGCCGCCGGCGAGACGTTGAGCTCGGTCCCCGCCGCGGCAAAGCTGCCGCTGCGGGCGGCCGCTTCAAATGCCTTGATGCCGTTGAGGAAGAGCAGCCTGCGCACATGACCCTCAGAAAAGCTGATGCTGAGGGCAAGATAACTCCGTTTGCGCCCGCGACACAAGCAAGGCAGAAATATTGGCGGAGATTCCCATGACCCCGCTGATGATAGCCGCGCTCGGCGCGCTGATGGTGGCGACCGCGTTCCTGTCGGGGCTGTTCGGCATGGCCGGCGGCATGATCCTGATCGGCGTGCTGCTGATACTGATGCCGCTGCCGACCGCGATGGTGCTGCACGCGATCACGCAGATGGCCTCGAACGGCTGGCGCGCCTTCCTGTGGCGCGCGCATATCCGCTGGCGGCCGGTGTCCGTTTATCTGATCGGCTGCGCCATCGCGCTCGGCCTGTGGTCGCTGACGCGTTATGTGCCGGACAAACCGGTCGCACTCCTGCTGCTTGGCGTCACGCCGTTCCTGGCGCGGATGCTGCCAAAGGACATCAAGCCCAATCCGGATAGTGTCTGGCAGGGTGCGACCTACGGCTCGATCTGCATGGGGTTGATGCTGATGACCGGCGTCTCAGGTCCGCTGCTGGACACGTTCTTCCTCGGCGGCGATTTCCAGCGCCGCGAGATCATTGCGACCAAGGCGACCTGCCAGGTCGCGAGCCACTTCACCAAGCTGATCTATTTCGGCGGCATCATCGACCAGGCGGCCTCGCTCAATCCGGCGCTGGCGCTGGTCGCGGTCGCGGCCTCCATGCTCGGCACCACGCTGTCGCGGCGCGTGCTGGAAGCGATGAGCGACCAGCAATTCCGCCGCTGGGCCAATCATCTGATCACGACGGTCGCGGGCTATTATCTGCTCTATGGGGGCTGGCTTTGGGTGGCGAAAAGCTCCGCCGCAGCCCCGTGAAGGGAGGAAGACGATGAGCGAGTTGGCCGATCCGCTGGTGCTCGATTTCGTCGAATGGATCGCACGCGAGCCACGCGCCTATTCCGAGGTGATCGGCACCTGGAAGACCTCGTGCCCGCGGCTGACGATCTGGGAAGACGCCGCCGACCGCGGCTATGTCGCGCGCGAGACGGTGGCGGGTTTCGGGCTGGTCGTGAAGGTGACGGCCGACGGCGAAAAGCTGCTGCGCGCGCATGGGCGCGTGCGCTGAGGCGCGATCACTTTTCGAGACATTCCTGCGTCTGCCATTGACTCATTTTCTGGCCGTGGCAACATTCATGCAATCGCATCTAATTGCGACGGCACGCCAACCGCAGCAGGACAGGAACGCCAACATGATCGACCTTTATTATTGGTCCACGCCGAACGGCCACAAGATAACGATGTTCCTTGAAGAGACCGGGCTGCCCTACAAGTTTTTCCCGGTTCAGATCGGCAAGGGCGAGCAATTCAAGCCCGAGTTTCTGGCGATCTCGCCGAACAACCGGATTCCCGCGATGGTCGACCATGAGCCGAAGGGCGGGGGCAAGCCGATCTCGATCTTCGAGTCCGGCGCGATGCTGCTCTATCTCGCGGAGAAGACCGGCAAGTTCATCCCGGCCGATCTCCATGGCCGCTACGACGTGATCCAGTGGACGTTCTGGCAGATGGGCGGGCTCGGCCCGATGGCCGGGCAAAACCATCACTTCCGCAACTACGCGGTGGACAAGCTGCAATACGCCATCGACCGCTATGTCAACGAGACCAACCGTCTCTACGGCGTGCTCAACAAGCGCCTCGCCGATCGGGCCTTCATCGGTGGCGACTACTCGATCGCCGACATGGCCTGCTATCCCTGGGTCGTGCCCTACAAGAACCAGGGCCAGGACATCGAGCAGTTCCCGCATCTGAAGCGCTGGCTGGAGACCATCAAGGCGCGGCCCGCCACCGAGCGCGCCTACGCCAAGGCCAAAGAGGTCAATCCGAATTTCGGCCAGCCGGTCAACCGCACCGAGGAGGAGCGGCGGATTTTGTTCGGGCAAACGGCGGCGGTGGTGCGGTAAGCTCCGGCGGCGCAACACAAACATCTCGTCATGCGCGGGCTTGACCCGCGCATCCATCTTTCTTGAGATGGATTGCCGGATCAAGTCCGGCAATGACGGTTGAATATGGTGCACGTGCGAGGCCACCAATATGACTCTCCAACTCTTCGAACTCGTAGGCCACGATGCAACGCGCCCGTTCAGCCCGTATTGCTGGCGGACGCGGATGGCGCTTGCGCATAAGGGACTGGGTCACGGCTCGATCCCGTGGCGCTTCACCGAGAAGGACGCGATCGCACCGCATGGCTCGGAAAAGGTGCCGGTGCTGCTCCATGTCGACAAGTCAGTTGCGGATTCCTGGGAGATCGCGAACTATCTCGAGGATCATTTTCCCGATCGGCCGTCCCTGTTCGGCGGCGAGGGCGGCCGCGCCGCCGCGCGGATGATCAATTCCTGGGGCGACATCGTCGTGAACGGCGGCCTGTTTCCGCTGATCGTCTCCGATATCCCGGCGCATCTCGGCCCCGTCGATGCCGACTATTTCCGCGCCTCGCGCGAGGCGCGGCTGGGCAAGAAACTGGAGGAAGCCACCGCGGAGCGCGACAAATCCGTCGTGGCGTTTCGCCGGTCGCTGGAGCCGATGCGAACGACGCTGCGGGCGCAGCCCTGGCTCGGCGGCACCACGTCGAACTATGCCGACTACATCGTGTTCGGCGGTTTTCAATGGGCGCGCGTGGTCAGCCCGTTCCATTTGCTCGCGGAGGACGACCCCGTCTACGCTTGGCGCGAAAAGCTGCTCGATGCTTTCGATGGCTTGGCGCGCAAATCGCCGGGCTTTGCGGTCTAGGGCGTGTACTCACAAATCCGGGATGTCCGCTTTCGTGGGCAAAGCGGACACGCGGCCTCGCCCCCGGAATATCGCCTTGTGTTGAGGGTTTCGGATGCCGGCCAGCGACAGCGGCGCGACATACACCGGTGGCCGGCGTCCGAAAGCCGCCAAGGAAGGAACCCGCGGGGGATGGGGCGCGGAGAATGCCGCGCACTCCGCTATGGGGATTTGGCTGATGCGGAAGGTGCGAGCGCGGGAGTGCCGTGTGCTTCGAGGTGGCTGGCAGGGAGCGATAGCTCGGGTTTATGATTGAGACTATTGTTGAGTGTGTCGGTTGCAGGGATGCGTAGCTGTCGGGACGGCGCATTTGCGCGAGCGTGGTCGGCGCCGGTCAGCAACCGACGCTGGGCAAGGTTGTGAGTGTGTCGTTTCAGTGTGATCAAGACGTATCGATCCTGACGGCGATGGTTGGACCGGTCGGCCGGTGATGCGGTGTCGAGCCGCGCTTGAAGGTCTCGATGATGTTCATGCGCCCGCCGCAACACGGGCACGGGTGGATCGCCTGGTCGGTTGCCGCGGCAGCATCGGGAAGCTGCTGCTGGTGCACGGTTTGCACAGGTGCCACCGCAGCAATCAGCTGACGCGCCCGCGCGATGGTCTGGGTCTTGGTGCCGCTGGCTAGCAGACCGCAGTGCCTGATGCGGTGGAATCCGCATGGCAGGACGTGGATCAGGAACCGCCTGATGAACTCGTCCGGCTTGAGCGTCATGGTCTTGTAGCGGCCGGGTCCCTCGATCCGGTAGTCCTTGTAGCTGAACGTTACGCCGGTCGCGTCGGCGGCGATGAGGCGGCTGTTGGAGATCGCGACCCGGTGGGTATAGCGGGACAGATAGGCCAGCACCTGCTCCGGCCCGGCGAACGGTCGCTTGCTATAGACGAACCACTTGGTGCGATGCATCGGCGCGAGATAGGCCTTGAACGCGGCGTTGCCGACGAGGTGGGCGTGGTCGCCGAAGAACTGCAGGCGGCCGGCCTCGTGCGCGGCGAGCAGCATCTCCAGCATCAGGCGGCGGAACAGCCGCGACAGCACCTTCACCGGCAGGAGATAGTTTGGACGGCAGCCGATCCAGCGCGTGCCGTCGAGCGATATCCCACCCCCCGGCACGATCATGTGGACGTGTGGATGATGGGTCATCGCGGAGCCCCAGGTGTGGAGTACCGAGGTGAAGCCGATCTTGACGCCGAGGTGCTTGGGATCGGCCGCAATCGTGCGCATTGTCTGCGAGGAAGCCTTGAACAAGAGATCGTAGACGACGGCCTTATTCTGGTAGGCGATGGCGGCAATCCGCCCCGGCAGCGTGAACACGACGTGGAAGTAAGGGACGTCCAGCAGTTCTGACTTGCGCTGCTTCATCCATGCCAGCGCCTGCGAGCCCTGGCACTTGGGGCAATGCCTATTACGGCAGCTGTTATAGGCGATCTGCGTGTACGAGCAGTCCTCGCAGCGCATGACATGGCCGCCGAGAGCCACGGTGCGGCAGCTCTCGATCGCCGACATCACCTTCAACTGGCCGAGGCTGACGTGACCTGCATTGGCTTTACGCCAAGCGGACCCGTGGTCGCGGAAGATATCCGCGATCTCCAGGGCGGGGCGAGCCATGATCGCCGTGGCTTATGCCGGCGGCTTGTTCTCCGGTGTCAGCGGCGTGAGCCGATCCAACGGGCTCATGACCGCGCGGATCACGTTGGTGGCTACCTGCGCGTAGAGCGCGGTCGTATCGACCCTGGCATGTCCGAGCAAAACCTGGATCAAACGCACATCGGTTTTCTCTTCGAGCAGGTGAGTGGCAAAGCTGTGGCGCAATGTGTGAGGCGACACTCGCTTTTTGATCGCCGCCCTATCGGCAGCGGCATGAACGACGCGATTGAATTGCCGCGTCGTCAGCGGCAGCAGCGGATCACGGCCTGGGAACAGCCAGACCGCGGGCCGGGCGATGCGATACCAATCGCGCAGCAACTCCAAGCAGCCGCGGGGAAAGCATGGCAAAGCGATCCTTGCGCCCCTTGCCCTGCTCGATGCGCAGCAGCATGCGCTCGGAATCGATGTCCGACACCTTCAGCGCCACCACTTCGGAGACCCGCAGTCCGGCGCCATAGGCGGCGCTCAGCGCGGCCTTGTACTTCGGCCCGGGGGCCGCTTCCAGCAGCCGTGCGATCTCCTCCAGGCTCAAGACCACCGGGATCCTGCGCGGTTCCCGCACGAAGGTGAGGTGCCGTGCCATCTCGGGGCGGTCGAGCGTCACGGTGAAGAAGAAACGCAGCGCTGCAACCGAGCCATTGATGCTCGGCGCACGCACGCCGGTCTGCGTCTGATGCAGCTGGAAAAGGCGAAGATCTTCAGGCGTGGCCGTATCCGGCGCGCGGCCAAGAAAGGCTGTGAACGTCTTGACGTGCCGGATATAATCGTTGTGCGTCTTCTCGACGAAGTTGCGCACCGTCATGTCTTCGATCATGCGCCGGCGCAGCGGGCTGATGGGCTTCTCGCTCATTGGGAGCTCCTGTCTTGAGGTTGGAGTGCTTGAACCCCTCGATCCTCAAGACGGAGCGTCCGCCCGTCACCTGCGCTCGTTCAAATAGTTACTGCGGCAGACGTAATTGCCCGACTGCGCCGCCAGCCCCTCCCGCGAGAGCGGGTTCGTTCGATGGCACTTAGCAGACATCCACTTATGCGCCGTCGATGTCCGCGTTTGAAAGTAGAGCGGACATCGCCATCCCGCACGTGCGTAATAAATCCATGAGAGCACGACCTGGCGCTCAAGCCCCGCTATAAGCCGGTGAGCGGCGCGCCTTCCAGGCGGCGAGGCCTTCGCCAAAATCGTGGCTTCCCACCAGCGCGGCAAACTGCTCGCTCTCGACCAGCAGACCCTCGGCGATCGGCATGTTCAGTCCGCGCGTCACCGCGGTGATGACGGAGCCTGCCGCGAGCGGCGAATGCCGGATGATGCGCTGCGCGAGCCTGCGCGCGGCCGGCAGCAGTTCGTCATGCGGCACCACCGCGTTGGCCAGCCCGATCTCGAGCGCGCGTTGCGGCGAGAAGGGATCGCCGGTGAGCAGCAATTCCAGCGCGCGCTTGCGGCCCGCCAGCCGCGGCAGCCGCTGCGTGCCGCCGAAGGTCGGCGGCATGCCGAGATTGATCTCGGGTTTTGCGAACGAGGCGCGCTCGCTGGCGATCGCGAGATGCACCGCTTCCGTGATCTCGCAGCCGCCGCCGAAGGCGAGCCCGTTGACCGCGGCGATGACCGGCTTCTTGAACGCTTCCAGCCGCGCGGTCATGGCCTGTCCGCGACGGACGAAGTCACGCACGGCGGTGGCAGCGCCGCGCGAAACGCTTTGCGAAAATTCGTGGATATCGGCGCCCGCGGAGAACGCACGTTCGCCGGCGCCGGTGAGGATGACCGCGCGCACGCTGCTGTCGACCTCGATCGCGTCGAGTGTTGCCATCAGCCGGTCGATCAGCTCATAGCTCAGCGCGTTCAGCCGTTCGGGGCGGTTCAGCGTGATCAGCGCGATGGCGTCTTTGACTTCGAGCAGAACGGGTTCGGACATGCCGGCCTCCGGAGCGGTGAGACGCACCCTAGGGGACGAGCTGTGTATATTCACTGGTTAGTATACACGACCGCTATGCCCAACCCGGCAAATCCCACCCGCGAGCGCATCATTTCTGCGGCAAGCACGCTGTTCTACAGCGACGGCATCCGCGCCGTGAGCGTCGACGCGGTGGCCGAAAAGGCCGGGCTCACCAAGCGCACGCTGTACTATCACTTCAAGAGCAAGGACGATCTGGTCGCGGCCTATCTCGCCGCGCGCGACCAGCCCAACCTCGCGCTGTTCCAGCGCTGGTTCACCGAGGCCGAAGGCGGCCTGCCGTCAAAGGTGGAGGCGATCTTCCGCCATCTCGCCCGCAATGCCGGCCATCCCAAATGGAAGGGCTGCGGCTTCCTGCGCACCTCGGCCGAGCTCGCCAATCTGCCCGGCCATCCCGCGATCAGGATCGGTGCCGCGCACAAGAAGAAATTCGAGGCCTGGCTGCGCGTGACGTTCGAGGAAGCGGACATCGCCGGCGCCGCGCTGCTGGCGCGGCAAATCCTGCTGCTGCTCGATGGCTCCTTCGCGGTCGTGCAGCTGCACCGCGATCCCAGCTACATGGAGACGGCGGGTAAGGCGGCCTATTCGCTGGTGGAAGCGGCGCGCAAGGCGCGGTCAAAGGGCGGACGGCGCAAGCAATAACGTACCCCGGGGCCCCGGTCGTATCGAATCTTTTACGCGCGCCTTCCGAAAACCTGACATTCCCGAAAGTGCAGGCAGTTGTGCCCATCGAGCCTTACCCGAACGAACCGCGCAGGCTCGGGTTCGGAAACGTCTGCGGCGAACACACTAAAAGTGTTATCGTCGGCTTTTTCAGTCAGGGTTTTCCAGCCGTCAGCGTCACTCGCTCCGAGAACAGTGAATCTCTTCAATCGGTCTCTTTGGTCATTTCTGTTGTAGATGATGATTTTTTCGATGAAAAACAGTTCACCTAGATCGACCTGCCACCACGGATCATTTTCCACAGCCGTATGAAACCAGGTTTGTGAAATGACGTCTCCATTGTTGGCAGTGCGCGCGTCGACCTCCGGGTTTTGATCCGCCGACCAGGCTGAAACGGTACTTTGTGTCGCCGGACGGTTCAGGGCGACATTTATCTGTTTGCTTTCAGATAATTTCGCGTGAATGTCCTGCCACTCGTTGAAAGGAGGCGCGAAGGAGCCGACGACCGCATCGCGGTCAATCCAAACGCCGGTCAACTCCTCGCCGAACGGGCCGGAAGCGCCATGCCTGAAAACATGTTGAATGCGCTTGCCTTCAAGCGTCGTCGTATCGGCGCACGCGTCCTGAATCTCCTGTTGCGGCACTAATTGAAATTGCTTGTAGCCGAGCTCGATGAGCGTTTCGAGATCGTGCGCGAGAGCGCCGATGTTTACGGTGTTTGCCTCGAGAGACACGAATTGCGGCCGATCTTCGAAATCGGCAAGCGCATCCAGCACAAGGCCATCCGCTCCCTCGATGTCGATTTTCAAATAAAACGGCATCCCAAATTTTTCAAAAAGTCGGGTCATGTTTATTCGATCGACCTCGATCTCCGTGCTGTCCGCTCCGCGCGCAGCATTTCTCGCAGCCCATGCCGTGTCGATGGTGCCCCACACAGAGGTCTGCCGGTTCAGGTAGAACTTCACTCTGCCTGTGTCTGTCGGTGGAGCAATAGCGCCTTCGACAATATGCAGCTGCCGCGCGTGAATTTCCCGTGCAAAGCGGTCGCGGCAAAATTCGACAAGGCTGGGGTTGGCTTCAAAAGCTATGACCCGGTATCCCTTCTTCAGGTAGAACTCGGCATCCTCGCCCTGGTGCAAGCCGACATCATAAATTAGCTGCATGTTGCGCGCCATTTTCAGCTCGCGAAAGCCAACTTGCCTTGCCTCGCGGTTCTAGCACGCTTTCGTCTTTCCAGGTCCAGCCGGTGTCGCGATCGGACCGGAAGGCGAAAGGCGCAGGCGATGGCTCGACGTCGCCGGCGGCTTGGGCCTAATATCGGCTGCATCGCCGCGAGGGCCCCCGATCATGACCGATCATGCCGACACGATTGCGACCAAAGCCGTCATCGCGGGCGTCGAGCCGCAATTGTTCGTCGCCGACGCCAGGGCGGCTGTCGAGTTCTTCGTCGCGAAGCTCGGCTTTTCCATCGTCTTCATCTATGGCGATCCGCCCTATTACGCGCAGGTCAGGCGCGGCGGCGCACGGCTCAATCTGCGCTGCGTCGATCGTCCGGTGATGGATCCCGGCTTGCGCGATCGCGAGGAACTGCTGTCGGCGACGCTCACGGTAACTTCCGCGGACGAAATCAGGCAGCTATTCCGGGAGTTCGAGGGGCAAGGTGTGAGCTTCGCGCAGACACTGACGAAGAAACCCTGGGGCGCGCGGGACTTCATTGTCAGGGATCTGGACGGCAATCTGCTGCTGTTCGCGGGACCTGCGGAGTAACGGCTATTGCGCGCTTTGTTCCGCCGCCTTGCGCAAACACTCCCGGCACAGGCAGTCCTCGCCCGCAACCGGCATCGGCAGCCGCGCGGTTTCATCGGCGCACCAGCACGACCCGCCCGGATTGCACTCGAATTTGGCGCCGCATCGGGAACAGGCAAGGCGGCGGAAGGCTGTGCTTTCTGTCTGATTTGTCATGAATACAAAAGAAATTCCGCAGTGTTTTCATGCCGGGTTCATCTCGAACGGCGGTATAGTCTCGCACGACTAAAGCGCGACGGGAAACTCCGCCGAAGGAACCCGGAAGGGAATACCAGATGGCCCGCGATTCCAGAAATGCGCTGGTAGCGCTCAATCGATTTGGCTTCGGCGCGCGGGGCGGGGCTTCCGGCGATTTCGTCAACGCCGCCTCCGATCCGCGCGGTTTTGTCAAAGCCGATCTCGCCCGTCCGAGCGCCGTGCTGTTGGAAGTGCCGGGGCTGCAATCGACGCCCGATCTCGCCAAGGCCGTGTTCCAGTATCAGTTCGAGCAGCAGCAGGCGCGCGCCGCCGCCAAGGCTGCCGCGCCCGCCGCGACCGAAGCGCCGCCGCAGGCGCCGGCGTCAGATGCAAAGCCGCTGCAGCGGCGCAATCTGTCGCTTGCCAATCTCGCCCAGGACATTTCGCCTAAAGAGCAGCCGGTCCAGCCGGCGGCCAACAACAGCGGCTCCATTCCGACCATGGCGCCGCCGGATGCGATGCAGCCGAGTGCCGCGCCGCAGCCGCCAAAGCCGGCGCCGCCGCCGCTCAACGTGATCCAGAAGACGTTCCGCGCCGAGGCGCTGGCGCGGCTGCAGCGCGCGGCGCTCGCCGATTGCGGCTTTGCCGAGCGGCTGGTCGTGTTCTGGTCCAATCATTTCTGCATCTCCGCCAGCAAAGGCGGCCTGGCGCGGATGTGGGCCGGCTCGTTCGAGCGCGAGGCGATCCGCCCGAACGTGCTCGGCCGCTTCGCCGACATGCTGAAGGCGGTCGAGCAGCATCCGGCGATGCTGTTCTTCCTCGACAACCAGCAATCGCTGGGGCCCGACTCGCGCGCCGGCATCAACCGCCAGCGCGGACTGAACGAAAATCTCGCACGCGAGATCATGGAGCTGCATACGCTTGGCGTGAACGGCGGCTATACCCAGGACGACGTCACCTCCTTCGCGCAAATCATCACGGGCTGGACCTTTGCCGGACGGCAAGGCGTGCTGGGTACGCCCGGCAGCTTCGTGTTCAACGCCAATGCGCATGAGCCAGGCCCCCAGCGCGTGCTCGGCAAGGTCTATGAAGCGAACGGCCTCGCACAGGGCGAGGCCGTGTTGTCGGATATCGCGCGCCACCCCTCGACCGCGAAATTCATCGCGACCAAATTCGCGCGCCACTTTGTCGCCGACGATCCGCCGCCCGCGCTGGTGGCGAAGCTGCAGGACAATTTTACGAAGACCGACGGCGATCTGCGGCTGCTGGCGAACGCGCTGGTCGATGCGGATGAAGCCTGGACCGCGCCGCTGTCCAAGATGCGCTCGCCTTATGAATATCTGGTCGCGACCGGCCGCGTCTTCGCGCGCGTGCCCGAAGACCCCGGCCGTTATCTCGGCGGGCTCAATCTGCTGGGCCAGCCCTTGTGGTCGCCGGCGGGACCGAACGGTTTTCCCGATACCAACGCCGCCTGGGCCGCGCCCGAGGGCATGAAGCTGCGGCTCGATATCGCAGCTCAGGCCTCGGTGCGGCTTCCCGATACGCTCGATCCGCGCGAGCTGCTCGAACTGGTCGCGGCGGATGCGGCCTCGCAGGAAACCCGCCGCACCATCGAGCGCGCGGAATCGCGGCAGCAGGCGATGGCGCTGCTGCTGATGTCGCCGGAATTTCAGAGGAGATGACGATGGATGGCTGTGAAGGCTACGCCCGGCTTGCGACGTCGCGCCGCGCGCTCCTGCTCGGCGGCGCCGCCTTCGCCGCCTGGGCTTATTTGCCGAAATTCGCCCGCGCTGCCGATGGCCGCGACCCGCGCCTGATCGTCGTCATCCTGCGCGGCGCGCTCGATGGTCTTGCCACCATAGCGCCGATCGGCGATCCCGATTATGCCGGACTGCATGGCTCGCTCGCGCTGACATCCGGCGGACAGCATCCGGCCCTGATCCTCGACTCCTTCTTCGGCCTGCATCCGTCGATGCCGGAATTTTCGCGGATGTATGCGAACAAGCAGGCCGCGGTGATCCATGCGGTGTCGACGCCCTATCGCGATCGTTCGCACTTCGATGGCCAGGATGTGCTGGAAAGCGGCTATGCCGGTCCCGGCCGCGTGCAGTCCGGCTGGCTCAACCGCGCGCTGGAAGCGCTGCCGCGCGGCGAACGCGTGGCCAACGCGCTCGCGGTCGGGCCGACCACGCCGCTGGTGTTGCGCGGCGGGGCGCCGACCGTGGGCTGGGCGCCGGTGGCGCTGCCCAATGCCGACGACGATACCGCGATGCGGCTGGTCGAACTCTATCGGCATCAGGATCCCGCGCTCGCGACCGCGCTGTCGCAGGGCCTGCAGCTCGAGAAGGTGGCGAGCGGCGACGACATGAAGGCAAGGCCGGGCGGCAATGCGGGCGCTGCGATGCGCAACGTGGCGCGCGGCGCGGCGAAATTGATGGTCGCCGACGACGGCCCGCGGATTGCCGCGCTCGCCTTCGACGGCTGGGACACCCATGCCAATGAAGGCGGTCCGGTCGGACGTCTGGCGCAATTGCTGTCGGGTCTCGACGGCGCGTTCGCGGAGTTCGAGAGCGGGCTCGGCGATCACTGGCGCGACACCGCGATCGTGGTTGCCACCGAATTCGGCCGCACCGCGCATATCAACGGCACCGAAGGCACCGATCACGGCACCGGCACCATCGCCCTGCTCGCCGGCGGCGCGGTCAAGGGCGGCCGCGTGATTTCGGACTGGCCGGGGCTGAAGCCTGCAAATCTCTATCAGAACCGCGATCTCGCCCCGACCACCGACCTGCGCGCCGTGATCAAGGGCGTCCTGCAAGATCATCTCGGCATCAGCGAGCGCGTGCTGGCGCAGACGGTGTTTCCGGACAGCGCAGCGGCCAGGCCGATGAAGGGGCTGGTTGCGTAGTTTGCTGTGCTGCCAACGTTCAACACCGATGTCGTCCCGGCCTAGTGCGCAATTGCGCACGGGGGCCGGGACCCATAACGACAGCTGTGAATTGTTTTGCGTGCTGTCGATTACTCCGTTCTTTTCCACCACAGGCATCACGCGGTACGGGTCCCGGCCTTCGCCGGGACGACATTGGAGGTCACATCGTGATCCTGTCGATCTCCGCCATCTCTCCGCAATCCGCGCCTTGCGTCGCCTCCCGCAAGTGGCGACATAGTCTGCGGAGCTTCAGGAGGCCATCGAATGTATATCGCCATGAATCGCTTTCGCGTTGCCAGGGGCTCGGAGGCCGACTTCGAGCGGGTTTGGCAGTCACGAGACACGTATCTCGACAAGGTCCCCGGCTTTATCGAATTCCACCTGCTCAAGGGGCCCGAGGCCGAGGACCATACGCTTTACGCGTCGCATACGGTGTGGGCGAGCCACGCGGCCTTCGAGGCCTGGACGAAATCAGAGGCGTTCCGCGCGGCGCATAACAAGGCCGGAGACCACAAGCCGCTCTATCTCAGCCATCCGCAATTCGAGGGTTTCGAAGTCAAGCAGACCGTGGGCGGCAAGAAGTAGCGCCCGCTGTCGTCCCGGCCCCCGTGCGCAATTGCGCACTAGGCCGGGGCGACACCGAAAATCACAGCGTGATTTTGTCGATCTCCGCCATCTCATCCGCGGAAAGATGCCACGCGATCGCCTTCACGTTCTGCTCGACCTGCTCGATGCGGGTTGCACCCGCGATGACGCTTGCGACCTGCGGGCGGGCGGCGAGCCAGGAGAAGGCGAGCTCCAGCATGGAGTGGCCGTGCGCTTGCGCGAAGGCCTGCAGCTTCTCGACGATCTCCTCATTTTTTGGCGTGACATAGCGGTCGCGCAGCCGCGGCACCTTGCCGAAGCGCGTGTCGCCCGGCGCCGCTTCGCCGCGCTTGTACTTGCCGGTGAGCAAGCCGCTCGCGAGCGGGAAGAACGGCAACAGCCCGAGCTTGTATTCCTGCGCGGCCGGCACGATGTCCTTCTCGATGTCGCGCGCGACGAGAGAGTATTCGTCCTGGCAGGAGATGAAGCGGCCGACATTCATCGCGCGCGCGACATATTCGGCTTCGGCGACGCGCCAGGCCGGAAAATTCGAATTGCCGATGTAGCGCACCTTGCCTTGCCGGACGAGATCGTCCAGCGCGCGCAGCGTCTCCTCGATCGGCGTCAGCGGATCATAGTCGTGCTGCTGATAGAGATCGATGTAGTCGGTCTTCAGCCGCTTCAGGCTCGCTTCCACCGCCTCGATGATGTAGCGGCGCGAGGCGCCCTGCTTGGTGCCGTCCTCCGCCATCGCCTTGGAGTATTTCGTGGCGAGCACGATGTCCTTGCGGCGGTCGCCCAGCACGGCGCCCAGCACGGTCTCCGAGCCGCCCATATTCGAATAGATATCGGCGGTGTCGAACAGGGTGATGCCGAGGTCGAGCGCCTTGTGGATAACCTTGCGCGAGGCTTCGAGGTCGATGCGCTGGCCGAAATTATTGCAGCCGAGGCCGACTGCGGAGACGCGCAGGCCGGAGCCGCCGAGGTTACGAATTTCCATGGAACAATCCTGTGCCGGGAATTTGGGGCGGAGGGGCGCGCATTGTGACGCGCCTGTAAACCTGCGGCAAGGCGCGATGCTACCATCGCACCGCATGACCGCCCGGCCTCAAGCGCTGCACAACGAAAATTGCAGAAAGCAGGGGCCCAAAAAAGTGCGGCCCCGGTCAGACGCGGCGACTGACGGGGACCGCTGGGGCGCTTGATCTGTGACGGGGGGCCTGATCAGACGCAGGGGCAGCCTAGCCCCGCTTTGTTACGCGCCAGTGACAGGTTTATTTATCCACAGACCGAGAAGTGCCGATAATTTGCCTGTTTTTACAGGGGCCGCAGAGGTGAACCGCCGCGGGCGATGTACGTCAGAGCTGCTTGCGATAGATGATGAATCCCTGATGCTCCGCGACCTTGTCGTAGAGCATGCGCGCAGTGTGGTTGGTCTCGTGCGTCTGCCAGTAGACGCGCGGCGAGCCGGCTGCTCTCGCCTCTCGATACACGCCTTCGATCAGCGCGCGGCCGACGCCCTTGCCGCGTGCAGCCTCGAACGTGAACAGGTCCTGCAGGTAGCACACCGGCTCGATCAGCGTCGTGCTGCGGTGGAACAGATAATGCGTGAGCCCGAGCAGTTCGCCGCCGCTTTCGGCGACTAGGCCATGCACCGGCTCGTAGCCGTCGAAGAACCGCAGCCACGTCATGTCGGTGATTTCGCGCGGCAGCGCGGTCGGGCCGGAGCGGCCGTAGAAGGCGTTGTAGCCGTCCCACAGCAGCAGCCATCGGTCGAAATCGCTGCGCCGGACGAAGCGGACGGACAAGTTATCAGACATCTTATATCTTTCGAAAGGAGCGCGGGGAGGCGTCCTTTCCATACGGACTCCCTTGGCTCCGATCAAATCAATTCGGGGCTTGACGGCGCGGCGCTACTCCGCGGCGCGCAGCGAGCGGGCGAGGCCGCGGTCGCCGCCGCGCAGCGAGCGCAGATATTCGGCGTTGGCGAGATCGTCGCCGTGGCGGACGAGGTCGGTGACCGGCGTATAGGCCAGCATGCGCCCGCCGTCGGGCAGCACCGTGCAGGAGAAGCGCAGCACGGTGCCGTCTTTCAGGTTGATGTTGATCGGCGTGGAATTGCCGGCGCGCATCATCTCCATGCGCCGCGCGATGAAGGCGTTCAGCTCGTCCGCCGGCATCTCGAAGGCGCCGGTGTCGCGGCCGTGATACATCAGCGCGATGAAGGGCGGTTTCGCATCCGCCTTGGCGTCGGGCAGCGCAAAGTAGTCGCGGAAGGCGCGGTTGATGAACACCGCGCGGGTGTCGGCGTCGAGCAGCACGATGCCGATGTCGACCTGGTCGAGCGCGGACGACAGCCGCGCGGCGGTCGCATAGTGCTCCCGCTCGAGCGCGAACGCACCCATCATCCATTGCCGTAGCAATCCGGTGATGGCGGCGGTGCCGCCCGCGGTCACCGCCAGCATCGCCAGGCGAACGAGGTCCGCGGTGTCGTAGCCGGGGGTAGCGCTGTGATCGAGGAAGAACAGCGCGGAGGCGAGGATTGCGATCGCGGCGCTGATCGCGGCTGAACGCAGGCCCGAGAGCGAGCCGGCAAAGGCGACGATGCAGACCAGAAGCGCCGCGGGATTGGGGACGCCGGCAATGTGGCGTTCGAGCACGATGGCGGTGAGCGCGGTCACCGCCGCGAGCGCCGGTCCTGCGATTGCACGCCTGTCGAGGTGCATGCCGTTTCTCGCCCTGCACACGTGGTCAAGATCCGCAGCTTGACCGATAATTGCGTCCGTTGCGGATTTTCCGGCCCTCTGCTTAAGGAGCCGTTCATCCGATGTGCAGAGCTTTCAGATTTGTTGGATCAAATCAGCGCAAGGTTCGCCCGTTCCTGGAACCGCCTAGATCGTCAGGCCGGCCTTGACCGTCAGCACGGTGAGCGCAACGGCGAGGCAGATCGAGAACGCGCTGAAGGCGAGCGACGCCACGACGGCGTCGGTCAGCCGGGGCGAGGCAACGGGAGGGTTTTGGCCGCTAAAGCCTGCGGCGACCGGCGGCCGTTTCATGGTGAGGGGTCCTTGCGCGCGCGGGGCGAATCACCCGCGACGGCGAAAACCCTCGCAAGCGCGGCCGGCAATATTGCGGCGATTTCTCCGCGGAATTGCCGCAGGCGTTAAGGGTTGTTAACGATTGGAGCATGATCCGGAAAAGTGGGCACCGGTTTTCCGACAAGATCATGCTCAAACAAAAGACTCCCTAAGTGCGATAGCGGCGCTATCGCACTTAGGCGCCGGCGGCGATGCTCGCGGAGTCGTCTACCTCGTCGGGACGCCAGTCCATCGCGACGAAGCCCGGCGCCTGCTCGACGCGCCGGAGCCAGGCGCGGATGGCGGGGAAGGTGTCGAGCTCGAAGTCGCAGCGCTCGGCGACATGGGTGTAGCCGTACAGCGCGATGTCGGCCACCGTGAGCTGTTCAGCGGCAAAGAAGTCGTGGGACTTGAGATGGTTTTCCATCACCTGCAGCGCTGCATAGCCGCGCTCCATCCAGTCTTCCAGCGCATGCGTCTGCAGCACGCGGCCGCCCTTCACCAGCGCCAGCCAGAAATAGGCAGCGCCGATATTCGGCTCCAGCGCATGCTGCTCGAAGAACATCCATTGCAGCGCCTCGGCGCGCTCGATCCGCGATTCCGGCGACAGCGGCGTGCCGTTGGCGACATACCACAGGATGGCGTTGGACTCGGCGAGATAGCGGCCGTCGGCAACTTCGAGCAGCGGCACCTGGCCGCTCGGATTCTTCTCGAGGAAATCCGGCGTGCGGCTTTCGCCGCGCAGAATGTCGATCTCGATGGCATGGTAGGGCGTGTTCAGAAGCGCCAGCGCAAGGCGGACCTTGTAGCTGTTGCCGGAGCGCTGCATCGAATAGAGCTTGTACATTCGGACCGTGCGTCAAGTGGTGGGATGCGCCGAACGCGGCCGACGCAAGAATCCTTAGAAGGATCCTTAATCGAGCCGCAACGCGGCGAAACAATGATATCGATGCTCCCGCGCCGCAAGAGCCGGGGAATAGAAAAAGACGAAAACCTCTACCGCACTGCAACCGTGCGCAACAACTTTCCAACACGGCCCAACAATTAAGATCACGCTTCCGCGACGGCAATAGAAGCGCGCAGCGACATGGAACGCTCGCGGATGAGATGCCGCATGGCCAGAATGTACAGCATGGCTACCGCAATCAATCCAAGCGGCACGCTGCTCGCGCCTGCGATGGCGCGCGCGAACAGCGGCACGCACCACACCGCGGCAAGCGCGCTGATATCATAATTGCGGAATCCGTCCGGCCAGCGTGAGGCCACGATGAAGGCGAGCGCGGGCGCAAGGATCGTCAGGTCGTAATCCAGCACATGGGGCGAGGCCAACAGTGTCGCAACGATCAGCAGTGCGGCCTTCATTTCGTGGTCGCGGCCTACGCGCCAGGCCCATGCGACGCCGAGGACGGCGATGATCGATACGGCGGCTTGCGCGACATAGGCGAGCGAGATGCCGCCGCCGAGCATCCGCACCGCGGCGAACACGCTTTGCAGCTTTTCGAATCCGACAGTGCCTTCTTCCAGCAGCAGCTTGCGCGAGGTCTCGGTAGTTGCCGCAAACAGCGACCAGATGTCGGCGCCAAACGCGAGCGCGGCAGCGGCGGAAAGCGCCAGTACCGTGACGCCTGCCGCAACGACGGTTCGCCATTGGCCCGCGGCCAACAGCGCGACCGGGATCGACAGGCCGAATTGCGGCTTATAGGCGAGCAGCCCGAACAGGATGCCGGAGAGCAGGGGGCGCTTCGGCAACGCCACCAGCGCGGCGGCGAACAGTCCTGCGGTCAGAAAGCCATTCTGGCCATGGCCGAGATTGATGAAGGCGGCGGGGAACGCCAGCGCAGCCGGCAGCCAGAGCCGGCGAAGCGCGATGTCATCGCGCCGGATGCGCCGCAGGATCGCGGCCATGCCGGCGAGGTAAAGGGCCAGGGTCGCGGCTTGCCAGACGGCCAGCGCCAGCGGATAGGGCAGCAGCGCAAGCGGCGTGACCACGAGCAGGAACAGCGGCGGATAGAGCCATCCGTAATAGGGCGTCGCCTCGCCGAAGAGCTGCTGCTCGCGCGCATGATGCGCGGCCATGTTGTAGACGTCGCCGGCGTGGCCTTCGAGCGCCAGCGAGCCCGCGGCATAGAAGCTCGAAAAGTCGGTTCCGATCGGCTTGCCGTTGGGATCGGTCATGCCGCCGGACAGCGCGATCCATCCGATGATCGCGACACCGTAAAGGGCCAGCAGGATCAGGGTATAGGCACGGGCGCGCTCCGCGGTCAGCCATCGGCCGGACCGAAAGCTTTGCCAACCGGATCGGCAAAACGCCGACGCTTGCCAGATATGAGCCATTTCGCCGCAGAATTTTAGGAATGTTGCGCCTGACCCTAGCCGCCCTCGCTTTAATGTTCCCTAAAGTTTACCCCTATCTGTCGAAGCTTCTTGCGATGCAGCGGGGCTCGGAATAGGGTGCATTATTCCCTCAAATGGAGTCGTGGACGTAACCGTTCACGACGCTTGGCCACAACTTTAGAGAAGATTGGAGCCGACGATGCCCTTCCTGTCCGCTGCGCTCGACCGTGTGAAGCCGTCCGCGACGATTGCGGTCACGGATAAAGCACGCGCGCTGAAAGCGGCGGGCCGCAACGTCATCGGCTTAGGCGCGGGCGAGCCGGATTTCGACACGCCTGACAACGTCAAAGAGGCCGCGATCAAGGCGATCAGGGACGGCAAGACCAAGTACACCGATGTCGGCGGCATTCCCGAATTGAAGGAAGCCGTGATCGCGAAGTTCAAGCGCGAGAACGAGCTCAGCTACAAGCCGAACCAGGTCATCATCGGTACCGGCGGCAAGCAGGTGCTCTACAACGCGCTGATGGCGACCATCAATCCGGGCGACGAGGTGATCATCCCCGCGCCCTATTGGGTGAGCTATCCGGAAATGGTGGCGCTGGCCGGCGGCGAGTCCGTGCCTGTCATCTGCACCGCCGAACACGGCTTCAAGCTGCGCGCGGCGGATCTGGAAAAGGCGATCACGCCGAAGACCAAGTGGATCATCCTCAACTCGCCGTCGAACCCGACCGGTGCGGCCTATTCCCGCGCCGAGCTGAAGGCGATCACCGACGTGCTGGTGAAGCATCCGCAGGTCTGGGTGATGACCGACGACATGTATGAGCACCTGGTCTACGACGACTTCAAGTTCACGACGCCGGCGCAGATCGAGCCGAAACTCTACGACCGCACGCTGACCGTGAACGGCGTCTCGAAAGCCTATTGCATGACGGGCTGGCGCATCGGCTATGCCGGCGGTCCGGCCGAGCTGATCAAGGCGATGCAGACGATCCAATCGCAGTCGACCTCTAACCCGTCGTCGATCGCGCAATGGGCTTCGGTGGAGGCGCTCAACGGTCCGCAGGACTTCATCCCCAGGCACAACCAGGTGTTCAAGGAGCGGCGCGACCTCGTGGTGTCGATGCTCAATCAGGCCAACGGCATCGACTGCCCGCGGCCGGAAGGCGCGTTCTATGTCTATCCGTCCTGTGCGGGCACGATGGGCAAGACCACGCCGTCGGGCAAGAAGCTCGCCAACGACGAGGATTTTGTCACCGAGTTGCTCGAGAGCGAAGGTGTTGCCGTGGTGCAGGGTTCCGCGTTCGGGCTTGGCCCTGCGTTCCGCATCTCCTATGCGACCAAGACCAGCGATCTCGAAGACGCCTGCAAGCGGATCCAGCGCTTTTGTGGCAATTTGAGATAGTCAAATCACAAGACGCATAATCGTCTTGATGTTTTGACGGCAATTTTCGGAAGCGCCTTGTTTTGGACATGGCGCTTCCTTCCTGTCCCTCCGCTTTCAATTCGCGGAGAACAGACCATGCGACTTTCTATCCTTTTCATCGCTGCTGCTACGCTCGCAAGCACTATCGCGAGCGCCAATGCGGTGCCGGCCGTGCAGGCGGGCATCCTCGAATGCCGCGGCGGACAGAATGTCGGCTTCGTCGTTGGTTCCGTCGCGAGTTTGGAATGCGTGTTCCAGAGCCCGGGCCGCCGGCCCCAGGCCTATGTCGCGACGCTGCGGCGCGTCGGCCTCGATCTCGGCGTCACCGCGCAGACGCAAGTGAGGTGGGCCGTCAACGCGCCGACCAGCCGGCTCGGCTTCGGCGAACTCGCCGGCACCTATGGCGGCGTCGGCGCCAACGCGTCGATCGGCATCGGCGGCGGCGGCAATTTCCTGGTCGGAGGTCCGCGCAATGCCTATGCGCTGCAGCCGATCAGCGTGCAGGGCCAGACCGGACTGAATGTCGCGGCCGGCATCGCCGGCATCGAGCTCGAGCCGGTCGCCTTCGGCCACCGCGGCCGCTGGCATCATCGCCGTCACGGCTGATGAATGCATTATATTGAATCCATCGGAGGCCCGCGAAAGCGGGCCTCTTTTCTTTGGCGCGGTGGAATCCGTTGTGGCATAGAGAAACCGGCGTGAGGCACGGCTTTGTGCGGCTTCACTTTTCATTCGGAGTTTTCTTTATGCGTCGCTTTCTTTTCCTTGGCGCGATGGCCGCAAGCCTGCTGGCCACGCCGCTTCCTCTCGCGTACGCGCAAGCCCAGGTGACGCGCGTGCAGGTCGGCGTGCTCGAATGCCGCGGCGGCGCCTCCGTCGGCTTCATCGTCGGCTCCGTGACCCATCTCGGCTGCGTGCTGCGCATCGAGGGCGTGCCGGAGGACCGTTACATCGCCACCATCCAGAAGGTCGGTCTCGATCTCGGCATCACCCAGGAGACCGCGCTCGCCTGGGGCGTCTTTGCGCCGACGGCCCAGCTCGGACCGGGCGATCTCGCCGGCAATTATGCCGGCGCGCAAGGCTCTGCCTCGCTTGGCGTCGGCGCCGGCGGCAATGTGCTGGTCGGCGGTTCCAACAATTCGATCGCGCTGCAGCCGCTCAGCCTGCAGGGACAGGTCGGCATCAACATCGCCGCGGGGTTGGAGAGCCTGGAACTTCGGCCGGGACGTTAACGCGGTCCCGTCATTGCGAGGAGCGTAAGCGACGAAGCAATCCATCTTTCCCCGTGCTGAGGCATGGATTGCTTCGCTTCGCTCGCAAGGACGGCGAGGAGGCGCGACTTTTCCTCACGCCGCACCGCAGCGACGATTTCTCCCTTGCCAAATCTCAGGGTCAGGCAGAGCATATTTGTTTGCCGACCCAATCATGGGCCGAGCTCCAACCAAGGAGGCGGCGAATGGGACAAGACGTCAGAAGTCCCCGAGGTCCACGGTGCATTGCGCTGGTGGGCCCTTTCCAAAGCGGTAAAACCACACTACTCGAAGCGATACTGGCGCGCACGGATGCGATTCCGCGTGCCGGCAGCGTCGATGCCGGCACGTCCGTCGGCGACGCCAGCGCCGAGGCGCGCCATCACAAGATGAGCGTTGGGCTCTCGGCGGCGACCACGTCGTTCATGGGAGACAGCTACACCTTCGTCGACTGCCCGGGCTCGGTCGAGTTCGCGCACGACATGCGCGCCGCGCTGCCCGCGGTCGACGCCGCGGTCGTGGTCTGCGAGGCCGACGAGAAGAAGCTGCCGCAGCTGCAGATCATCCTGCGCGAGCTGGAAGACCTGAAAATTCCACGCTTTCTGTTCCTCAACAAGATCGACCGCGCCAACAAGCGCATCCGCGAAACGCTTGGCACCCTGCAGCCCGCGTCGCGGGTGCCGCTGGTGCTGCGCCAGATTCCGATCTGGAACGGCGAGCTGATCGAAGGCTTTGTCGATCTCGCGCTGGAACGCGCCTTCGTCTATCGCGAGCACAAGGCCTCCGAAGTGATCGAACTCGCCGGCGGCGATCTCGACCGCGAGAAGGAAGCGCGGTTCTCGATGCTGGAAAAGCTCGCCGACCATGACGACGCGCTGATGGAGCAGTTGCTCGAAGACATCCAGCCGCCGCGCGATGCCGTGTTCGACGATCTCGCGCGCGAATTGCGCGATGGCCTGATTTGTCCGGTGCTGCTCGGTTCCGCGATCCGCGAGAACGGCGTGCTGCGCCTGCTGAAGGCGCTGCGCCACGAATCGCCCGGCGTGGCGGAGACGGCAAGACGCCTCGGCGTGCCCGCGAGCAAGGACGCGCTCGGCTATGTGCTCAAGACCGTGCATTTGCAGCACGGCGGCAAGCTGTCGCTGACGCGCCTCTTGTCCGGCCATCTCGACGATGGCGCGACCTTGCAGTCCTCCTCAGGTGGAACCGGGCGCGTCTCCGGCATCCTCGCGGTCAATGGCGCCTACGATACCAAGCGCGCGTCGGCGGAAGCCGGCGAGACGATCGCGCTCGGCAAGCTCGATGCGATCAAGACCGGCGACACGGTCGGCAACGGCAAGACCGCGCCCGCTTCGCTCATTGCGGTCGAGCCGACGCCCGGCGTGCTGTCGATCTCGATTGCGGCGACCGACCGCAAGGACGACGTCAAGCTCGGCCAGGCGCTGCTGCGGCTCAACGAGGAGGATCCCTCGCTCACCATGGTGCAGAACGCCCGCACCCACGACACCGTATTGTGGGGGCAGGGCGAAATGCATCTGCGCGTCGCGCAGGAGCGGCTCAAGGACCGCTTTGGCGTCAGCGTCAAATCGCATCCGCCCGTGATCGGCTACCAGGAGACCATCCGCAAAGCCATCACCCAGCGCGGCCGGCACAAGAAGCAGTCCGGCGGCCATGGCCAGTTCGGCGACGTGGTGCTCGACATCAAGCCGATGCCGCGCGGCACCGGTTTCGAATTCCACGAGAAGGTCGTCGGCGGCGCGGTGCCGCGCAACTATATCGGCGCGGTGGAGGAGGGCGTGGTCGACGGGCTCGTGCGCGGGCCGCTCGGCTTCCCCGTGATCGACCTGCAGGTGACGCTGACCGACGGCTCCTATCACAGCGTGGACTCTTCCGATCTTGCGTTCCGCACCGCGGCGCGGATCGGCCTCAGCGAAGGTTTGCCGCACTGCCAGCCGGTGCTGCTGGAGCCGATCTATGTGGTCGAGATCGTCTGCCCGAACGACGCCACCGCCAAGATCAATGCGATCCTGTCGGCGCGGCGCGGACAGATCCTCGGCTTCGACACCCGCGAGAACTGGCAGGGCTGGGATTGCGTGCGCGCGATGATGCCGGAAGCGGAGATCGGCGAACTGATCGTCGAACTGCGCTCGGCCACCGCCGGCGCCGGCAGCTTCATCCGGCAGTTCGACCACATGGCCGAAGTCACCGGCCGCGCCGCCGACCAGATCATCGCCGCCCATCGCGACGCGGCGTGATCCACGCATGATCCGGAAAAGTGTGAAGCGGTTTTCCGAAGAGATCATGCACCAAAAAAGAGCTGAAGCGCGTGTCGCGCTTCAGCCCATGAGTTTGCGGGCGGCCTTTCTAAGGTCGGCGTTGATGCGCGTTTGCCATCCACTGCCGGTCCTGCGATAGGCTGCCAGCACATCGTGGTCGAGACGAAGCTTGATCGCCTCTTTCGGGTGCTCCAGCGGCGGACGGCCGCGCTTGAGGACCTTGTTGCCATGCCGGATTTCGGCGCGATCCAGCATCTCCCTGGTGAGCGGCGGAGCCTCGTCGTATTCCGCCTTGGTGACACGGTGCGCATCAACTACGGCCAAATCGCTTTTGATAGATTGCTTTCTCGCGGTCATTGCACTTTCTCATCGACATGACATGCCGCGCTTGACCTCGCGGCGTCCAAACAACCATCACCATGCGGCCCGCAAGGTAACCGACCGTCTGGTAACGCTCCTCGCCATAATCCTTGCGCGTGTCCTGTATGTTGATCGTCGGGCCTGCAAAGACAATTTCGGCATCCGTGAAATCCAGCCCTCTCTCGTTCAGAGCCGCCTGCCGCTTTGCCGGATCGAAGGTGATCTTCACGTGATTAAGTGTACCCCCAATTAATATTGGGCGTCAATGGGGAGATGGTAGGAAGGACCCCTCGTGTTGCCACGGCCCGCGCCGCCGACGCGACGATTTCTGCTTTTTGATATCTGATACATGCAGATTGATGCTTGAAGCCCGCATTCATAGGGTGTAGCTGTATATTAGCCGGATGGAGAGAAACCCTCGATGATCACTGCCAATCAGCTCAGGGCCGCGCGCGCCCTCCTGAATATCGATCAGCGGCAAACGGCCGATCTGGCAGACCTCTCCGTTCCGACCATTCAGCGCATGGAGGCCAGCGACGGCGTCATCCGGGCCAATGTCAATTCGCTGATGAAGCTGGTTTCCGCGCTGGAAAATGCCGGGATCGAGCTGATCAATCCGGGGGCTCTGAGTGCGTCCGGCGGCCGGGGCGTCCGGCTCCGCGACCATGTGCCAAATCCGAAGAGCCAACATTCCGGCAGAAAGCAGGCTTCGCCGCGAACCGTCGAGCGGACGCGATAGAGCATGATCCGGAAACGTGTGTAGCGGTTTTCCGAAAAGCATGCCCCCGGGCTTGACCCGAGGGATCACGCTCAAACAAAACGAGCGGCCGCCTCAAATCGTGTCCCCGTTGCTCTCCGCCCGTTGCAGCAGCGCAAGAAGACCCCGCAGCATGGCCATCGGCGTCGGCGGGCAGCCGGGGATGTGAAGGTCGACCGGGATCACCTCGGAGACGCCGCCAACCACCGCATAGCTGCCGGCGAAGCAGCCGCCATCGCGCGCGCAATCCCCGATCGCGACCACCCATTTGGGATCGGGCGTCGCGTGATAGGTGCGCTCCAGCGCGTCGCGCATGTTTTTGGTTACGGGACCCGTCACCATCAGCACGTCGGCATGGCGCGGCGACGCCACGAAGCGCAGGCCGAAGCGCTCGGCGTCGTAATAGGCGTTGTTGATCGCGTGGATCTCGAGCTCGCAGCCGTTGCAGGAGCCGGCGTCGACCTCGCGGATCGACAGGCTGCGGCCAAGCCGCCGCCGCGCCGCCTGGCCCACCGCTTCAGCGAGTTCGGCGAGCCCGGCCTCATCCGGCGACGGCGCCTGCTCGGTGAACGGCCGGCGGAACAGGCTTTCAAACAGCAGTCGGCGCATCTCAGAGATCCTGGCCCGAGTAGGAGCAATTGAACGACTTGTTGCAGAGGGGGAAGTCGGCAACGATGTTGCCCTCGATCACCGCCTCGAGCAGCGGCCATTGAAACCACGAGGGATCGCGCAAATGGCATCGTTCGATCAGGCCGCCGCGCAGGCGGAGCCAGACCAGGATGTCGCCGCGAAATCCCTCGACGATGGCCGCACCCTCGGCTGCCTCTGGCCGCACCGGAACATCGGCTCGCGACGGGCCTTCGGGGAGGCCGGTCAGAATCTGATCGACCAGCGCAAGCGACTGCTCGACCTCGCGTATCCTGATCCAGACCCGCGCATTGACGTCCCCCTCGTTCAGCGTCGGCACCTCGAAGCGCAAACGGTCATAGGGTGGATAGGCCAAGGTCCGTCGCGCGTCGAACGTGCGGCCGGACGCGCGGCCGATATAGCCGCCGGCGGCGTATTGTCTGGCCAGTGCGGGCTTCAGCACGCCGGTATCGACGGTGCGATCCTGCAGCGAGGTGGTGTTGTCGTAGAGTTCGACCAGGCGGGGAAAGCGGCGGCGGATGTTGTCCAGCGTCGTCCGGATGATTGCTCTCGCCTCATGTGTCAGGTCACCGGTCACGCCGCCCGGCACAATGATGTCACGCATCAGCCGATGACCGAATGCGGCGTCGGCCGCGCGCAGTACGCTCTCGCGCAACACGCTGCAATGAGCGTGGATCAGGACAAAGGAGGCATCGTTGCAGATGGCGCCGATGTCGCCGAGATGGTTGGCCAGTCGCTCCAGTTCGGCAAGCAGGGCACGCAGAAACACCGCGCGCTCGGGCACGGCGAGCTCAAGCGCGGCTTCCGCGGCCCTCGAAAATGCAAAAGCATAGGCAACGGTACTGTCGCCCGACGCGCGGCCGGCGAGTTGTACGGCCCGCTCGATCGTGGCGCCCGACATCAGCCCTTCGACGCCCTTGTGGGTGTAGCCGAGCCGCTGCTCCAGCCGGACCACGGTCTCCCCGCTTGCGGTAAAGCGGAAATGTCCGGGCTCGATGATGCCGGCGTGGACGGGGCCGACCGCAATCTGGTGCACGCCGTCACCATCCACGGGCAGGAAACGATAGGGCGCGCCGCTTGGCAGCGCGTCGATGCGATCGCCCAATGGGAAGCGCACGCCCCACTTGTTGTGATCAAGCCAGGGGCGGCCATCGGGCGAGCCTTGCGCTGATAACCCGAACAAATCGTTCGCGGTCCGCTCCAGTCGAAGCGCCGGCGGGTGAAGTCTGCCGATCGAGGCATAGCCGCGATCGGGGCAATCCAGGCTGACGATGGCGACGTCGGCGGCGGCTTCATCCAGGATCGCCATGTGCACCATCGAGGCCTCGCCCCAAAGGCCGAGCAGGCTCAGCCTTCCCTGCGCGAACTCGTTGGCGGCAAATCTCCAAAGGTGGGCGCCGACCACGGCGCGCGGCCAAGGCCTGCGGTGCAGGATCTCGCGGCCATCCAGTATGCGATCGATCAGCGAGGCCATATCGTGTTGCTCCTATCCGAGAAGGCGGGCCACGTGCTGAAACCAGGCGACGAGCGGCGCGGGGAGATAGACGCCGGCGATCAGGACCAGGGAGAGATGGGCAAACATCGGCACAAAGGATGCGTCCGCCGCGGCCGTGCTGCCGCGCGGCTTGCCGAAAGCGATGCTGGTCAGGCGCAAGGTCAATGCGCCGAACGCCAGGAGAAGCCCGAACACCAGCACGACCGCCAGCATGGGGGCGCGGGCAAAGGTGGAACTGACGACCAGAAATTCGCTCATGAAAATGCCGAGCGGCGGCAGGCCGCTGATCGCGACGACGCCCACCACCAGGCCCCAGCCGAGCACCGGATGCGTTACCGTCAGGCCCCGGATCCTGGAGATTCGCTGCGTGCCCTTGATCTGCGAAATATGCCCGACGGCGTAGAAGATCGCCGACTTGGTGAGGCTGTGCATCACCATGTGCAATAACCCGGCGAAATTGGCGAGCGGGCCGCCCATGCCGAACGCGAACACGATGATGCCCATGTGCTCGATCGAGGAATAGGCGAACAGGCGTTTGATGTCGCGCCGGCGGTAGAGCATGAAGGCCGCGAACACCACCGAAAGCAGGCCCGTCGTCACCATCAGCGTTCCCGTGGCAAGAGACGCCGGATTGGCGGCCAGCAATATCTTGAAGCGCAACAGCGCATAGAGCGCGACGTTGAGCAGCAGTCCCGACAGCACCGCCGATATCGGCGTCGGACCTTCGGCATGCGCGTCAGGCAGCCAGGCATGCAGCGGCGCAAGCCCGACCTTGGTGCCGTAGCCAAGCAGCAGGAACACGAACGCGACGTTGAGCAGGGCCGGATCGAAATCCGCCGCGCGCTGGATCAGGAGCGTCCAGACCATGGCATCCTGGCCCTCGCCGACCACCGGCCGTGCCGCCATGTAGACCAGGATGGTGCCGAACAGGGCGAGCGCAATGCCGACGCTGCCGAGGATGAAATATTTCCACGCCGCTTCGAGCGCCGCGTGGGTGCGATAGATGCCGACCATCAGCACCGTCGTCAGCGTAGCGATCTCGACGGCGACCCACATCAGGCCGATATTGTTCGACACGAAAGCCAGATTCATGCCGAACATCATGATCTGGTACATGGCGTGGTAGAAACGCAGATAAGTCGGCGTCAACCGCCCGGTCTCGAGTTCATGGCCGATGTAGCTGGCGCTGAAGATCGACGTGGTGAAGCCCACGAAGGTGTTGAGCACGATGAATACGATGTTGAGATCGTCGACCAGCACATACGGCCCCGGATGCGGTCGTTCGACCACGAGCAGCGAGAGCGCGGACAGGAACGTCGCGAGGCTGGCGACGACGTTGAGGCGCGCGGTGATCCGGTAGCCGGGCAGCACGGCCAACAACGCCGCCGCGGTGATCGGGATCAGGAGGACGGCCGCGACCGGTTCGAAGGAGGGCACGTTCATCGCCGGTCACCGCGGAAGTCGTCGAGCGCGGAGACGTCGACCGAATCGAAGCGTTCGCGGATCCGGAACAGGAAGATGCCGATGACGATAAAGGCGATCAGGATCGAGAAGGCGACGCTGATCTCGACCACCAGCGGCATGCCCTTGGCGCCGGTCGCGGCGAGCACCAGCCCGTTCTCCAGCGACATGAAGCCCACGACCTGGCTGACCGCGTTGCGGCGGGTCACCATGACCAGAAGTCCGAGCAGCACGACCGACAGGGCGAAGGCGAGATCCTCGCGCGCCAGCGGATCGGCTTCGGCCGTCACCCGCAGCATCAGCACCATCGAGAGCGCAACCAGCGCCATTCCGGCCAGCATGGTCGGGCCAATCCCCACGGCCGACTCGATGTCGCGGTGAATTCCAAGCTGCTTGATGATGCGATGCAGCGCCACCGGAATCACGATCGCCTTGAAGACCAGGGCGATCGCCGCGGTGATGTAAAGATGCGGCGCGTTCTGGACGAAGGCCTGCCAGGCCACCGAAAGCGCGAGCACCACGGCATGAAGCGCAAAGACGTTGAGCAGCGAGTAAAGCCGGTCCTGGTACAGCATCATGAAGCTGATCAGAACCAGCGAGCCTGCGAGCGTATGCGAGATGTCGAAGTAGAGGCTGTGCATCTGCATCAGAAGCTCCTCGACACGAACAGCAGCAGCGTGCCGAGCAACCCGAGCATCAGGGCGGCACCAAGAAATTGTGGAACGCGAAACACCCGCATCTTCGCGGTACCGGTTTCGAACAGCGCGAGGAGGAAGCCGGCGACCGTCAGTTTGACGACATAGGCGAGCGTACCGACGGCGTAGGCAAACGCGCCGGTTCCGAACACCGCGATGCCCCAGGGCAGGAACACGCAGGCGATCAGTGAGATATAAAGCAGCAGCTTGAGAAACGCGCCGAACTCGATCATCGCGAGATGGCGGCCGGAATATTCCAGCACCATCGCTTCATGCACCATGGTGAGCTCAAGATGCGTGGCCGGATTGTCGACGGGAATTCGCGCGTTCTCGGCGAGCGCCACCATGATCAGCGCGATCACCGCCATGCCGAGCGAGACCCGCAGGCCGACATAGGAGGAGGCCATGTGGTTGGCGACGGTCGAAAGCTGGGTCGAGCCGGCCACCAGTGCCATGCAGAACACGATCAGCAGCATCGCGGGCTCGGCGAGGGCGGCGATCATGACCTCGCGGCTGGAGCCGATGCCGCCGAAGCTGGTGCCGACGTCCATTCCGGCGAGCGCCAGAAAGAAGCGCGCGCTGCCGAGCAGGGCGACGATGGCGATCAGGTCCGCCGCCCAGTTGAACAACAGGCCGGTCGCAAAGGTCGGCACCAGCGCCGCGGCGACCCAGATCGCGGCAAAGGTGACATAGGGCGTCACCCGGAACAGCCATGAGGCGTTATCGGCCAGCACCACTTCCTTGCGAAGCAGGCGAAGGAGATCGCGATAGGGTTGAAAGACCGAGGCGCCCTGGCGGCGCACCAGCCGCGCCTTGACCTTACGCACGAAGCCGGTCAGCAGCGGGGCCAGCAGCAGCACCAGCAGCATCTGGATGCCTTGCACCAGAATGTCCGACATCACGACCATATCGCGAGCACCAGCAGCAGGGTGACGAGGGCGGCAAAAACCAGGCTGAGATATTGTCGGATGGTCAGGAACTGCAGGCGGTTCAGCCGGTCGGCGGCGACGCCGACCGCGCGTTCGATCGGCTGATACATGCCCTCCGAGATCAGATCATGCAGCTCGATCCTGAATCGCGCCGGCCGAACGTCTCCCGGGGGCGGCATCTCGACATGGTCGCGGGCGCGGAACGCCATCGTTCCGAACACGCGGCGGATCGGCTGCGCGAAGCTGTCCGCCGAATATTGGGC
Organism: uncultured Alphaproteobacteria bacterium; assembly: GCA_963802585.1. Classification (GTDB taxonomy): domain Bacteria; phylum Pseudomonadota; class Alphaproteobacteria; order Rhizobiales; family Xanthobacteraceae; genus Bradyrhizobium. Next base: position 78,883 of record CAWDJS010000013.1, on the reverse strand, counting down.
CGCCGGTGTCGGATCGGAGAAGCCGCAGCCCCAGGCCGGCCCTCGCCGCAGCGCGTGCGAGGCGAAACGGTGGATGAAAGTGACGGCGAGCGAGGCGGACACTGCAATGAAACCCATCACCAGCAGCCCGTTATAGGAGCTCTGGCTCTGCGCGATCGGCACGATCGAAAGCCAGGCCTCGTTGGCCTGGACCGGCATGCGGCCGCCGAGGATCTGGAGCGTGATCGGCGCCAGCGCGTCGATCACGAGTCCCGGCAGGATTCCGGCCAGCAGGCAAAGCGAGGCGAGGATCAACATGGCCGCCAGCGAAAAGCGGTCGACTTCGCCGACGGTTTCCGCCGCGGTGCTGCGCGGCCGGCCGAGAAAGGTCACGCCATAGGCCTTGACGAAGCAGGCGGCGGCGAGGGCCGCGGCCAGCGCCAGCATGGCGCCTACCGCGGGCACCATGATCTTCAGCGCCCATTGCGGCAGCTCCGGACTTTGCAGCACGGCCTGAAACATCAACCATTCCGAAACGAAGCCGTTGAACGGCGGCAGCGCCGAGATGGCGACGCAGCCGACCAGCACGGCGAAGCTCGTGAAGGGCATCCGGTGAATGAGGCCGCCCAGCCGGTCCATGTCCCGCTCGCCGGTCGCGGTCAGCACGGCGCCGGCCCCGAAAAACAGCAGGCTCTTGAAGAACGAGTGGTTGAGCACGTGAAACAATGCCGCGGTGAAGGCCAATGCGGCCGCCAGCTTCAGGCCGTTGGCCTCAAACGCCAGTGCAAGTCCCAGCCCCACGAAGATGATGCCGACATTCTCGATCGTGGAATAGGCGAGCAGCCGCTTGAGGTCGCGTTCCATCATCGCATAGAGGATCCCCATCACGGCGGTGATGCCGCCGAGAAACAGGACGATCGCGCTTGCCGGCCATGCCGGCGGTCCCAAGAGATCGAAGATGACGCGGATGAACCCGTAGATCGCGACCTTGGTCATGACGCCGCTCATCAGCGCGGACACGTGGCTCGGCGCCGCCGGATGGGCGAGCGGCAGCCAGACGTGAAGCGGCACGAGGCCCGCTTTTGATCCGGCGCCGAGCAGCATCAGGATCAACACCAGCGTCGCCGCATGGGGCGTGTGTCCGGCGGCACGGATGGCGGCAAAGCCGTAATCGCCGGCTGGTCCCGCAAGCAGGCCGAAGGCCAACAGCAGCGCCAGCGTGCCGAAACTGGCCATCACCAGATAGATGTAGCCCGCTCTCGCAACGCCCTTCTCGCGATGATGCGCCATCACCAGCGCCCAGGAAGCCAGCGACATGAACTCCCAGCACAGGAGATAGGAGAATGCATCGTCCGCCAGCACGACCAGATTCATGCCGGCCAGGAACGCCGGGAAGAACGGCAGCACGCGTTGCGGTGTCGGCTCGTGCTGGCCGTAGCCGAGACCATAAAGGCTCGCCGAAGCCCCACCCAGATTGACGACGACCAGGAAAAACGCAGTCAGCACGTCGAGGCGGAAATGCGCGCCGAGCCAGGGCAAACCGATCGGCAGGGTCACGCCGGATGCCTCGGCCTTGCCGGCGATCAACCAATCCAGTGCGGCAAGCAGCTGGACTGCGCAGATCGCCAGTGTGGCGCCGTAGATCATATCGGTGGCGCGCCTGGCGCGGCCGAGCGCGATTGCGAGAATGGCGGTCGCCAGCAAGGCAGCGACGCACGACATCTGCAGGACGATGCCGGTGATCGGGAACGCCGCGATCATGAGCCTGCCCTGGTTCTGCCGGATGCCGTGGATCGGGAATCTGCGAGCGTGTCGGGCGCGTCCGATCTCGTCTTCAGCCGCACCCCGCGGCCCTGTGCGTGACTCGCGGCTCCGTCGTCGATCATCTCGATCCCGGCCGCGTCCAATGCGGCGATCAGCTTGACGAGCGAATCGACATTGCCCCGGACCATCGTTTCGCTAGCCTCCATGCGCTGAATGGTGGGCACCGAGAGCCGCGACAGTTCGGCGAGCCGGCGCTGATCGATGCCGAGCAGCACCCTGGCGGCCCGCAATTGCGCCGCGGTGATCACTGATTGGCCTCAAGGCGCGGCCCCCCGCCGGTATTAAACATCATCTTTGCATCATAAGTAATGATGTTAAAGTGTCAATAAATGATATTTTAGATATCTAATCTAAGGGGATACCAACCCCGCCTTTTCAAGGCCGCCGCTTTCGTCGACAGTGGAGGTCGCGACGAGGTGCATCGGGGCGATGCTTGATTCACGCCGCAACATAACTCTGGCCTGCGCATTGAGCGCGCTGGCCGGCGATGTCGGTGCGATCGGCTGATCGTGCTCGGCCGCGGCATCAGACGATCTCGCCGCGCATTAAGACATTTGCCGGCAACGCCCCGATGTCCACTTTCGGGACAAGGCGGCACAGGACGGGCCGGGGCTTGCTTCCGCTTGTGACCCGAGGTCGCGGCCATAGGTCAAGTCTGGCGGATGGTGGTATACGGGTTCCCCGTGCTAATCTGCGCTGAGAGTGGAGCAGCGGGGTGGGAGATGGCCGTCGGCGGCGCCACAACTGCAGAGCGTAACATCATAACGGTTCTCGCCGTCGACATGGTCGGTTCAACCCGCCATATCGCCGCTTGCGATCCCGACGAGGCGCAGGCGTTTCTGGACCAATGGCTGGATCACATCCGCCGTTCGGTGGAACATGCCGGGGGACAGATCGTCCACTATGCGGGGGATGGCGGTATCGCCATATTTGGCTGGCCAAGCGCATACGAGGATCATGCGGATCGCGCCTGCATTGCAGCCTGGGACATTCAGGATCACAGCGTTGCGACCGGACCGGGAGGACACCCGGTCAGTTTTCGCGTCGGGGTACATTCCGGCCTGGTCGGTCTGCGCAAAGGCGGTCGCAACGCAATCTATCGCTTCGACGTTGCCGGCGCGACGGTGCACGTCGCCGCCAAGCTCCAGCAGGAAGCGCCTTCGGGCGAGGTCCGGGTCAGTGCCGAGACCGCCAGATTGTGCAGATCGCCGCTTGACCTCACCCCGCACCGGAAGTCTTCGGAAATTTCCGATCGGGTCGTGGACGTCTACAGGCTGAATGCCCGGCCAAGGGATGTTGACCACAACGACGTGGCTCGCCGTTATCAAAATCCGATTGTCGGCCGGTCCGACGAACTGGGGGCGCTTCGTGAGCGGCTTCCGCGACCGGGCGGCACCAACGCTTCCATCGCCGTGATCGGCGAACCGGGAATCGGCAAGAGCCGCCTCGTTGCAGCCGCGATGTCGGATGCTCTCGCATCCGATGCAAGATGCTGCGTGTTCCACGGCGCTGCGCAGAGGCGTACCACGGCCTTTGCCGCCGCCCGCGGCCTGGTCGGAGATATGCTCGGCGCACGCGGCGCTTCGTCGGACGACCATCTTCACAAGGCTCTCGCGGGCCTGAAGATCGGCGCGAACGATCGCAACACGCTCGAAACACTGTTCATTGTCGGAAAGTCCCAGTCTCGCCGACGGTTGAACGACAACACCCAAACGCAAATCGCGCGTGCGCTGGTGAACGCTTTCCTGGCCTTGGTCCTCACCCGTCCGACCCTCCTGCTGATCGAAGACCTGCAGTGGATCGACCCGGAAAGCCGTCAATTCCTGAAATTGCTGGCACGCGCGGACACCCCGCATCCGCTTTGCATCCTGCTGACCAGCCGGCCGGAATCGGTAAATGAAGCCGCCGAAGTCGCGGAATCGGTCATGTACCTGCAGCCGCTGTCGCGGACGCATATGGAAGCTTTGGGACGCCAGTTGTGCGACAAGGATTGGCCTCCCGCGGTCCTCGCGCAATCGATCGATCGCGCCGATGGCGTCCCGTTCATCCTGGAGGAGCTGCTGCGTTCGGCGGACGCAACCAATGCATCGAGCGGCCGGTCACTGCCCCAAAGCGTGGAGTCCGTGATCCATGCGCGGCTGCAGCGGCTGCCGCCGAGGGTCAAGACCTTCGCGCAGGCCCTCAGTCTGCTGGGAGAAGAGGTCGAGATTCATCTGGCAGCGGCCGTGCTTGGCGTCGATGTCGGCGAGCTCTTGAGCGCATTGTTCGAGCTCGAGCGATTTGCATTCGTCCACCCGCTGGTCGGCAACTCCATGCGCTTTCGGCACCAGATGATTGCCCAGGCCTGTGCCAACACGATCCCGCGCGAGCGACGGCGAAAAATACATCGCGCCGCCATCCGTACCATCATTCTGCAATATCCGAGCCTGCATGGCCGTTACGAACAGCTGGCGTTCCACGCCGAAGAAGCCGGCGACGCCGATCTGGCGCTGGGCTATCTCTGGGAAGCCGCCCTGGAGGCGCGCCGGAATTCCGCTACCTCGTCGCTCAGCCTGATATTCGACCGCGCGCTCAGCCTCATTGCGAACCTCGGCAAAGTTGCGGAGGAAAAATACGTCGATTTCGTTCTGGTGAGCTTCGCCTCGATGGTGCAGCTCGGCGAATTCAGCAAGATGAATACGCATTTGGCCCGCACGATGGAACTGGCGCAGCGCCAGGGCCGGGCGGCGCAGGTGTGCGGTGCTCAGGCACACCTCGGCTTGATTTGCTGGTTCGAAGGCCGGTATGAGGAAGGACTTCGGGTGACGAGCGAAGGGTTGAAAATGGCCCGCCAACTGGAGTCCCCCGCGCTGATATTTTCAACCCAGCTCATGATGGCAAGCGTGCTGCATGGAATGGGTGACTATGGCCGGGCGATTTCGGTGCTGGACGAATTGGACGAAATGCTCGCGGGGATCCCTGAAACGTCGCGGCTCGGGTCGCCGGCCAGTCCGAGATGTCTGGTGCCGGGATTCAAGAGCTGGTTCATGAACGCGACGGGCCCCTATGATGAAGCGCTCGAATTTGCGCGCCGGGCACTGGAGATCGCGGTTCGCGAACAGGACGCCTATGGCGAAGTGCTGTCCCGCCTGACGCTGGGGCGGAACCTCCTCATGCTTCACCGCAACGAAGAAGCTGTCGAGTGTCTCTCCGCCGCGAGCGAAATCATCGAACGCAACGGCTACGATGCGATCAAGGCGAACCTCACCGGGACGATTGCAACGGCACTGGCGCGCAGGGATCGTGCGCACGAGGCAGTCCGGCTGGTGGAGGCGTGTCTGCAAAGCGAAATGCACCTGCGGACGGGGCAGGTGGAAGTGTGCCAGCTCTATGCCGGTTATGCCGAGGCTCTGGTCCGGACGGGCGAGGCGATGATCGGGCTCGCTGCCCTGGATCGCGCGCTTTCGATCGCCAAGACGATCAAGAACCCATGGCTGATCGTCGAATGCCTTGGCTTGAGAGCGCGCCTGCTGGCGGAAACCACGCCCGACGACTCCCGCATCGGTCAGGATATCAACGAGGCGCAGGCTATTTGCGACCGGTCCGGCGTCGTATCCTGGGGCGTGTCGAGGCTGGTGGCCTGACAACGGCTTTTGCCCGCGGCACGCGAAATGCATCGCGGCCGGGGCGCCGGCGTCGGGCAACCGCCTCGCCGTCCGGACGGCGATGGAAGGATGATGCTCAACTCAAGCCGCAACATTGTGCTCGCCTGCACGCTCAGCTCGCTTGCGGGTTACGCCGACGGTATCGGCTACCTTCATCTCGGCGGCCTGTTCGTCTCTTTCATGAGCGGCAACTCGACCCGGATGGCTGTCAGCCTCGCGAACGGGCAGTTTGAGGCAGCGGCCGAAGCGCTCGGCCTGATCGTGCTGTTCGTCGCGGGTGCTGCCTGCGGCAGCCTGATCGTGCTCGGCCGCAGCCGTTATTCCCAATGCTGGCTGCTGTTGACGGAAGCGGCGCTGCTCGCGCTGGCAGGGCTAGGCTATTCCCTTGGCCTCGATCGATTTGCCATCACAGCCATCGTGCTGGCGATGGGGCTGGAGAACGCGGTGTTCCAGATCGACGGCGGCTCGGGCCTCGGCCTTACCTATGTCACCGGCGCGCTGGTCAAGGTCGGCCAGCTGGTGGCCGCCGCGCTGACCGGGGGAGCGCGTTTTGGGTGGGTGCCGAACCTGCTGCTTTGGGCGGCGCTGGTAGCGGGCTCGCTCGCCGGAGCGCTTGCCTATCGCTGGATCAATCTGGCGGCGATCTGGTTTGCGGCGGCCGCGGCGCTGGCGCTGAGCGCGTGGGTCGCGTCATCAGTCAAACGAGCATGATCCGCCATTGACAGCGCCCACCGCTTGCCCGATTGGACGGCGATGACCGCTCACGCAAGACCCCCTGCCGCATGCCTGATCGGATGGCCGGCCGCGCATTCGCGCTCGCCGCTGATCCATCATTACTGGCTGCGCACGCTCGGCATCGAGGGCGGCTACCTGATCGAGGCGGTGCCGCCGGACGATTTCCGCGATTTCGTGCTGCGGCTCTCGCTGCGCGGCTTTGTCGGCGCCAATGTCACTATTCCGCACAAGGAAAGCGTGCTCGATCTCTCGGCGCCGGATGCGCGCGCGCTCGCCATCGGCGCCGCCAACACGCTGTGGTTCGAGGACGGCGAACTGCGTTCGACCAACACCGATGTCGAGGGTTTTGTCAGCAATCTCGACGCCTGCGCGCCCGGCTGGGACAAGGCCGAAGAAGCGCTGGTGCTAGGGGCCGGCGGTTCGGCGCGCGCGGTGGTGTTCGGCCTGATCGAACGCGGCATCAGGCGCGTGCATCTGGTCAACCGCACGCTCTCGCGCGCCGAGGGGCTCGCGGAAAAGTTCGGCGCGGCGGTGCTTCCCGTCGGATGGGACAAGACCGGCGAGCTGCTGCCGCGTGCAAAACTGCTGGTGAATACGACCTCGCTCGGCATGCACGGCCAGGGCGCGCTCGATATCGATGTGAGCCTTCTGCCGAAAGAAGCCGTGGTCGCCGATCTCGTCTATGTGCCGCTCGAGACGCCGTTGCTTGCCGCTGCGAAGGCGAGGGGACTGAAGACCGCCGACGGCCTCGGCATGCTGTTGCACCAAGCCGTGCGCGGATTCGAATTGTGGTTCGGCCGGCGGCCGGAGGTAACGCCGGAACTGCGCGCGATCGTCGAAGCCGATCTCACAAAGGCTTGACACAGTCACGGGAATACGGTGCGGCAAACGGGGTCTGTCAGTACATCCAGCCCGCCTTCCGGAGAGCTCCTCATGTCCCGCCGTTCCACCCTTCGCCGCCCGCTGCTCGCGCTTCTCATGGTAGCAGTCTCCACCGCGTATGCCGTCGCGCAAAAGGCGCCGGTGCCTTCGCGGGTGCGTGGCGAGATCGAAACCGTCGACGGTGATACGCTCACGGTGAAGTCGCGCAGCGGCGAGGACGTCAAGCTGCACATGACCTCGGATATGCGGGTCGTGGGCATTACCAAAATTTCATTGTCCGACATCAAGGTCGGCTCCTTCATCGGCACCACCACGGTGCCGGGCGCCGACGGCGTACCGACCGCGGTCGAGGTGCACGTGTTTCCGGAAGCCATGCGCGGCACCGGCGAAGGCTCGCGGCCCTATGACCTCAAGCCGAACTCGACCATGACCAATGCGACGCTGTCGGAGAGCGTGGTGAGCAATGACGGCCACACGCTGCTGGTCAAATACAAGGATGGCGAGAAGAAGGTGCTGGTCACGCCGGAGACGCCGGTCGTCACTTACGTCCCCGCCGACAAGAGTGACCTCAAGGCGGGCGCCAAGGTGATCGCCTTCATGAAGCAGCTGCCGGACGGCTCGTTCGAGACCAACCGCGTCAGCGTCGGCCGCGACGGGTTGACGCCGCCGATGTGACTTTACCGTCTACGCTCGCGTAGACCGTAAAGTCATCCCGGGGCGCGCGAAAGCCCGAACTATGGTGCGCAATTGCGCACCTGAGGATCTCGAGCCGCAAACTCCGCCGTCGTCTCCGCGTCTGGTCATGTGGCTGGCTGTGGCCACAGTGTAGCCGACACCCACGTCCGGTGGTCATGGGTCCCGGATCGCGCTCGCTGACGCTCGCTTGTTCGGGACGACAACGGGGCTTTCGTTTTCGTGATCCCCCACATTCGTGATCCCCCACACCGGAATAGCGCCGCATTTTCGGGGTTGCCCTGATTGATCGCCGCAACCACCCCGGAGGGACAAGGCTATGCTGAAACCGAAATCATGGATGCCGCACCTGCTCGTGGCCTCAATCGCCGCCATTTCGATTTTCGCCTCATCCGCCTTTGCCCAGCAGGCGCCGCCGGTCCGCATTCGCGGCGCCATCGAGGCGGTCGACGGCAACGTGCTGAGCATCAAGACTCGCGAAGGCACCGACGTGAAGGTGCGCATGACCGACAACGTCGCCGTTTTCGCCGTGGTGAAGACCGAGCTGTCCCAGATCAAGGAAGGGTCCTACATCGGCGTCACCGCCATGCCCGAGCCCGACGGTGTCCAGAAGGCCGTTGCGGTGCATATTTTCCCCGAGAACCAGCGCGGCGCGGCCGAAGGCTTCCGCCCCTGGGACCAGCGCCCGGGTTCAACCATGACCAATGCGACGGTGGCCGAGACGGTGAAGGGCACCGAGGGCCAGAACATCCTGGTGAAATACAAGGACGGTGAGAAGAAGGTCGTGGTGCCGCCGGACACGCCGATCGTGACCTTCGTCGCCAGCGACAAGTCCGAGGTGAAGCCGGGCGCCAAGATCATCATCTTCGGCGCGGCGAAGAAGGAAGACGGCATGCTCGAAGCCAATCGCGTCAACGTCGGCCGCGACGGGATAACTCCGCCCATGTGACGTTTATGTCCGCGCGAGCGCGGACATAAACGTCATCCCGGGGCGCGCAAAGCGCGAACCCGGGATCTCGATCGGCACACTCCGCTGTCGTCCCCGCGAAGGCGGGGATAACCACCAATATTTGTTGTTGAGCAGGCTGGAGCCACAGCGTGCCCCGCACGCGCGCCGGTGGTTATGGGTCCCGGCTCGCGCTTCGCTTGGCCGGGACGACACCCGTTTCTTGTCGGTCGTCACACCGCGACGACGCGGTCGTCGATCTCGGCGATGGTGTTGACGCCGCACAGACCCATCGTGGTCTCCAGCTCCTTGGCGATCAGGCTGATCGCCTTCGCCACGCCTTCCTCTCCGCCGGCGCCAAGGCCGTAGGCATAGGCGCGGCCGATCATGCAGGACTTGGCACCGAGCGCGAGCGCGCGCATCACGTCCTGGCCGGAACGGATGCCGCCGTCGAACATCACTTCCACCTTCGAGCCGACCGTATCGACGATTTCCGGCAGCGCCTCGATCGACGATGGTGCGCCGTCGAGCTGGCGGCCGCCATGGTTCGAGACCACCAGCGCCTGCGCGCCGGTCTTCGCCGCGATCTCGGCATCCTCGACGTCGAGGATGCCTTTCAGGACGAGCTTGCCCGGCCAGATCGAGCGGATCCAGTCGACGTCCTTCCAGTTCAGCGTGGTGTCGAACTGCGAATTGATCCAGGTCGAGAGCGAGGTGATGTCGTCGCTGATCTTCAGATGGCCCGCGAGATTGCCGAAGGTGCGGCGTTTGCCCCGCAGCACGCCCGAGACCCAGGCCGGCTTGGTCGCGAAATCGATCAGTTTCGACAGTGACCATTCCGGCGGCACGGTCATGCCGTTCTTGATGTCCTGATGGCGCTGGCCGATCACCTGCAGGTCGACGGTGAGCACCAGCGCCGAGCATTTCGCCGCGATGGCGCGCTCGATCAGCGCCTTGATGAAGCCGCGGTCCTTCATCACGTAGAGCTGGAACCAGAACGGCTTGTCGACGGCCGCTGCGATATCCTCGATCGAGCAGATCGACATCGTGCTCTGGGTGAAAGGAATGCCCGCGGCCTGCGCCGCGCGGCAGGCATGGATCTCGCCGTCGCCATGCTGCATGCCGAGCAGGCCGACCGGCGCCAGGATCAGGGGCAGGGCGGAGGGCTCGCCCAGGATGCTGGTCGACATGTCGCGCTTGGAGACATCGACCAGGATGCGCTGGCGCAGTTTTATCTGCTGCAGGTCCTCGCGATTGGCGCGCAGCGTCTCCTCGGCATAGGAACCGCGATCGGCATAGTCGAAGAACGCCTTCGGCACGCGGCGCTTGTGCAGCGTGCGCAGATCCTCGATGCAGGTGATATGCTTCATGAACGTTTCCGTCCCTTCTTGTATTGGCGGCTTTGAACGTCATCTAGCATGGTTGGACACTCTGCAAAATCGCATCCCAGATGTCGCCGGGAGACCCCCCATGACCGCGTCACGCACCAAGCCGGAAACGCCCGACAGCGCCGAGAAGCGCCGGCTCGACGAGGCCCTCGAGGAGGGGCTGGAGGAGACTTTTCCGGGCTCCGACCCCGTCAATGTCACCCAGCCGGCGCCGACCAAGGGCGACCACCACATCCGCCGCAAAGGCTGAAAGCGCACCGCGGCTGGCGATATCCAAAGCGTTAACAAAGGGTTAAATGGTGCGTACCGGGGTATTGTCCGGTAATGATTCATCATATTTTTTGAAGCCATTTTAGCCCCGGAGGCTCTATAACAGCCAGACGCGCCGTCAGGACCTGGGCAAAGGACCTGTAAAGAGGGTTGGCGTGTTCTCGCCAAAGTGACGCGGGGATCCGGGGTAGTCGCTGGGGGTTACATGAGCCGCAATTATTTCGGTACCGACGGGATTCGGGGCCGTGCCAACGGTCTGATCACGCCGGAGCTCGCGCTCAAGGTCGGCCAGGCCGCGGGCCTGGTGTTTCAGCGCGGCGAGCATCGCCATCGCGTCGTGATCGGCAAGGACACGCGCCTGTCCGGCTACATGATCGAATACGCCATGGTGGCGGGCTTCACCTCGGTCGGCATGGACGTGCTGCTGGTCGGCCCGATGCCGACGCCGGCGGTCGCGATGCTGACCAAGTCGATGCGCGCCGATCTCGGCGTGATGATTTCCGCTTCCCACAATCTGTTCGAGGACAACGGCATAAAGCTGTTCGGACCGCAGGGCTTCAAGCTGTCCGACGATGTCGAGAAGCAGATCGAGCTGCTGCTCGACGAGTCCCTCGACAAGAAGCTGGCGCAGAGCGCCAGTCTTGGCCGCGCCCGCCGCATCGACGGAGTGCATGACCGCTACATCGAATTCGCCAAGCGCACGCTGCCACGCGATCTTTCGCTCGACGGCCTTCGCGTCGTGGTCGATTGCGCCCATGGCGCCGCCTACAAGGTGGTGCCCGAAGCGCTGTGGGAATTGGGCGCCGACGTGATTGCGATCGGCGTTGAGCCCGATGGATTCAACATCAACAAGGAATGCGGCTCGACAGCGCCGGATGCGCTGTGCCGCAAGGTGCGGGAGATGCGCGCCGATATCGGCATTGCGCTCGACGGCGACGCCGATCGTGTCATCCTGGTCGACGAGCGCGGCCATCTCGTCGACGGCGACCAGTTGCTCGCGGTGATCGCGCAGAGCTGGAAGGAAGACGGCCGGCTCTCCAAGCCCGGCATTGTCGCGACCGTGATGTCCAATCTCGGTCTCGAGCGCTTCCTCGAGGGGCATGGCATGGAGATGATCCGCACGCCGGTCGGCGACCGCTATGTGCTCGAGCGCATGCTCAAGGGCGGCTACAATCTCGGTGGCGAACCTTCCGGCCACATCATCCTCTCCGACTATGCCACGAGCGGCGATGGCTTTGTCGCGGCGCTGCAGGTGCTCGCCGTGGTGCAGAAGCTGCGCCGCCCGGTGTCGGAGGTCTGCCACCGTTTCGATCCCTTGCCGCAGATACTGAAGAACGTGCGCTACCGCAGCGGCAAGCCGCTCGACGACGCCGAGGTGAAGTCCGCCATCATCGACGGCGAGAAGCGGCTCAACGGCCACGGCCGCCTGCTGGTCCGCTCGTCGGGCACCGAGCCCGTGATCCGCGTCATGGGCGAGGGCGACGACCGCATCCTGGTCGAGGAAGTCGTCGACCACATCGTCTCCGCGCTCGGCCACGCCGCCGCGGCCTGATCTGTTGCATCGCTGCCATTAGCTTATGGCGGTACTCGCCGCGCAGCGACCGTCGTAGGAACTCGTTGAGAAAACGCGAATCCTGCCGGGAATGCTGCATTGAACAAGCCCGTCGTCTCCGAAGAAGTGCTGGGCGAGCCGGTGCTGGTGGGCGACCTTGCCCCCGGCGCCATGGCGAAGGCGGCTGCCGCAGGTCCCGCTTATGTCGTGCTGATCGGCATCAGCTTCTCGCATTTCCTCAACGACACCATGCAGTCGTTGATCGCTTCGGTGTATCCGATCCTGAAAGACGCCTATGCGCTCAACTTCGCGCAGATCGGCATGATCACCCTGGCGTTCCAGTTCACCGCCTCGCTGCTGCAGCCGGTGGTCGGCCACCTCACCGACAAGAAGGCGCAGCCGTTCTCGCTCGCGGTCGGCATGGGATCGACCTTTGTCGGCCTGCTGTTGCTCAGCATCGCCGCGAGCTATCCCGCCATCCTGATCGCGGCGGCGATGGTCGGCCTCGGCTCGGCGGTGTTTCATCCGGAGTTGGCGCGCATCGCGCGGCTCGCGTCCGGCGGCCGCTACGGTTTTGCACAGTCGGTGTTCCAGCTCGGTGGCAGTTTCGGCACTTCGATGGGCCCGGTGCTGGCGGCGCTGATCGTGGTGCCGTTCGGCCAGCCCTCGATCGCCTGGTTCTCCACGATCGCCTTCCTCGCGATCCTGATCCTGTGGCGCATCGGTCTCTGGTACAGGCCGCAGATCGCGAGCAGGAAGGCGGGCAAGGTCGCCGCGCATCCGGATGCGCCGAGCTCGCGTCACGTCAAGATCGCGCTGGCGGTGCTGGTCGCGCTGCTGTTCTCCAAGCAGCTCTACGTCTCGAGCCTGTCGAGCTATTACATCTTCTATCTGATCGACAAATTCCACGTCTCGACCCAGGCCGCGCAACTTTATCTCTTCGTCTTCCTCGCCGCGAACGCGGTGGGTGCTTTCCTCGGCGGGCCGCTGGGCGATCGCTTCGGCCGCAAAATCGTGATCTGGATCTCCGTGTTGGGCGCGCTGCCGTTCACGCTGGCGTTGCCCTATGTCGGGCTGAATGTCGGTGCGGTGCTCACGGTCTGCATCGGTCTGATCCTGTCCTCGACCACGTCCTCGATCATCGTGTTCGCGCAGGAGCTGGTGCCGCATCGCTTCGGCATGATCTCGGGCGTGTTCTTCGGCGTCGCCTTCGGCATCGGCGGACTTGGCGCGGCCGTGCTCGGCAGGCTCGCCGACTACACCTCGATCGCCTTCGTCTATCAGGTCTGCGCCTTCCTGCCCGCGATCGGACTGCTCGCGGTGTTCCTGCCGAAGATGCCGCAGCACGCGCGCTAAACGGCGCGAGCCCGCGTGCTTGTCTATCAACACATCGTTAGTGATTGCGGCGAGGGTGCCACATTGCGGCGCGCTGGCGTCGCCGTGGTGAGAAAAAATCAACCTTAATAATTAGGGTTAAGTGCCGCTTAAGCTTTTGGTGAGATCGTCCCGCCGTGGGTTTTTAGATGTGAGGCATTCGCTGTGCCTCACCGGCCAAAAGGACGAAGACAATGCGTAGCGTTAAGTTTTTCTTTGCCGCCGGTGCGGCCTCGCTGATGTCGACCGCGGCGCTTGCCGCCGACATGCCCTCCATCATGCCCCCACCGCCGGCGATGTATGCGCCGCCGCCGCAACCATGCTGCGATTTCGGCGGCTGGTATCTGCGCGGCGACGTCGGCATGACCAACCAGCGCATCAAGTCGCTCGACAATCCCGATCCGAACGCCGCGCTGTTCACGCCGGTCGGCATGGGCTTCGACTCCTCGATGCTGTGGGACATCGGTGTCGGTTATCAGTTCAACAACTGGTTCCGCGCCGACGTCACCGGCCAGTATCGCGGCAAGGCCAACTTCCACGGCTCGCAGTTCACCGACTTCTTCGCGGGAAGCGCGCTGGTCGACAATTACACCGGCTCCAAGTCCGAGACCGTCATCATGGCCAACGGCTATGTCGACCTCGGCACCTGGTGGTGCCTGACCCCGTTCATCGGCGCCGGCCTCGGTACCTCCTACAACCAGATCACCAGCTTCCGCGATGACGGCTTCGGCGCGAGCTTCGGTGTCGCGCGTCCGCCGAGCTTCGTCTACGCGGCCGACAACGGCAAATGGAACTTTGCCTGGGCGCTGCACGCCGGTGTCGGCTACAAGGTCTCGCCGAACGTGACGATCGAACTCGCCTACAGCTACATGAACCTCGGCGATGCCACGACCGGCGCCAACACCAACTATGCCGGCACTCCGACCCCGCAGTTCGCCTGGACCATGAAGAACATCACCTCCAACGACCTGAAGATCGGCGTGCGCTGGAACCTCTCACCGCCGGCGCCGGCCTACGCTCCGCCGCTGGTCACCAAGGGCTGATCGAGCGATCTCTCTTAAGACTGGTTAACGGCGCGGGATCATCCCGCGCCGTTTTCGTTTGCGCTTCCGCGCGATCGATGTGCGCTTTTCGGACACGAAGTGCTGCGCGACAACGATTGATTAAGGTTAACGAGCGATGATCGGCGGTGCCTCGAGAGTTATTTGGAGCGTTGCAATGCGTGGGTTTCTGATGGCGGCGGTGGTGTTCGGCGCGGTGTCAACTGCGCAAGCGGCCGATCTGCCCATACTTCGCGGCGGCTTCACCGACGGCTACTCCAGCGGACGCGCCGGCTGGCAGGGCTTCTATGTCGGCGGCCAGGGCTCGTGGGGCGGGGCGAAGTCCAATCTCCCCGGCGGCATCAACACCGACATGCAGAACACATTCTTGCCGCCGGGCGGCATCGGCTACAACTGGCAGCCATTGGGAACGGCGCACACCCTCAGCGGGGGCTTCGGCGCGTTTGCCGGCTACAATTCCCAATGGGAAGATGTCGTGATCGGCATCGAAGGCAACTACATTCACGACAGCTTCCACATCAACAGCAATTCGAGCGGGTCGACCTTTGCCAACGACCGCGTCACGGTGTTGAGCGTGACGAATTCGAGCGCGACGGTGAAGCCCGATGATTTCGGTTCGCTGCGGCTGCGTGGCGGCTACATGGTCGGATGCATGCTGCCCTACATCTTCGTGGGCGCCGGCTTCGGCGACCAGACCGTCGACCGCACCGCTTCGGCGTCTCCGGCCCCGCTGCGGTCGGCATGGACGACCGACAGCAAGGACAAGCTGATCTATGGATATTCGGCTGGCGCCGGCATGGACGTGCAGTTGATCGGCGGGCTGTTCGGCCGGGCCGAATACGAATACCGGCACGTCACGGCGAATATCGATACCACCATCAACACCGTCCGTCTGGGTCTCGGCTACAAGTTCTGACTCCGCTCGCCCGTTGACAGGCTTGCTTTCGCCTGTTGCTCTGCCGTCTCTCGAGGGAGGCAGCGGGCATGAAGGTTCACGGCGACAAAAATTCCGGCAATTGCCTGAAGGTGAAATTCGTCTGCGACCGTCTCGCGCTGCCGTATGAGTGGATCGAGGTCGATACGCGCAACGGCGGCAGCCGGACGCCGGAATTCCTGAAGCTCAATCCCTGGGGGCAGGTGCCGACCGTCGTCCTCGACGACGGCCGCACGCTCGCGCAATCCAACGCCATCATCCGCTATCTCGCCCGCGGCAGCGATCTCATTCCACCCGACGCCTATCTCGCGGCGAAGATGGATGAATGGCTGTTCTGGGAGCAGTACAGCCACGAGCCCTATGTCGCGGTCTGCCGCTTCCATATGGTCTATCTCGGCAAGCCCGCCAGCGCGCTCGACGAAAACCTGGTCAAGCGCGGCACTGCAGCCCTCGATCATCTGGAGCGCCATCTCGGGCAAAGCCGTTTCATGGCCGGCGACGCCTTCACGCTCGCCGACGTCGCGCTCGTCGCCTATACCCGCCTTGCGCATGAAGGCGGCTTCGACATGACGCGCTATGGTGCGATTCGGCGCTGGATCGGCGAGACCGAAAACAATCTCGGCTGGGCGCCGATCCGCTAAATCAACGGAAACGAATATGAGTGCGATGTCTCAAGTCACCCTCCGTCCCGCGCGCCGCGACGACGTCGCCGCCATTATCGCGATGCTTGCCGACGATCATCTCGGCCGCGCCCGCGAGCGGCTCGGGAATCCGCTGCCGACACTTTACTACGACGCGTTTGAACGGCTGAACCGCGATCCGAACATCCAGCTCATGGTGGCGGAGGAGGGCGGCAACGTCGTCGGCTGCCTGCAGCTTTGCATTTTGCCGGGCCTGAGCTCGCAAGGCGCCTCACGCGGGCTGATCGAGGATGTGCGCGTGGCCTCCGATCGCCGCAGCCGCGGCATCGGCGAACAGCTCGTGCAATGGGCTGTCGGCGAAGCGCGGAGTAAAGGCTGCAAGCTGGTCGAGCTGCTCACGCATCACACCCGCACCGACGCGCAGCGCTTCTACGAGCGGCTTGGATTTGCACGCAGCCATGTCGGAATGACGATCCGGTTCTAGAGCATGATCCGGAAAAGTGGGAACCGGTTTTCCGAAAAGATCATGCTCAAAAAATCAGGAGAAACAAGATGTCCGCCATCAATCCACTGACGGCCGCCGCCGTGGTGCTTGCCACCGCGGCGACCGACGCCGTTTACGTGATGTTTACTTCTGCGGTCGTGGCGAAGAAGCGCGTGCCGGCGGCGACCTGGAGCAGCATCTGGTACATGCTCTCGTCCTTCGCCGTCATCAGCTACACCGAGAACTGGGTCTATGTGGGCTTTGCCGCGGTCGGCTCCTGGATCGGCGCCTATGCGTCGATGACCTATTTGCATCGGCCTCCCGAAAAATCTCCGGTCGGCGCCTCGCCGGAATAGGCTGCCCCTCCCTCGTTTCCCATCAATCGGCCGTGAGGACTGCAAAGTTCCTTGACGGCGGGGGCCGATTCCCATATCTGCAGCGGCGGGACACCTCCCCCCAACGGGAGGCTTACTATCTGGAAGGGTAGATCATGACTGCAGCGAAGCCCGCTCAGCGGCCGACCGTGCCGCATTTTTCGTCCGGCCCCTGTGCCAAGCGCCCCGGCTGGAATCCCCAAAATCTCAAGGATGCAGCGCTCGGCCGCTCGCACCGTGCCAAGATCGGCAAGGCCAAGCTGAAGCAGGCCATTGAGCTGACGCGCGAAGTGCTGGAAGTGCCGGCCGAC
Source organism: uncultured Alphaproteobacteria bacterium (assembly GCA_963802585.1). Taxonomy (GTDB): domain Bacteria; phylum Pseudomonadota; class Alphaproteobacteria; order Rhizobiales; family Xanthobacteraceae; genus Bradyrhizobium. The sequence goes on along the minus strand of CAWDJS010000013.1, from coordinate 61,791 downwards.
TACAAGATCGGCATCGTGCCGGCGTCCGACACCGGCGCGGTCGAGATGGCGCTGTGGTCGATGCTCGGCGCGCGTCCCGTCACCACCATCGCCTGGGAATCCTTCGGCGAGGGCTGGGTCAGCGACATCATCAAGGAATTGAAGCTCAAGGACGTCACCCAGCTTCACGCGGGTTATGGCGACATCCCTGATCTGTCCAAGGCCAGCTCCGACAGCGACATCATCTTCACCTGGAACGGCACCACCTCGGGCGTGCGCGTGCCCAATGCCGACTGGATCAAGGCCGACCGCAAGGGCCTGACCATCTGCGATGCGACCTCGGCCGCCTTTGCCCAGCCGCTCGACTGGAAGAAGCTCGATGTCGTCACCTTCTCCTGGCAGAAGGCGCTCGGCGGCGAGGCCGCGCATGGCATGCTGGTGCTGAGCCCTCGCGCGGTCGAACGGCTCGAGACCTACAAGCCGGCCTGGCCGCTGCCGAAGATTTTCCGCATGACCAAGGGCGGCAAGCTCAATGCCGGCATCTTCGAGGGCGAGACCATCAACACGCCGTCGATGCTGTGCGTCGAGGACTATCTCGACGCGCTGAACTGGGGCAAGTCGATCGGCGGCCTGAAGGCGCTGATGGCGCGCGCCGACGCCAACACCAAGGTGCTCGCGGACTGGAAGGCGAAGACGCCCTGGATCGATTTCCTGGCAAAGGATGCTTCGACCCGCTCCAACACCTCGGTGTGCCTCAAGGTGGTCGATCCCGCGATCACTTCGCTCTCTGCTGACGCCCAGGCCGACTTCTCCAAGAAGCTGGTCGCGCTGGTCGAGAAGGAGAACGCCGGCTTCGACTTCGCGCACTACCGCGATGCGCCCGCGGGCCTGCGCATCTGGTGCGGCGCGACCGTGGAAGCCAGGGATGTCGAGCTGCTGACGCAGTGGATCGATTGGGCATTTGCCGAGACCAAGGCGGCGTTGCCGAAGGCTGCGTAAGTTCGTTCTCATCGTCGTCATGGCCGGGCTTGACCCGGCCATCCATCGAAAAAAGATGGACCCGCGGGTCGAGCCCGCGGGTGACGAGTTGGAATTCATCGTCCACCAACGGATCACACCCATGTCAAGACCCAAAGTTCTCATTTCCGATGCGCTGTCGCCGGCCGCCGTGCAGATCTTCAAGGATCGCGGGGTCGACGTCGACTTCCAGCCCAATCTCGGCAAGGACAAGGACAAGCTCGCCGAGATCATCGGAAATTATGACGGGCTTGCGATCCGCTCCGCCACCAAGGCGACCGCCAAGATCATTGAGAAGGCAACCAGGCTGAAGGTGATCGGCCGCGCCGGCATCGGCGTCGACAATGTCGAAATTCCGGCCGCAACCGCCAAGGGCATCATCGTGATGAACACGCCGTTCGGCAATTCGATCACGACGGCCGAACATGCCATCACGCTGATGCTGGCGCTGGCGCGCGAAATCCCGCAAGCCGATGCCTCGACACAGGCCGGCAAGTGGGAGAAGAACCGTTTCATGGGTGTCGAGATCACCGGCAAGGTGCTCGGCGTCATCGGCTGCGGCAATATCGGCTCGATCGTCGCCAATCGCGCGCAGGGTCTGCATATGCGGGTGATCGCCTTCGATCCGTTCCTGTCGCCGGAACGCGCGAAAGACATCGGGGTGGAGAAGGTCGAGCTCGACGAGCTGCTCAGGCGCGCCGATTTCATCACGCTGCACACGCCGCTGACCGAGAAGACGAAAAACATCATCGACGCGGCCGCCATCGCCAGGACGAAGCCGGGCGTGCGCATCATCAATTGCGCGCGCGGCGGGCTGGTCGATGAGCAGGCGCTGGTCGATGCGCTCAATTCGAAACATGTCGCGGGCGCGGCCTTCGACGTGTTCGTGGAGGAGCCGGCCACGGCCAACGTGCTGTTCGGCCATCCCAACGTGATCTGCACCCCGCATCTGGGTGCGGCCACCACCGAGGCGCAGGAGAATGTCGCGCTGCAGGTCGCCGAGCAGATGTCGGACTATCTGTTGTCCGGCGCGATCTCCAACGCCGTCAACTTCCCCTCCATCACCGCGGAAGAAGCGCCGAAACTGCGGCCCTTCATCGAGCTCGGCGAGAAGCTCGGCTCGTTCGCGGGCCAGCTCACCGAGACCGGCATCCTGAAGGTTCAGATCACCTATGAAGGCCATGTCGCCGAGATGAAGATCAAGGCGCTGACTTCCGCGGTGCTGTCGGGCCTGCTGCGGCCGATGCTCGGCGACGTCAACGTCGTCTCCGCGCCGGTCGTGGCGAAGGAACGCGGCATGATCGTGGACGAGGTGACGCGCGCCGCCCAGAGCGACTACGAAAGCCTGATCACGGTCACCGTCACGACCGAGCGGCAGGAGCGCTCGGTCTCCGGCACGGTCTATCATGACGGCAAGCCGCGGCTGGTCGACATCAAGGGCATCCGGGTCGATGCCGAATTTGGCAAGTCGATGATCTACGTGACCAACGAGGACAAGCCGGGCTTCATCGGCGCCTTTGCCAGCCTGCTGGGCGATGCGAAGATCAATATCGCGACCTTCCATCTCGGCCGTACCAAGCAGGGCGGCGATGCCATCGCGCTGGTCGAAGTCGACGGCGCGGTGCCGCGAGCGGTGCTCGCCAAGGTGCAGGCGCTGCCGCAGGTCAAGCAGGCCAAGGCGCTGGTGTTTTAAGGCGCGACCCTCCTCTCGTCATGCGCGGGCTCGACCCGGTCATCCATCCCTCTTCAAAAGAGTCTCTCGAAGAAGATGGATGGCCGGGTCAAGGCCGGCCATGACGAGTTTCAATCAGGCATGACGCCCATCATATTCCGATCTGCGGAACATGAACGCTGCCTCCGGATGGGGGCGGTGGCTTGTCGTTTGCCGCATAAATTTTTGTCGCACGAGGCAAAATTTGTGTAGTTTGGCGCCATGACACGCCATAACCGGCACCTCGAACAGGGAGAGAAACATGCGTGAAGCCGTCATCGTATCCTATGCGCGCACCGGGCTCGCAAAATCCGGCCGCGGCGGATTCAACATCACCCCGCCCATGACCATTGCGGCGCATGCCATCAAGCATGCGGTGGAGCGCTCCGGCGTCGACAAGGACTATGTCGAGGATTGCTATCTCGGCAATTGCGCCCATGGCGCCCGCAACATCGGCCGCGAGGCGGCGCTGCTTGCCGGCATGCCGAAGACCACGGCCGGCGTCTCGGTCAACCGCTTCTGCTCGTCGGGCCTGCAGACCATTGCGATGGCCGCCAACAGCATCCGCGCGGACGGCGCCGATTGCATCGTGGCCGGCGGCGTCGAGAGCATTTCCGCTCCCGCCGGCGGCATGCCGAAGGAAGCGCAGGACGCGGAACTGCTGAAGTACGCGCCCGACATCTACATGGCGATGATCGACACCGCCGACATCGTCGCCGAGCGCTACAAGCTCAGCCGCGAATACCAGGACGAGTTCTCGCTGGAATCGCAGCGCCGCATGGCGGCCGCCCAGCAGGCCAACAAGTTCAAGGACGAGATCGTCCCGATGAAGACCAAGATGAAGGTGGTCGACAAGGCGACGAAGGAAGAGAGCATCGTCGACTACACGGTGACGCGCGACGAATGCAATCGCCCCGACACCACCATGGAAGGCCTCGCCAAGCTTGAGCCGGTCAAGGGCCCGGGCAAGTACATCACCGCCGGCAATGCCAGTCAGCTTTCCGACGGCGCCGCCGCGGTGGTGCTGATGGAAGCCAAGGATGCCGAGAAGCGCGGGCTGGAGCCGATGGGCCGCTTCGTGTCGCTGGGCGATCGCGGGCTGCGAGCCCGACGAGATGGGCATCGGCCCGGTGTTCGCCGTGCCGAAACTGCTCAAGCGTCAGGGCCTGAAGATCGACGACATCGACATCTGGGAGCTCAACGAAGCCTTCGCCAGCCAGTGCCTCTATAGCCGCGACCGGCTCGGCATCGATCCCGCCAAGTACAACGTCAATGGCGGCTCGATCGCGATCGGCCATCCCTTTGGCATGACCGGCGCGCGGCTCACCGGCCACATCCTGCAGGAAGGCCACCGCCGCAAGGCCAAGTGGGGCGTCGTCACCATGTGCATCGGCGGCGGCCAGGGCGGCGCGGGATTGTTCGAGATTTATTGAGATGCGTAGGGTGGGTTGAGCGCAAGCGAAACCCACCATTTGGAAACACGATGGGTTTCGCTTGCGCTCAACCCATCCTACGAACTGAAATTGACGGCGCGGCGACCACATCGCCGCGCTGTTTTTCTTTTCGGGCTCTCTCCTCCCGTCATTGCGAGCGAAGCGAAGCAATCCAGTGCCGACCGGTTGCAGCTCGATGGATTGCTTCGCTTCGCTCGCAATGACGAGGATATGGCAGTGCGCCAATACCGCGCGGCGTGCGGCGCCACAGCCGCGCCATCACCCCGCCGCACCAAAACCTCATTCGAACCAGCCGCACTCCTGTCGCGTCTAATGCACCGATGGGGGTGTGTCTTCAGCCGGCTGGCAGGGCCAGCGCGGCTGAGAGCCGTTGCGCCGCGCGCGACGGCTTTGCAGGAGGGTGCCAATGCGATCGATTGCAAATTACCTGGCCAGTACGAGTCTCGTGCTGGTGGCGGCCTTTGCCGCAATGCCGGCGCGAGCGGCCGATCTTGATGCCACGTCCGCCATCGACGCCGTTACCGTCTATCCGGATGGAGCGAGCGTCACGCGCGTGATCGCGCTCGACCTGCCGTCCGGCGACAACACGCTCGTCGCAAGGGATTTCCCGCTGACGCTCGATCCGTCCTCGCTGCGGGTCGAGGGCGAGGCGGGCGACAAGCTCATCATCGGCGCGATCGATACCCGGCAGCCGCGACAGATCACTCCGGCCAATTTGCCCGAGATCGACCAGCGTATCGAGGCGCTGAAAGACCAGCGCGCCGATCTCGACGGCGCAATTTCCTCAGCCGAAGCCCGGCGCAAATTCGCCGAGCGGTTTGCCGAAGCCTCGCCGGCGGGATTGGGGGAGAAAGGCGAGGCGCGTCCGCTCTCCGATTGGCGCGCCGCCTTTGCCGCGATCGCGGATGAGGTCGCGACCACTGAGGCCGCGATCCGCGAGGCGCAGCGCAAGCAGCGCGACATCGACCGCGATATCGCGCGGCTGGAGCAGGACCGCAGCGCCAAGCCTCCGGCAAAGCTCGAGGTCCGCATCGATCTCGCATCGGCCGCTGCGACAAAAGCAACGTTGCGTGTCACCTATTCCGTGCGCAATGCGCGCTGGAGCCCGCTCTATGATGCCCGGCTCGACACCGGCGCCAAGGACCGCAAGCCCGCGCTGGAGCTGGTGCGCCGCGCCGAGATCACGCAATCGACCGGCGAGGACTGGTCGAACGTGACGCTCGGCGTTTCCACCGTGCGGGTCGCACGCGGCGGCGCTGCGCCCGACCTCAATTCGCTGGTCGTGCAATATCCGCAACCGCCACGCCCCGCGCTGCTCGGGGGCGTCGCTATGGATAGGGCGGCGCGCAGCACGGCCCAGTTGGCGCCGGCGGCGCCGGTCGCCCAGGAGGCGGCCGAGAATTTTGCCAAGAAGGCGGAAAGGGCCGACGAACAGCAGGCCACCGCCGAAATCGGCGCCTTCCAGACCGCATTCAGGATTCCCGGACGCGTCAGCGTCAGCGCCAGCGAAGGTGCAAGGAGCCTGCGCATCGCGAACCTGACTATCGCGCCCGATCTCATTCTCCGTTCAGCGCCCGTGGCGGATCCAACCGCGTACCTCGAAGCGAGCTTTGTCCAGGGTGAGGATGCGCCGCTGTTGCCGGGCAAGGTTTCCATCTACCGCGACGGCACGTTCGTCGGCCGCGGCAAGATGGCGGCTGTGGCCAAGGACGAAACCGTGCGGCTCGGTTTTGGCGCCGACGACAAGGTCAAGATCGAGCGGACCGTGCTCAAGCGCAACGAGGGTTCCTCCGGCCTGATCGTGACCTCGAAGACCGACGAGCGCGCCTTCAAGACGACCGTACGCAACGGCCATGAGTTCCCGATCAAGATCGCGATCCTGGACCAACTCCCGGTCAGCGAGCACGAGGACATCGTGGTGGAAATGCTGCCCTCGACGACGCCTCCGACCACCACCAACTTCCGCGACAAACGCGGCGTGCTGGAATGGGCGTTCGAGGCGAAACCCGCCGAGGTCAGGGACATCAACTTCGCCTGGCGCGTGCGCTGGCCAAAGGACAAGGGCGTGGTGATGGTTCCCGCGGGCTGAATCGCGACAAGGCGAGGGCGGCGGCCCAAGAGCGGCCGCCCAACGCCCAAAATACCGCTCAAAAACACGTTCAAGAAAGAATCGCGCTTGTGTGATATTGCTCACCTTGTCCGCGCGATTATGACGCTAGCTGTTCGCCCCAGGCAGGGTGTCGGCTCGCGAGGGGCCGTTCTAGACTGGCGCAGATACGCCGCCATTGAGGTCAGCATGATGAAACGCTTCTTTTCCGCCATCATTGGCGTGATCGCCATGACGGGCGTGGCCGGCGCCGCCGGCCAGGCGCCCGTTGCCGTCGTCGAGGATGTACAGGGCAAGGTTACCGGCGCGGAGTTCATGGACTATGTCGTGCCGGGGCAGGTCATCAAGCTCGGGGCCGGCGGCAGGATCACGCTCGGCTACATGAAATCGTGCTGGCACGAGACCATCTCCGGGATCGGCACCGTGATCGTGGGCACCGAGCAGAGCGCGGTGCATCTGGCGGAGTTCAAGGCTGATCATGTGCCGTGCGACGCGAGCCAGGCCGAACGCATCGCCAAGGAAACCGGCGAGAGCGCCGCGACCGTGGTGCGCAGCCTGCGTGACGATGCCCCGAAGGGACCGCCGCCCTTGGTGCTGCACGGCCTGACGCCGATGGTCGGCGTCACCGAGCGCGGCAAGCTCGTCATCGAGCGGCTCGATGTGAAGGGCGAGCACTATGAGGTCGACCTCGCCAGCGTGCCGCTGGCGCACGGCAAGTTCTACGACCTCGCCAAGGCCAACATCGCGCTGAAGGCGGGCGGGGCCTATGCCATGACGCTGAAGTCGAAGCATGTGGCCTTCGTGGTCGACGCCGACGCCACGCCCGGCGCGGGGCCGGTGATCGGGCGCCTGGTGACGCTGCAGTAAGCGCCGATGCGGCCGGACCGAAAGCGCGCATGAGGCTCGTCAGGCGGGACGCCGCGGCGGTCTTGCTGGTCGCGTTGCTGTACGGACTGATGACCGCACTGCCGCCGTTCGGGCAGGTCCATGGCTGGTCGATCGACATCCTCACGGCGCTGCGCTGGCAGATGTTCGGCGCGCGCCGCGATGCCGCCAGCGCGCCGGTCGCTGTGATCGCGATCGACGAAGAGACGCACAACACGCCGCCCTTCGACCATTCGCCGACATCGACCTGGACCACCGAGGTCGGACGCGTGCTGTCGGCCGTGCTCGACGGCGGCGCCAGGGTCGCGGGCTTCGACGTCGTGTTCGCCACCTCGATCGAGCAGTCCGAGATTCCCTTTGGCGACGATATTCTGGGCGCAAAACTACGCGGCTTCGACCGGCCGTTCCTGCGCTCGCTCGCGGCGGGTGCGTCCGCGGGCAAAGTGGTGCTCGGCGAGGTCTTGCGCGACGACGGCTCGGTCGGACCGGCGGCCGGCCAGCGCATCGCGGTCCGCCAGCAGCAAAACATCCGCCCGCTCAACGTCTATTCCGATCCCGACGATATCTTCCGAAGGGTGCCGCTGACCTTTGCCGGCAAACAGGGACCGATCCCGTCGATGGCGCTCGAGCTGGCTGCGCGCGCGCAGCAGGCCGCGCCGGTTATTTCGCAAGACGGCAGCGTGACGCTCGCGGGCTATCATATCCCGAGTGCGGTGACGAACACGCTGACGCTGAATTTCGATGGCGGCGCGGCCGACATCCAGACCTATTCGCTCGCCGATTTGCGCACCTGTGTCGAGCGCGACGACAAGGAGTTCTTCCGCCGCCAGTTCGAGGGCAAGATCGTCATCTTCGGCACGCTGCTGGAAGCCGAAGACCGCAAGCTCACGTCCAAGCGCTTCGTGACCGGGGTCGACCAGGCGAACGCGCCTCGCTGCGTCTTGCCTGCCGCACCGCCGAGCCCGGCCAAATTCAGCCGCAGCACCATCGCCGGCGTCTATATCCATGCCACCGCCGTCAACAATCTGATCGCGCACGATGCGCTGGTCGAATTGGGCCGGGTGCCGACCATCGTAGTCGCAATCGGGTTTGCCTTGCTGGCCGCGGTCGCCGCGCGCTGGCTGGCGCCGGCCTACGCCGCGCTAGCCGTTTTCGTCATGATGGCGATCTGGACGCTCGGAGCGATGCTGGCCTTTTCCAGGACGCTGGTGCTGCCGCTAAGCGAGCCGTTCGCGGCCGGCCTCGCCGCGCTGATCATTACAACGGTCTACCGGCTGGTCGTGACCGACCGCGGCCAGCGCTTGCTGCGCAAGAGCTTTGGGCTCTATCTCGCGCCGCAGGTGATCGACCAGATGCTGCATTCCAACAAGCTGCCGGCGCTCGGCGGCGAGACGCGCAATGTCACCGTGTTCTTCTCGGACCTCGCCGGATTCTCCTCGATCGCCGAGCAGATGACCCCGACCGAGCTGGTCGAATTCATGAACGAGTATCTCTCGGCCATGACCGACATCATCGAGAGCCAGGGCGGCTATGTCGACAAATATATCGGCGATTCCATTGTCGCGATGTTCGGCGCGCCCGTCGACGATGCCGACCACGCACGCCACGCCGCGCGGGCCGCATTGCTCTGCCGTGTCAGGCTCGAGGAGCTCAATGAAAGTTCGGTGGCGTTTCGCGGGCACAAGGTGGCGCACCGCATGGGGTTGAATTCCGGCGAAGCACTGGTCGGCAATATCGGCTCGCGGCGGCGCTTCAATTATTCGGTCATGAGCGACGCGGTGAACGTCGCCTCGCGACTCGAGGGCGCCAACAAATATTACGGCACGACGATCATCGCATCCGAAACGACGGTCGCGGCGACCGGCGCCACGTTCGCTTGGCGCGAGCTGGATGCGACGCGGGTCATGGGCCGCACCACGCCGGTGAAGATTTACGAGTTGCTCGCCGAGGCCGGCCAGGAGACGCCGGAGCAGGGCAAAGCCGCATCGGCCTATGCGGAGGGACTGGCGCATTGGCGCGCGCGCGAATTCGACGCGTCGGCCGCGAGCTTTTCGCGTGTGGCGGAATTTGACCGGCCGTCGGCGCTGTTCCTGCAGCGCGCGCGCGAATTTGCGAAAGCCCCGCCCGATGCCGGTTGGGAGCCGGTCAGCGCGCTGGATAGCAAGTAGCTATTCCTTCACCGCGCCGGTCAGCGACGACACGTAATAATCCACGAACAGCGAGTAGAAGATCGCGACCGGGAGCGAGCCGAGCAGGGAGCCCGCCATCAGCGCGCCCCACTGGTAGACGTCGCCGGTGACGAGCTCGGTCAGGATCGCGACCGGCACGGTCTTGTTGGCGCCGCTCTGGATGAAGGCGAGTGCGTAGATGAACTCGTTCCAGGACAGCGTGAAGGAGAAGATGCCGGCCGAGATCAGGCCGGGCACCGCGAGCGGCAGCGTGATCTTGCGCAGGATCTGCAGCCGCGTCGCGCCGTCGACCAGCGCGCATTCCTCCAGCTCATAGGGGATCGACTTGAAATAGCCGATCAACAGCCAGGTGCAGAACGGCACCAGGAAAGTCGGATAGACCAGGATCAGCGCCAAGGGGCTGTCGAACAGGCCGAACTGCACCACCACGGTCGCGAGCGGAATGAACAGGATCGACGGCGGCACCAGATAGGCGAGATAGATGCCCAAACCTACATAGGGGCTGCCGCGGAAGCGCAGCCGCTCGATCGCATAGGCGGCAAGCGTGCTGGCGAAAAGCGAGAGAGTAGTCGAGCCGATCGCGACGAACATCGTCGTCTTGAGCCAGCGCGGATAGGAGGTCTCGAACAGCAGATGCCTGATGTGCATCAGCGTCGGCGAGGAAATCCAGAACGGATTGTGTTCCCTGTAGTTCAACAGCTCCGCGTTCGGCTTGAACGAGGTGATCGCCATCCAGTAGAACGGAAACAGCAGGATGATGATGAAGCAGGCGAGCGGCAGATAGACCATCATCATGCGCCGCGCGCGCGAATCCCAGTCCATCGCCTCGGGCGCGGCGCTGGCGCTGTTCGCCGGCTGTTGCGCGACGGCGTCAGTCATTCGCCTCCCCCTGCTGCCATTTGCGCCGGGCGAGACCGAAATAGGAGAACAGCGTCGCGAACACCAGAAACGGAATCATCGAGACCGCGATCGCCGCACCCTCGCCGAGCTCGCCGCCGGCGATACCGCGCTGAAAGGCGAGTGTCGCAAGCAGGTGCGTAGAGTTGACCGGGCCGCCGCGGGTGATGGCGTAGACGAGCTGGAAGTCGGTGAAAGTGAAGATGATCGAGAAGGTCATGACGATCGCCAGGATCGGCATCATCATCGGGAAGGTGATGTAGCGGAAGCGCTGCCAGCTCGTCGCGCCGTCGAGCATCGCCGCCTCGTAGAGCGAGGGCGAGATGGTCTGCAGTCCCGCCAGCAGCGAAATCGCGACAAAGGGAATGCCGCGCCAGATGTTGGCCGCAATCAGCGAGAACCGCGCCGGCCAGGGGCTGCCGAGGAAATCGATATTGCTGGTGCGGACATGCAGCACGTCGACCAGCAGATAGGAGATGATGGAAAATTGCGGATCGTAGATCCACCAGAACGCCAGCGCCGACAGCACGGTCGGCACGATCCAGGGCAAGAGCACGATGGCGCGGATCAGGCTCTTCAACGGAAAATGGTTGTTGAGCAGCAGCGCGAGCCAGAAGCCGAGCGCGAATTTCCCGAAAGTCGCGACCGCAGTGTAGAAGACGCTGTAGAACACCGCGTTCCACCAGATTGGATCGGTCAGCAGATACTGGAAGTTTTCGAGTCCGACGAAGACGCCGCGGCGGCCGATGGTGGTGTCGGTGAAGGCGAGCCAGACGCCGAGGCCGAGGGGATAGGTGAGGAATACCGTGAGCAGGCCGATCGCGGGCGCGAGGCAGACGACGATCAGGAACGGCTTGTAGTCGAACAGGCGGACAAACCAGTTCGGTTGCCGCTGCACCAGACTCCGCGAAGGTAGCGCCGTGACTGACATCAAATCTCATTTTCCGTCATTCCGGGGCGATGCGAAGCATCGAACCCGGAATCTCGAGGTTCCGGGTTCGCGCTCACGCGCGCCCCGGAACGACGTTGTGCCTACCTCCTGAAATACCGTTTCGCCCGCCGCTCGGCCTCCGCCGCCGCGGCCTCCGGCGTCGCGGCGTCGGTTGCGACCGAGGCGCACATCTGCACCAGCACGTAGTCGGCGTTGATGGCGCCGGTCGCGGTCGAGATCGGCCCGGCATAGCCGTTCCAGTAGCGGTTGTTCATGGTGTCCTTGAATATCTTCACCTTGGGATCGCCGGACCACACCGCGCAGTCGGCATAGGCCGCGAGCGGCTGGGCCCAGTAGCCGGAATTGGCGTTGATCCAGGGTTCGTACTGCTCCTTCTCCAGCATGAATTGCAGGAACGCCTTCGCCGCGTTGGGGTATGGGCTGTGCTTGAACACCATGGCGTTGAGCGTAAGCCCGCCCATCGGCGAGGTCTTGGCGACGCCCTTCGGCACGAACTGATGCTCGGTATCGTCGGCGATCGCCTTGGTCGCCGGATCGTTCTTCAGCGCGAAATACAGCGAGACGCCGTTCGAGGTCAGCGAAATATCCTGCGCCGCATAGGCGCGGTTGTTGCTGACGTCGTTCCACGACGGGGTGCCCGCGATGAAGGTCGGATAGAGCTCCTTCAGGTTTTTCAGCGCTGCCACCGTCTCCTTGCTGTTGATGATGAGGTTGCCCTCCTCATCGAGCAGCTGCGCGCCATGCGACCACAACAGCCAGCTCGCAAAACCGTTGCCGTCGCCGACGGCGTTGCCGAGCGCAAAACCCGCGGGCTTGCCGGCCGCCTTTAGTTTCTGGCAGAGCGTCAGAAAACCGGCGTGGTCGTCGGGCACGCGCTCGAAACCGGCCGCCTGCACCAGCGACTTGCGATAGACCAGCGGACCGCCGCTGGCGCCGAACGGCAGGCCGATCCAGGTGTTGGTCTTGTAGCGCTTGCCGTACTTCTCGGCGAGGAACATCCAGCCGCCGTAACGTTTGCCGAGATAGTCGGCGACGTCGGTGAGCTCGATGATCTTGTCGACATAGATATGCGGCGCATCGGTGAAGCCGATGATGATGTCGGGGCCGGCGCCGGAGTTCGCGGTTACCGCGGTCTGCTGGTTGATGTCCTCCCAGCCGACGAAATCGACCTTGACCTCGACGCCGGTCTTGTCGGTGAACGCCTTGGCGTTGGCGCGGAACACATCCTCGTCGGCCTGGACGAACCGCACCGGCCGCAGCATGCGCAACGAAGCGCCTTTCTCGAGCGGCAGCGACGGCGCGGCAACGTCCGCGGCCTTGACGTTCGACGCGGCGGTTTGCGCCCGCGCGCCGCTTGCGGCCAGCGCCGCGGCGGACGCGCCCAACGCCAGCGCGTCACGGCGAGTAATCTTGCTCGTCATCGCTCTCTCCCCTGTCTTCCAGTTCCCGGTGTTGAATCGCCGGTGAACCGAGATGCTTTATTTGAGCATGATCTTTTCGGAAAACCGGTTCCCACCCCGCATCAAGTGCGGGGCAGGCTTTTTCCGGATCATGCTCCCTAGCTGTTCGGTCCGCGATCCATGCTGACCGGCTGCCAGCGCCGCAATTGCGTGTTCTGCAGCACCGACGGGTTGACGCAGCTTACCGGCCACATGCCTTGCAGCACCAGTGACAATTCGTAGCCCACCCGCCGCTTGCGCGCCTCGTCGAAACGTGCCGAGGCTGACGCCACATGCGCGGTCAGCGTCGTGGTCTCCATGCGCAGCAGCGGATTGTTGTGCGAGGCCGGCTCCTTCTCCAGCACGTCGAGCGCGGCATGGGCGATCCAGCCCTCCTGCAGCGCCTTGATCAAGGCTTCTTCGTTCACCGTCGCGCCACGGCCGGTATTAATGAAGACCGCGGTCTTTTTCATCTGCTTGAAATGCTGCTCGCCCAGCATGTGATGCACCTCGGGCCGCGCCGGCGCGTGCATCGAGATGAAGTCCGATTGCGACAGCACTTCGGACAATGTCGCCGGCATCACGCCGTGATCGTACATCAGCGTTTCCTGGATGAAGGGATCGAACGCCATCATCCGCAGGCCGAACGGTGCGGCGCGCTTGGCCACCGCGCGCGCGACGCGGCCGAAGGAGACGAAGCCGAGCGTCTGTCCCATCAGCCGCGGAATTTTCAACAGCGCCGGCCGTCCCTCGGACCAGCGGCCCTCGCGCACCATCTTGTCCTGCTCGATCAGCCGGCGGAAGCCGGCGAGCAGCAGCATCATGGCGTGGTCGGCGACTTCTTCGATGAAGGTGTCGGGAATGTTGGTGACGGGAATGCCGCGCGCGGTCGCGGCCTTCACGTCGACCGAGTCGACGCCGACGCTGCCGAGCGTGATCACCTTGCAGTTCTCGAGCTGATCGATGATCGCTTTGGTGATCGGCATGCCCTTGGCGTAGATGGCATCCGCGCTCCTGGCGGCCGCGACGAACTCGGCCTCATTGGCCGGCGCTTCGACGATCTCGGCTCCGATCGGATCGAGCGCTTCCTTTTCATAGGCGTAGCCGCTGCCGGCGACCGTGAAGCTCGCGCCTTTCGGCGTCACCACCCTGTACTTCGACATCCGTCGCTCCCGCTTTTCTTTTGGCCTGACATCTTCTTGGGTGCGGCATCAAAGCATGGCCGGCTGCCGCTCGGCTAGGCCCCGAACGCAATCGAGGATTGCATCGCTTTCGAAGGAGTCATTCAGGTGGAAAAGTCCGCGCGCCAGGCGTGCGGCCAGCCCGGACTACTACGGAGCGTGTCGTAAGGAAGCGCTAGGGAATTCACCCTATCGTGAGCTGAATTATCCGTTAACCGCGACCTTGCCTAAAATCCCTCCGGAGCAACCCGCTGTGAAGCTTAACAATCTGAAGATTGCTCCCAAGCTCGGCATTCTCCTGGGCATCACCCTGGTAGGGCTCGGCGCCGCCGGCGTCCTCGCCGGCTACCTGGTGCAACGCGAGATGATGAACGCGCGCATCGAGCAGGTTCATGCCGTCGTCGACATGGCGCGCAACATGGCGGCCGGACTGCAGAAGGAAGTGGAGGCCGGCAAGCTCACCAAGGAAGCTGCGTTTGCCGAGTTCGGCAAGCGGGCCAACACGCTGACCTATGATCACGGCTCCGGCTATCTGTTCGGCAACACGATGGAAGGCATCACCGTGCTGGCGCCCGATCCGAGCTTCATCGGCAAGAACCGCATGGACGTGGTGACCAATGGCCGGGCCGTGTCGCGCGAATGGCGCGACGGCGTCGCCGCCAAGGGCGAGCACATCATGTATTACGACAACGTGCGTCCGGGTGAGAAAGAGGCGACCCGCAAGGTGGGTTATGCCGTCGCTATACCCTACTTCAACATGTATGTCGGCACCGGCGCCTATCTCGACGACATCGACGCCAAGCTGAAGCCGATCGCCTGGCTGCTGGGCCTCGCGATCCTCGGCATCGGCGTGATCTCGGGCAGCATCGCCTGGATGATCGGCCGCAGCATTTCCGGTCCCCTCGGCCAGCTCGGCACCCGCATGAAGGATCTGGCCGGCGGCAAGCTCGAAGCCGCCATTCCCGGCGTCGGCCGCGGCGATGAGGTCGGCGAGATGGCCGCGACCGTGCAGATCTTCAAGGACAACGCGGTGCGCATGCGCGAGCTGGAGAAGTCCGAAGCCGAAACCCAGGCGCGCATGGCCAAGGAACGGCGTTCGGCGATGGAAAATCTCGCCGGCGATTTCGAGCGCAGCGTCAACGGCATCGTCCGCTCGGTCTCGACGGCAGCCGCCGGCATGCAGACCACCGCGCAGTCGATGACCTCGACCGCGAGTGACGCCAGCGCCCGTGCCGCCACCGTCAGCGCCGCCTCGCAAGGCGCGTCGAACAATGTCGGCACGGTTGCCGCCGCGGCCGAAGAGCTGTCGAGCTCGGTCACCGAAATCTCCCGCCAGGTCGGCCGCTCCAGCGAGATCGCGAGCAAGGCGGTCGGCGATGCCGAGCGTACCAATGCCACCGTGCAGGTGCTCTCCACCGGCGCCGAGAAGATCGGCGAGGTCGTCAAGCTGATCCATTCGATCGCGGCACAAACCAACCTGCTCGCGCTCAACGCCACCATCGAGGCGGCGCGCGCCGGCGAATCCGGCCGCGGTTTCGCAGTCGTCGCTTCCGAAGTGAAGGCGCTCGCCAACCAGACGGCGAAGGCCACCGAAGAAATCTCCGGCCAGGTCGCGGCCATGCAGCAGTCGACCAGCGATGCGGTCTCCGCCATCAACGGCATCACCCAGACGATTGCGCAGATGAGCGAGATCACGGTCAGCATTTCCACTGCGATCGAGCAGCAGGGCGAGGCGACCCGCGAGATCGCGCGCAACATCCAGTCGGTTGCGGCCGGCTCGAACGAGATCAGCACCCATATCGGCGGCGTGACGACGGCGGCGACGGCCACCGGCACGGCGGCTTCCGAAGTGCTCGCCAATGCCCGCGAGCTCGACAACCAATCCGGCATGCTGCGCAGCGCGGTCGATGGCTTCCTGGCCAAAGTCCGCGCCGCCTGAGGCGTGCCGCAACGATGAAGATCGCCGCTGATCCCTGGACGTGTCCAGCGATCAGCGGCGCAACACTGCAAGAATGCACCAAGGCGGCGCGCGCCATGCGCCAATCTCTGGAGGAGATGGTTCCGTGAAGCTGAACAATTTGACGATTGTACCCAAACTCGCCATCCTGGTCGGCGTGACCCTGGTCGGTCTCTGCGTCGCCGGCGCTCTCGCCGGCTATCTGATGCAGCAGGAGATGCTGCGCGCGCGCACCGACCAGACCAAATCGATCGTCGAGATGGCCCGCAACATGGCGGGGGAGCTGAAGAAGGACGTCGATGCCGGCAAGCTCACCAAGGAGCAGGCGATGGCCGAGTTCCGCAAGCTCGGCAACGCCATGACCTACGACAAGGGCGCCGGCTACATCTTCGGCACCTCCTATGACGGCATCACCCAGCTCTCGCCCGATCCGAAGCAGATCGGCACCAACCGCATGGAAGTGGTGACCAACGGCCGCAAGCTGTCGCACGAATTGATGGACGGCGTGAAGGCCAACGGCGAAATCCTGTTGCGCTATGAATATGTGAAGCCCGGCCAGGAAACGCCGATCCGCAAGATCGGCTATGCCGTCGCCGTCCCCGGCTTCGACATGTATCTCGGCAGCGGCGGCTATCTCGACGACCTCGACGACAAGCTCCGCCCGATCATCTGGGTGCTTGGGCTGGCCATCCTCGGCATCGCCGTGATCTCGGGCGGCATCGCCTGGATGATCGGCCGCAGCATCTCCAGACCGCTCGCGTTGCTCGGTGCGCGCATGCAGGACCTCGCCGATGGCAAGCTCGAAAACGAAATCCCCGGCGTCGGCCGCGGCGACGAGGTCGGCAAGATGGCTGCGACCGTGCAGATCTTCAAGGACAACGCGTTGCGCATGCGCGAGCTGGAGAAGTCCGAAGCCGAAACCCAGGCGCGTATGGCCAAGGAGCGCCGTTTGGCGATGGAGAATCTCGCCGGCGACTTCGAGCGCAGCGTCAACGGCATCGTTCGTTCGGTGTCCAGCGCGGCGGCCGGCATGCAGACCACCGCGCAGTCGATGACCTCGACCGCGAGCGATGCCAGCGCGCGCGCCGCGAATGTCAGCGCCGCCTCGCAGAACGCTTCGAACAATGTCGGCACGGTTGCCTCTGCGGCGGAAGAGCTGTCGAGCTCGGTCAACGAGATCTCCCGCCAGGTCGCCCGCTCCAGCGAGATCGCGAGCAAGGCGGTCGGCGATGCCGAGCGCACCAATGCCACCGTGCAGGTGCTCTCCACCGGCGCCGAGAAGATCGGCGAGGTCGTCAAGCTGATCCACTCGATCGCAGCACAGACCAACCTGCTCGCGCTCAACGCCACCATCGAAGCGGCCCGCGCCGGTGAATCCGGCCGCGGCTTTGCAGTCGTCGCTTCCGAAGTGAAAGCGTTGGCCAACCAGACCGCGAAGGCGACGGAGGAAATCTCCGGCCAGGTCGCCGCCATGCAGCAGTCGACCAGCGATGCGGTCGCCGCCATCAACGGCATCACCCAGACGATTGCCCAGATGAGCGAGATCACCAACGGCATCTCGACCGCGATCGAGCAGCAGGGCGGGGCGACCCGTGAGATCGCGCGCAACATCCAGTCGGTGGCAGCCGGGTCGAGCGAGATCAATTCCCACATCGGCGGTGTGACGTCCGCGGCGGAGGCGACCGGCAAGGCGGCCTCCGACGTGCTGTCGAACGCCCGCGAGCTGGACAACCAGTCCGGCATGCTGCGCAGCGCGGTCGACGGCTTCCTCGCCAAGGTAAGGGCGGCCTAAGGGAATCTGCAGGGTGGGCAAAGGCGCCCTTGCGCCGTGCCCACCAGCATTGATCCACAGTCTCGGTGGTGGGCACGCTTCGCTTTGCCCACCCTACGGCGCTCATCCCCTCGCCGATCCCTGCCGCGAGGCGATCACCACGCCCGCCAGCACCAGCGCGTAGCCGACCACGTGAAACAGCCTTGGCTGCTCGCCGAGCAACACGATCGCCATCACCGAGCCGAACACCGGCACCAGATGCAGGAACGGCGCGGCGCGGTTCGGTCCGATCAGCGCGATGCCGCGGTTGAAGCAGAGATATGCGAGCGTCGAGGGGAAGATCACGGCATAGGCAAACGTCGCCGCGGTCAGGAGATCGGCCTTCGGCCCAAAGCCACTCAGCATCTCCCACCATGCAAATGGCACCAGCATGATCGAGCCGCAGCCCATGGTGAAGGTGATCAGCGACAGGGGATGCGTCGCCGGGCGCTTGGTCATGACGGCTGAATAAAGCCCGAACGCCAGCACGGCGCTGGCAAACATCAGGTCGCCCTTGTTGAAGTGGATTTTGGCCAGCGCGGAAAGGTCGCCGCGCAGGATGATGGTCAGGACGCCGGCGAGCGAGATCACGATGCCGAGCAGCTGTGCCCAGGTCAGCCGCACGCCGAACAGCAGCAGCGCCCACAGCGCCACGAACAGCGGCGCCGAAGACTGGATCAGGAGCGCATTCAGCGCCTCGGTATATTGAAGCGCCATGTAGGAGATCGCGTTGTTGAAGGCGAAGCCGGTCGCCGACAGCAACAGCATCAGCGGCAGGTTGGCGCGCAGGATCGGCCAGTCCCGGCGCAGATGCTCCTTCGCGAACGGCCACAGCAGGATGAAGGCGCCGATCCAGCGCACGCTGGACAAGGTCAGCGGCGGCACATGGCCTGCGACAAAACGCGCCAGCACGATATTGCCGGCCCAGAACAGCGAGGTCAGGCTGAGCAGCAGGTAGGGCTGGTTGATGATCCAGCGCAGCGGCGAGAAGTGTTTTGGTTTGGCGGACAATGCGCTGGGGTCAGGCCTTAGAAATCGATGATCCAGCTTTTGCCGGAATGATCGTTTGCGACAAGGCAGCGCAGCGGATTGCTGTTATGCACACCCTCGTCGTCCCGGACAAGCGAGCGCGATCCGGGACCCATAACCACAGGAAGTGGGGTTGGGCAGGCTGAGGCGACACCGAGTGCAACCGCGCTGTCCTGTGGGTATGGGTCCCGGCCTTCGCCGGGACGACAGAACGTTTCTGGGCGCACATCTATGCTCACTTCTGCGGCCCCGACAATGATATCTCCCGCTCGGCGCGGAATACATTGCTGTAGAGGTTGGCGATCCACTGCCTCCCGCGCGAGGTGACGTTGAGATAGCGGATCGCGGTCTGCACATGCGGCGCCACGCTGTTCCAGTAGAACTGCGGATAGAGATTGACGAGGTCGGCGGGCGAGGAATAGCCGAGCTGGCGGTTCAGGCCGGCTTCCTCGAACTCGTAATACAGCGCGTTGGCCTTGCGGATGTAATGGGGATCGCCGAGCTGGCCGATCAGATCGGCAGCGCGCAACAGCGCGGCCTCCTCGTCGACTTCCTCCTGCTCGCTCGGAATGCTGGCGGGAAAACGCGTGCCTTCGACGGCGCGCGCGATGCGGTGCTTGTCGAGCTGCGCTATGCCCTCGATGCGCTCCATCACGAACATCTTCGAGCGGTCGACATGATAGGGCAAAAGCGACGCATCCGACGCGCCGCGCGGCAGCGCCACCTTCTTGCCCGCGGAATCGACGACATAGCCTTCCTTGTCGTCGGCCTTGAACAGGCCGCGGACATAGCCGATGTCGTGGGTCAGGCAGGCGATGATGACATGGGCGTAGTCCTCGGCCGGCATGTGGGTGTGCAGCGCGCGTCCGCGCAGGATGTCGTGGCCGGCGAGCGTCACCAGCATGGTGTGCTCGACATTGTGGTAGAGCGCGTCGCTGTTGCCGATGCATTCGAGCGCGATGCGGGCGATCGACGGTACCGTTTCGACGAGATGTGTCTCCGACGAGCCGAACCGGCGGCGCATGTAATTGGCCAGGAATTTGCCCAGCGCGTCGGCCGCAAGCTCCGGAACGGTAATCATCACCACTGCCCCCGAACACCCCGGTATTTCGCGCGAGCCACGCCCCGCCCATGCTAAACCATAACGGGCGGTTGTGACATCAGCGTTGCAGGGAAAGGCGGCGCCGGGAGGGCAAAGCCGTGAAAGCGGGACGGTCAGGCCGACTGTCTGCGGGAGGCGACATAGACGCCGGTCAGCACCAGGGCAAAACCGATGAAGTGAAACGCTTGCGGCTGCTCGCCGAGGAAGATGATCGCCATCACCGAGCCGAACACTGGCACGACATGGAAGAAGGGGGCTGCGCGGTTGGCGCCGATCAACTGCACGCCGCGATTGAAGCAGAGATAGGCGAGGATCGAGGGAAATACCGAGACGTAGAGCAGCGAGAGCAGGTTTCGCGTATCCAGCGCCATCACCGGACGGGTGAACAATTCGAAAATCAGAAGCGGGATCAGGAATAGCGTGCTGGCGCCGAAGGTGAACGCCGCGAACGACAGGCCGTGGATCGCCGGCCGCTTCAGGGTCAGCACCGAATAAAGACCGAAGATAGTCAACGCCACGAGGAAGATCAGGTCGCCTTTGTTGAACTGGATGTTGGAAAGCGCGGAAAGATCGCCATGCATCAGGATCACCAGCACGCCCGTGAGCGAAACCATGACGCCGATCGCCTGCGCCAGCGTCAGCCGCACGCCGAGCAGCACGAGCGACCATACGGCAACGATCAGCGGTCCGGCCGATTGCAGCAGCAGCGTGTTCAGCGCCGAGGTATGTTCGAGCGCCCAGTATTGCAGCGTGTTGAACATGCCGATCCCCGTAATGGACACCAGGACCATGAGGCCGAGCTTGCCGCGGATCGCAGGCCAGTCGCGTTTGAGATGCTTCCAGGCAAAGGGCAGGATCAGCAGGAAAGCGATGCCCCAGCGCAGGAACGACAGCGTCACCGGCGGGATGTGGCCGGCGGCGAGGCGGCCGACGATGGCGTTGCCCGCCCAGCACAGTGCGGTGATGCTGAGCAAAACATAAGGCTGGTTCGCGATCCAGTGACTGGAGGCTTGCGGCGCGACGTGCGAAGTTTGATCGGAGGCGGACATGGTGCTTGAAAGTGGCCCGGTTCAATGCGCCGCGGCCCCGCCCGGCGCTCGAGCCCGGGCCGGCTTCTTGCCCGGCTCCTTCAAAGACACGGATTCTCCGTGTGCATCAATGGGGTTGCACGCATCGCGTCCATGCGCGGAGCAGCCATCGCGGACTCTGGCCTGGATTTGACTGTAGAGAACTGGAAAAATGCGCATGCTCGTCTATCCTGCCGCCATGCTTCGACAACTCGCTCTTCTCTTGATGGTCGGCTTGGCCGCGCCTTTCGCGCTGGCGGCCACGCCGCGTTCCGGCATCGATGTTTCCGCGATCGACCCGAGCGTGCGGCCGCAGCAGGATTTCTGGCAATATGCCAACGGCAAGTGGCTGGCGGCGACGCCAATCCCTGCCGACCGCGCCGGCTGGGACACGTTCTCGGAAGTGCGCGAGAAGACGCAAGCCCAGCTCCGCAGCGCGATCGAAGCGATCGACGCCAATGACAAGGACCATCCCGAGCGCAGGAAGCTCGCCGATCTCTATGCCTCGTTCATGGACGAAGCCGATGTCGACAGAGCGGGCCTGGCTTCGCTGCAGGAAGCGCTGGCGAAAATCCACGGGCTGAACGACAAGGCCCAGTTGCCTGCTCTGTTTGCGGACCTCGCGAAGCTATGGGTCCGCATTCCCTTCACGCTCGATGTCTCGCCGGACGAGCATGATGCGACGACCTATGTCGCGCATCTGGAGCAGGGCCGGCTCGGCCTGCCCGACCGCGATTACTATCTGAAGGACGATGCGCATTTCGTGGCAATGCGAACGGCCTATCGCGCGCACATCGCAAAGCTGTTCTCGCTCGCGGGCGAGCCGAACGGGGAGCTGGCTGCCGACAACATCATCGCGCTCGAGAAATCGCTGGCGCAGCTGCAATGGACGCGGGTGCAGAACCGCGACCCCGTCAAGACCTACAACAAGACCGAGCTTGCGGCGTTGCCGGCGCTGGTCGGCAAGGACGATCTGCCCTCCTATCTCACAGCCGCCGGTGTCGGCCGCGATATCTCGACCGTCATCGTCGCGCAGCCGAGCTTTTTCGCCGGGCTCGAGACGGTGTTCCGCGACACGCCGCTCGACACTTTCAAGGCGCTTCTCACCTACAATCTGCTCGGCGCGTATTCGCCCTATCTATCGGCACCGTTTGCGGAGGAGGATTTTGCCTTCGAGTTGCACACGCTGCGCGGCGTCCCGGAAATCCAGCCGCGCTGGAAGCGCGCGGTCTCCGTCGTCGACCGCCTGATCGGCTTCGATCTGGGAAAACTCTATGTCGAGCGCTATTTCCCGGCCGACGGCAAGGCACGCGCGGAAGCCATGATCGCCAATTTGATCGCGGTCTATCGCGAGGGCATCGCGACACTCGACTGGATGGGCCCCGACACCCGCGCCGAGGCGCTGAAAAAGCTGGAAGCGATCGTGCCGATGATCGCCTATCCCGCCAAATCGCGCGACTACGCCGCGCTCGACATTCAAAAGGGCGATCTCGCCGGCAATGTCATGCGCGCCCGCCGTTTCGACCATGATTACTGGCTCGGCAAGCTCGGCCAGAAGGTCGACCGCGCGGAGTGGTTTACCGCGCCGCAGGTCGTGAACGCCTTCTACAGTTCGAGCCGTAACCAGATCGTGTTTCCCGCCGGCATCCTGCAGCCGCCGTTCTTCGACGCCGGCGCTGACGATGCGGCCAATTACGGCGCGATCGGCGCCGTGATCGGCCACGAGATCAGCCACGCCTTCGACGACCACGGCAGCCAGTTCGACGGCGAAGGCAATTTGCGCAACTGGTGGACCAGGGACGATCGCGAGCGCTTCGAGAAACAGACGCACAGTCTGGTCGCGCAATACGATGCCTTCACGCCGCTGCCCGGCTATCACGTCAATGGCGCGCTGACGTTGGGGGAAAACGTCGCCGACAATGCCGGGCTTGCGATTGCCGCGCGCGCCTACCTGCTCGCACGCAAGGGCTGTCCGGCGCCCGTGATCGACGGCTTCTCCGGCGAGCAGCGGCTGTTCCTCAGTTTTGCGCAGGTCTGGCACGAGAAGCTGCGCGACGCTGCCCGCATCGAGCGCCTCAAGGTCGATCCGCATTCGCCCGGTCAATTCCGCGCCAACGGCACCCTGCGCAATCAGGGCTCGTTCGCAGACGCCTTCGACGTCAAGCCGGGCGATGCGATGTACCTGCCGAAGGAGGAGCGGATATCGCTGTGGCAGACCGACCGCGAGGTGGTCTGCCCCGGAAAGGCCCCATAGCGCTGGCAAAGGCTCAGGCGAGGCTAGGAACGGTCAGATTTTATAGGGGATATCAAAGGGTTGGGGATGGTTTAGGGCGGGTCCCAGGGGGCCTTCTTGCTTGCCTCAGGGGGCTGCTTCCTTTATCCGGATAGGCGCCTCGCATGCGAGCGGCCCCGGCCGTGAATTTGAGCTGGGCGCATGATCCCGGAAAAAGCGCACTCCACGCCTGGAATGGGGGGGTGGGACCGGTTTCCGTGGGGTTCATGCTCGTATGAAGTTGGGATTGCAGAGGGACTAGTCCAGGAATGGCCAACGTTGTCGTCGTCGGCGCCCAGTGGGGCGACGAAGGGAAGGGCAAGATCGTCGACTGGTTGTCGGAGCAGGCCGACATCGTCGTGCGCTTTCAGGGCGGCCACAATGCCGGCCATACGCTGGTCATCAACGGCGAAACCTACAAGCTTGCGCTGCTGCCTTCCGGCGTGCTGCGGCCCTCGAAATTGGCCGTGATCGGCAATGGCGTGGTGTTCGATCCGCAGGCCTTTCTCGACGAGGTCGCTAAGCTGAAGGGGCAGGGTGTCGAGGTCAGCCCCGACAATCTGCGGGTCGCGGAAAACGTCACGCTGATCCTGCCGCTGCATCGCGAGCTCGACGCCTTGCGCGAAACTTCCAACGCGGTCGGCACCAACGAACCGCCGATCACCGCGATCGGCACCACGCGGCGCGGCATCGGACCGGCCTATGAGGACAAGGTCGGCCGCCGCGCCATCCGGCTGATGGATCTGGCCGATCTCGACACGCTGCCGCACAAGATCGAGCGGCTGCTGGCGCACCACAATGCGCTGCGGCGCGGGCTCAATCTCGAGGAGATCGACGGCAAGACTATCCTGCACGAGCTGACTGCCTTTGCGCCGAAACTGTTGCCCTATGCCGAGACGGTGTGGCGGCTGCTCGACCTGAAGCGGCGCGAGGGCAAGCGCATCCTGTTCGAAGGCGCGCAGGGCGCACTCCTCGATGTGGATCATGGCACCTACCCCTATGTCACCTCGTCCAACACCGTGGCGGCGCAGGCCGCGACCGGGACCGGCATGGGGCCGGGCGCCGTCGGCTATGTGCTCGGCATCTGCAAGGCCTACACGACAAGGGTCGGCCAGGGGCCATTCCCGACCGAGCTGCATGACGAGATCGGTGAGGAGATCGGCCGCAGGGGCAAGGAATTCGGCGTCAACACCGGGCGCAAGCGGCGCGTCGGCTGGTTCGACGCCATGCTGGTGCGGCAGACCGTCCGCACCTGCGGCATCAACGGCCTGGCGCTGACCAAGCTCGATATTCTGGACGGGTTCGACTCGATCGAGGTCTGCACCGGTTATCGGCTGGACGGCAAGGAAATCGACCATTTGCCGGCCGGCGAGGGCGCCCAGGCCCGGGTGGTGCCGATTTACGAGAGCATCGAGGGCTGGAAGCAGCCCACCGCCAATGCCCGTTCCTGGGCCGATTTGCCGGCCCAGGCCATCAAATATGTCCGTCGTGTGGAGGAGTTGGTGGGTTGCCCAATTGCCCTGCTTTCCACCAGCCCGGAACGCGAGGATACTATCCTGGTTCAAAACCCGTTTGAGGCTTAACGGGATATTACTGGAAAATGCGCACAGTTGAGCTGATATGGCCGACTATTACCCGCTGATCGCGCGCGCTATTGCCGGACTGGACCCCAGTGCTCCCGGCGAGAGCCGCCGTGCGCTTTACGAGCGGGCCCGGGCCGCGCTGATTTCCCAGCTCCGCAGCGTCCAGCCGCCACTTTCCGAATCCGAGATCACCCGGGAGCGGCTGTCGCTGGAGGAGGCGGTCCGCAAGGTCGAATCGGAGGCCGCCCAGCGCGCCCGCGACGCCCGCGCCGGCGGCACCGCTCCCGCCTCTTCGCGGGGGGATGCCTTCCGCCGTTCTACCGGCGCCCGGCCTGGGGACCCATCGGCGCCGTCGAACGGCCAGCCCACGGCGCCAACCGCCCGTCCGCGGCCATCGGCGCCGCCGCCTGCTCCTCCCCCCTCGCGCAACGATCGGCCGCCGCTCGGGCAGGATCCGGAGCGTGCGCCGCGTCCCCCGCGGGCCGATGCGCCGCCTGCGCCACGGCCGCAGCCGCCGGTGCCGCCGCAGCCGCAGATCTCGATGCAGGAGCCGCAGCTGCCGCCGGTCCGCGATCGCGCAGGCCCGCCGCCACCCTTGCCCCCGTCGCGCCGCGCCGGCGACAACGGCAATTCCCAGGCGCCGGGCGTACGCGGTTTCCGCGACATCGCCGCCGATGCCGACGATCTCGGCCGCGCCGCAGCCCAGGCCAACCGGGCCGCGCGGCGCACCTATGCCAATGTGCCGTCGCCCTCGCCGGAGTTCGACCGGATCGAGCCCGATCTCGAGAACCGCGGCGGCGATATCGATCCGCCCTATTCCTACGAAGAATCGATGGAGGAGGCCGAGCGCTACTCGCCGCCTGCTCCACCCGTCCCGCGCGCCCGCATCGGCTCCGGGCGCGAACGCGAGCCCAAGCGCGCCCGTTCGGGTGCGGTGTTTCCGTTCAAGAGCGCGATCGCCGTCGGTATCGTGCTGATCCTGGTCGGCGCGGCGATCCTCTGGGGCAAGTCGGCGGTCACGATGGTGAGCGGACTGTTCAAGTCGCAGCCCGCGGTCGAGCAGCCGAAGGATGCCTCGCAGCCGCTCTCCAAGCCCAAGATCGCCGATCGTGTCGGCCAGCCGTCGTCGTCGGCCGAGCAGCCGGTGGCGCCGGTGGCGCAGCGCGTCGTGCTCTATGACGAGGATCCGTCCGATCCCAAGGGCAAGCAATATGTCGGCTCGGTGGTATGGCGCACCGAACCGATCAAGGCATCCGGCAACGCCAAGGGCGACATCGCCGTGCGCGCCGACATCGACATTCCCGACCGCAAGTTCAAGATGACGATGTCGTTCCGCCGCAACACCAATTCATCGCTGCCGGCGAGCCACACCGCGGAGCTCACCTTCATCCTGCCGCCCGATTTCACGGGCGGCGGTGTCGCCAATGTCCCGGGCATCCTGATGAAGTCGAACGAGCAGGCGCGCGGCACGCCGCTTGCGGGGCTTGCGGTGAAGGTCACCGACGGCTTCTTCCTGGTCGGGCTGTCCAATGTCGATGCCGATCGCGCCCGCAACATCCAGCTCCTGAAGGAGCGCTCGTGGTTCGACGTGCCGCTGGTCTATGCCAACCAGCGCCGCGCCATCATCGCGATCGAGAAGGGCGCCCCGGGCGAGCGCGCCTTCAACGACGCCTTCGCGGTGTGGGGCGAGTAGGGCGCACCACCGACTATCTGGTCGTCCAGGCTTCATGCGCCACCTCAACACGTCGCTGCCGAGAGGCAAGGTCTGACGTTGAGCATGAGGATGAGGCGCTTCACAGGATTGACGAGTGCGTTCTCAAAGAAGTTTGAGAACCGCCGCCATGCTCTTGTGCTGTAATTCTTTTTCTACAACTTCCGCGTTCACAGGACGCTTGATGTAGATCGGGCAAGGGCCGCCGGTGTTGCCGATCGCATCCTGAACATGGAAGATTGCATTTCCGTTATCGAGGCGAACGAGCCTTCGACGCCTTCGCAGCCTGGGCGAGCAGGGTTCCCGTCCTCGACTATTTTCTTTGTCCAGCCTTCACGCGCGGCTGCTATAAATGGCCCGCTGGCGGAGGGTTGAGCATGAAGCGTTACCTGATTTTCGCAGCCATCGGACCGCTGCTGGGCGGGTTCTGGCTGCTGCTGACGACCACGACGATGTCGGGCTATTTCAGCCATCCGCCGACCGCGGCCGAGATCGGCAAGCTGATCGCGGTGTTCGTGACGACGCTGCACTTCAGCTATCTGTTCGGGCTGTTGCCGGCGCTGATGATCGGCGCGATCGAAGATATTCTCTGGCACGTCAAGCGCATCGGCCCCACGTTGCGCATCCTCCTCGTCGGCGCGATCGCGTTCGGTGCGGCTGAACTCCTGTACGGCTCGCGCGGCCAGGACAGCGGCCCATTCCAATTCATCATGTACGGCCTGGTCGGTTTCATCCCGGCCACGCTCAGTGCCTTCCTCGTGCATAAGTACGTCGAGGAGCCGGAGCGGCCGGCGCAGGCCTCGGCCGCGACCTAGCCCTACCGCGTCAAAACCCTCATGGTGAGGAGGCGCGAATGCGCCGTCTCGAAGGATGAGGGGAGACGGCCCGCCTATGACGCAGCAGTAATAAAGCAACTTGCGCCGGCCTCGCGCGTTACCATCTGATGAGCATGGCAAACAATCAGGCATTCCGTCACCCGCACCCCGGCCGTGCTTCCCGCGCGACTTTCGGCGCCGGAGAAGCGCGCGGAAAAATCATCGACCAGGACGGGCGGGAGATTCCGGAAGCGCCACCGGGCGCTTCCTCCGGCGGCATGCATTTCGATTTCCGCAGCTTCTCGGCCGGCTCGTTCGGACCGCTCAGCCGCGAGCAGCGGCTGAAGCGGCTGGAGGCGGTTGCGAAGGTCCTGGACGTGGCCTTCATCCTGCCTGGCACCAACATCCGCTATGGCATTGACGGCATCATCGGGCTGATCCCGGTGGTCGGCGATATCATCGCAACCGGGCTGTCGCTGTGGCTGGTCCATGAAGCCCGCGCGCTCGGCGCGCCCTGGCATGTCACCGCGCGGATGCTCGGCAATGTCGCCTTCCAGGGCGTGGTCGGCACCGTGCCGATCGCCGGCGACGCCATCGACGTGCTGTTCCGCGCCAACATGCGCAACGCCCGGCTGTTGCGGAACTGGCTGGATAAGCAGCCGCGCTGAAAACAAAACGCCCCCGGATTTTCATCCAAGGGCGCATCTCACAAAACAGGCAGACGGCTTATGCCGCGTCCTTGTCGCTGGCCGCGGCGGGCTCGGGCTTGCGCGGGCGGCGCGGCAGCGGGAACGACTCGCTCTCGTAGAGCGAGCGGATGCCGCTCTGGTCGAAGCGGGCTTCCTCGACCTGCAGATAGGCGCCGTTCAGCGAATCCGCGGGCAGTTCCTCGATCGCGAAGCGAACCGCTTCAGCCGCGGTGCCAAACCGCCGATACGCGAAACCAGCCCGCTTCTTTTTGCGGATCGCGGCGGGGAACAGTTCGGCGGCGGTGTTGAAGTTGAACGGACGCAAAGGACGCATGGTCGAGGACCTCTTATCTTCTTGGCGCTAGCGCGAGCGGCTGGTTGGGGAATCGACGCTAGGAGCGCCGCAACCGGCGGCGCGCCGTGCACATCATTTCTCTCCCTAATATAGGCTTGTTTGACAAAATTGCGAATCCCGCCCGGACCAAATCGTGAATCTGGAACCGGTTTAACGGGAAAAGAAAAAGACTTTATATTTCAAATTCTTATGTGGTTTACAACTTGCCGAGCAAGAGCAGGACGAGCAGCACAACCAGAATTACGCCACCTATGCCCATTCCGGAATGGCCCATGCCGTAGCCGTAGCCCCCGAAGCGGCCGCTAAACCCGCCCAAGAGATAGATGATCACCAGAATGATCAGGATCATCCCAAGCGACATGGCATCCTCCGCATATTAGCCGGCAGGCTCAAAATCTACGCCGCGCGGCCTGTCCTGCAAAGCACATTCCGGGCCATCCACCGGGATTTGAGATGAATGCGTCGAAGCGCGCCTTGGACGCGCGCTCCGACGGCGTGCCGAAGGCTATTTCTGGCTGTCGTCGATCGGCAGCACTTTGAGCGGGCTCGCATAGGGCTCGACGCGCAGCGAGTCCCTGGCGATCAGGCCGATCCTGTGCAGCGGCGCCTGTTCGAGGTCGCCGCTGGCGGATTTGCGCACCGCATACTGCCAGACGCTGAGCGAGCCGTTGGCGACCAGCGCCTTCGCAATGCCGCCGGCATTGCCGTCCATCTTCGCCAGCTCGCCATCGGGGACGCCGATCACCACTTCATCCTTGCTCGTGATCACCTTGAACAGGGAAACCTTGTCGGCGGCGAAGGCAGGCTGAACCACGATGCTCTCCATGATGAGGCCGGCCAGGCCGAGGCCGGCAAGCCAGCGTTTTAACGTTTTCATGTTTGGATTTTCCTCGCGTTAGCACACGAGGCAGACGGAGAGGACCCGTCAAAACAAAACCCCGCGCGACCAGCCTTGGTCGCACGGGGTTTCAATCGCGTTCGATGCGGCGAAAGCTTATTTGGCCTTCAGCTTCAGCGCCGCCGAGTTGATGCAGTAGCGCAAGCCGGTCGGTCCCGGGCCGTCATTGAAGACGTGGCCGAGATGGCCGGAGCATTTCGAGCACAGCACCTCGGTGCGGATCATGCCGTGGCTGGCGTCCCGCTCCTCGTCGACATGGCTCTCGGCGGCCGGCTGGGTGAAGCTCGGCCAGCCGCAGCCGGAATCGAACTTGGCGTCGGATTCGAACAGCGTCTGCCCGCAGCCGGCGCAGATATAGGTGCCGGGCTTGGTCTCGTACTCATACTCGCCCGTGAACGGGCGCTCGGTCGCCTTCTCGCGCAGGACCGCATACTGCATCGGCGTCAATTCCTTGCGCCACTCGGCCTCGCTTTTTTCGACTTTGTCTGTAGTCTTGGTGTCGCACATGGATACTTCCTTTTGGAAAAGAAGCCTCGTCAGTTGGAGACGTTGACGTTTTTCACCAGCGTCGGCTTCTCGGTGTAGTTTGCCGCAAACAGCTTCTTCAGGTTCTCGACCTTCGGCAGGTCGTTATAGGCAATATAGGGCTGGTTGGGGTGCAGCGTCAGGTAGTCCTGATGATAGGCCTCGGCCGGGAAGAAGCCCTGCAGCGCCGTCACCTTGGTCACGATCGGCTTGCCATAGACCTTGGCCGCGTTGAGCTGGGCGATATAGGCGTCCGCGACCTTCTTCTGGTCGTCGGAGGTGGTGAAGATCGCCGAGCGATATTGCGTGCCGGAATCCGGGCCCTGGCGGTTGAGCTGGGTCGGGTCATGCGCGACCGAGAAATAGATCTGCAGGATCTTGCCATAGGAGATCTTCTTCGGGTCGAACTTGATCTGCACGGATTCGGCATGGCCGGTGCTGCCGGTCGAGACCTGCTCATAGGTCGCCGTCATCTGGCTGCCGCCGGCATAGCCGGACACCGCGTTCACCACGCCGGCAGTGTGCTGGAACACGCCCTGCACACCCCAGAAGCAGCCGCCCGCGATCACCGCGGTCTGCAGGCCGTCGCTGGCTGCGACATCGGCGGTGGGGGCGGGAATTACCACCGCGTCCTCGGCGGCGCGGGTCGGAACGGCGACGAAGGCGGCGATCGCCAGCGCGCCGATGGCGGCGGCGCAGAGCGAAAGGCGGCTGAACTGGCTCATGGCATGTCCTCGCTTAGGGAAGGGGGCCGGATGTCGGGTTTTGGCTTAGTTTAAGGCGCGTTGCCCGCACTTCACAACACAGGCAGCGGCTTTGGTGTAACCAAGATACGGGTCATGGGCTCAATTGTTACGCGCCGAGGGACACGAGTCTGTGAATAAAATGCCTTATGACCAAGACGTTAATGCCCAATTCAGCGGCCATTTGGCCAAATCGCCAAAACCGGATTTAAATGGACCGCGAGATTTCCTGATCGACAAACCTTGGTCACGCCGGAGCATTTGCCGATGTTGCGCGCCGTTTTCCTGACGACCTTCACATTGCTGTCGATTGCGGTTCCGGCTTTGGCCGATCCCCAGCTCGGCGACGACCTCACGATCTGCCGCGACCGGCAGAACGACCTCAAGGCTCGGCTTGCTTCCTGCGAAAAGCTGATTGCGGGCGGGACGCTGGCCCCCAAGGACCTCGCCGTTGCGCTCAATGTGCGCGGCAATGGCTTCATGGCCAGACACGATATCAACAAGGCGATCACCGCCTACAATGCGGCGGCCGATGCCGATCCCGACAATGCCGGAACCCTGGTTTTGCGGGGCTGGGCCCATGAGCGCAAGGGCGAGGACGACCTCGCCATGGCCGATTACAATCTCGCCCTGCAGAAGCGCCCGAACATGTCGGCGGCCTACAACGACCGCGGCACGCTGTATATGCGCAAGGGCGCGGTGCAGAGTGCGCTCGACGATTTCACTTCCGCGATCAAATTCGCGCAAAAGGGGGTCGTCGCCTATTCCAACCGCGCACGCGCCGAGACGTTGAACAAGAACTATGACGCCGCGCTTGCCGATTATGCCGAAGCTGAAAAGATCGATCCGAACGCGACCCTACTGCATTCCTACCGCTGCATTACCTACGGCGAGATGGGCAAGTTCGACCAGGCGATCGCCGACTGCAACGCCGTGCTCGAGAAAATGCCGAGAAACCAGTATACGTTGTCCAATCGCGGCGATGTCTATCTGGCCAAGGGCAGTTTCGACGCAGCGCTGAAAGACTATAACGACATCCTCTCCCTCAATCCCAACAATGTGCGCGCCCATGCCGGCCGCGGCCAGTTGTTCGAACGGCGGCGCGACCTGGCGCAGGCCCGGGCCGACTACCGCTCGGCGGCCTACGCGCTGACGCCCGTCGACGAAATCGACGTCGCCGCCGCGCGAAAAATCGCGCAGGACCGGCTGGCTGCGCTGACCGCGGGGGCATCCGGTGCCGCAACCGGACGCCGCATCGCGCTCATCGTCGGTAATGGCGCCTACAAAAATGTGCATGCGCTCGACAACCCGCCGCGCGACGCGAAGCTGATCGCCGATCAGCTGAAGGGCCTCGGCTTCCAGACCGTGACGCTCGCCAACGATCTCACCCGCGACAAGTTCTTCCAGACGTTGCGCGGCTTTGCGAGCGAGGCCGAGAAGGCCGACTGGGCTGTCGTCTATTATGCCGGCCATGGCTTCGAGATCGGCGGCGTCAACTATCTCGTGCCCGTCGACGCCAAGCTCGCCGTCGACAAGGACGCCGAGACCGAGGCCGTGGCGCTGGAGCAGGTGATCGCGGCGGTCGGCGGCGCGCGCGGCTTGAGGCTGGTGATCCTGGACGCCTGCCGCGACAATCCGTTTGCGCCGACCATGCAGCGGACCATCGCGCTGAAACTGGTCGACAAGGGCTTTTCCAACATCGAGCCGTCGGCCGGTTTCATGATCGTCTACGCGGCCAAGCACGGCGAGACCGCGCTCGACGGCGAGGGCAAGGACAGCCCGTTCGCGACCGCGCTGGCGCAGGACATCAAGGAGCATGTCGAGGTGCGAAAGCTATTCGACATCGTCCGCGACGACGTCTGGACCGCGACCAAGCACGAGCAGCAGCCCTTCACCTACGGCTCGCCGCCGGGACGCGAGGATTTCTATTTCGCGGGGAAATAACCGTCATTGCGAGGAGCGACAGCGACGAAGCAATCCATTCTTTCTTTACGCTGTGAGATGGATTGCTTCGCTCCGCTCGCAATGACGAAAAAGGCGGAGTCACACCACGATCGAAAGCCTTTTCGCCGCCCGCGTGATCCCCGTATACAGCCACCGCGCGCGAGAGTCCTGGAACGCAAAGCTCTCGTCGAACAGCACGACGTCGTCCCATTGCGAGCCCTGCGACTTGTGCACGGTCAGCACGTAGCCGTAGTCGAACTCGTCGTACGGTTTGCGCTGCTCCCACGGAATCGCCTCGATCCCGCCTTCGAAACAGTCCTGGCGCACCGACACTTTCGTCACCTTGTGGCTGAACTCCTCGTCCGGCGACAGCCGCATGCTCAGGATCCGTGACGATTTCGAGCGCGAGGCGGTGCGCGCCTTCACCCGCCACAGCCCGCCGTTGAACAGGCCCTTCTTGCGGTTGTTGCGCAGGCATACCAGCTTGTCGCCGGCGACCGGCAACGGCTCCTCGATGTCCTGACGCTGCCGCATCCGCATGTTGTAGGCGCGGCGGGTGTTGTTGCGCCCGACCAGCACCTGGTCGGCATTCATCACCCGGCCCGGATCGAGATCGGCGCGCGACACCACCTCGCTCTCGCCATATCGGCCGATGTCGAGCTCGCGGCCCTCGCGCACATCCATCGACATCCGCACGATCGGATCGTCCTGGGCCTGGCGATGCACCTCGGTCAGCATCGCGTCGGGATCGGTCGCGGTGAAGAAGCCGGCGCCCTGGATCGGCGGCAGCTGCGCGGGATCGCCGAGCACCAAGAGCGGGCATTCGAACGACAGCAGGTCGCGGCCCATCTCGGCATCGACCATCGAGCATTCGTCGATCACGATCAGCTTCGCTTTGGACGCGGGCGCATCATCCCAGAGCTCAAAGCTCGGTTGCTCCACGCCGCTCTCTCGCGCGCGGTAGATCAGCGAATGGATGGTGGACGCGTTGTCGCAGCCTTTGTTGCGCATCACCAGCGCCGCCTTGCCGGTGAAGGCCGCGAATTTCACCTCGCCATCGACGCCGTCGGCGATGTGCCGCGCCAGCGTGGTCTTGCCGGTGCCGGCATAGCCGAACAGGCGGAACACAGGCGGCGTGCCGTTCTTGCCGGGCCTGGCCTTGAGCCAGTCGGCAACGGCTTTCAGCGCGGAATCCTGGTGCGGGGTGAAGGTGGGCATGATTCGATCGGAAGGCGAGTCGCGCGGCGACTCAAGGCCGCCACAACCTAATCATTCGCCTGTTCCGATCAAGCCTGCTTCCGCGCCGCGGAATTGCCATGCGTAACCAGCGCTAGACTTGGTCCTAGACTTGGGGCCTGCGCGGACTACACTGACCGAAAAACGAGGGTTGGGAGAGACGTCATGAAATTCGGCATCTTCTACGAGCTGCAACTGCCGCGCCCCTGGTCTGAGGGCGACGAGCTGAAACTCTATCAGAACGCGCTGACGCAGCTGGAAACCGCCGACCGCTGCAATTACGATTATGCCTGGGTGGTCGAGCATCATTTCCTCGAGGAATATTCGCATTCGCCGGCGCCCGAATCCTTTCTCGCCGCCGCGAGCCAGCGTACCAAACAGATCAGGCTCGGCCACGGCATCTTCCAGCTCACCACCAACCATCCCGCGCGTGTCGCCGAGCGCGTCGCGGTGCTCGATCTCCTGAGCAACGGCCGCTGCGAATTCGGCATGGGCGAGAGCGCTTCCATCACCGAGCTGACGCCGTTCGGCCGCGACATGGAGACCAAGCGCGAGGTGTTCGAGGAGGCGGTCCAGGCGATCTTCCCGATGTTCACCAAAATCGGCACCGAACATCACGGCAAATATTTCGACATCCCCTTGCGTAACGTGGTGCCAAAGCCGGTGCAGAAGCCGCATCCGCCGCTGTGGATGGCGTGCTCGCAGCTGCCGACCATCGAGCGCGCCGGCCAGAACGGTTTTGGCGCGCTCGGTTTCCAGTTCGTCAGCGCCGATGCCGCGCATGCCTGGGTGCACGCCTATTACAACGCCATCACCAAGCGGCTGAAGAAACTCGCCGACTACGAGATCAATCCGAACATGGCGCTGGTGTCGTTCTTCATGTGCGCCAAGACGGATGAAGAGGCGCGTGCGCGCGCCGACGGTGCCACCTTCTTCCAGTTTGCGCTGCGCTATTACGGCCAGGGACAAAACAGGGCCCGCCCGGCGCCCGGCACAGTCAACATGTGGGACGAGTACAACAAGTGGAAGCGGGACAATCCGGAGGCGCAGGAGGCCGCGCTGCGCGGCGGCCTGATCGGATCGCCCGAGACCATCCGCAAGAAGCTGCGGCGCTTCCGCACGTCCCATATCGACCAGGTGATCCTGCTCAACCAGGCCGGCAAGAACACCCACGAGCATATCTGCGAATTGCTCGAGCTGTTCTCGAAGGAAGTGATGCCGGAGTTCAAGCACGATCCCGAGCATGACGAATGGAAGAAGGGCGTCATGAGCGGCGCGATCCAGCTCGAGGAGATCGACACCCAGGCGTTCACCGACCGCTACGGCAAGCTCGCCGTCAGCGTCGCGCCGAAGAAGGTCGCGGTGGGGTAGCATTTCTCGGGCCGCATGCTCCGTTCACCTCTCCGATGGGAGAGGTGAACCTCCGATGCCGCTCCAGTCAGCTCACTACCGCAGCGCCGCCAGCAGTTCATCGGGCCGCTCCGCCATCATCATGTGACCGGCGCCGGCGAGCACGATGGTGCGTGAACCCGGCAGCGCCGCGGCCAGCGCCTTGCCGGCCTTGGCAGGGGTCATCATGTCGCGCTCGCCGAGCACCAGCGTCGCCGGGACTTTCACCGTCGCCGCGGCGGCGACGGCGTTCTGATACGCGTTGCAGGCCGCGAGGTCATTGAACAGCACGCCGGGCTTGCAGCGTTCGAGAATGCGTTGCGCGCCGCCATGCATCCACAGGCCCGGCGCAAGACTCCCGCCGAGCCCGGCCTGATGGCCGAGACCCCAGATCGAAACCATGTCGACCGCGTCGTGGTCGTTCGCTTCCGCCGCCTTGAGCAGGTCGGGACCGACCGTCATGGCCGCCGCGGTTCCGACCAGCGCGAGTCCGGATACTTTGGCAGGGTGCCGTGCGGCTGTCTCCAGCGCGATCAGCGAACCCATGGAATGGCCGATCAGCTTTGCGTTGGCTGCGCCCGCGGCATCGAGCAGCGCCGCCGTCCAGTCGGCCATCTCGGCAATGCTCGCAAGCGGCTTGCCGGATGAGCGCCCATGTCCCGGCAAGTCCGGCGCCAGCACATTATATCCGTGATGCGCGAACCAGCGGTCGTGCAGGGCCCAGGCGGTGTGATCCATGCCGGCGCCATGCAGCAACACCACCGTCGGCAACGACGGATCGAACGCCTTGCCGCCGGTGGCGATGAAAATATCTGACCCGTTGACGGTAAGCTGCATGGTTCAAGTCCTTTGCGAGGTGCGCAGCGCCTGGCCGAGGTCGTCGGTGATGTCCTGCGACGTTTCGATGCCGACCGACAATCGCACCAGTTCTTCGCCGATGCCGGCGGCTTTCAACTGCTCGGCGTTCATCTGCTGATGCGTCGTCGAGGCGGGATGGATCACCAAGGTCTTGGCGTCGCCGACATTGGCGAGATGGCTGATCATGCGCAGGCTCTCGATGAATTTTTTGCCCGCAGGCCTTCCGCCCTTGATGCCGAAGCTGATGATCGATCCCGCGCCGCGCGGCAGCAGGGTTTTCGCGAGCTCATGATCGGCATGGTCGGGCAGGGCAGGGTGCAGGACCCATTCGACCGCCTTGTTCGATTTCAGGAAATCGAGAATGGCGGCCGTATTCGCCATGTGGCGCTCCATGCGCACGCCCAGCGTCTCCACGCCTTGCAGCAGCTGGAACGCATTGGTCGGCGACAGGCAGGCGCCGAAATCGCGCAAGCCCTCGGTCCGCGCGCGCATGATGAAGGCGGCAGGACCGAACTGCTCGTCGAAGACGATGCCGTGATAGCCCGCATAGGGCTCGGTCAGCACCGGAAATTTGCCGGAGGCGCGCCAGTCGAACTTGCCGCCGTCGACGATCACGCCGCCGATGGCGATGCCATGGCCGCCGATCCATTTGGTCGTCGAATGCATCACGATGTCGGCGCCGAGGTCGATCGGCCTGCTCAGAAACGGCGTTGCGAAGGTGTTGTCGATCAACAGCGGAATCTTCGCCGCATGCGCGATCTCGGCGACCTTCGGGATGTCGAGCACTTCGAGGCCCGGGTTGCCGATGGTCTCGCCGATGACGAGGCGGGTATTCGGCTTGATCGCCGCACGGAATTCGTCCAGCGCCCGCGGCTTCACGAAACTGGTGGTGATGCCAAAGCGCGGCAGCGTGTGCGCGAGCAGGTTGATGGTGCCGCCATAGAGCGAGGAGGAGGCGAGGATATGGTCGCCGGCATTGAGCAGCGTCGCGATCGCCAGATGCAGCGCGGCCATGCCGCTCGCGGTAGCCACCGCGCCGACGCCGCCTTCGAGCGCCGCCAGCCGTTCCTCGAGCACTGCGGTCGTCGGGTTCGAGATGCGGGTGTAGATGTGGCCGGCGCGCTCGAGGTTGAACAGCGCCGCGGCGTGGTCGGAATCCTGGAAGACATAGGACGTGGTCTGGTAGATCGGGACCGCGCGCGCCCCGGTCACGGGATCGGGATGCTGTCCCGCATGGAGACTGAGCGTTTCAAAGCCGGGCGGTTGAGGTGCGGGCATCCTGGACTCGATCTGTTTGCAAAGCGAAAGACGCGACGGCGCCAGTTCTGCCACACTTAGCCGGCGCCCGTCAGCCCCTGCCGATCAAGCTGTAGGGGGGTGAGGAATAGCCGGCAGCCGCTTGCCGTGGCATGCTGGCGCCATGAAACGTATCGGAATCTGGGCCTTCTACGCCGTCAGCATCCTCGCCATCGTCTATCTTGCGCTTTATGCCTACGCGGCATTCCGCGGGCGCGAGTTTACGCCCGGCGACCCTATCCACATCTTCCGCAATCCCGAAGCGCCGAGCTATTCCTGACTAGCGTTGCTCGGAAACGCCACTTATTGCGCAGTCTGCTTCCTCAACTCCGCGACGTCCCGCGCGCTGATCTGCGAGCCCTTGCTGCCGAAGCGGGCGGTGACGTAGTTGGTGACAGCCGCAATCTCGTCGTCGGAATAGACGCTGCCAAACGCCGGCATCGAGATCGCCCCCGGCGGAGCATGGCGCTTGGTGCCGGAAATAACGATCTGCGCGACATTGGTCGCGGCCGGATCGTTGACGGCCCAGGCGCCGGTGAGCGTGGCGAATGGCGAGATGGCGCTTTCGCCGGTCCAGCCATGACAGCTGACGCAGGCACCTTCGAACACCATCTTGCCGCGCGCGTCCGCCGTCGTGACGCCTTCCTTGTGCGAGGCCGGCGCCGGCGGTGCCAAGGTTGCCGGCAGATCGGGCGAGGCGACCGGCGGCACGCTGCGAAGGTAGGCGACGATGGCGTGGATGTCTTCCGGCATCATCTGGCTGAAGCTGTGGTCGACCGCTTCGCCCATCGGGCCTGATGCGGTGCCGTGTCCGGCCGCATGCCCGGCCGAGAGGTAGGCGATTAGATTGTCATCGCTCCAGCCGCCCACGCCGGTCGCCTTGTCGGAGCTGATATTGAAGGCGCGCCAGCCGGCGGTGAGCGCGCCGCCGAATTTCTTGCGGTTGTTGAGCGCGAAGGCGAGATTGCGCGGCGTATGGCATTCGCCGCAATGCGCCAGCGCCTCGGCGAGATAGGCGCCGCGATTCCACTCGGGCGTTTTCGAGATGTCCGGTTCGAACCGCGTGTCGGGATTGAACACCTCCGACCAGAAGAACATGGCCCAGCGCTGGTTGAAGGGAAATTCCAGCGTATTGGCAGGCGGGGTCGCCTTCACCGGGGGCAGGCTGAACAGATAGGCCTTGATCGCCAGCGCGTCCGCGTCGGTGATGTAGGTATAGGAGGTGTACGGCATCGCCGGATAAAGCCGCGCGCCGTCGTGGCGGATGCCGCGCTGGACGGCGTTGAGGAAATCCTTATCGCTGTAATTGCCGATGCCGGTTTCCTTGTCCGCCGTGATGTTGGTCGAATACAGCATGCCGAACGGCAGCTTGAAGCCAAGGCCGCCGGCATATTCCTTGCCGCCAGCCGTCGTGTGGCAGACCATGCAATCGGCGGCCTTCGCCAGATACGCGCCGCGCTCGACCAGGCTTGCCTGCGCAAGCTTCGCCGGCACGCCAGTGGGGTTGGCGTCTTTATATTCCCCGAGTGCAACGTTCGGGCCGGTGCCGAAGGCCATGGGACCGGGGCCGCGGATGACCCAGACCGCGACCAGGCACGCGATCGCGCCGACCGCGACGATGCCGAGAAGAATACGCTTCGTCGTACTCATGCTTTCTTCCCTGCGATCAGGCTGCGATCGATCGGCAACCGCCGCAAGGCGACGCCGGTCGCTGCGTAAATCGCGTTGCGCAGCGCCGGTGGCCCAGCAGTGACGCCGGTCTCGCCGATTCCACCGGGCGCTTCGCCGCTCTCGATCAGATGAATC
Source organism: uncultured Alphaproteobacteria bacterium (assembly GCA_963802585.1). GTDB lineage: Bacteria > Pseudomonadota > Alphaproteobacteria > Rhizobiales > Xanthobacteraceae > Bradyrhizobium. The sequence goes on along the minus strand of CAWDJS010000013.1, from coordinate 22,895 downwards.
TCGATCTTCGGCGCCTGGTCGATCCGCAGCATGCGGTAATCGTTGAAGTTGGATTGCTGCACCCGGCCCTTGTCGATGGTGACCTCGCCATAGAGCGCCGCCGTCAAGCCAAAGATCAAGCCGCCTTCGATCTGGGCCATGATGGTGTCGGGATTGACGGCGATTCCGGTGTCGACGGCGGACGTGACACGCCGCAGATGCACCTCGCCCTGCTCATCGATTTCGGCTTCGACCACAGTCGCGATGAAGCTGGCGAACGAGGGCTGTGCGCAGACGCCGCGCGCAACCCGCGCCGGCAATGGCTGGCCCCAACCGGATTTTTCGGCGACGAGATTGAGCGCGGCGAGCAGACGCGGATTCTTTGTGAGCATCGGGCGGCGAAAATCGATCGGATCCTTGCCAGCTTTGCGCGCCAATTCGTCCATGAAACATTCGATCGCAAAGACATTGTTGTTGGGGCCGACGCCGCGCCAGAATCCGGTCGGCACCGCCGGCGGCTCGGCACGGTTATATTCGACATGGAAATGCGGGATGTCATAAGGCATGTCCACCGCACTATCGACCGCGTCGATATCGATGCCTTTCTGGAATGCCGGCGGCAGCCAGCGCGCGATGATGGCTGCACCCGTGACCCGGTATTTCCAGCCGAATATCTTGCCGTCCGATAGCGTTGCCGCGATCGTATCGCGATAGACCGGGCGATAGATATCGTGCTGGATGTCCTCCTCGCGGGTCCACACTACCTTGACGGGGCCATCCACTTGCCTGGCGACGCGGACCGCCGAGACCACCATGTCGGGTTCGAGCCTGCGGCCGAAGCCGCCGCCGATCAGGTGGTTGTGCACGGTCACTTTCTCGAGCGGCATCCCGGCCGCCTTCGCCGCTTCCGACTGCACCCGCGCCATGATCTGGGTGCCGGTCCATATCTCGCAGGAATCCGCCTTGAGATGAACGGTGCAGTTCATCGGCTCCATGGTCGCATGCGCGAGAAACGGCAGCTCATAGGCCGCCTCGAGCTTGTCGCCGGTGGCAAGGCCTTTGGCGATATCGCCCTCGGATTTCGCGACCACACCATCCTTTTCGCTGGCCGCGCGGATATTCTCCCAGATGTCCTTTGAACTGAGTTTTGCGTTGGCGCCCTCGTTCCAGGTCACGACCAGGGCCTCGAGTCCCTGCTTGGCCGCCCACATGTGATCGCCGACCACCGCGACCAGGTCGTCGAGCACGACGATCTTCTGCACGCCCGGAATCTTCTTGGCGGCGGAGTCATCGACGGTGCCGACCTTGCCACCGAATACCGGACACGCCGCCAGCGTCGCGAACTTCATGTCGGGAAGCATGGCATCGATGCCGTAGACGGTCTTGCCGTTGACCTTGTCGGGCGTGTCGAAGCGCTTCAGCGGCTTGCCGATCAGGACGAAATCCTTGGGGTCCTTGAGTGGGACATCCTTCGGCGGCGTCTCGGCGTTTGCAGCCTGTGCCAGCGCGCCATAAGCAAGCCTGCGTCCGCTGGCGGCGTGCAGCACCTCGCCGTTCGCCGTCGTGCAGCTTGCCGTCTCGACCTCCCATTGTTTCGCGGCGGCCTGCACCAGCATGGCGCGCGCGTTCGCGCCTGCTTCGCGGAGCGGTTTCCAGAAGGCCCGCACCGACGTGGAACCTCCTGTCGCCTGGATGCCGAACGCGGGATTGGCGTAGAGCTTCTCGTCGGCCGGGGCATGCTCAAGCATGATCGAGGCATAATCCGCGTCCAGTTCCTCGGCCAGGATCATGGCCACCGCGGTATAAATGCCCTGTCCCATCTCGACTTGCGGCATCACCAATGTGGTCTTGCCGGCATTGTCGATCCGGATGAAGGCGTTCGGTGCGAATTTGCCTTCGGTGACGTCCGGCGGCTGCACCGGTTCGTTGAACGCGCGCACCGGAAGATGAAATGCGAGCAGGAACCCGCTCGCCAAGCCGCCCGTCAGCACGCCGCGGCGGGATACATGGCCGGAAAATTTTTCTGCGCTCCTCATGATCTGCTCCTACGATCCGCGTTGGGCAGCTGCGAGCTTGATCGCGGCACGGATGCGTACGTAGGTGCCGCAACGGCAGATATTTCCCGCCATCGCGGCGTCGATGTCTGAATCATCCGGACTGGGCGTTGTCGCCAGCAACGCCGCCGCCGACATGATCTGGCCGGACTGGCAATAGCCGCACTGGATCACTTCGAGATCGAGCCAGGCTTTCTGCACTTTGGCACCGACGGGCGTGGCGCCAATGCCTTCGATGGTGGTGATCGGCCGATCGCGGACCGCGCCGACCGTCAGCATGCAGGAACGGACCGGCTTGCCATCCACATGAACCGTGCAGGCGCCGCATTGCGCGATACCGCAACCGAATTTTGTGCCGGTCAGGCCAAGAATGTCCCGAAGCACCCAGAGCAGCGGCATGTCGTCAGGGGCATCGACGGCTTTTTGCGCGCCATTGATCGTCAGCGTGGCCATTTCACAAACATCCCTTCAACATCTTGAGGGCACCTGTCCCCACCCAGGCGTTACGGCTCTGATGGGGTCTCACAACGTCGTGTACGACGATGGAACCTTCTCCGATCGCTGCCACCCGCTTTGCATTACTAGACCGCGCGTCTCCGGTCGCAAAGCGTCCGGCAAGCTGGTCACCGGCATGTGAGATGTTCAAGGTATCGCAGCTTGAGCGGCTCGTAAAACCGCGGCTTGTCAAAACGAACGTTTTTCATCCAGCACGCCATAAAACGCTGATGCCCGGCATGAGGCCGGGCATCACAAATCGGCATTGTCGGGACGAGTGTGGCCTTACCCCGCCGTCGCCATCCGCTGCCCGTATTCACCCGCACCCGGCGGCGGGATGGGCACGCCGCCATCGGCATATTCGTTGAGCTTGTTGCGCAGCGTGCGGATGGAGATGCCGAGGATGTTGGCGGCGTGGGTGCGATTGCCCAGGCAATGCTTCAGCGTCTCCAGGATCAGGTCGCGCTCCACGTCGGCCACGGTGCGGCCGACGAGCGCGCGCGTCACCTGCTCGGCGGCAAAGGTCGCATGCGCCACCGCCGGCTGGGTCTTGGCGACGTCGAGCCGGTCGCCGTCCGGCGTTAGAATAGCGTCAGCGCCGATCTCGTCGCCCTGGGCCATCAGCACGGCGCGATGGATGGTGTTCTCGAGCTCGCGGACATTGCCCTGCCAGTGGTTGACAGTGAGCACGCGCCGCGCATCGGCCGAGATCGGGCGCATCGGCACGCCGTTGGCGGCGGCGTATTTCTTGGCGAAATGCTGCGCCAGTTCGAGGATGTCGGCCGGGCGATCGCGCAGCGGCGGGATCTTCAGGTTCACGACATTGAGACGGAACAGCAGGTCCTCGCGGAAGCTGCCCTCGCGCACGGCGTCGGCCAGGTTGCGGTTGGAAGTGGCGATGATGCGGATGTCGACCGGCACCGGCCTGGTGCCGCCGACGCGATCGATCACGCGTTCCTGGATGGCGCGCAACAGCTTCGACTGCAGCCGCACGTCCATCTCGGAGATTTCGTCGAGCAGCAGCGTGCCGCCGGTCGCTTCCTCGAACTTGCCGATGCGGCGCGCCACTGCGCCGGTGAAGGCGCCCTTTTCATGGCCGAACAGTTCCGACTCCAGCAGATGCTCGGGGATGGCCGCGCAGTTGATCGAGATGAACGGCCGCTTGGCACGGCCCGAGCGGGAATGGACGTAGCGCGCCAGCACTTCCTTGCCGGTGCCGGATTCACCCGTGACCATCACCGAGGCGTCCGAGCCCGCGATTTGCTGTGCGAGCTTGATGACCTTGGCCATGGCGTCGTCGCGATAGACGAGGTCGCGGAAGTCGTTGGCGACCGCAGCGAGCACCGCTGCGATCAGTTCCGGATCGGGCGGCAGCGGGATGTATTCCTTGGCGCCGGCATGGATGGCGGCAACCGCGGCGCGGGCGTCGGAGGAGATGCCGCAAGCGACGATCGGCACATGGATGTGCTCGGCTTCCAGCCGCATCACGAGGTCGCGGATGTCGAGGCCGACATCGACCAGCAGCAGGTCGGCGCCCTTGCCGCCGCGCAGCACCGCCATCGCCTGCTCGTTGCCCTCGGCATGGGTGACGGACGCGCCATTGTCCATCGCGATTTTCGTGGCTGCGGTGAGCTGGCCCTTCAAGGTACCAACGATAAGAAGCCGCATGTCTGTCTCCTGTTCGCTCAAGCGCGCGTGTTACGCGCGAATAGTTGTCTAACTTCGTTCAGCCTTGATGATTTCGGTCATGGTCACGCCAAGCTTGTCTTCCACCAGCACCACCTCGCCGCGGGCGACCAGGCGGTTGTTGACATAGATGTCGATGGCTTCGCCGACGCGGCGGTCGAGCTCGAGCACGGTGCCCGGCCCGAGCTTCAGCAGCTCGCCGACATCCATCTTCGACCGGCCGAGCACGGCCGAGACCTGCACCGGGACGTCGAACACCGCCTCGAGGTCGGCGGCAATGCGGGCGGCCTGTTCGTCTTCGTTGTAGCCGATGTCGCTGACCGCGGGCGTTTCCGCCGCGTTGTTGAGATCGGGAAGCGGAACCTGGGTGTCGGTGTCGCTCATGTCTTAAGCCCCCATGGCCGCCGGAGCGGCCCCGTTCCTGGACGCGATATAGCGGTCCACCAGTTCATTGATCTTGGCGTCGATCGCGGCGCGTTCCAGCACCACGCCGCCGTCGGCCCATTCGATCCGGCAATCGCCGGTGGCGATCTCGGGCTCGGCGAGGATCACCAGACGCCCTTCGAAGCCGGACTGCTTGGCGAGCCGTTCGATCTGGTCGCGCGCCACTTCATAGAGCGAGGCGTTGATGCGGACCACGAGATGCGGCGTCGATACCAGATGCGAGAAGCACTCCTTGACCAGCCCCACGATCTCGCCGAGCGGCTCGGCCGCGACCAGCTCGCTGCAGAGTTTTCGCGCGACGGAGACCGCAACGTCGACGGCTTCGGTTTCCATCCGCGCCTCGATGCCGGCAAAGCGCGCCGCGATGCCCTGGATGCCGATCTTGATCTCTTCCAGCGCCAGCGCCGCACGCCGGTCGCTCTCGGCCTTGGCTTCGCGCTGGCCGGCGTCAAAACCGTCGCGATAGGCGCGCTGCTCGGCGGCCGCGATCTTCTGCGCCATCTCGGCCTGGGTCGGCCGCTCGCGCGACTTGTCGGGCGCCGCGAAGTCGGTATCGAACAGGAATTTGGCGGGAGCGGCCATCAGTACACCAGCTCGTCGTCGGCGCGGTTCTTGGTCAGCGTGATCTCGCCCTTGGCGGCGAGGTCTTTGGCGAGATTGACCAGCAGCGCCTGCGCCTCGTCGACGTCGCGCAAGCGGACCGGGCCCATCGCCGCCATGTCGTCGAGCAGCATCTTGCCGGCGCGCGAGGACATGTTGCCGAGGAAGAAGCCCTTGACCTCCTCGTTGGCGCTTTTCAGCGCGACGCCGAGCTTGTCCTTGTCGACATTGCGCATCAGCGTTTGCGCCGAGCCGGAATCGAGCTTGATCAGGTCGTCGAAGGTGAACATCAGCGCCTTGATGCGCTCGGCCGACTCGCGGTTTTCCTCTTCCAGCGAGGTGATGAAGCGGGTCTCGGTCTGGCGGTCGAAATTGTTGAAGATTTCCGCCATCACCTCATGGGCGTCGCGGCGGCGGGTCTGCGACAGGTTCGACATGAACTCGACGCGCAACGTCTTCTCGACGCTCTCGATCACTTCCTTCTGCACCGCTTCCATCTTCAGCATGCGGCCGACCACGTCGAGCGCCATGTCCTCGGGCAGGATCGCCAGCACGCGCGCGGCATGCTCGGGCTTCAGCTTCGAGAGCACCACCGCGATGGTCTGCGGATATTCGTTCTTGAGATAGTTGGCGAGCACTTCTTCCTGCACGTTGGAAAGCTTCTCCCACATGTTGCGCCCCGCTGGTCCGCGGATTTCGTCCATGATGCCGTTGACGCGCTCCGGCGGCAGGTATTGCTGCAGCAGCCGCTCGGTGGCGTCGAAATTGCCCATCAGCGCGCCGGAAGCCGACATGCGCGAGACGAATTCGAGCAGCATCTCCTCGACCACGTCGGCCTCGACGTTGCCGAGCGTCGACATCGCAATCGACAGCTCGCGCACCTCGTCGTCATCGAGCAGCTGCCAGACCTTGCCGCCATACTGGTCGCCGAGCGCGAGCATCAGCATCGCGGCGCGCTTGGGGCCGGGGATTTCCGACCTTTCCTTGCCCGCCTGGCGCGGCGCGAGGCTCGCGATGACGCTGGTGATGTCGTTGGAATTTGCGGTTTGCTGCGGCAGGGCCATGTCAGATCACGTACTGGCGGTCGGGGTTTCACTGAGCCACTGACGGACAATGGCTGCGGCTTCATTGGGGTTGCGCTCGGCGAGTTCGCCGACGCGATGCACCGATTGGGCGTGGACCTGGCCTTGCACCTGCGCCACGTCGATCAGATGGGCGGTGTTGCTGCCGGGAAGCATCCCGCCGGGGGCGCCGGGGCCGGCCAGCGCGGCCTGTTCCGCCGGCGGCGCGGTCACGGCGTTGGTCAGGGCGGCGAGCTCTTCGGACGCCAGGATCTTCTTGACCAGCGGGCGCACCACCATGAACAGCACGACGAGGCCGAGCAGCATCATGACGCCGAGCTCGATGACATACATGATGTCATCCTTGGTGAACTGCAGCATGCCGAGGAAGCCGGTCGGCTCGGGGATCGGGGTGACCTGTGGGCCTTCGGCGAATTTCAGGTTGACGACCTCGACCTGGTCGCCGCGCTTCTGGTCGAAGCCGATCGCCGAGCGCACCAGCGCCGCGATGCGGTCGAGCTCTTCCTTCGACCGCTCCTTGTAGACCATCTCGCCCTTGTCGTTCCTGGTATAGGCGCCGTCGACCAGGACGGCGATCGAGAGGCGGTTGACGCGGCCGGCTTCCGTCACCTCGGTCTTGGTGGTGCGGGAAATCTCGTAATTGTTGGTTTCCTCGGTCTTCTTGCTCTGGTCGCGCGCGGGCGAGGCGCCGTTGGGCTGCTGATTGCCCGGCAACTCGTTGTTGACGGTGACCTGGCCGTTGTCGGCGCCGGAGGCACTCGATTCCTCGCGGGTCTGGCTCGAGCGCAGCACGCGGCCTTCGGGGTCGAACTTGTCCGAGGTCTGGGTGATCTTGTTGTAGTCGAAATCGGCCGAAAGCTGCACGCGGGCGCGGCCGGCGCCCACTACCGAGGAGACGATGTCCTCGACCTGCTTGCGCATCCTTTTCTCGAAGGCGCTGCGGCGTTCGTCGCCGACCGCCTGGTCGACGTCGGTGCCCGCGCCGTCGGCGAGCAACTGGCCGGATTCATCGACGATCGACACCCGCTGCGGCTTCAGGCCGTTGACGGAGGAGGCGACCAGATGCTGGATGGCACGGATCTGCTGCGGTTCCAGCGCGCCGCGGACCCGCACCACGATCGAGGCCGACGGCTCCGGCGTCTCGCGCGAGAACAGCGGCCGTTCCGGCAGCACCAGATGCACGCGCGCGGCCTGGATGCGGTCGATGGCGCGGATGGTGCGGGCGAGCTCGCCCTCCAGCGCGCGCAGGTGGTTGATGTTCTGCACGAAGCTCGTGGTGCCGAGCGCGTCCGACTTGTCGAAGATCTCGTAGCCGACGCCGCCGCCCTTGGGCAGGCCGCCTTCGGCGAGCTTCATGCGCAGTCGCGTGACCTTGTCCTTCGGGACCATGATCACGCTGCCTTCGTTACGGATTTCGTAGGGGATCGCCTGGCGTTCCAGGTCCTTGATGATGCTGGAGGAGTCCTCGAGCGAAAGATCGGTGAACAGGGTGGTCATCTGCGGCGTGGTCACGCGCATGATGACGAACGCGAAGAAGCCGATCAGCGCGGCCGTGACCGCGATCATCGCCATCAAACGCGCAGCCCCCAGGCCCTTCAGGAAGTCGACGAGACCCTTCAAAACAAACTGCCCCAGATTCGGTGCCCAAGCGCCGAGTAGGCAATTATTGCCTATGGGATGGTTTCGATATGGTTAACGAAGGTTAAGAGCTGCGCCAAATTGGCGGACATGAAAAAAATCGGCCTCGCAAGGCGAGGCCGATTTTCGTCAAATACCCTGGTCCGAAAAAAAAGAATTGCTTTACTGACGATATTGCTGGATGCGGGTGGTGCGCAACCCCGCGAGGCCGTGCTGGTCGATCGAGAACTGCCAGGAGAGGAATTCGTCGACGGTCAGCGTGTAGCGGCTGCAAGCCTCCTCGAGGGAGAGCAGACCGCCGCGAACCGCAGCGACAACTTCGGCCTTACGGCGAATAACCCACCGTTTGGTCCCGGGCGCGGGCAGGTCCGCAATCGTAAGCGGGCTGCCGTCAGGCCCGATGACGTATTTCACCCTCGGGCGATGGGGTTCTGTCATGGCGTACTCACAAACTCTTAACCACTGAACTCACGGTAACAACCTACGCCGTGCGGCTTAAAATTTGCCTAAGCTCAAGGCTTCAATACGATTCTCCTTCGAAATGACGGCAGCACGACGAGCCCGGGGCCGTGGGCACCGGGCTTGCGTGGAGAAAAAAAGCGGATTTTTAACGTATTCTTAATTGTTGGGCGCGCGCGAGACGCGTGCCGTTGCTGGTTTACGCATGGTATTTCGTAAAATCAGTACATGCTTGTGATGCGCTAGTTCGATGACGACGAAGACGCGGGCGCGCCGATCGCCTTGACTTGACTGATGGTGTAGCTCTGGCCGTTGATCGAGAGCAGCGGCGGCGACTGGGTGAGATCGACCGCGCTCACGGTGCCGCCGACCTGCGTCGGAATAGCGACCGTGTTGCCAGATCCGTCGGCCGCGGACGCCGTCAGCGTATACAGCCCATCCGGCCATTGCGTGCCGTCGCTGCCCTGGCCGTTCCAGGTGAAGGGCTGGTTGTTGCCGGCGTTCGCCGAGAAGTTGCCGGTGTAGACGGTCTGGCCCGCGCTGTTGGCAATCGAGATGTTGATGGTCGACGTCGAGGGGACGTTTAGCTCCCACGTTGCCGAGGAATTGGAAAGCGCGGTGGTGCCGCCGGACACGATCGCGGTCTTGCCGACGAATTCCAGCGCCTGCGTGGCCTGCGCGGTCTGCTGCATCGACACCAGCGTGGAGAGCGAGTCGTTGGTCTTGAGCTGCTGCTCGACGCCGGCGAATTCCACCAGCTGCTGGGTGAACTGGTTGGTGTCGAGCGGATCGAGCGGATTCTGGTTCTGCAGCTGCGTGGTCAGCAGCGTGAGAAACGTCTGGAAATTGCCGGCAATGGTCTGGTTGGTGGTCGAGCCCAGCGTCGATCCGCCGGTCGAGCTGGAAGACGACGTCGGCAGCGGCGTCGTGCCGGAAACGACGGAGGGAGCTGTGGTCGCACCTGTACTTGCCATGTCGGTCTCCCTCTAAACCCTGATGTCCACGCCGCCGTTGCCGGTCAGCATGCGGCCGTAGGACCGTCCGGCGACCGCCGCAGGGATAGTGTCGTCCTCGTTGATCACCAGGCGCTGCGGCTGGGCGCCGTTCTGGTTGTTGTTCTGCTGGCCGGATTGCGACTGATCGCGCAGGCTGAATTGCAGACCGCCGCTGCCGGTCTTCAGCCCCGCATCGTTCAGCGCCTGCTGCAATTGCGGCGCGTCCTGCCGCAGCATCGTCAGCGTCTCCGGCTTCTCGACGGTGAGATGCGATGTCACCTGGCCGTTGCGGTCGACATCGATGCGTACATCGATGCGGCCGAGATCGGCGGGATCGAGCCGCACTTCGAAATGGGTCTTGCCGCCCTGCACGGAGGCGGCGATCTCGACCGCCAATCCGCTGACCGGCACGGCCGCGCCGGTGGCCTGCGTCACCGTGAACTTGTCGCTCGCGGCGATCGGCGTCGTGTTGGCAATCTGCTGCGGCACGGCGGCCAGTTGCGCGTTGGGATCGATCGGCGCGGCCGGAGCCTGGCCGTTGGCTGCCTGTGACTGGTCGTGCGTCGCGGACGCGGCTTGCGGGCTGTTGCCGTCCGGCTTGACGGCGTCGCTGAGAACGGTTGCTGCGTCCGGCTTGGCTTCGACGGTCGGCTGCGGCGCGGCGCCGGTCGCGTTCGCCGTGCTGGCGTTCGCGGTTGCCGGGGAATCGGAGGTGCCTTGCGCGCCGCCGGCCGCCGTCGTCGCGGCCTTGCCCTGCGTGGACAGCGTCGTCTTGAAGCCGGTGGTGGCCTTGGCCGTGACCGCGCCGGCTGCGGTAACCACCGCGGCCTCGGTGGTTGCGGCCGGATCGGTGGCCTGCTGGGTGGTGGTTGCGCCGAGCGCTGCGCTCTCCGCCGCCGTCTTGGCATTCGTGGCCGCAACGGTCGTCGCCTTTGGCACGGGCGTGGGGTTCGGCAGCGCAGGCGGAGCGGTCGCGGCCGTGGTCGAGGACGTGGCGGCGATGGCGGCGGCTGCGATCGCGAGCGGCGCGTTCGGATTGGCCGTCGTGGTCTGTGGATTGGCAAGTCCGGTCGCAAGCGGAATCAGCGCGGCGATCGGTTCTTGCGTGACTGTTACCGTGTCGGCCGGTTTTGGCTGATCGGTCGCGTCGCCTGTCTGTTTGCTGTCGCTCGAAGTCTTGTCGGCCGATTTGCTGTCGGAGCTCTTCGACGTGTCGGACTTCGCGCCTTTGGTCTGCTGCGGCGCGTTGTTGTCGGCATTGGAGCCGGCGGTGTTGTTGGCCGGTGGCGGATTGGAATTGGAGGAATTATCCTGATGGCTCGGCGGCGGCTGGTCCGAGGCTTGCGTGTTGCGCGGCGGGTTGTTGTTGTCGGAGGTTTGGCTGTTGTTGGCCGAACGCGGCGGCGCGGCCGGTTCCGGCGCCGGCGGCAGGGTGCTCGAGGGATCGGCGGGGAGGTTGCTGTCGACCATCGCGGCAAAGCTCGAAGTGAGCTGCGACGGGTCGGGCAGGGCGGGCTTCGGCGGCGCGCTCTGGTAAGCCGCGCTCGCACTGACATCTGACGTGACACTTACCACCGGGCCTGCCTCTCACATGGAAACCTAGCAATAGGTTAGCAAGGAGTGGGCCAGCCTCGTCCGCGTCAAAATATCTATATTTTTCAATATCTTACGATACCGGAAGACGCATCCAAGAGGCGCCGGGGGCAGCCCCTTTTCTGCCGCCCGGCAAGATTTGCCGTTTGCGTTGCAAAAGCATCCCGCGCGATTGCGCCACGTCAATGCGGCCTATATTAAGGGTGCAATTGTTTGGGCCTTCCGGCCGGGCCGCGACCGGAACCGCGCCAAAAGCTGGCTAACCGCAAAACGGGCGCGCAGGACGGCTTCCTTAAGGGGTGGAGGCGGTCGATGTCGCCCGCGCTTTTCTTCTGATGACCAAAACCATGCGCAACAGTCTCGATCTCGAAGGCCGTCCGGAGGATACCCGGGTCGTCGTCGCCATGTCCGGCGGCGTTGATTCCTCGACGACGGCTGCGCTGTTGAAGGAGCAGGGTTACGACGTCGTCGGCATCACGCTGCAGCTCTACGACCACGGCGCCGCGACCCATCGCAAGGGCGCCTGCTGCGCCGGCCAGGACATCCACGACGCGCGCAATGTCGCCGAGCGCATCGGCATCCCGCATTACGTGCTGGACTATGAGGACCGCTTCCGCGAATCCGTGATCGACACCTTTGCCGAGAGCTACGCGCTCGGCGAGACGCCGGTGCCCTGCATCGAGTGCAACCGCGCGATCAAGTTCCGCGATCTCTTGAAGACCGCGCGCGAGCTCGGCGCGCAGGCGCTCGCCACCGGCCATTATGTGGCTTCTCGTCGTCTCACCGATGGATCGCGCGCGCTGGTCTGCGCGGCGGACGCCGATCGCGACCAGAGCTATTTCCTGTTTGCGACGACGCGTGAGCAGCTCGACTATCTGCGCTTCCCGCTCGGCGACATGACCAAGCCCGAGGTGCGCGAGCTGGCGCGGCGTTTTGGCCTCGAGGTCGCCGACAAGCACGACAGCCAGGACATCTGCTTCGTGCCGACCGGCCGCTACACCGACATCATCAGCCGGTTGAAGCCGAATGCGATGGCGCCCGGCGACATCACCGATCTCGACGGCCGCGTGCTCGGCACGCATCAGGGCATCGCGCATTTCACCGTCGGCCAGCGCAAGGGCCTCGGCATCGCCTCGGGCCACCCGCTCTATGTGGTGAAGCTCGATGCTGCCACGCGCCGCGTCGTGGTCGGTCCGCGCGAGGCGCTGCGCATGGACCGCATTGCGCTGCGCGAAGTCAACTGGATCGGCGACGGCGCGCTCGACCGCGCTATCGGCGAGGGCCTGGAAATTTTCGTGCGCGTGCGCTCGACCCGCGCGCCGCAGCCGGCGTGGCTGCGCGGTGCGAACGGCCGGTATGAAGTCGAGCTCGTCGCGGGCGAGGAGGGCATCTCGCCCGGCCAGGCCTGCGTGTTCTACGACGCGGCCGCAGGCCAGGCGCGCGTGCTCGGCGGCGGCTTCATCCGGAGTGCGACGGCGAAGCGCGCCGGCGTGGCGCGGCCGCTGGTGGAAGCGGTGCGCGGCTAAGAAAATCTCAGGGGCACGGGGCATGGGGGATATCGACCGCGAGGGGGTCGAAAAGGCGTATGGGCGCTGGGCGCCAATCTACGACCTCGTGTTCGGCAAGGTGTTCGACCAGGGCCGGCAATCGACGATTGCGGAAGCCGATCGCATCGGCGGGCGCATCCTCGATGTCGGCGTCGGCACCGGGCTGTCGCTGTCGGATTATTCTCGCTCCACAAAGATTTGCGGCGTCGACATTTCCGAGCCGATGCTGCGCAGGGCGCAGCAACGCGTGCGCGCGGAAAAGCTCGTCAATGTCGAGACGCTCGCGGTGATGGACGCGAGGAATCTCGCCTTCAAGGATGCCTCGTTCGACGCGGTGGTGGCGCAATATGTCATCACCGCGGTGCCGGACCCGGAAGCAACCCTCGATGATTTCGTGCGCGTGCTCAAACCCGGCGGTGAGCTGATCCTGGTCAACCACATCGGCGCCGAGGACGGCCCCCGCCGCATCTTCGAGCTCGCCTTTGCGCCGCTGGCGCGCCGGCTCGGCTGGCGCCCGGAATTTCCCTGGGAGCGGCTGGAGAAATGGGCCGCGAAGCATGGCGGCGTCACGCTCGCCGAGCGGCGGCCGATGCCGCCGATGGGCCATTTCTCGCTGATCCGTTACCGCAAAGCGTGAAGCTTTTCTGCGGAACTTCCGCGCGGTCCGCTGCGTTTTCATCCCATGACCATGAAACCGCTCATGATGGCCACCTGCGCGCTGATGCTGGCAGTCGCGGCACACGCGCAAGCCCCGGCCTCACCCGTCACCCCGCGGGCGCAAGCCGCGCCGCCCACGGCCTTGCCGCCCACCAATTGCGCGCCGATGCAGCCGAACGGCACCGGCACGAAAACAGATGGAACGACGATTGGCGAGTCCCGTGAGCCGCTCGGCGACAAGCTCGCCCGATCCGACGGCACGCTCTGCCCGCCGTCCAACGTCGACCCCGAAATCCGCGCGCCGACGCCCGAAGGCGGCAAAATGCGGGTGATTCCGCCGCCCGGCAGCCCCGGCGGCGATCCCGGCGTGCGGCCGAAATAAGGCTGGCAAATAGGCTCCTTGGGCGGCGCGTTTGCTTGACAGGGGCAAGCCGCATTCCCTATATCCGGCCCATTCGCGCCGCGGTCCAAGTCCGCGGCGCAATGCCTTGGCGGGGTAGCTCAGCTGGTTAGAGCACGGGAATCATAATCCTGGGGTCGGGGGTTCGAGTCCCTCCCCCGCTACCAACGAAATCAATAACTTAGCGAAAATCGCCGATACGAAGAAGTCGCTCCGGGTAACGTGTCGGGTACCATTTGGGGTTTGGCTGCTGACCGGCCTTGGGGACCGGGCCATCCGGTTTAGTCGCACGTGCGCGCCGCCCTTGGCCCGCCTGTCGGGTGGTTGGCGGCCGTGGTTGGGGTAGGATTCCCCGGAGCACGGTCCCCGCCTTGGGGCAGGGGGCTAAGGTATAAGGCAGGACCGTGCCGGGCCACGGGCAGTTGCGGTTGACGTGGCCCAATGGCGATAACGGCGATGTTGTAAAGCGGTTCAACGGGCAGCTTGAAAGACGCCGAAGATAGACGAGTTCGACGCCGTAGGTCGTCGCCCTAAATATCGACTGCGCCTCATTAGACCGCGCCAGCACTAAAGTGGCTTCACTCCAGCCCCGGTCGGCGGAATCATGGGGTTATGCCGATCAGACTGATCAAGCACGAAGCCGTGCCAAGGTGCGGCAGCTTCGAAGTCCGGTTTCCGGACGGCCGGCCGTCACGTTACTTCTATTGGGACGACGAGCCGAGCCGCCGTCTCAGGCCGGAGCAGGTCGATCGACAACGGGCCATGCACGACGCCAAGGCCTATGCGAGAGCGCATGCGAGAGCGCAAAGGGACCAATTACCGACCTGATGGATTGGCTATTCACCGCATGCCCGCTTATCTTCCCAGGTATGCCCCGCCAGCCGATAGAACTGCCGCCCTCGCTCGCTCGCCGTTTTATGGAAGACCTGCGCGCCTTCTTTGCCGAGAAGAACAACATCAAGGCCGACGAGATCGCCGCGCGCCAGTTGCATGCCCTCCGACAGCACACCACCAGCAAGCTGCGGCTGACCGACGTGAAAGAGATGTTCCGGCAGATGAGGGATTACGCCTGAAACGGTCGGGCCGCCAAGCTCGGCGCCTTCATGGCCGCCCGCCATTCCTCAGTATCGTGTTCGCCCTTGGGCAGTTTCGTGATGTACGGCGCGGCGTCGCGGAGCGTGACCAGCTTGCGGCCGTTGGGCAGTTCGATTGGGTCGGAAAATTGTTGATTCCCAAGGACACCCCCTAACCCCGCGTCTGATATGAGTGATCGTGAATTATCAAGCTTATCAGACTATGAGGCTGGAGTTTTTCACAGTGAATGCGGGTGAGCCTGTCCCTCTTTTCCAAAGTCAAGACCTTGGCAACTTGGTCAATGGGTTGGTGCGCGAGGCACTTAATGCCATTCAACAAATTCCACCAGATGATATCCTTAGCACCCCCACTGAAGACATCGTGGTCGATCTAGAGCGGTTTCCACTTGATGCGGATCAACGTCCATAGCCGGCATGCCGAAAGTAATTGACGCACTGCTCTGGCGCAAATGTCTTGATGAGCCTGCCGATCAGCCTCCAAAGTGCCTTAACGGTGCGGGCCGCGCCCTTGCGCATTGCCGTTTTGAGTTTGGAGAATGCCTGCTCGATCGGGTTCTTGAGATCCGGCGAGTAGGCCGGTAGATAGCGCACGCTTGCGCCGACCGCCTCAATCGCCTGGCGCACGCCATCGACCTTGTGCGTGCGCAAATTGTCCATGAAGACGATATCGCCCTTTTTCAGGGTAGGCGTGAGAACCTGCTCGACATATGCAATGAATGTTGGCCCATCCATCGCGCCATCGATGACATAGGGCGCGGTCATGCCATCGAGTTGCAAGGCAGCGATGAATGTCAGCGTCTTCCAGTGACCGGTGCTGGCACCTGCTCGCGACCAGCCGCTCCCCGCGCGGGCTGCGGCCGTAGTGACGGACCATTTTCGTCGTGACCGCGGTCTCGTCAATGAACACCAAGCGGGGCGCCTTAGAGAAGAAGGCTGCTCGGCTTTCAGCGCGGCGCGCGCTGCCGCGACATCAGGACGATCCTGCTCGGCGGCGTGCAGAGTTTTTTTTGAAACGCGATCTCTTGACGATCGTAGAAGCGCCAGATCGAGCTCGTTCCAACCTTGAGCTTCTTCTCGCGCCGCTGAGCCGCAAGCGGATGTCATCGAGCGTCAGGTCAGGCTCCTCGGCGATAAGATCGAGCAGCCATTGCTCATGCTTGTTCAGCGGCGAGCGGCTATGGCCGGTGCCGGGCTTGGCCTCGACGCTGCCGGTCGTCGTCCAGCGCTCGATCCAGCGTATTGCCGTCGAGGCACCGACGTTGAGCAGACGTGCCGCCTCCCGCGCGCTGTCACTCTTCCTCGACGATAGCGACGACCTGCTCCCGCAGGTCTTTCGAGTATCCCTTCGCCATCGCGCACCCCCGCCGTTGTGGTCCAGGAACCGAATCTGATTTGCACGCCCGAGGGAACCCCTATAATCCTCCCGATTCAGATCAAGCGGAAAGCGCTCTAGTAAAGAGATTTAGCTTTACAGCACCCGTGCTGAGGCGAGGGGAAGTTTATTTCGAAGAGCCGCGTGAGGTGGAGATCAGGCAATCGGATAACGGTAGGGAAATTCGGCTGCGCGGGACACGCCTTACACTTGTCGTACCATTCGACGGTGATGGAGGCATGTTTTACATGAACCCAAATCGGTATGGTGGCGTGCCGCGAGGCAACCTCAGCTACAACAATCTGATCCTGACTATGCAGAGCGACAATCTTCAGTCTGACCGTGTCAACGAACAGTTTGATGGTCGCCTCAGAGAAATTGAGGAATACCTGAGCCACCAGCGCTCCATGGCAGAGACACACCGCCAACAGCTTCCTCCGCGATTAAGACCGGAAATCGAAGCACGCAAACATAAACTGCTAGGAGGCTCGCAAAATGGTGGCTGGATTGGCCTTCCCCATTCGTGCCAGGCAGAACACACCCAACACCGACGTTGCCCCGGTAGTCCGCAAGAAGGTTATCGCGACACCAGCTCCCACCACTGCTCCTTTCGAACCTGAGCCAGTACTGGAGGAAGCGAATTACCGCGCAATTCTAGAGATAATCCAATCAATGGCCCTAGTCATGGAACGCAGTCCGACCGCATTCCAAACAATGGGTGAAGAAAATTTGCGGCAACAATTTCTTGTTCCGCTGAACAGTCATTTTGAAGGCTCGGCGTCGGGCGAGACCTTCAACTTTTCAGGCAAAACTGATATTCTGATCCGCGTGAAAGATCGGAACATCTTTATTGCTGAGTGTAAATTTTGGGGTGGCGAAAAGAATTTCCTCGACACGATTACTCAATTGCTCGGCTACTTGAGTTGGCGGGACACTAAAGCAGCGGTCCCGTCGCGGAGTTGGTTGGAATTAGGGTTGGCGTAGTCTCCGGGGTGATCAACCTCGAATTGTCCGGCGTCGAAGCGTCGGACTGGAGACTACGCCATGAGGCAACCTACCACGAAGTCTGATTCCCAGCAGCCTGCGACCGAACTGCCTGTTGATCTTTTCGACAGCTGGTTTGACCCGATAGAGGCCGAGGTACGGGCTCGGTCGCGCCAGTTCATCGAAGAACTGATCCGCGGCGAGCTCGACGATGCACTGGCACGGCCGCGCTACGGACGAAGCCGGATGGCCGGCAATGAAGCAAAAGATGGCGTGTCGGGCTATCGCCACGGCAGCCGGACGCGGTCGCTGACGGGCACGTTCGGGCCGATCGAGATAGCGGTGCCGCGCGCCCGCTGACCACGCCGAGGGCAACACGACGGAATGGAAGAGCCAGGCCCTGCGGGCCTATCAGCGGCGCACGCTTGCCGCCGACGCGCTGATCGCGAGCAGCTATCTGGCCGGGACCAATACGCGGAGGGTACGTCGCGCGCTGGCGGCGCTGTTCGGCGGGACGGTTGGCAAGGACACGGTGAGCCGGACCTGGCGCAAGGTCAAAAGCGACTGGGATGCCTGGAACAGCCGCTCGCTGGCCGAGGAGCCGATCGTGCGCCTGATCCTCGACGGCACCGTCGTTCGAGTGCGGCTCGACCGCAAGGCGACCTCGATCTCGCTGCTCGTTGTGCTTGGCGTGCGCGCAGACGGCCAGAAGGTGCTGCTCGCGATCAGGAGCATGGGCGGCGAGAGCGCCGAGGCCTGGCGCACGGTGCTCGGCGATCTCATCAAGCGCGGGCTGAAGCGTCCGGAGTTCTCATCGTCGATGGCGCGCCGGGGCTCGACAAGGCGATCGCCGCGATCTGGGACGGCGTACCGGTGCAACGCTGCACCGTTCACAAGCACAGAAACCTGCTCGCGCACGCCCCGGAGCGCCTGCACGAGGAGATCACCGCGGACTACAACGACATGATCTATGCGACGACATCGGAGGAGATCGCGCCTCGCCGCAAGGCCTTCATCCGCAAATGGCGGCTCAAGCATCGCGCCGTTGCCGACAGCCTGGAGGAAGCAGGAGACCGCTTGTTCACCTTCGTGCGCCTGCCACCAAGCCAATGGCGCAGCGTCCGCACAACCAATGCAATCGAGCGGTTGCACGAAGAGTTCAAACGCCGGATCAAAACCCAGACCGTGCTGCCGTCGGCCGACACGGCCGCGATGTTGTTCTGGGCGCTGCTGGCTTCGGGACAGATCAACATGCGCAAGGTCGATGGCTGGCAGACCCTCGCCACAAAACCCATTGATCAGCCGATTGACCTCGCCGCCTGAAACGATACCTTCATGTTACCCGGGAATGCGTCACACCGAATTCCAACCACATTCCGGACGGCACCTGGGGTCCTTTTGACGGGCATAGAAATGTGGGGGGCCGCGCGACGGCACCCTATCAACATATTTGCCTCGGCGTTTTTCCGGGTTGTTCGATCTGAGAAGCCTTCAATCTTCAGCGCGTCAATTGCTGAGATCACTCATGGTTCTGCCCAGCTGAAAAAAGCAAACATAGGGCAGGTTCCCCCGAGATTTAGCTCTTTCAAGTTTCTGCCGGACAACTTTCAGGGTCCCGGCGTCATAGATGTGCCAAGGACCAGGAAGGTCGTGAAACCGAAGGGGGAGGAAACGACGCAGGAGGCAAAGGCTCATGAGGAACTCTGTTCACACTCGATCAAAACCATAACGAGGCAATTCGCGCTGAAATAGCAGACCGACTTAGTTATCTGCTCCCTCTCCACCGCCGTTTGAAGATCAAATCCAAGAACAAGAGGCTGACGTCATGCGCCTTCAGATGATGGAGCAAGAAACGACAGACCCTCTCGCGGCTCGCCCCTACTGCAGGACATTATTTCCGAGATGGAGACAGAGTTGAAAGAGCAAGTCGATAGACTTGTCGCTGAGCGCCACTAGCGGACGGATGAGGCGGCGCTATTAGGCGATAATAATTCTTGAGAAGGCAAGGACAGGCCCACCGAAGGCGGTCCGGAATAATTTCCGTGCCGCCTTTGTCATCAGATGGAGGACACTGATGGCGGAGGAAACGTACCGAACCCATGGAGACGCAACCGGCTGACGGCGGACCTAACATTGCGTCACCGATGACGACTGCACCGACCAAGAGCTCCAAGTCGCCACGAAGCGACCGGCCTTTCATGCCGCGCAGCAAAAGCCGATACCGCACGGAAAAATTCCCTCAAGAAGCAACGCAGTCAGCAACGAGCAACTTCCTGATGGAAACCTTGCACGGTTCATCGGCCTGCGCTTCAATAGCAGCCCCATACAGCCCGCGATATTAGGACGATGAGCCAGCTGGTTCGAGCGCCCAAGAAAAAATGATCTGGATCGCACTCTTTCTCTATTGATGCACGACAGCCGACATGAGGTTCAGGCCAAAGTCAGCATCAAGGTGCCGGAAAAAACACCATCCGAATGTGCAACCTCTTATAGCATCACCACGAACCAAGCCGCGATCATCGCGCTGTTCCGCGTCACCAACCGCTACGTCGGCAACCTTGCACCGATGCCGGGTGTGTTTCCGATTATCCCGCCCCGGTGGTGCGCAACACCGACACCGGCCGCGAGCTAATCACGATGCGATGGGGAATGCCTCCACCGCCGCGAACTGGCGGCCCGCCGTCACCAACATCCGTAACACGTCGTCACCGCACTGGCGAGGATGACTGAAGCCCGAGAATCGCCGTCTCGTCCCGGCCAACAGCTTCGCCGAGTACGCGCCGGAGCCGAACCCGGAGACGAAAACGAAAGACGTTGTCTGGTCCGCGCTCAATGAGGACCGGCCACTGTTCGCGTTCGCCGGCATCTGGACGCGAATTCAACGGCGATCGCGGCACCAAGTCGAAAAGCCGGTCCCCGGCCCGCGTCGGGTCGCACGGCTTCTTGACGACGGCGCCGAATGCGATCGTCGAGCCGATCCATCCCAAGGCGATGCCGGTGATCCTGACGACGGACGAGGAACGCGACGTTTGGATGCGGGCGCCGTGGGAAGAGGCCAAGGCGCTGCAACGGCCGCTGCCGGATGATGCGCTCTAGGATCGGTATGCGGGGGGCCGACAAAGAGGATCGTGCGGCGGCAGCATGATCACGATGGCCCTCGCCGTGACCGCCACTTGATAAGGACGGTTCTACATACCAGCCAAGTTTTGTGCGATGGTGGCGGCGGGGGCGGTGATCGGGGTCGTGGCGACCCGACCGAACGGGGGCAACCCGAAAATGAGCTTCAAGGCAATCGCGGTAATCGTTCTGGCGTTGGGCGTAGCTGCGCCAGCAGTAGCCGAAGGTCCGAAGGACATTTGGGACGGCTCATTTGCGTCGATGAAGCGAGATGACTATCCAACGGGGGTGAGACTGTTCCGGGCGATGGCTGAAATGGGTTATCCGGGCGCTCAGTTTCAACTTGGCTTTCTCTACCGACGAGGTGACGGCGTTCCGCAAGACTACGCGGAAGCTGCAAAGTGGCTTCAACTCGCCGCCAATCAGGGACATGTGTGGGCGCAAAGCAATCTCGCATTTATGTATCGTGATGGAGTAGGCGTTCCCCAGGACTATGCCAAAGCGCACATGTGTTTCAACTTGGCTTCTACCGGAGCACCTGCAAAGGACCGCGCCAACTTCGTCGAATACCGCGACGAGTTAGCGAAGAAGATGACCCCAGCGCAGATAACCGACGCACAGAAACTCGCACGCGACTGGAAGCCAAATAAAGTAGGTGGGCGCTGGCATGAGCCGAGCTATCCGATGTTCGTCGGCTGACATTCGTTCAATCTTCGAGGGCTGGGTCGCGAGCGAAAGCGCAGCCGGTGCCCGTCTTATCGTCCTCGAAGGCGCGATGGGGTCGGGGAAATCTTGCCTGACCAAAGAGCCGATCATCTTGGGCGACCGGCAGTCGGCAAACGTCCATGTCGATCACTTCATTCACAACGCGAGCAACGATGAGGGCTATATCGATGGCGTGAAGCCCGTTCTGCTCGCAGCGGCGATGCAGGCCGGGCTCGCGACTTCTCCGATCATCATCGTCGAGGGGGCGGTAGTCTGGCCGTTTTGTGCAAAACATCGTCGATAAGATCAGCGCGGCTCGCGTCCGGCGCGCCTACCTCAAACGCATGAAGTGGTCGAACCCAGACCGTTGGCAGGATGCGTCGCAGTTTCTTGAAGCTGCCTCGCCCCGTCATCTTGGAGAATACAGCAACTCGATTGATCGGTATCACCGCGACCGGCAACCGTGGCACACTGCCGACTTGGTGCTTGAGCGGATCGAGGCCGAAGGCGAGGAATAGCAGACGGCTCGCGGTGATGGCGACGTTGCTTCTCCCGTCCGCCGACCTATCCTCCGGCCATGGTCCAGCGGCGGCGTGGCGGCTGGTAATGAGGATCGCGGTGGCCGACCGCAAATCGGCGCCGCGACCCAGCCGCCAAGCGTCCAGCCCAGAAAACGGGTTGAGCAACTTACGGCGTGAATTCCCTTGGGCAGCAGTCGAGCGGCGGCATCGATCCGGATCATGCCGCCCCTTCTGCCACTGGGGAGCGATTCCCCGACTCCAAAGGGGGACGATTCCGATGGACAACCCGACCAAGCACGAAATTTGGATTTTGACAGTCGTCGACCTGTCGCCGATCCCGCTGCTGACCGCCATCGCGGTGATCGCCGCCTTATGTGAAGCGGGCCAACGCCTCGCGGGGCGGCCGGACGGCCGTTTTCGCGCACGGGCCAGCGGGGATTTTCGGCGGGATTTTCCGGCAAAAATAAAAGCGGGGGGCGTCCGTCTGATTCGGCGGGAAAGCATCAATCAGCGCGCCGGCCCCATCGGGCTCGGCGCGCGCCAGTCCATTCAGGCATCAGAGGGGCACGCAACGTTGATACCGTGGAGCCCAGCCGTAGCCGTACGGGCACACGGGCGCTGCAACTGCGGCCGGAGGTGCGACCACGACGGGAGCCGGCGCGACATATACCCCATTGGGCAAGCAACGGCCGTAAAGATCACCAAAAACCAAGGCCACAAAAGCCTCTCACCTGCAGGACTTCAGGTACCCTCACTTGGCTCGGAGCCAGGTCAATCGGCAAATGGTCTGCGCCGGACGGTAAAGAAGAAGCGAAGACACCACAAACCAAAAACAAGGCAATTTTTGACATTTTCATTTCCTCCCTGGCAGGTTCCATTCGTTGTGTCGGCACCTAGCAGCTTGATCTACTGACAGGCTGCCGCGAGAAGTGACTTACTGCCGGTATCAAACTTTGCGCTATGCAGGTTCGGCAACATTTCAACGCCGCGGGTGGCGGGTGGACAAGGCTTCTACCGTGACGAAGTCAGCGGCACGGGTTCGGAACGTCGCGTAGTAGCGTGCCGTGTGACGAGCAGACGCGAGAGGGCGCGACGCGGTCGACGAGATGTCGCGATGTGGAGGGGAATTTTGTCCGTCCTTTGATCCAGGTCAAAGCTCGCCAGTTGGTCGAGAGCTGAGGGTCAGCGCGGGTGGGCGACGAACAGCACGAAAGGATGCCCCATGCTGATGCATTCTCCTCATTACAGCTCTCGCAGTTGCTTCCGCTCTCACCCTGACCGCATCAACGTCGCCCGCCTCGGCGGCGCGCTATTGCCTGCAAGGGGCCGGTTGGGGCTATCCCGGCAATTGCCAGTTCAGAACTTTTGCCCAATGCAGGGCTACAGCATCCGGCACAAACGCCGGTTGCGGCATCAATCCGCGATATGCGTACGCGCGCCAAGGGCGGACACAGCAGCAGCCCGCTATGAACA
>CAWDJS010000012.1:0-477436 GCA_963802585.1 uncultured Alphaproteobacteria bacterium | reverse complement strand
TCGGTTTCCATACCGAACAACCGAGCGGCCTGCTTGTCATTGCGCGCCGGCGGCACGGACGCTGCATTTGTTCCGTCTTCAACGAATGAGACGGCTTCGAGTTCGTTGGCGGCCAAAAAGGCCATAGCTGGAGCGAAGTCGATCCGAAGCCCAGCCGTCGCCAACGTGCAAACTGCGCCGGCCAGTAAAACACCTACCCATGCCGACGCGAGAATCGCCCAGAAAACTTCCGCGGTAGCGCATCGCGGACTGATGTAGCGTGCTGGCGAAAGCGGACATCGGTTAAGCCTTTTCATCGAGAAGCAGGTCTCCCTCAACTAGTGAAGGAGAGTTCGGAACCAAGCTGCCTGCGCGAAACCCTGCGTTGACGATTTTGCTTGTCTCCGCGTGATGCCAGCGTTCACGCTCAATTCACGGACTCGTGCGTGCTGAACGCGGCAGCGGTGCCTGCAGAGCTTTAAAGTTGGCGGCGGGGTCCTGAATTGGCTATGCAATGATGTACGTCATCTAATAATATCGAGATTTAAGGCGCGTTCGAGACCCTTCTAGGGGCTCGACGCAAAGCGACATTCACGGAGGAGCCGACGATGCCGTATCTCCATCTCGATCTCGCAAAAACCTATCCATCAGGGACGAAGCGGGAACTGGCGAGCCGCCTGTGTCATCTCTACGCGGACGTCATGCAGACGCAGTTGTGGCGGCCCAATGTCGGGATCGCCGAGCTCGGCGAGGACAACCTGTTCCACCTCGGCGAGGACGGTCTGGAATTTATCGACGATGGTCCTGGTGGAGATTCGTCCGCGGCCGGTCCCTCGATCAGCGCCTTGAGCTCGGCCGGCGCATCTTCGACATCTGCAGCGAGGTGCTTGACGTTCCAAAAAAGACAGTGCTCGTCGAATTCACTGTCCATACCGGCGAGGAGATCCTGCGCGACGGGAAATGGGCCGGCGACTGGCGTCTATGCGGAAGCCTCGGCGGGGCGGCCGAATGCGGGGGCGGTGGCCGGTCAATAATCCATGGAAGGACGCGCTCAAGTCCTCCCGTCGAGTGCGATGCCGGACTGTGAAGATCTGCTTTATAGCCCATCGACATTATCGCGGATAGTCGCTGGCGGGAAGCGCCCCTACATCGAGGTTGCAAATGATCCGAGGGAGTTTTGACATGACCGACGTGCTGGAGGGCGTGCGCGACCATTATCGCGCGACCGGGCTGACCGAGCGGCTGAAGACGGCACTTGCGGTGTTCGGGCCGGAAGACCAGCGGCTTGTGCCCAAGCAACTCGCCGGTCTCGACCAGTTTCACACCAGGGGGATCGTGGCGACCACGGAGCTCGCGAAACTCGCCGGGATCACCGCCGACATGGCGGTGCTGGATATCGGCTCGGGTGTCGGCGGGCCCGCGCGCTTGCTGGCGGCGACCTGTGGCTGCCGGGTCACCGGTGTCGACCTCAGCGAGCCCTTCGTCGACGCCGCGCGCTATCTGACTGCGCGCACCGGGCAAAGCGGGCAGGTGGCCTTCGAGACCGGCGACGGTGCCCGACTTCTCCGTCTATGCTGGCTGTTTCGATGCTGTCCTCCTGCAGCATGTGGCGATGAACATCGCCGACCGCACGCGGCTCTACCGCGAGATCCGCCGCGTGCTGAAGCCGGGCGGGCGGTTTGCGACCTATGATGTTGTATCGAAGCAAGGCGAGCCGCATTATCCCGTGCCATGGGCGCGGACGCCGGCAACGAGCTTTCTGCTGACGGCCGACGCGACGCGCGCGGCGGTCGAAGGCGCCGGTTTCCGCACGCTGGTCGCGCAGGACGATTCCGAGACGGCAAAGGCGTGGTTCGCGCAGCTGCGCGCGTCGGGGCCGCCGCCGTCGCCCAATCTCGGCGTGGTGATGGGGCCGGATTTCGCGCAGCTCTCCGGCAATGGACGCAATATCATGGAAGACCGCATCGGCATCCTGACCGCGGTGTTCGAGGCCGCGTCAATCAACAGCTGACAGGGCGTCGCATGTCGCCGGAAACCGTCTTTCGCATCCATCTCACGCTTGGCTATGTCGCCTGGCTGCTCTGCTTCGGCGTCTACATCTGGCCCCGGCCCAAGGCGATGGACGCCCTCGAAGCCAGCGTGCCATCGCGACCCTGCACAGCTTCCGCTTCTTCGGGCTCGTCTTCCTCCTTCCCGGCGTCATTGGCCCCAGGCTGCCGGCCGATTTCGCGTCGTTCGCCGCCTATGGCGACTTCGCCACCGGTGTGCTGACCTTGCTCGCGCTTGCGACGGTCAGGATCCGTCCGCTGTTCTGGCTATTCGTCTTCTGCTTCAACGTGGTGGGGGCAGGGGACATCCTCATCGACTATTACCACGCCGTCCAGGCCAACCTGCCTGCGGTGGCCGGGGAGTTGGGCGCCACTTACGCGATCCCGATCATCTATGTCCCGCTTCTGATGATCACGCATGCCGCCGCGTTCTATCTGCTGCTGCGTCCGCAGCTTGGGGCGGCGCGAGCCCTCGCCTGACTTGGCGAGGCGCCGGCCGTTGACAAAAAGCGGCCAATATGTTTGTTTGTCGACAAGCAAATATATTGGCCCTTCAAACGGCGGTGGCGCATGTCGATCGAGCGTTTTGACGTGATTATCGTGGGCGCGGGCCTGTCGGGGATCGGCGCGGCGCGCTACCTGAAAACGCGGCTGCCGGGCAAATCCTTCGTGATCCTGGAGTTCAAGCCGCGCATGGGCGGCACCTGGGACCTGTTCCGCTATCCCGGCATCCGCTCCGACAGCGACATGCACACCATGGGCTATGCGTTCAAGCCGTGGAAGCATCCGAAGGCGATCAGCGAAGCCGGCGCGATCATCCAATATATCGAGGAGACGGCGGCGGAGAACGATCTCATCAGCCACATCCGCTACCAGCACAAGATCATCAGCGCCTCCTGGTCGTCGGAGCCATCGCTGTGGACGCTGGAGGTCGAGCAGGCCGATGGCCGCCGCATCCAGCTCCAAGCCTCCTTCATCTTCTCATGCGCCGGCTACTACAATCACAACGAGGGCTATCTGCCGGAATGGCCGGGCTATAACGACTACAAGGGCAAGTTGGTCCATCCGCAGTTCTGGCCCGAAGACCTTGATTATGCCGGCAAGCGCGTCGTCATCGTCGGCTCCGGCGCAACCGCGGTGACGCTGGCGCCGGCGCTGGCGGAGAAGGCTGCCGAGGTCACTCAGCTGCAGCGTTCGCCGACCTATGTCGTGAGCCGGCCGTCCGAGGACGCCTTCAACACCTTCCTGAAATATTTCCTCCCCGCCAAGCTCGCCTACCAGGCGACGCGCTGGCGGACCATCATCACCGGACGCCTGCGGGCGAAGCGGTTTGCAAAGGACCCCAAGCGGGCCAAGCAGATGCTGATCGATCTGGCGAAAGCGCAGATCGGCCCGGACTGCGACATCAAGCATTTCACGCCGGACTACTGGCCGGGGCAGCAGCGCATCTGCCGCGTGCCCGACGGCGACATGTTCAACGCCATCCGCGCCGGCAAGGTGAGGATGGTCACCGACCAGATCGAGCGCTTCGATGCGACCGGCATCCAGCTCAAGGGCGGCGAGCATCTCGACGCCGACATCATCATCACCGCCACCGGCCTCGTGCTGCAGGCGCTTGGCGGCATGAAGTACGTGATCGACGGCCAGCCGATCGAGCCGGGCAAGCTGATTACCTATAAAGGCCTGATGTATTCGAACGTCCCGAACCTGATCTATTTCACCGGGTACTTCAACGCGTCCTGGACCTTGAAGGTCGATCTGGTCGCGGACTACGCCTGTCGTCTGTTGCAGCATATGGACGACTTTGGCGTGAAGCAGGTCACGCCGCGCGCGGACAACGCGGTGTTCGCCAAACCGCCGCGCCGGATGCCATTCATCTCGGGTTACATCCTGCGCGCTGCCGGCAAGATGCCGCGGCAGGGTGCGGAGTTTCCGTGGGTCACCGAATCCAACTATTTCTGGGACCGCAAGACCTTGCTGCGCGGCGCGGTCGAGGACGGCACGCTGGATTTCTCCGGCCCGAAGCCGATCGTGCTGCCGCCACTGCAGCGCGCCGAGCCGGTTCTGCAGCAGGCCGCGGAGTAGGCCGTGCCTGCGCCGCTGCGCAAGACCGCCGAGGCCGGGCGAACGCACGCCGAACGGCGGCGTGAGGCCGAAAGCAAGATCGTGCAGGCCGCGTTCGAGATCGTGGCGCGGCGCGGCGTCGACCAGCTGACGCTTGCGGAAGCCGGCGAAGAGGCCGGCTATAGCCGCGCGCTGCCGGCGCATTATTTCGAGAACCGCGAAGCCCTGCTGGCGGCCGTCGCCGAGCATGCGGTGAAGAACTATCGCAAGCGGCTGAGCGAGCAGAAGCTGCCCGCGGCCGACGGGGTTGATTTGCTGCTGGCGACCATCGCCTTCTATCTCGACGACAGCCGCGGCTGGCCGAAGAAGCTGCGCGCGTTCTACGAGGTGATGGATGCAGGCCTGCGCTGGCCTTCGATCGGCGAGGTTGTCGCGCGTCTCAATCAGGAATGGATCGACCGTATCGCGGCCCAAATCCGCGCCGCGCAGCGGAAGGGCGACATCCGCGCCGACATCGACCCGGTCGCGGAAGCCGTTGCCATATCCGGCGCGATGCGCGGGATCATGTTGCAATGGCTCGTCGCGGCTGACAGCATCGATCTCGACGCGGTGCGCGACACCTATGTCGCGGGCCTGCGGCGAAGCTGGAAGCCCTGACGGGGCTTTCCGCTCATCATTTCGCCCTGAGGCAATTTGATCGAAACGCGGAGCCAGTGTATCAAGCCTGCTTCTGTCACATAGCGGGAAGTACACATGGCCGAAGCGGACCTCGACACTGTCATTCGGTCGATGGCGAAACAACAGATCAGGACGCTGACCGCCGCCGCCAGGAAGCGGCAGGGCCGGCTGATGGCGATGGCCGGCAAGGCGAAGGACAAGGACGCCAAGGATCGCTACCGGCATCTTGCCAAAAGTACGCTGCTGCACGCCGCCGCAGCGGCGCGGCGGCTGCAGATCAACGCCGAGAATACCGCCGACTCCTATGTGCGTTCGATGAAGCGCGCCGCCGAGGAATACGTGCCGGCGAAGCCGAAGGAGAAGCCGGCCAAAGAACCAGCGACGAAGACTGCCAAGAAGAAGGGCTGAAGTGGACTCGATTCCTGCAGTTGACCCCATCACGCGTTCCGTCGTCCAGCATCGGCTGAGCTCGATCGTGGCCGAGATGGGCGAGGCCATGCTGCGCACCTCCTATTCGCAAATTCTCAACTCCAGCCGCGACTTTTCGCTGGCGATCTGCGACGTGCAGGCGCGGCTGATCGCGCAGGCCGACCACATCCCGGTCCATGTCGGCGCGCTGCCCTGGGCCACGCTGGCGGTGGAGGAGCGCTTCAAGGACGTTTCGCCGGGCGACGTGATCCTGATGAACGATCCCTATCATGGCGGCAGCCATCTGCCCGACGTGACCGCCTTTGTGCCGGTGTTCGACGGCTCGCGGCGGCTGTTCTGGACGGTGGTGCGCGCGCACCAGAGCGACATCGGAGGTGCCACGCATGGCGCCTACAATCCTGATGCGACCGAGATCTGGCAGGAAGGTCTGCGCATTCCGCCCATAAAACTTTACGAGAAGGGGCGGCTGCGCGACGATATCCTCGACATGATCGCGCTCAATGTCCGCAATCCCCATGATTTCCGCGGCGATCTCGCCGCCATGATCGGCGCGGCCCATCTTGGCGAGCGGCGCATGCAAAAGCTGTTCACCGAGATGAGCGGGCCGGTGGTCGAGGCCGCGATCGAGGCGGTGCTCGATGCCGCCGAGGCGCAGGCGCGCGCGGTGGTTTCGACCTGGAAGGACGGCGTCTTCCATGGCGAGGCGTTCCTCGACGACGACGGCCGCGGCAACAACGACATCCGCATCGCCGCCAAGGTCACCAAACGCGGCAGCGACATCGAGGTCGATCTGTCCGAAGTCAGCTCCGCAGGTGACGAGCTTCATGAACTCCTCGCATGCCAACATGCATGCAGCGGTCACCATGGCGCTGGCCTATCTGATCGATCCGGATATACCGAAGAACTCCGGCGTGCTGCGTCTGCTGAAAGTGGTGGCAAAGCAGGGCACCATCGTCTGGGCCGATCCCGGCAAGCCGGTGACGATGTGCACCAGCCATCCCTCCGACGAGATCGTCGAGGCGATCGTCAAGGCGCTCGCCGGCTCCTGTCCCGATCGCGTCATGGCCGGCTGGGGCCGGCGCTTCCGCATCGCGATCCAGGGCGAAAATCCGCGCACCGGGCACGGCTTCATCTGGCACATGTTCCACGCGCGCCCTGGCGGCGGCGCCTCGCCCGGCGGTGATGGCTGGTCGTCCATCGGCGAGTGGCACACCGTCGGCGGCCTGAAATTCGGCAGCATCGAAGTTGCGGAAGCGCGTTTCCCCCTGCATTTCCGCCATCACGAGTTCCTCGCCGATTCCGGCGGCGACGGCCAGCATCGCGGCGGCCTTGGTGTCGCGCTCGACCTAGTGATCGAGACCGAGAAGCCCGCGCTCGCTAACACCGCAGGCGATGGCATCAGGTACGGCTCGGCCGGCATGCTCGGCGGCAAGGAATCCGCGCCGCATCGCTATCGCCTGCTGTCGCAGGGAAGGCCGCCGCGCGAGCTCCACACCAAGGAAACCGGCATCGAAATCCGGCCCGGGGATTGCCTCGAAATCCGCTCCGCCGGCGGGGGCGGCTGGGGCCCGCCCGAAAAACGCAGCGCCGCTGCGCGCGAGCGCGATCGCCTGCAGGGCCTCGTCACCTCCGCGGCGAAAGCGAAATAGCAGATGCTGACGATCGGAATAGACGTCGGCGGCACTTTTACCGATCTCGTCGCTATCGACGCTTCGGGACGCACGGTGTTCGCGAAATCGCTGTCGACCCCGCAAGATCAATCGATCGGCGTGATGGCCGGGCTGGATGAGCTCGCGCGCCGGCTCAATCTCTCCCGTACCGACATGCTGGCGCAGACACAACGGCTGGTGCATGGCACCACGGTTGCCACCAACGCGCTGCTGGAGCGCAAGGGCGCGAAAGTCGCGCTGCTTACCACCGAAGGCCATCGCGACGTCCTTGAGATGCGCGAGGGCCTGAAGGGCAACCGCTACGATTTGCGCTCGCCGCCGCCGGAGCCGCTGGTGCCGCGCGAGCTGCGCTTTGGCGTGCGCGAGCGGTTGAAGCCCGGCGGCGAGGTGTCGACGCGGCTGGACGAGGCCTCGCTTGGCAAGGCCGTCGCCGCGATCCGGCAATCCGGCGCGACCTCGGTCGCGATCTGCTTCCTGCACGCCTATCGCAATCCCGCCCACGAGATCGCGGCAAGCGAGCGCCTTGCGCGCGAGCTGCCTGATGTCAGCATCTCGCGCTCGAGCGACGTGCTGCCGCAGATCAAGGAATATGAACGCGTCTCGACCACGGTCGTGAACGCCTATGTCCGCCCCATCGTCCGGCATTATCTCGAACGGCTGGAGCAGCGGCTTGTAGAGGCTGGCTTCAAAGGCTCGCTCTTCATCATCCTTTCCCACGGCGGCATGGCGCCGGTGGAGGAGGCCGCGCGGTTGGCTGCCGCCACCGTGCTGTCGGGTCCCGCAGGCGGCATGTCCGGCTGCCGCCGTTGCGCGGCGATGCTCGTCATCCCCGATCTCGTCGCCTTCGACATGGGCGGCACCTCGACCGATATTTCCCTGATCGCGGACGGTAGCGCCACGCTCTCGGCGGACGGCGGCCTTGCCGGAGAACGCATCGCGCTGCGCAGCCTCGACATATCCAGCATCGCAGCCGGCGGCGGCTCGATCGCCTCGGTCGATACCGGCGGCATCTTCCATGTCGGCCCGCAAAGCGCCGGCGCCGTGCCGGGGCCGGCTTGCTACGGCCAGGGCGGCACGGCCGCGACGGTGACCGACGCTAATGTTCTCCTCGGCTATCTCGATCCCCTGGCCTTCATGGGCGGCAAGCGGCCGCTCGACACCAAAGCGGCAGAAGCCGCCATCGACCGGCTCGCCGCATCCTTGAACATCACGCGTGACGAGGCGGCCGCCGGCATCTTCCGCCTGGTCAATCTCAAAATGGCCGACGGCATCCGCCTGATGACCTTGCGCCGCGGCGTCGATCCTCGGCGCTTCGCGCTGCTCAGTTTCGGCGGGGCGGCGGGGCTGCATGCGGCCGAAGTCGCGCGCGAGCTGGAGCTCACGCGCATCATCGTGCCGACCACGGCCTCCGTGCTGTCGGCCTGGGGCATGCTCACCAGCGACCTCCGTTACGAGGTCAGCCGCACCCATTTCGAGACCGGCGCGCGCTCGACCGCCACGGAAGTGCGCGAGATCTTTGCCGAATTGGAGCAGCGCGCGGTCGAGCGGCTGCGCGGCTGGTTCGACGGACCGATCGCGGTCGAGCGTTCCGCCGAGATGCGCTACGGCGAGCAGATTTTTGAGATCGACGTGCCGCTCGACGGCATCGATCTCAACTCGCCCGCGCTGATCGCAGAAATTGAGGACCGCTTCCACATCAGGCATGAAGAGCTCTACACCTATGCCTCGCGCGACCAGGAGGTCGTGTTCGTCAACGCCCGCGTCGCCGCAATCGGGAAGGTCGCAGCCGGCGAGGGCGGGGCGAGGGCGGTCGCATCGACCGCACCCTGCAAGCCGCGCGGAAAGCGCAACGCCTTCTTTGGCAAATGGCTCGAAGTCCCAGTCTACGCGCTCGATGATCTCCGACCTGCCCACGCCATCACGGGGCCGGCCATCATCGAAGCCGAGACCACCACGGTCGTGATCAATGCCGGCGACCGGTTGACGGTCAATGAGCTGGGCTGGCTTGATATCCGCCTGTCCAGCGCGAGCAATGGATGAGGCCTTCATGCACCTGTCTCACGATCCCGCCACGCCGCCCGCGCCGCAGATCAGTTTCGATCAGTTCCTCGCCGTCGACATTCGTGTCGGCACCATCGTTGCGGTCGATCCGTTTCCGGAAGCCCGCAAACCGGCGCTGAAGCTCACCATCGATTTCGGGTCCGGCGTCGGTATCAAGCGCTCCAGCGCGCAGATCACGGAGCATTACCAGGCCGAAACCCTGATCGGCCGGCAGGTCGCGGCCGTCGTCAACTTCCCGCCGCGGCAGATCGGCAAGTTCATGTCGGAGGTGCTGACGCTCGGCTTCCCTGACGCGCACGGCAATGTCGTGCTGTTCAAGCCGGACCTTGCGGTGCCGAACGGCGGGCGATTGTTCTAAAACGATCGAGATCGACTGCATCGCGATGGTGTGAAGGCGGTGCGGCGCCGGTTGCATTGACTTTGACGCGCCTCCGGCCCAATTCAAATGACACGCATCATTCAATAGGGAAAGGAACGCCGATCATGAAGCCGCTGGCGATCATCACGGGCGTAGGCCCCGGCACCGGCGCCGCCATGGCCCGGCGTTTCCACGACGGCGGCTATCGCGTCGCGATGCTCGCGCGCAATGCCGAGCGGCTCGGCGAACTGGCGAAGGCGCTGCCCGACAGTTTTGCGGTGCCGTGCGATGTCTCCGACAGCGCGAGCCTGCTCGCGGCGCTCGATGGCATCGAGCAGAAGGCCGGCGTCCCCAGGGTCGTGATCCACAACGCCGTTGGCGGCGCCTTCGGCTCGTTCCTTGATATTTCGCCCGACATCCTCGAGCGGAATTTCCAGGTCAATGTGATGGCGCTCTTGCATCTGGCGCGCTGGGCCGCGCCGAAGATGACGGCAGAGGGCGGCGCGCTGATCTGCACCGGCAACACTTCGGCGCTGCGCGGAAAGGCGAGCTTCGCGGGCTTTGCGCCGACCAAGGCGGCGCAACGCATCCTCGCCGAATTTATCGCGCGCGAGATGGGCCCGAAGGGCATCCATGTCGCCTATATCGTGATCGACGCCGTGATCGATCTCGCCTGGACCCGCGAGCGCTTCAAGGGCAAGCCCGACGACTTCTTCATCCAGCCGGCCGCGATCGCCGACGAAGCCTGGCACCTCGCGCACCAGCCGCGCTCGGCGTGGTCGTTCCTCGCGGAGATCAGGCCGTTCGCCGAAAACTGGTAGGCGCCGGTTCACGCTGAGATGTTCACGACCTGGCCGGTCTTGCCGGCATTCTTCTGCAGCTGCTGCTGGATGGTCTGCTCGATCTTCTGCTCGACCGCCTTCTGCTGCTCGGGCGACATGTTCTTCAGGTCGTCCTCGGTCAGCCCCATGCTCTTGAGGATGTTGGCCGCGCCATCGGGTCCATCTTGGCGTAGTCGAGGAATTCCTGGACCACGTCGTCGCCCTTGGACTTGAGCTTGCCCGTCGTGGGGGTTGTCGTGCTTGTGCTGCTCGCGGCATTGGCCGCGCTCGTATTCGATGCCGCCCTGGTCGCGGTCGAACCGAAAATGGAGGTGGAGGAGGGGATTTGCATCTTGGCACTCTGCGGATCAGCGCCGAGATGAAAGCAACTGATGTGCCATAATCACGCTGATGCAAAAGGGCCGAATTTCTCGAAGCGGTGCGCGATGAAGTCGCGCTCAGCGGAAAGGTTTGCCCCGTGCAATTTTTGCCGGCGTGCAATTTCTTTCGGCCAGGCCGCCCGGCCCCTCAGCGGGCGAGTGGCGTGCCCAGACTCGTCACCATAACCGGCTTCCCGGCTTTGACGACGACGAGAGTTCCGGCATCCGAACTGACATGGGAAGAGACCGCGAAACCGGTCACTGCAATTGCCACGAGCAAAGCCATGGCCACGATCTTGAGATGGGTTGTACGATCGGCACTGTAAATCGAGTGATTCATCGAAGCCTCCGAAAGTCGCCCGTTTTTTTTAAACCCGACCGCCGCGGTGCGAAATTGCGGTTCGTTGCTTACGGAAGGCTCCCTAAGTGGTTTTCCGGAGGAGCCGCGGCTTCGATTCAAGCCGCAGATGGATACCGGCATGCCCTGAACGCAATGCTCTCCGGGCAAAAATAGTGTATCCGCTGGGTCGGTTCCGCGCCGGCCCTGGCCGCGCGACCCAACCCAATTCCGGAGGAAACCTTATGTCGGCCCTGCCGCTCTCAGGCATCAAGATTCTTGACCTCACCCGCGTGCTGGCGGGACCGCTGTCGGCGCAGATGCTGGGCGATCTCGGTGCCGACGTGATCAAGATCGAGCGGCCCGGCACCGGCGACGACGCCCGCGCCTTCGGCCCGCCTTACCTTGTCGATCCCGAGGGCAAGGAGAACAACAACAACTCGTTCTACCTCTGTGCCAACCGCAACAAGCGTTCGGTCACCATCAATATTGCCTCGCCGGAAGGCCAGCAGATGATCCGCGATCTCGCGAAGGACTGCGACGTCTTCATGGAGAACTACAAGGTCGGCGATCTCAAGCGCTACGGCCTCGACTATGAGGCGATCAAGAAGATCAATCCAGGCATCATCTATTGCTCGGTGACCGGCTTTGGCCAGACCGGGCCCTATGCGCCGCGCGCCGGCTATGACGCGATCTTGCAGGCGATGGGTGGGCTGATGAGTGTCACCGGCCATATCGACGGCGAACCCGGCGAGGGCCCGATGAAGGTCGGTCCTTCCATCGTCGACTACATGACCGGCATGAACACCTCCATCGCAATTCTCTCCGCGCTCTATCACCGCGACGCCAATGGCGGCGAGGGGCAACATCTCGACGTCTGCCTGTTCGACACCGTGATCGCCTCGCTGTCGCATTGGCTCCAGATCTATCTCGTCAACGGCAAGATCCCGCCGCGGCGCGGCACCTGGGGCAATGGCGGCATGCCGGCCGGCGTGTTCCGCTGTACCGACGGCGAATTGATGGTGGTGGTCGGCAACGACGCGCAGTTCGCGCGTACCTGTCAGGTGCTCGGTGCGCCGGAGCTCGCGACCGATCCGAAGTTCATCAAGAACAACGACCGCGTCAAGCACGGCAAGGAGATCATGGCGATCTTCGCCGGCCTGTTCCTGAAGAAACCGGTTGCCTATTGGCTGGACGAACTGGAAAAGGCCGGCGTCCCCTCCGGTCCCATCAACGATTTCGCGCAGGTGTTCGCCGATCCGCACGTCAAGGCCCGCGGCATGGAGGTGAAGGTCAATCACCCCTTCGAGCCTTCGCTGTCCTTGATCCGCAACGCGCTGACTTTCTCCGGCACGCCGGTGAAGGAATATCGTCACCCGCCGAAGCTCGGCGAACATACAAGCGAGATTCTCTCCTCCAAGCTCGGCTATGATGACGCCAAGCTGGACGGCCTGAAGAAGCAGGGCGTGATCTGAGATGGCAAAGACCTTCCTCACCTGCGCGATCACGGGCAACATCACCAAGCCGGAGCAGTCGCCCTATCTGCCGATCACGCCGCAGCAGATCGCCGACAGTGCGCTGGAGGCAGCCGAAGCGGGGGCAGGCGTCGCGCATATCCATGTCCGCGATCCCTTGACCGGTCGGCCGTCGATGGAGATCGATCTCTATCGCGACGTGATGGACCGCATCCGCGCCAAAAACCGCGACCTCATCATCAACCTCACCACCGGTCCTGGCGGACGTTTTGTTCCCTCGGAGCACGATCCGAAGATCGCCGGCCCCGGCACCACGCTGATGCCGCCGGAAAAGCGCGTCGAGCATGTCGAGCTGTTGCGCCCGGACATCTGCACGCTCGATCTCAACACCATGAACTCGGGCGGCGAGGTCGTGATCAACACGCCGCGCAATGTGCGCAAGATGGCGGAGCGCATGCGCGCCGCGCGCGTGCTGCCGGAGATCGAGCTGTTCGACAGCGGCGACTGCCATCTCGCGCGCGACATGTTCGCCGACGGCTCACTCGAAGGACCCGGCCTGTTCTCGCTCGTGCTCGGCGTCAAATACGGCTTCAACCCGTCGCCCGAGACCATGATGTATGCGCGGGGCCTGCTGCCGCCGGGCGCGATCTGGTCCGGCTTCGGCCTCGGCCGCGCCGAGTTTCCGATGGTGGCGCAGGCCTGGCTGCTCGGCGGCCACGTGCGGGTGGGGATGGAGGACAACCTCTATATGTCCAAGGGCGTGCTGGCGAAGACCAACGCCGAGCTGGTCACGCATGCTGTCGGTATCCTGCGGATGCTGGGCGCCGATATCGCAAGCGCGAAAGAGGCGCGGGTGACGTTGGGGCTGGCATAGACCGCCGCCTCTAATAGAGTCGCTTGGTGTTGCTGTTGTCGATGACGGTTTCGATCTCCGCCATCGATTCCGACAGGGCGCCGTGAGCGATCATGGCTTCCGCCAGCGTCGGCACGCCCGACCTGTCAGGCCATTGATCCGGTTTCCACAGACCCGATCGGATCATGCATTTCGGGCAGTGCATAAACGCCTCCTCGACAGTGACGACAAGGACGAGGTTTGGCGTCTTGCCCTTCACCGTGAGGCGTTCCTGAAGGGCGCTGTCCCGGACAACCTGTCCCTTGCCGCTGACCCGCAAGGTATCGCCGTTTCCTGGAATGATGAAGATCAATCCGATCTCGGGGCAGGCCAGCAGGTTTTCAAACGTATCGAGCCGGTTGTTGCCAAGGCGATCGGGGATCGCCAGCGTCTTTTCATCGAGAACTGCGACAAACCCGGCGGGGTCGCCTTTCGGCGACATATCCAGCTTTCCATCTGCGCCCCGCGAGGAAATGATCACAAAAGGGGATGCCGCGATGAATCGCCGACAGATGTCGTCGAGGTGATTGATTTCCTTGTGATTGACGAGATGGCTGGGATGCTTGTTCAACTCGCGCAGACGTTCGTGCGTCGTGACCACTTCCTCGAAACGTTGCCCCATCGACCGCGCTCCTGTGCCACCGGCGGCTGCAGTTTAGCTTCGGCAAGCCCAGGACGCCACGACCAATTCCGGAAGTTTCGACGTTGAAGGGCTATTTCACGCCCAGTGCGGCGGTACGATGTGCTGTCTTTTCTCTCGCGCCACTCCCCACCAGCCCCATCACCGCCACATCCACCACGCGTTGGATGACGCCTTCAACGTCATCGACGTCGCACTTGCCCTCGGACAGTTTCGCCAGACGCTCGCTGTCGCGCACGGTCTGCTGCGCCATGGCGAGCGCGAAGTGCAGGCCCCAATAGAGCTCGACTTCGCTGCGGTCGGGCAGGGAGCGGCGCATCGCGGTGACGAATTTGCGCAAATGATCGATCTCGCGGTTGCGGATGCGGCGGATCGCCGGCACGGACTCGATGTTGACGCGGATCATGAAGCGCGCCGGGGTCGAGGTCTGGTTGGCAGGACCGAGGCAGCCGCGCAGCGTGGGGCCGACAAGCGCGCGCAGCACCTCAGAAACATCGGCGCGGCCGCCTCCGGCTTCTTCCGCCTCGCGCAATTCCCGCAACCTTTCCTTGTTCAGCGCGAGGCTGCGGGTGACGAACAGCTCGGCGATCAGCTCGTCCTTGGAGCCGAAATGGTAATTCACCGCGGCGAGGTTGACGTTGGCCGCCGCGACGATGTCGCGCAGCGTCACATCGCCAAAGCCGCGATCGGCATAGAGCCGCTCGGCGGCGGCGAGGATAGCGGTTCTGGTCTGATCGCTCGGCATGGGTCACCTGTACCAGAGCGGTTGCATTTCAAACATTTGTATGAAACTATCGTTTTAAAGGCCGGAAATGTCAATGCGCGATAATTTGCGCGACCGTTTTTCGGCCCGTCACGCTTCCGTCATCGTGCGCCCGCGGTTCAAAACCCTTGCGGCGCGCGAAAGGCAGGGAGAGAGTGCGGCCCAACGATTTCTAAAAGAGCAGGTGAGGAGCGTCCCATGGATTTCACGATGTCGGACAGGCAGAAGGAATGGCTCGGCCGGGTGCAGGCCTTCATGACCCAGCACGTCCGCCCCGCGGTGCCGATCTACAAGCAGCAGGACGCCGAAGGTCCGCGCTGGAAGGTGATCCCGGTTCTGGAAGACCTGAAGAAGAAGGCGAAGGCCGAAGGCCTCTGGAACATGTTCATGCCGCCGAACGCGCATGAGGACGACGAATTCCGCGGCGCGGGATTGAGCAACCTCGAATACGCGCCGCTCGCCGAAGAGATGGGCCACATCAGCTGGGCCTCCGAGGTGTTCAATTGCTCGGCGCCCGATACCGGCAATATGGAAGTGTTTATGCGCTACGCCTCGAAAGAGCAAAAGCGCAAATGGCTGAAGCCGCTGATGGAGGGCGAGATCCGCTCCGCCTTCCTGATGACCGAGCCGGCCGTGGCCTCCTCCGACGCGACCAACATCGAAACCCGCATCGAGAAGGACGGCGATCACTACGTCATCAACGGCCGCAAATGGTGGTCGTCCGGCGTCGGCGATCCCCGCTGCAAGATCGCGATCCTGATGGGCAAGACGGATCCGAACGCGGCGCGCCACCAGCAGCAGTCGCAGATCCTGATTCCGCTCGACACCCCAGGCATCAAGGTCGAAAAGATGCTGCCGGTGTTCGGCTACGACGATGCGCCGCACGGCCACGCCCAGGTGCTGCTGGAAAACGTCCGCGTGCCCAAGGAAAACATCCTGCTCGGCGAGGGCCGCGGCTTCGAGATCGCGCAGGGCCGCCTCGGTCCGGGCCGCATCCATCACTGCATGCGCACCATCGGCAAGGCCGAGGAGGCGCTGGAGAAGATGGTGAAGCGGCTGATGTCGCGCACCGCCTTCGGCAAGAAGATCATCGAATATTCGATCTGGGAGCAGCGCATCGCGGAAGCCCGCACCGATATCGAGATGAACCGGCTGCTTTGTCTCAAGGCCGCTGACATGATGGACAAGGTCGGCAACAAGACCGCGCAGCTCGAGATCGCCATGATCAAGGTCGCGGCGCCGAACATGGCGCTCAAGATCATCGACCAGGCGATCCAGGCCTTTGGCGGCGCCGGCGTCACCGAGGATGCAGGGCTGGCTAAGGACTACGCCTCGATGCGCACCATGCGTCTGGCGGACGGACCCGATGAGGTCCATAACCGCGCCATTGCCAGACTTGAACTTCGGAAGTATGCAAACTCTCCGACGAAGCATTAAGGGGAGCGTACGTACACGCGTCGCTCTCACGCCGTCATTCCGGGATGGTCCGAAGGACCAGACCCGGAATCTCGAGGTTCCGGGTTCGATGCTTTGCATCGCCCCGGAATGACGGGAACGACGGAATAAGAACAAGGGAGAGCGCCAAGGTGGCCGACGGCGTCAGGAAAGACGAGGAATTTTCCGGCACCAAGCCGGTCGAGGAACGGCATCGGATCGATGAGATCAGCCTCGACCGCTGGATGGTCCAGAACGTTGAAGGCTATCAGGGACCGCTGATTGTCCTGCAGTTCAAGGGTGGCCAGTCCAATCCGACCTACCGGCTCGACACGCCCGGCCGTTCCTATGTGATGCGGCGCAAGCCGTTCGGTAAGCTGTTGCCGTCGGCGCATGCGGTCGACCGCGAGTTCCGCGTCATTGCCGCGCTTTCGAAGCAGGGCTTTCCGGTGGCGCGCGCCTACGCGCTCTGCACCGATGACAACGTCATCGGCGCCGCCTTCTACATCATGTCGATGGAGGAGGGCCG
This sequence comes from uncultured Alphaproteobacteria bacterium, assembly GCA_963802585.1. Lineage (GTDB taxonomy): Bacteria > Pseudomonadota > Alphaproteobacteria > Rhizobiales > Xanthobacteraceae > Bradyrhizobium. The sequence continues at coordinate 460,878 of CAWDJS010000012.1, read as the reverse complement.
GGTGTTCTGGGATCCCGCGCTGCCGACCGAGACGGGCGAAGACCGGCGGAAAATCTTCACCAGCAAGATCGAGACGCTGGCGCATCTGCACAATTATGAGCCCGACAAGATCGGGCTGTCCGATTTCGGCCGCCCCGGAAATTATTTCGCGCGCCAGGTCGATCGCTGGACCAAGCAGTATCGCGCTTCCGAGACCCAGCACATTCCCGAGGTGGAAAAGCTGATCGTGTGGCTGCCGAAGACGCTGCCCGAGCAGAAGCGCGTCTCCATCGTCCATGGCGACTACCGCCTCGACAACATGATCTTCCACCCGACAGAGCCGCGGGTGAAGGCAGTGCTGGACTGGGAGCTGTCGACGCTCGGCGATCCCATGGCCGACTTCACTTATCTCCTGATGCAATGGACCATGCCGGGGCTGGCCGGCGCCGACCTCAAGTCGCTCAATATCCCGACTATGGAAGAGGCCGCGCAGATCTATTGCAAGGTCGCCGGCACCGCGGTGCCCGATCTCAACTGGTACTTCTCCTACAACCTGTTTCGCCTTGCCGGCATCACGCAAGGCATCGCGGGCCGCATTCGCGACGGCACCGCTGCGAATGCGAGGGCCATGGAGTCCGCCAAGCGCACCGTGCCGCTGGCCAAGGCTTCCTGGGAATACGCGCAGAAGGCCGGCGCGGTGTGAGAAGGGAGAAAGGCGCGGGGCCTCGGCTCTGCGCCCTTTCGTTTGCGCATGAATACGACCGTCGTCACCATCCCCGTCAACGAGATCACGGACTGGCACGGCTTCCATTTGGTCTTCGAGTCGACGCTCGGCTTTCCCGGGTATTACGGTCGCAATATGGACGCGTGGATCGACTGCATGACTTACGTCGACGATCCGTCGAGCGGCATGACTCTAATATCGGTCCGGGAAGGTGAGTTGCTGACGCTTCGCATCGACGATGCCCCGGATTTTCAGCGGCGCTGCCCGGAGCAGTACCAGGCCCTGATAGAGTGCACTGCATTCGTCAATCATCGACGGATGATGCGTGACGCAGCTCCGGTGTTGACCCTGATGCTCAACGGTTGGTTCGACTGACGGCAGCGAAGACGACCCGCTGCACAAAACATAAGCGCGGCCTGATGCCGCAAGTTCGTCGGCCGGGCGACGAACAAAACAGACCCCTCGTGCAATAGTAGCAGGCAGGGCGGCGCGGCGTGTGTTGACTTTCGCGAGCCGCCTCTCGATACTTCCCAAAAATATCAAGAAAACAGTCGCAAAAGACGACTTTCAGTCTCGGAGGGAGAACGCCATGCCGACTTCACGCAGGACGCTGCTGAAGGGGACCGCGGCTACTGCAGCCGTAATGAGCCTCGATTGGACGCGCGCGCAAGCGCAAGGAGAGACCATCCGCATCGGCACCATCTACGACCTGTCCGGTCCGTTCGCGGCGGGCGGCTCGGTGGCCTCTTCGGTCGGTACCGACATCGCGATCGATCTCGTCAACGAGAAGGGCGGCGTCGGCGGCAAATACAAGGTCGTGCCGGTCAAGGCGGACTCGCAGAGTAAGGCCGATGTCGCGATCAATGAGGTCGAGCGGCTGATCAGCCAGGAGAAGGTCGACATCATCGACGGCGTGTTCGCAAGCGCGCATGCGGTGCCGCTCGCGGCCAAGATGGAGCAGCAGAAGAAAATCCTCTGGATCACGACGGCGGTTTCGACCGCGGTGTTCAAGGACAAGAACCTGCATTACGTCTTCCGCGCGCAGATCCATTCGGATCAATACGGCCAGGCTTTTGCCGGCTTCCTCGGCGAACACGCCAAGGCCAAGCTCGGCATGGAGCCGATGGACGTCAAGGTGGCGCTGATCCACGAGGACGGCCCTTATGGCGTCGGTGTCGCTGCGGCGGACGAAGCCTTCTCCAAGCAGCTCGGAGTCCAGATCGTGCTGAAGGAGGGCTATTCGGCGGCCGCGCCCGACCTCTCGGCGCTCGTCACCAAGATCAAGCGCTCCGGCGCTGACGTTATCTCGCATGCCGGCTACAACCCCGACATCACCCTGTTCCTGCGCCAGGCGCGGGAGAACGGGCTTCGCTTCAAGATGCTGTTCGGCGCCGGCGCCGGCTACAGCCAGCTCGACAAGCTGCGCGCGACCTTCGGCGGCGACATCGACAATTTCTGCAACATCGATCCGGTGCCGGCGCAACTGCTCGATCCCGCCAAGCTCGCGCCGGGCCTGGGCGACCTCATCAAGACCATGGTCGAGCGCTTCAAGGCCAAGACCGGTGCCACCGAAGTGCCACCGCATTGCTCGATGGGTTTTAACCAGACCTGGGTGCTGCTCAACAATGTGTTGCCGGTCGCCAAGGACAAATATGGCGGCTTCGATCCCGAGGCGGTGCGCAAGGCGGCGCTCGATGTCGACATTCCCCCGGGCGGCACCATTCAGGGTTATGGCGTGAAATTCTTCCCGCCGGATACGCCGATGTCCGGCCAGAACGAGCGCTCCACGCCGGTGGTGATGCAGAATGCCGGCGAGCGCATCACGGTGGTGTGGCCGAGCAATATCCGCACGCAAGACCCGGTCTTCCCGCTGCCGAAATCGTCGATTTACGCTTCATAAATCGATGCTCGCTGTCGAAGGCCTCAGCAAGCGCTTTGGAGGATTCCTGGCCGTCAACCAGGTGTCCTTTGAAGTGCGCGCGGGCGAAATCCTCGGCCTGATCGGGCCGAACGGCTCGGGCAAGAGCACGACCTTCAATCTGATCGCGGGCACGTTGCGGCCAAGCTCGGGCTCGATCCGGCTCGACGGCAAGGAGATCGCGGGTCTGCCCGCGCATGCGATCTGCCATCAGGGGGTAGGGCGCACCTTCCAGATTCCGCGGCCGTTCCGCAAATTGTCGCTGCTCGAGAATGTCACGCTCGCCGCCTATTACGGCGAGGCCGGCAAGATTTCACGCAGCGAGGCGCGCGACCGCGCGGCCGAAGCGCTCGGCCTGGTCGGCCTGCCGACCGATCCGTCCACGACCACCAATGGATTGGGCGCCGCCGCGCTGAAGAAACTGGAACTGGCGCGGGCGCTTGGGACGAGGCCACGGCTGCTGCTCGCCGACGAAAGCCTGGGCGGGCTCGACCGATCGGAGATGGAGCGCGCCGCCGATCTCCTGGGCGACATCCGAAGCCGCATCGGCGTCACCATCGTCTGGGTCGAGCACATCATGGGCGTCTTGATGCGCGTCGTCGACCGCGTCATCGTGCTCGATCACGGCGAGAAGATTTTTGAGGGCAAGCCGGCGGAGGCCGCTAGCGATCCGCGCGTGACCGAAGTCTATCTCGGCAAGACACAGGCTTAAGCCATGCTCTCGCTCGCCTCCGTCTCCGCCGGCTACGGATCGTTCCAGGCGCTGTTCGGCGTATCGCTCGAAATTTCGCGCGGCGAGGCGGTCGGCGTCATCGGGCCGAACGGCGCCGGCAAGACCACCTTGATGCGGGTGATCTCCGGCATGCTTCCTCTCAACGAAGGCAGCATGACCTTCGAAGGGCAGGCGATCGGCGGCCTGCCGGCGCATCACATCATCGAGCGCGGCATTGCACACGTGCCGGAGAACCGCCGGCTGTTTCCGCGGCTTTCGGTCGAGGAAAATCTGCGCGTCGGCGCCTTCATCCCCGCGGCGCGCGCGCGTTTCGCCGAGCAACTCGACTGGGTCTACAGCCTGTTTCCGAAACTGAAGGACCGCCGCACGCAGGCGGCCGGCACCATGTCTGGCGGCGAGCAGCAGATGTGCGCCATCGGCCGCGCGCTGATGTCGAAGCCGAAGGTGCTGCTGATGGACGAGCCGTCCGCCGGGCTCGCGCCGCTGGTGGTGCAGCAGGTGTTCGACCTCGTCGGCAAGATCCGCGCCGAGGGGCTGACCGTGCTGATCGTCGAGCAGAACGTGCAGCAGGTGCTCGAAGTCGTCGACCGCGCCTATCTGCTCGAAGTTGGCGCCATCAGATTGTCCGGCACCGCGGCCGAGCTGAAGGGCAACAGCTTCATCCGCGAATCCTATCTGGGTCTGTGAGAATGGACATCTATCTCCTCGAAGCCATCATCAACGGCATCCTGCTCGGCGGCGTGCTGGCGCTGCTCGCGCTCGGGCTGAACCTGATCTTCGGCGTGGTCGACGTGGTCTGGATTTCCTACGCCGATGTCGTGATGTGCGGCATGTACGGCGTCTACTTCCTCTATGCCCAGTATCATTTGCCGCTGCCGCTGGCCTGCCTGATCGCGATCATCGGCTCCGCCTGCGTCGGCATGATCGTGCACAAACTGATCATCGCGCCGGTGCTGGATTCGCCGCCGCTCAACCAGCTGCTCGCCACCGGCGGCCTGCTGTTCTTCCTGCAGAGCTTTGCGACGCTGTTGTTCGGAACTGATTTCCGCAACATCGGCGTGCGGCTACCGGTGCTTGAAGTCGCCACCATGTATATCAGCTTCGCCCGGCTGATCGCCTTTGGCGTGGCGCTGGTCGGCGCGGTCGTGCTCTATTTCTTCCTGAAGAAGACCTATGTCGGCACCGCGATCCGCGCCATCGCGCAGGACCGCGAGATCGTGGGACTCATGGGCGTTGACCAGCGCCGCGTCTATCTCGTGGTCTCCGCGATCGGCGGCGCGCTGGCCGGCCTCGCCGCCTGCTTGCTGGCGCTGCAATATGACGTCCACCCCTTCATCGGCAACACCTTCGGTCCCGTCATCTTCATGATTTGCGTGCTGGGTGGATTGGGCAACATGCTCGGTGGCTTCTTCGCCGCCTTCATCATCAGCATGATCATTTCGATCGGCGGCTATTATTGGTCGACCGAGCTTTCCTACGTGTTCGCCTTCGTCTTCTTCATCGTGCTGATGTTCATCCGGCCGCGGGGGTTGTTCACGCCATGAACGCGAACCGCGCACTCTTTGTCGTCGGCATCGCGATCCTGGTCGCGCTGCCTTTTCTCACCTCGACCTATGTCCTGCATCTCCTGATCCAGATCCTGATCTGGGCCTTCATCTACACCGCGTGGTCGCTGATGGGCCGCTTCGGCTTCGTCTCCTTCGGCCACGGCGCCTTCATGGGGCTGGGCGCCTATATCCCGGCGCTGATGTGGACCTATTGGGGGCTCACGCCCTGGCTCGGCATCCCGCTTGCCGTCGCGGCAGCCGTGCTGCTTGCCGTGATCGTCGGCTATCCCTGTTTCGCGCGAAGGGTGGTCGGGCATTATTTCGCGCTGGTCACGCTTGCCTTGAGCCAGGTCGTGCTGCTGTCGCTGGTCGCCGCGCGCGAGATCACCGGCGGCTCGCTCGGCTTTACGCAAAAGACGGTCGGCCACTCCTGGTATGCGCTGCAATTCCCCGAGAAGGGCTATTTCTACGGCATCGCCGTGCTGCTCTGGCTGGCCGGGCTCTGGGTCTGGCAGCGCATCGACCACAGCATCAGCCGCGGGGCGCTGGAGGCGATCGGCGAGGACGAGGACGCCGCCGCCGCCGTCGGCATCGACGTGATGCTCCAGAAGATGCGCGTCACCATGATCAGCGCGGCGCTGACCGCGCTGGGCGGCGCGATCTACGGCCAATATGTGATGTATCTCAATCCCGAGACCGTCTCGGGCATCACGGTGTCCCTGCAGATCGTGTTCGCGGCGATCGCGGGCGGGGTCTATTCGATGTTCGGCCCAAGCGTCGGCGCGCTGCTGACGCTTGCGCTCACCGAAGGCCTGCGGGTGTGGTTCGGCACCGACTTCATCGGCGCCGCCAACACCATCTACGGCATCCTGCTCGTGCTCTGCATCATCTTCATGCCGCAAGGCGTCGTCGGCGCGCTGCAGGGGATCAAGATGAAGCGGACGCCACAAGCTTCCAAGCCAGTGGAAGTGAAGCCGTAATCTTGTAGGATGGGTTTCGCTTCGCTCAACCCATCCTGCGCATCACGGGAGCGGCAAGCTTCGCTCATCAAAGGGACCCGCCATGTCTGTTGACACTCAAGCCGCCGCTGATCGCCTCATGCGTTTCCTCGCTGTCGAGGGCGTGACCGGAAAGGAGGCGGCGATCGGACGCGAGCTCGCCGCGGCCCTGAGGGAAAGCGGCATGCCTGATGACGCGATCCATCTCGATGACGCGAACACACGCATTCCCGTGCCGACGGAGACCGGCAACCTCATCGTCGATTTGCCCGGCCGCGGTACGATGCACAACCAGCCGCGGATCATGTTCATGACCCACATGGATACCGTGCCGCTTTGCGCCGGCGCGAAGCCGAAGCTTTCGGGGCGGAAGATCGTCAATCAAGCGAAGACCGCGCTCGGCGGTGACAATCGCGCCGGCTGCGGGGTTCTCGTCACGCTGGGGGCCGAGCTTGTGAAGCAGAAGCTGGACCATCCGCCGATTACGCTTCTGTTCTGCGTGCGGGAGGAGAGCGGATTATGGGGCGCGCGCCACGTCAAGACCGCCGAACTCGGCTCGCCGGTCATGGCCTTCAACTACGACGGCAGTTCTGCCTCCAACGTCACCATCGGCGCGGTTGGCGCGGATCGCTGGCAGGTCGAGATTTTCGGCCGCGCCTCGCATGCCGGCGGCGCGCCGGAGCGGGGGATCAGCTCGACCATGATCCTTGCGCTGGCGCTCGCCGACGTGAAGGCCGGCGGCTGGTTCGGCAAGGTGGTGAAAGGCAAGCGGCAGGGCACGAGCAATGTGGGTCCCGTCACCGGCGGCGAGGGCCGGCCGGCCGGCGACGCCACCAATGTCGTCACCGATTATGTGCACGTGCGGGGCGAAAGCCGCAGCCACGATAGCAAGTTCTTCAAGGAGATCACGAGGGCCTACAAGATGGCGTTCGAGAAAGCCGCAAAACGCGTCAAGAACAGCGATGGCAAGACAGGCCGCGTCAAGTTCAAGGCCGAGACCGACTACTATCCGTTCCGCATGAAGGAGAGCCTTCCCGTCGTCAAGCGCGCGGTCGCGGCGGTGTCCGGCATTGGCGGAACGGCGAGCATCCGTGCCGCGAATGGCGGGCTCGACGCGAACTGGATGGTCCGCCATGGTGTCCCGACCGTGACCTTCGGTGCGGGACAGAACGAAGTGCACACGATCGACGAGTGGATCAATCTCGACGAATACGACCGGGCCTGTGCGCTCGCCGTACAGCTTGCGACGATGCGGTGAGCTGCAGCGTCGGTCCGCGTGGCGCGGTGCGGCATTTTCGGGATGGCCCCTAACCGGACATCGCGGACATGCAAAAATCGACGCGATTGATCCATCTCCGACATTCTCGTGTTGCCGAAATTGGCCTAGTGTCGCTGCAAGGGGCGCGACCCCGTTCGGGAGGCTGGCATGCACGACATCGTTATTCGTGGCGGCACGATCATCGACGGCACCGGCAAGGCTGCCTTTAACGGCGACGTTGCCATCGCAGACGGCCGGATCACCGCCGTCGGCGGCAAGCAGGGACCGGCCCGGCGCGATATCGATGCCGCGGGGCTGATGGTGACGCCCGGCTGGGTCGACGTGCACACGCATTACGACGGTCAGGCGATGTGGGATCCGCTGCTTGCGCCCTCCTGCTGGCATGGCGTGACCACCGTCCTTTTCGGAAATTGCGGCGTGGGTTTCGCGCCGGTGAAAAAGCATCACCGCCAGGCCTTGATGGATCTGATGGAAGGGGTGGAGGAAATTCCGAACCCCGTGCTGGCCGCGGGATTGACCTGGGAGTGGGAGACCTTTCCCGATTTCATGGATGCGCTGGAGCGCCGCGAGCGCGTCATCGATATCGCGGCGCAGGCCGCGCATTTGCCGATGCGCGTCTATGTGATGGGCGATCGCGCCATCCGACGGGAAAAAGCGACGGCGGACGACATTGCGCAGATGAAGCAAATCACCGTCGAGGCGCTGCGGGCCGGCGCGTTCGGTTTCACCACCTCGCGGACGGATTCGCACAAGACGCCTGATGGTGAGCTCGTGCCTTCGCGTGATGCGGATGATCTGGAGCTGCTCGGGATCGGCTCCGCTCTGAGCGAGGTCGGCGCCGGCACGTTCGGCATGAACAGCGACTTCGACGACGAGGACTATGAGCTGCGCTGGATGCGAAAGCAGGCAAGGGAAACCGGCCGTCCGGTCTGGTTCCTGCTGACCGACCGATTTGAGGATCCGGAGCGCTGGCGCCGTCTGATGAAGGCGGTGCACGCGGCGCGCGCGGACGGGTTGCCGCTCACGGCGCAGATCGCCGGCCGTCCGATCGGCGTGATGATGGGGATTGGCACCGCACTCAATCCGTTCACGGTGCGGCCGACCTACAAGGCGCTGGAAAGCCTTCCCATCCCGGAGCAGCGTAAGCGGCTGCTCGATCCCGAACTGCGGCGCAAAATCCTCGCCGAGAAGCCGTCCGAAACGGAAGTGGCAAAACTCTCCCAGTTCCGCCAACTCGTCACCAGCCGCTGGGACAAGTTCTTCACCATGGACGACCCGCCGGACTACGAGCCGGGTCCGGAAAAGAGCGTTGCGGCGATCGCGGCGCGCACGAACCATACGCCCGATGAAATTGCGTACGACTACATTGTCGAACAGAATCAATACCTGTTCTTCCCGGTGGTGAATTACGTGACGGGCGACCACGAACCGATCCACGAAATGCTCAACGACCCGGCCTGCCTGCTCGGCTTGAGCGATGGCGGCGCGCACTGCACCTCGATCGTCGATTCAGGCCTGCCGAGTTACATGCTGGCGCATTGGGGGCGCGACCGCAGCCGCGGACCACGGCTGCCGCTGGAGCATCTGGTCAAGCGGCAAACATCCGAAACCGCCGACTTCTTCGGCATGTCGGATCGCGGCCGACTGGTGCCGGGCTTGCGCGCCGACGTGAACCTCATCGACTTTGACCGTCTGCGGCTGCACAAGCCGGAACTCGTGCACGACATGCCGGCCGGCGGCCGGCGTTTCGTGCAACGGGTCGAGGGATATGAAGCGACGATTGCGGCGGGCATTCCGATCTTCGAGCGAGGCGAGCACACCGGCGCGATGCCGGGGCGCCTCATACGAGCAGGCCACAATGGTCATCGTTGAGCGTGGAGTCTGAGGGCTGCGTCCTCAAATTGTCTCAGCGAACCTCAGTTCGCCAGCGGATCAGGCCGAAACTGGATGTGAACGGCGCGCGGCATTGAGCCCTTGCCGCCTTCCTTGAGCCACGGCGTGCGGTCGCCGTTCGTGCTCCACAGCCCGCGGCCTTTCCAGCCGGCGTTCGGATCGTCGATACGCCCATCGAGGCCCTTGGCATAGAAGCTGAGCGGATAGGGAATCCGGATCGTGATCATCTTGCCGTCCTTCAACGCCACGAAGCCGTCACCGAGATTGGCGGTGGAAATCGGGATGTTCTCGCCAAGTCCGGACGTGTTGTGCTGGTCGACCCAGGTGTAATAGCTCGACTCGGCGCTGTTCTCGCCGAGGTCTTCGAAACCGGGGCCGGGATACTGGTAGATCGTCCAGCCCTCCGGGCAATGATTGCCGGTGGCGTTCGGCCCGTTGAGCGGGCCCTTGCACTTGCGGCGGTCAAAGCTGCCGAGGTGACCGCTCGACAACGACGCCCAGACCACGCCGTTGCCGTCGATATCCCCGCCGCGGATTCCGAACGCGGGTGCTGGCACATTGTACACTTCCGACAGTCCGGTCACCGGGTCGAATCGCAAAAACCCCGGCGTGCCGCCGAAGATGCCGACGGTGTACCAGATCGAGCCGTCGACCGGTGACGGCATCACCGCATAAGGTCCCGAACCCGGGACGATCCGCTTGTCCTTGTTCGGATCGAGCGGAGCGTTGGGCTCGACATAGTCGTCGCGCTTGCCGTTGCCGTTGGTATCGAGCACGAACGGCGACCAGCCTTGCGACTTCGCCGCATCGCCGGTTTCGTCGAACATCCGGGTGTTGATCCAGCCGGCAACCTGGCCGGTGCCGCTGAGCCACAGCGTGTCATTGGCGTCGTAGCCGAACTGCAGGTGATGGGTGGCAAAGCAGGTGTTGATGAAGCTGTACTTCATCGTCTTGGGATCGAGCATCGCCACCTGGCGTGCCGACTTTTCCAGGGGGAACAGCCTGGCCGACGGATGGTCGGAACCTTGCTTGCAGAACGCCGGATCATCCATGCCGCGCACGGTGGCGGAAAGCCAGAGACGGCCCTTCTCGTCGAACATGGAGTTGTGGTTGTTCGCTCTCGTGTCCCAGAGTTTTCGGTCGCCCCAATAGGCCGACGGCTCGAGCGGCTTCACGCTGGCGGCGTGTCCGGGGCCCAGCGATTCCGGCATCTCGGGATCTGCGACCGGCATCTTGAAGAACGATACTTTATTCGTCTTCGGATCCAGGATCGGCATGTTGTCGGTCGAATATTCCGGCGACCCATAGAGCGGTCCATAGGCATTGACCGTCGGATTGCGCCGGTCTGATGAAATCAGATCGTGCAGGTATTTGTCTGGCGTCGACCACTCCCAGGAGGTGATCACGATATTGCGTTCGACGCCTGAGGGGCGCGCCGGCTTGCTCCTGGGCAGTTCGCCCTTGGCGACGCGGTCGGTCCAGTCGCCGAGATATTTGAAGGGGACGCCGCCGAAAATTCCGGCAAGATAGTTGGTCATCTGCTCGCCGGATTGCCCGGATTGAACACGCCGCATCCAGGCCGCTTCGCCGGAATCGAACTTGCCGAAGGCCGACGGAATGGTGCGGGTCGCTTCCTGGCCGAGCTGATGACAACCGATGCAGCCCAGGTTCTTCATCATCTTCAGCCAGTCGGCCTGCGTGAGCTTTTCGGGAATGTCGCTCTTGCCGCCGAAATCGCCGACAGGCGGGATTTTCATCATCGCGTACCAGTAGATCGCCGGGTAATAATGCGCAGCCGCCGCTTCGTTCGGCGCCGGCACCGCGGTGTGGTTGACCAGCTGGCCCGGCTTAGCGATGAGCTTGGGCGAATCCACCAGGCCATAGCCGCGCACCCAGACGCTGTAATCGGCTGTCGGCAGATCGGGAATGAGATAGCGGCCGGAATCGTCGGTAACGACGATGCGCGCGAACTTGGTCGGCAGCTCGGTGGTCTCGGCAATCACCCAGACCCCGGCTTCGGGCCCCGATGCTCCGACGACGGTGCCGCCGATGTCGGCGGCGCCGACCGTTACGGCCTGCTGCGCATAAACTGGGGTGGGGATGGCATTTGGCAGCGCCATCAAGCCGGCGAAGATCGTCAACCGCGCAAGCGCTCTGGTTACGAACATGGTCACCTCCCGGCATTGAACCGGCTCTCTGGCCAGCTTACCATTGCCGTCATTCTAGCAAGATAGTCGGCAGCATCCAATGGCCTGAATTGTTCCCTTTGACTGCGGTCCGCGCAGGGTGCCCGCGCTTCCTATCGCGGTCGCGCGCGCAGGGCGACGAGCGAATCGTACACCAGCCGATCGATGCTCAGGCCCTCGCGAAGCGCAATTTCGCGAGAGCGAAATGCCCGCTCTGACGGGATACGGATCTCCTCGATGCCCGGTTGGCGCGGCGTCGCCTTGATATCTTCGATCAGCTGCGTCACCCGCGCCTTGAAAACATCCTCCGGTCCGAACAGGTCGGGCCGAAAGGCGATGAACAGGTAACCAGGCTCGCTGTCCTGCACCTCGCCGGATCCGCCGAGCAGTCCCAATGCCTGCACCATCAGTGCCAGCCCAAAACCTTTGTAGCCGCCGAACGGCAGCAATGCGCCGCGGCGTGCCAGCGCCGGGTCCCTGGTCGGCTCGCCGTCGGGCCCGATGGCCGCGCCTTCGGGAAGCAACTCACCCAGCCGCTCGCGCAGCATCACGTCGGTCATCATGTACGCCGAGGTCCCGATGTCGAGGACGATCGGCTCGCGCGACGACGGAACCGCGATCGCGATGGGATTGGTGCCGAGCACCGCCCTGGCGCCGCCGGGCGGAGCCACCAGCCGCGAACTGGCCGCGGTGTGGATCGCAACGAGGCCTGCCTTGGCGATCATCTCGACATAATAGGCGCTGCGCCCGCTCATCCAGGCGTCGGTGACGGAAACCAGCGCAATTCCATGCGCCGCAGCTTTCCGGATGGTCGCCTCCGCCGCATGAAACAGCGCCAGCATTCCGACATGGTTGCCGCCGTCAAAGGCGATGGAGATGTCGGTCGCGCGCAGCACTTTCATGGGCCGGCGCGGCAGCTTGAAGTGCTGGCTCTCCGGCAGGTTGAGGATCTTGGCGAGGCCCGAATATTCATAACCGCACAACGCGGCATCGACGACGTGATCGGCAACGATGCGCGCTTCATTGTCGTCATATCCGATGCCGCGCAGCGCACCCTCCGCCAGATCGCGGGCGTCCGCGACGCTCAACCTGATCCGTCCCAGCGCCATGACGGGCACCTCCTTTAGCCATCGAGAGTTTCATTTGAACACACTCGGTGGCAGGAGGCGACCTTCAACGGTTGCGCCCGATCCGCGGCCGGCGGCGGCGAGGCGGATGCCGGACCCGCATCGCTCGCATCGTCGGAGGCTCTCCCTTTACTGACACCAGAGACGGGTTAGCAGATCTCAAGGCCGTGCTTCAAGCATCATATGGAACGGGGGGCGCCCGTGTGAGAGCCGACCGGGATGCGCTTGGGCCGGTTTCCAGCTCTTCAGTGAGAAACCGATCGAGAAGTCGGTTGGCGCGAGTGCGGTCGCCGTTGGTTTGCAGCATGGTCAGGCTGCGGCCGACCGAGCCGAGATAGAAGCGCTCGTACTGCTCGTTGCGGCTGCCGAGCGCAGTGGCGGTAAAGTCCCAGGCCAGGCGGAAGAGCCGGCTGCGCTGCTCGGCGTCGGCACCGACGCCCTTCAGGTACTTCTCCAGCAGCGGCCGCAGCGTTTCGTCGGCCAGCGCCGCCTGCGCTGGCGTGGTCAGCAGATTGTGCGAACCGAGCTGGCGAATGATCTCGTTGGTACGGGGAAACCAGGTCGGAAGCGCCGCCCGCAGGGCTGCCAGCGGGCGCACGTCGCAGGCCCACATGCCGTTGCCGTATTCGCGCGCCGCCTGCTCGGCGGCGAACACCGCCGTGCGCGCGAACTCGGCGAACATGGCGATCTCGCCCAGCATCTGCTGGACCTGCGGCTGGCCGGTCGTGTTGATCGTCTCGGCCATACGGTTCGCCAGACCCCAGGCGAATTCGAGCTTGGTTTGCGCCCGGATCATGGTCTGCTGCATGTGGTTGGGCCACCACGTGGTCTTCATCACGGAGTTGTAGACGGCGAGATTGGCATCGATGAATACACGGTCCCTGGGCACCTCGACGTCGTCGAAGATGACGAAGGCGTCCTGCTCGTCGAAGCGGCTCGACAACGGATGGTCGAAACGATTGGTGTTCACCGACACGCTGTCGCGACAGATGAACTTCAGGCCTGGCGTATCCATCGGAATGCAGAAGCTCAACGCGTGCTCTGGCGCGGCGTCGAGCATGGGTCCGCTGGGATAGATGGCGAGCTCGTCCGAGAAGGGCGCGAGCGTCGCCAGCACACGCGAACCCCGCACGAGGATGCCGTGTGCCGTCTCATCGAACTTGTGGAGCTGCGCCGTATCGAGACCGATCGGATTCCTGCCCTTGGACAAGTCGATGCTCGAATGAATGATCGTATGGGTGAGCGACAGATCCTCGCGGGCAAGCTTCTTCTGGTAGCGCACCAGATTCTCCGCACCTCGCTCGTTGCCGTTGATCGCCCATTCGTCGGCGCGGCCGGCAAAGCCTGCGAAGGTGACGTTCATGTAGTCGGGCGTGCGGCCCATCAGGCCGACCGAGTATTCGGCGACGCACTCGAGGCCGCGATGGCGGCACTGAAGGTCTTCCCGCGATCGCGGGATCATGTGGCTGATATTGATGGGCTCGCCGGTCTCGGAGTCAGGCATCAGGCAGGCATCGGCGTGCCGGTGCTGAAGGTCGAAGACCTCGGCCAGCGCCCGGGCGGCGCCCGAAAGGGCCGGGTGGTCGACGACCGAGGAAACCTTGTCGCCGCCGACCCAAAGATCGCGCCTGCCCGTCAGACCACGCAGAAACTGTTCGCCGGTACGCGCCGCCATCAAGCGGCCTGCCTTTTAGCAGCCAGACCATCGAGTGCCGCCCACGCCTCGCTCGTCATGCGCCGGACGATCTCGCCTGCTGGCAAAATCTCGTGGATGTTGCCCGCGCTCTGTCCGGCAGTCAGGCAAGCCTGCTCGATGTTGCCCTCGAAACCGCGCGTCGGCAGGATGGCGCTATAGCGCGGCAACGGGATCGTCTGGCCGTTGAGGACGGTCGAGCCGATGGTCTGGCCTTTCGCATCCTCGATGGCCGCGGCTTCCCGCCCTAGCGCCACGCGTGCACCGTCATTGACGATCGCCCGCATGGGCTGATCGGGCCACTCGGGGCCGTAGATCGAGAGGATCGCCGTATCGCCGACGTCGGCGGACAGCACGCGCTCCTTGTAGGAATCGTGCGCTTCTGCCTCTTGCGCAGCGAGGAAACGACTGCCGCACCACACGGCGTCGGCTCCAAGAACGAGCGCCGCGGCCATGGTCGCGCCATCGATGATGCCGCCTGCGGCAAGCAACGGCAGGCCGGGGAAGCGCCTGCGGATTCGCGGAAAGAGCGTCATGGTCGAGGCTTCGGCCCGATTGTGCCCGCCGGCCTCCGCCCCCTGGACGATGAGTGCGTCGGCGCCGAGTGCGGCCGCCTGATCGGCTTCGGCGACGCGGCCGATTTGCATCCAGACCTTGATCCCGGCCTGCTTCAATCGTTCGACATGCCCTGGCGTCGGTAACGTCCAGAAGAAGATGGCGAGCGCCACCTGTTCGTCAATGAGGACAGACACGTGTTCATCGGTGACGAAGTCGCCGATCAGATCGACGCCGAAAGGCCGCTTTGTCAGTGTCTTCGTCTGCCGGACGAGATCGCGCAGGACGTCGGGTGGATTGATGTCGGACCCGATCGTGCCGAGCCCGCCGGCTTCGCAGACCGCGGCCGCGAGAGCAGGACGCGCGATCATCGCCATGCCCGCATTGACGATGGGCGTTGTGAGCTTGAAGGTCCGGGTGATGGACGTCGAAAACATGATCTGGATCCTTGATCGCATGGAGGATGACCGGCGCTGCTCGCGCCGGCGGGGGGATTTGTCGTCAGGACGGCACCGCAACCGCGACCGTCGATGCGGTGGCTTGACCGAGTGCGGCCCCCGCCATGGTCAGAACCGGGAGTTCGGCCGGAAGCGGCCGTATTCTGTACCCCCTTGGGTAGTCGGCAAAGGGCAGGTAGTCTTGATATACTCCGCCAAAGCCTTGCGAGATCGCGCCAATGACGACGGAAAGACGTGCCGCGGCCAGCCTCGCCGCGCCGACCATCAATCTGGCCAGCCTCGTCTACGGCCTCGACGCCTATATGCGCCTGCGCGGGACTGAGGCGGGTGACGCCTTGCGCCGCGCCGGTCTCGAGCCCGGTGACCTGACTGATCCCGATCGGCGCGTGCCGCTCATCCGCTATCTGCAGCTCCTGGAGATCTGCGCCGATCTGCTGGCCGATCCGCAATTCGGCTTGAAGTTCGGCGCCCAGTACGAGCCGAGGCACGCCGGCGTCGTCGGCAACGTTGCGCTGGCCTCGCGCACGGTCGCCGAAGCCTTCGAAGCGATCGGACGCTATCTGCCGACCATGGTCGACGCCGTCGTGCACGGCGTGGAAGTCAGCGACGGCACCGTGCTTGTGTACTCCTACTATATCGATCCGCTGATGATGTCGTACCGGCAGAAGGGCGACTGGGCGATCGCCTTCACGTGCAACCTCATGCGCGTTGGCCTCGGCGATCCGCGCTGGACCCCGCAGGAGGTCCTGCTGCCGCAGTTGGCGGGCGAAACGCCGGCGCAACGCCGCACGCGCGCGGAGATCATGGGCGATAACATCCGGGTCGGCCATCCCTGGGCCGGCATCCGGTTTGACGCCAGTCTGCTCAAGCGGCCGATGGCGACGGCCGATGCCATGATCGAGAGCCTGATGCGCCATTACGGCGATCTTCGGCTCGCCGCTTTGCCGGAACAGCGCGGCGAGATCGAGCAATTGCGCCGAGAGATCGCCCGCGTGCTGGTCAAGGGCGAGGGCGGCATCGAGCACCTCGCCAAGGCGACCGGCACGTCGGTGCGGACGCTGCAGCGGCGGCTGAAGGATGCCGGTGCAAACTACTCCGACCTGCACAACGACGTGCGCAAGACGCTGGCGCTGAATCTCCTGGAAAACGAGACTCTGGCGCTGGCGGAAATCGCCTTTTCGCTCGGCTACTCCGAAGTCAGCGCGTTCAATCACGCCTTCCGGCGCTGGGTCGGCCAATCGCCGGGCGATTATCGTCGACTACGCGCGGGTTCATTTCAATCCGCCGCAGCGAACAAGCCGGAGCCGTCCGCTGGGGGATCAATTTGAATGACCCCGCTCGGCAGGCCTCGGGCTGCGGTGAAGGGCTAGGCCGCCCGGACTGTCGCGAGAAAACTCTCGACCTCCTGTTTCAGGCGATCGGATTGGTTGGCGAGTTCGCCGGCCGAACGGAGAACCAGTTCGGCGGAAGTTCCCACCTGGCCCGACGCCTGCGTCACGCCGTCGATGTTTTGCATGACCCCCTGCGTGCCCTGTGCGGCCTGCTGCACGCTGCGGGCAATTTCCTTGGTCGATCCACCCTGTTGTTCCACCGCGGCGGCAATCGTGGCGGCGATCTCGTTGATCTGGCCGATGGTGCCGCCGATCTCGCGGATCGCGCCGGCCGTGGTCCCGGTAGCGTCGCGGATCGCCTGGATCTGATCGGCGATCTCCTCCGTCGCTTTCGCGGTCTGGGTCGACAGTGCCTTCACTTCGCTTGCGACCACCGCAAAGCCCTTGCCTGCCTCGCCGGCTCGCGCGGCTTCGATCGTTGCGTTCAGGGCCAGCAGGTTGGTCTGTGCGGCGATGTTCTGAATGAGCCCCATCACCTCGCCGATCTTCTGTGTCGCCTGCAGCAACCCTTCCACCATCGCATTGGTGCGGTCGGCCTGGGCCACGGCGCTTTGCGCCATCGTTGCCGACTGGGCAATCTGACGGGAGATTTCCTGCCCCGATGTCGAAAGTTCCTCCGCCGCGGCAGCTACCGTCTGCACATTCGCCGTGGTCTGTTGCGCGGCTGCGGCGACGGTGGTGCTCTGCCGCGTCGTCTCCTTGGCGATCGCGGACAGCGATTGCGCCGAGCGCTGCATTTCGGTAGCTGCCGAAGCCGCGCCGGCGACAATTCCGCCGACACTTTTCTCGAACTCGCCCGCGATCCGGTTCATGGCCGATTTCCGTTCCGCCACGGCGCGCGCGGCGGCCTCTTCCCGCTCGTCGCGGAGACGTTCGGCGTCAATCAACCGATCCTTGAAGACGGCGAGGCTGCGTGAGATATGGCCGATCTCGTTGCGACGCTCGATGAACGGGACCTCGACGTTCAGGTCACCCTTCGCCAGACCGTCCATGACGCCGCATATCGCGCCGAGCGGACCGACCAGGCCGCGGCCGAGAATGAGTGCGGCCAATCCCGCGATGAGCAATCCGGCCAAACCGCCCGCGACGATCCAGACGGCGCGGTCGAACACGACAGCGTCGATATCGTCGGTATAGACGCCTGCCTGGATTGCGAGCAGCTTTTCGCCTTCACCATACCCGCCGGCATAGGTGAGCTTTGGCAGCTCGGGACCTCCCGTTGCTTTCGGCACCTGATATTCGAGGAAACCGCCGCCGCTGCGGGCCTTGCCGACGATGCTTTGAATCAGCAGCTGGCCCTGATTGTCCTTGTAGTCCCAGCGATTGACATTGATGTATTTCGGATTGGCGTGGACATAGGTCACGCCGGCATTGCTGCTGCCGGCGCCGTAGACTCCGAGATAGTCGGCGGATTTGCCCCAGCGCATGGCGCCGATCGCATCGAAGGCAAGCTGCCGCGCTTCTTCCGCCGAGATCTTGCCGGCTTTGGCTTTTTCATCGTAATTCGCCAGGATCTTCTTCGCGGCCTCGACCAGATCGAACACCTTGGTCCGACGTTCCTCAATCACGGTGTCGCGAAGGACCATCACTTGAGCGGTTAGCGCGGCGACGAAAACAACGGTCAAGACCGCGATGATCATCGCAAAACGATTGTAGACGGTAAGATGTCGCATGATGGGGGGCCTCGTGACGGTAGCGATCGGGCGACTGTATTGCTTTACCGGTTAAGCCTTTATTGAGAAACGCCGTAGAGTTGTGAAGGAAAGCCCTGACGCTTGCGACCAGACGCCGCTGCCTCCGAAATAACCGTTGCGGAACTCGAATCTGATGGCCGAGGAAAATGCGACCGACGAGATTTCACTGATCGAAGCCCGGCTCGAGGAGCTTGCCGAGGCCGCAGAGCGATGCCGAAAGATCATTCTGGTTTCGAAGGCGGCGATCGCCATCGGCGCCGCTTTGCTGCTCGTCATGATGCTCGGCCTGTTCGGGGCAAATCAGGTCGCCGCCATCGGATCGATTGCCGCGGTGCTGGGCGGCATCGTGTCGCTCGGATCGAACGTCAGCACGTTGCGACAGACCATGGCCGCCATCAGCGCCGCCGAGGCACTCCGTTCGGATCTGATCGACAGGATCGATCTTCGGGTGGTCGGTGACGGGACGACGAAACGAATTTGACGCCGTAATCCGTAGGATGGGTTTCGCTTCGCTCAACCCATCCTGCAAACGCTACAACGTCACCCTTCGACCCTCATCGGCGGCCCAATAGCCGGCGTAGTTGACCTTGATCGTCTCATACGCCAGCGCGAGATCGGACAGCGGCTGCCGGCCGGTCGCGGCGCATTCCATGAAATCCTGGATTTCCTGCAAATAGCCGCGGGTCCATTCCTCCTCGAGGCAGACATATTGCCAGCCGGTTTTGCGGTCGACCTTTTCGGTGATGTAGACGCCGGCGAGTTTCTCCTCGCTGGTTTGATAGCTCATCATGTGATTGTTCGGTGTGATGTTGGCGAATAGCGAACCGCCGTTCGTATAAGTCTCGATCAAATTGCGCACGCCGCCAATGATCATGTCGCCGGAGAAGATCGTGGCCTTGGTGCCGTCGGAGAAGGTGAGGGTGAGCGTGCCCCAATCCTCGACATCGACCGGATTGGCCTTGATATAGGTGCGCTCTTCCGGCTTCAGGCAGGCGGCGACATTGCCGACGTCGCCGGTGACGCTGGCGACATGAATCTTCTCGCCGCGCGCCTTGGCCTCGACCTGCTTCAGGAACAGCACGCCCGACAGCGGATGGCATCCCATCCGGATCAGCGAGCCGCCGCCGGTCATCGCCCATTGCGCCGCATGCGCGGCGTGCGAGCCCGAGTGGCTTTCTTCGCCCTTCATGAACAGGATCTTGTCCTTTGTCGCCCGCAGGATCTCCGCGGTCTTGGTCACCGCCGGCGCGTAGACCCAGTCCTCGGCATACATGAAGAGTTTTCCGGTCGCCTTGATCGCGGCAGCGGTCCTGTCCATCTCTTCCAGCACGCGTTCATACATCAATGCCTTCGGCACATGTTTGCCGATCGGCGTCTTGTCGCCCTCGCGACCGAAATAACCGGCGAAAGGCTTTTCGCAGATCACATGCTTGCCGCTCGCCATGGCGTCCACGATCATCGCCGCGTGCAGGTTGGGCGGGGTGCAGATGTCGATGACATCGAGCTCGCGGTCGGCGACAAGCTCGGCAAAGCTGCGATAGACGGCCGAAATCTGATGCTTCTTCGCAAATTCGACGACATGATCGCCGCGCGCCGCCACCGCCTTGACCTCGACATCGACGCCATAGACGCGCCGGTACGCATACATATGCAGCTCCGACACGAAGCCGCAGCCGGCCAGCCCAACCCTGATTTTCTTCATTTGCCTACTCGATGACCTCGTCGGCCTGGGCCAGCAGCGTGGGGGGAATGGTGAGCCCGAGCGCCTTCGCGGTGGTGTGCCAATGATAGCGGCGGATTTGGCGAGCGCAAATCGGGGGGCCAAGCCGCCGCACCAGATCGCAAGGAATTTTGCTAGGACGAGGCCGAGGCCAGCGCGGAGCGGAATCGAACCAGCGACAGCATCAAGAACAAGGCTGCTATGCCGGCGACCGCCAGGAACTGGGGCCACACCACGTCAAGCCCGGCGCCGCGATACAGGATGGACTGGGCGAACGAAACGAAGTGGGTCGAGGGGACGGCCTGCATGATCGTCGCAAGCCAGCGCGGCATGCTTTCCAGCGGTGTTGCGTTGCCGGAGAGGATATTCATGGGAACGGCGACCAGCATGTAGAGCAGGCCGAGCTGGGGCATCGAACGCGCGACCGTTCCCAGAAACAGTCCGACGGCGGTTGCGAAAAACAGGTAGAGCAGGGTGCCGAACATGAACAGCGGGATGGAGCCGGCAATCGGGATTTTCAGCAGCGTGCGGACGACCAGATAGAGCGAGAGAGCGACCGCCACCGCAATGACAAATGCATTGGCCCAGATCTTCGACATCGCGATCTCGAAGGGGCTGAGCGGCATCACCAGGAGATGATCCATCGTGCCGTGCTCCCGCTCGCGCACCAGCGCAGCACCCGCGAGGATGATCGCAAGCATGGTGACGCTGCTGATGACGCCCATGACGCTGGTGAACCATGCGGTCATCACGTTGGGATTGAACGCGATCCGGACGGCCAGGTTCACGGGCGAAAGCGGCGTGGCTTCGGTACGAGAAAGAAACTCCGCGATCTCATTATTGATGATCTCGTCGGCGTAACCGGAGCCGAGCCCGGCCTGGACCATGGCGGTGGCATCGACGTTGATTTGTAATCCGGGCTGGCGTTTCGCCAGCACGTCGCGCTGGAAGTTTGGCGGAATATCGATGACGAAGGTGTACGTGCCGGCGTTCATCAGATGCTCGACGTCGGCCTGGGCGATCTCAACCGGCGGCTTGAAATACGGCATCAGAAACGCGTGGGAGATGCGCCGCGACAGCTCGGAGTGGTCCTCGTCGACGATGGCGATCGAGGCATGGAACAGCTCCTGCGAGTTGCTTTGCGCCTGGCTGATCACGGCGAGCGAGAACGAGTAGATGACAAAACCCAGAAGCACCCAGTCGCTGAAGAAGCTGCGCAGTTCCTTGATGCCGAGCCAGAGGATGTTGGAGAGGGCGCGCATGGGTCTCATCGCTCCTGTTTGGGAAGCAGCAGCATGCTGATGCAGGTCAGGACCGGGACGAACACCAACAGCATCAGGATGCTCGTGCCGAGATCGGCAAAGCCCAGTCCCTTGGTGAAGGTGCCGACGCTGATCGGACGAAAATAGCTCATCGGGAAGCAGAGGCCGATCAGCTGCGCCGAGCCCGACAGCGAGGATACCGGGGTCATCATGCCGGAAAACTGCTGGGCCGGAACGATGGTGAGGATCGCGGTCCCGAACAGGGCTGCGATCTGGCTGCTGCAGAACGTCGAAATCAGCATTCCATAGCCCGTCGTGGTGAAGACATAGACGATCGTGCCGGCGAGCAGGGTGAGGAAACTGCCCTTCAACGGCACCCCGAAGACGAAGAGCGCCAGCGCGAACATGACGAAGAAGTTGACCAGGGCCACCAGGACATAGGGCAATTGCTTGCCGATGAGGAACTCCAGCCGCGTCACCGGCGTGACATAGAGATTGATGATCGAGCCGAGCTCTTTCTCGCGAACGACCGCAAGCGCCATCAGGATGGCTGGAAACAGCGCCAGCATCATCGCGATGGTCGAGGGCACCATCGCGTAGATACTGTCGAAATCCTGGTTGTATTTGAACCTCGTCTCGATGTCGGCGGGCGGCGCCGCCGTCGCCTGCGTCGTCTTCACTGCCGGGTCGGTCAGATAGAGCTGGTGCATGCCCCGGAGGTAGCCGCGAATGGTCTGCGCGCGAAACGGCATGGCGCCGTCGATCCAGGCCGCCACGGAGGCGGGCCGTCCGCGCTTGACGTCCTCGCCGAAATCCGGCGGGATTTCGATGGATGCCGCGATGTCGCCGTTCTGCAGACGCCGGTCGAGGTCCGCATAGTCGGCGAGCGGCGCCTTTTCGACGAAATACGGCGAACCTCTCAGTTCCTCCAGATAGGCACGGCTCTCGGGCGTCTGATCACGGTCGAGAACGGCGAAGGTGAGATTGTTCACGTCCGTCGAGATGCCGAAGCCGAACACGATCATCAGAAGCGTGGTGCCGAACAGGGCAAACGTCAGCCGGATCGGGTCGCGCACGAGCTCGAGACCTTCGCGAATGGTGTAGGCAAACATTCTCTGCAGGCTGAAATAGCCGGCAGTTGCGGGGCGAACAGCGGCCTCGGCCGGCTCTGAGGCGATGACGGGCATCTGGTTGAGCGTCGGTGCCGGGACCGTGGTCCCCCGCTGCTGCTCGAGGAAGCCGATGAACGCGTCTTCCAGGTTTTTCGCTCCCCTGGCCTTGACCAATCCTTCCGGCGTGTCGGTTGCGAGCACGCGCCCCTCATGCATGAGCGACAGGCGGTCGCAGCGCGCGGCCTCGTTCATGAAATGGGTCGAGACGAATATGGTCATGCCGTGATGGCGCGAGAGGTCGACCAAAAGCTCCCAGAACTGGTCACGCGCCAGCGGATCGACGCCAGAGGTGGGTTCATCCAGGATCAGCAGGTCCGGCTGGTGCACGATCGCAACCGCAAGCGACAACCGCTGCCTGATGCCGAGCGGAAGCGCGGAGGCGAGATTATCGAGATAGTCGGCGAGATCGCACTTCTCGACCAGCTCGGCGATGCGTTTTTCGGCAAATGCGCGGGGCAAATGGAACAGGTGGGCGTGCAGGGTCAGGTTCTGGCGCACCGTGAGCTCGCCATACAGCGAAAAGGATTGCGACATGTAGCCGACGCGGCGCCGCGCCAGGAGATCGCTGGCCTCTAGCGCACGGCCAAACACTAGCGCCTCGCCATCGGTCGGCGGCAGCAGCCCCGTCAGCATCTTCATGGTCGTCGTCTTGCCCGAGCCATTCGAGCCGACGAAGCCGAAAATCTCGCCCTTGCGGATCGCGAAATTCACGTGGTCGACAGCCGTGAAATCGCCGAACCGGCAGGTCAGGCGGTTGGCGACGATGATGGGTTCGGCATCGCCATCGAGCGGCTGCTTGACGATCTTCTCGACGGACCGCAGACGGTACGGAAGCAGGGCGACGAAGGCATCCTCGATCGACCCGGTATTGGTCTGCCGCTTCAGATCGGAGGGGGTGCCGGTGGCGAGAATCCTTCCCACATTCATGGCCATCAGCCAGTCGAAACGTTCGGCCTCTTCCATATAGGCGGTCGCGACGATCACGCTCATTGCCGACCGGCGCGCGCGCAATCGATCGATGAGATCCCAGAACTGCCGGCGCGACAATGGATCGACGCCGGTTGTGGGCTCGTCGAGAATCAGAAGATCGGGATCGTGAATAAGCGAGCAGCAGAGTCCGAGCTTCTGGCGCATGCCGCCGGAGAGTTTCTTGGCTGGCCTGTCCGCAAAGGGCGCGAGCCCCGTGCCGTCCAGCAGCTCCTTGATCCGCCATTCGCGCTCTTCGCGTGCTTGTCCGAACAGCCGGGCGAAGAACTCGACGTTCTCCCTCACGCTGAGATCGGGATAGAGATTCTTGCCGAGCCCCTGCGGCATATAAGCGATGCGCGGACAGATCGAGGTGCGCGCGGCGGCGCTGGAGATATCGGTGTCGAGAACGAGAACGCCGCCCTGCTGAATTTGCCGTGCTCCCGCCAGAATCGCGAGCAACGAGGATTTTCCTACGCCGTCGGGACCGATCAGGCCGACGAGCCGGCCCGCGGGAATGTCGATCGATATGCCGTCGAGCGCCGTAACGGAGCCATAGCTGTGGGAAAGATTCCGAACGACCGCGACCCAATCGTCGCTGCCGTTCATGGAGCGCTCTCCAGGTTCTTCGGCCATGCGACTTTGGGATCCCAGCGGACATAGGTCACGCCGGGCAGGCCGCTTCGGATCGCATCGCTGTGCGCCAGCAGACGCTCCTGGTCGATCCGCACCCGGATGCGAAACATCAGCTTGTCGCGCTCGGTCTGCGTTTCCACGGTTTTGGGCGTGAATTGCGCCTGGCTTGCGACAAAGGCGACCTTCGCCGGAATCGGATGGTCGGGGTAGGCGTCAAGAACGATGTGCGCGTCCGCTCCCACCTTGACCTTGCCGGCCTCCGCGGTCGGCAGATAGACGTCCATGTAGACATAGGTGAAATCGAGCATGGTGAACACCTTGCCGCCGGCGGCAAGCACTTCGCCGATGTTGGCGAGGCGGTATTGGATCCGCCCGGCCTTTGGCGCCACGAGCGTGTTGTCCGCGATCTGAATCTTGTAGAATCCGGCGTCGTGCTGGGCGGCTTCGAGCGCGTGCTGCGCCACGAAGACCCTGGCCTGCACGGCATTGTAGGTGGCGACGGCCGCATCGAGCTGCTGCTTGCGCTGGTCTGCGATCTCCTGCGTGGTCCAGCCGTTCGTCAGGAGCTGCCGGGTGCGGTCCATTTCCCGTTCAGCGAGGACCTTTTGGGTCTCCTGCTGGGCGAGGTTGGCCTGGGCCTCGTCGACAGCCCGCTGCGCTTGCCGGGACTGCGCCTCCGACTTCGCGAGAGATTGTTCGATATCCCTTGTGTCCATCCGCGCCATGACCTGCCCGGGTGTCACCACATCGCCGATATCGACCATGAGCTCGGCGACGCGAGCCGCAAATTTGGTGTCGATATCGACCTCGTCGGCTTCGATCCGGCCGTTGCCGACACTGATGCCGACCGGCAAGGGTGGATGCATCCGGTTCCAGATGGTGTAACCACCCCCTGCTGCCCCGATCACGATGATGAGAAGAGCCGCCGCCGCCCGCCACGAGCGTCTCTTCCCATTTTGTCTGACTGGCACCGGCAGGTGCCGGGGTTCGGAGGGGATAAGCGGAAGCGACTGCTCTGGCACCAGCGCAGCCTGTTTCGTCTGTTCCTTTTGATCCTGCATCGATCAGTGCCTCGAATTGCTGAATTGAGCTTCAGGTTCGCACTGCCGCATGGGCGAGCTATTGATGTGACGCAATGCTTTGCGATCACGATGCTGCGGGCGGGCTCGCTCCGGATTTTTCCGGGCTATCGATGCAGGGTCGGAACCGCCTGCCGGCCGGGTTGGGCAAAGGCGGAAGTTCCAGGGATGCGCTTTCGGCCCGGATATTTCGTCGTTTCGCGCGGGCTCAGCTGGCCTGACGGCCAAGGAAGGCCGGGATGTCGAGAACGGCCGGCTCGGTCGAATGGCGCACAGCGGAGAAGCGGCCGTAGGGATCGACGCCCTGCGGAGCCGCAAGGCGCGCATGTTCCAAAACCGGCTTTGCCGGCTGCGCTTCGGGGTAGGGGGCCGACGGGCGGAGCGCCGGACTCCTCAATTGCGGCTGCTGCGCGCTACGCTCGATCCTCTCGGCGCTGCGGCGGTTGTCGTCGCGCAGCCTGGCGGCGAGTTCCGTGAGTGAGCTTGCCGGTTGCGTCTCGCGCGTCGCGTCAAGATTATCGATGCCGGTCGCCACCACCGAGACGCGGACGACACCGTGCAGGCTTTCATCGAAAGTGGCGCCGACGATGATGTTGGCGTCCTCATCGACCTCCTCGCGAATGCGGCTCGCGGCTTCGTCGACCTCGAACAGCATGAGGTCCTTGCCGCCGGTGATCGAGATGATGAGGCCGCTGGCGCGCTTGATCGAGGGGTTCTCGATCAATGGATTGGAAATTGCGGCCACGGCGGCATCGAGCACGCGGTTCGCCCCGGAAGCCTCGCCTCTGCCCATCATGGCCTTGCCCTTCTCACGCATGACCGTGAGAACGTCGGCGAAATCGAGATTGATCAGGCCTTCCTTGACGATGAGGTCGCTGATGCAGGCCACGCCCGAATAGAGCACTTGATCGGCCAGCACGAAGGCATCGGCGATGGTGGTCTTCTCGTTGGCCACCCGGAACAGATTTTGGTTTGGGATGACCAGAAGCGTGTCCACCGCCTTGAGCAGTTCCGCGATGCCTGCTTCGGCAAAGCGCATGCGCCGCTGGCCCTCGAAGGCGAACGGCTTGGTGACGACACCGATGGTGAGAATGCCAAGCTCGCGCGCGGTCCTCGCTATCACCGGCGCTGCCCCGGTGCCGGTCCCGCCGCCCATGCCGGCGGTGACGAACACCATGTGTGCGCCGATCAGATGATCGCGGATCACATCGACGGCCTCTTCGGCCGCCGCGTAGCCCACTTCGGGTTGTGCGCCGGCGCCAAGGCCCTGGGTTACCTGGGTGCCCAACTGGATGATGCGCTCGGCCCGCGACATGGTGAGGGCCTGTGCGTCGGTATTGGCGACGATAAATTCGACGCCTTCCAGCCCGGACGCGATCATGTTGTTGACCGCATTGCCGCCGGCGCCGCCGACCCCCAACACGACAATGCGCGCTTTCATCTCGCGAATATCGGCGATGCCAGTCATTTTTGCCTCACGGTTTCTGCGGCAGGCTGGGAATGCGAGGGCATCGATGGCTACCTGTCGTTTGTTACCTGGAGGCCTTGCGGTCTGCTGCCACCAGGTCCGCGGCCAGATAGCCCGGTCGGCGTGCAGCCAGTCCGTGGCTGTCGATCGAGCCGCCGGTTCGGCCATCGGTCCGCAGCAAACCTTCGAGCCGCGCCGCCGCCTCCTTGGCCGCCATGGTTTCGGCAGTCGCCTGCAGCAGCTCGACCATCAGCCGATCGGCGCGCTCGCGCTCACGTTCGTAGTCGGCCCGGTGAGTAGCTGCCGTGGCTTCGAGCCGCGCAATCTCCGCCTGCAATGCCACGATCTTTGCCGACAACGCGACGTTGCCCGCCTCACGACGACCCGGTGGCCGTGGCGAATGCCGTATTTCCGCGAGATCCACGCTCACCAATGCTTTGCCATCATCCGAAAGCGAGCGCGGCAAGCGGAGCCGCTCGGCCAATGAACGAGCGGCCTTGGTCGAGATGGTCAGGCGGGCGCCGAGTTCGGCATAGGTCAGTGTTTCAATAGGCATCGGCTGTTCTCCCCGAACCAACCGGACGGTCTGTTAACCGAAAAGTAACCGTACGCTAGGCTGCGATGGTTAAGAGATGGTTAACAGGCGGGCGGCGACTTCAGTTTTGCACTGCCGCATGAGCGAGAGCCATTGATGTGACCCAAATTGTTGCGATCATGATGCTTCTGGCGGGCTCGCCGGTTCCCAGGCCCGAACATAAGGGGTCGCCGCCGGCTGCCGATCCATTGATCCGACCAGGCTGGTTGATAGGATACTTCGATGAACGGGTATTGCGGTGACGCGTCTATCACCGTCAATCGAACGTGCGATGCGTGTGAAACGCGTGGCGCGAACCGGCTCCTGCTTTGCCTGGCGTTCGGAATAATCGCGGCAGTATCGGGGGTGGCAAATGCGAAAGCGCAGGACGCGGAACCTCGATCGTATACGAATACGCCGGTCGGTGTGAATTTTCTGATCTCGGGCTACGTCCATTCCGAAGGCAAGATAGCGTTCGACCCGGACACGGCAATCGCCGACGCCAAATTCCACAGCGATGCCGGAGTGCTGGCCTATGTTCGGTCCTTCGATCTCTGGGGCCAGTCGGCCAAGTTCGACATGATTGTGCCGGTGTCGTCCTTCGCCGCACAGGGCTCCCTGAACGGTCAGCCGCGCGAGCGCGAGATGTCGGGCTTCGGTGACCCGCGATTTCGTGTCTCGGTCAATTTGTTTGGAGCACCTGCGCTTTCGGCGAAGGACTTCGCGAGTTACCGGCAGGATCTCATTATTGGAGTGAGCCTACAGGCCTCCGCACCGCTCGGGCAGTACGACGACAGCAAACTGCTCAACCTCGGCAGCAATCGCTGGTCGTTCAAATCTGAACTCGGGATTTCAAAGGCCTGGGGTCCATGGACATTCGAGGTCGCCCCCAGTGTGACATTTTTCAGCGACAACACCGACTTCTTCGGAGGCAACACCTTCTCGCAGTCGCCGATCTATGCCGTGCAGGGACACATCCTCTACACTTTCCGGTCCGGCATATGGGTGGCGCTGGACGGGATTTATTTCGCGGGCGGCCGCACCGCTCTCAACGGCGTAAAGAGTGACAACGAGCAAGCGAACACGCGGGCTGGCTTCACCCTCGCTCTGCCGATCGACCGACAGAACTCACTGAAGCTTTCTGCCAGCACCGGCATTACGACCCGCACAGGAAGCGAACTCAGCGCTGTCGGAATCGCATGGCAGTACCGTTGGGGCGATGGATATTAAGGAAGCAGGCCACGGACAACAATTCCGCTCCGTCCTCGAAAGCAGACTTAATCCAGTCCCGCGCGGCGCAAACCTTCAAGGAAATGTTTGCGTTCATCTTCGTCCCTGACCGGGAGCTGGCTCGCGGCCAGTGCCAGCGTGACATTGGGCAGCGTCCGGCGGAATCCTTGCAGCGCCTCGGCCGCGATCTCCATTTCGCCGGCCATGCCGGCGGCCGCGGCCATGACGCGCCAGCCGGCGACGAAGTCGCTGCGCTGGCGGACTCCGTTGCGCGTGAGCGCGATCGCTTCCGCATAGTCGCGCCCGACATAGGCGGCGTAGGCGGCGATCCCGTAAAAGATCGCCGCGAACGGATCGCGCGGCGACAGCCGCAGCGCGCGGTGAGCGGCCTCTGCGCCCTCGCGCCAGTGCTTGCCCCAGGACAGCACCAGGCCGCGACAGCCATGCGCGAGCGCAAAATTCGGATTGAGCCGCAGTGCGGTTTCGAACGCCGCGAGCGAGTCGGCGATGCGGCCAAGACGGGCGTTGACGAAGGCGACCCCGAGATGAGCCCAAGGATCCTCATTGTCGATCCTCACTGCAGCAAGCGCCGCACGCTCGGCGCTCGGCAGGACGGCGTCGCTGTCCTGCCAGCCCATCTGGACGCCGAAAATGAGGCTGACCGCGAGCACGGCTTGCGCCTGCGCAAATTCGGGATCGATGGCGATGGCCTGCTCGAGGAGCCCCTGGGCCAGGAGATTATCCTCCTGCGTCATGCGCCAGAAGTGCGACATCGCGTGCATCACCAGATGCCAGGCGTCGAGGTTTTCCGGCGCCTTGCGCTGGGCGCGGAAACTCTCCGCGGCATAGAGTTTTGGCTCGATCGCGGCGACGATCAATTCGGTGATTTCGTCCTGCACCGCAAACACATCGGCGAGATCGCGGTCATAGCGCTCCGCCCAGATGTGGCTGCCGGTGTCGACGTCAATGAGCTGCGCCGTGATGCGGACGCGCCCGCCTTCCTTGCGCACGCTGCCTTCGAGCACATAGCCGACGCCGAGCTCGGCGGCGATCTGCTTCATGTGGACGGCCTTGCCCTTGTAGGAAAAGGAGGAATTGCGCGCGATGACGAAGAACCAGCGCAGTTTCGACAGCGCGGTGACGATGTCCTCGCTGATGCCGTCGGAAAAATATTCCTGGGCCGGCTCGCCGCTCAGATTGAGGAAGGGCAGCACCGCAATCGCGGGCCGCTCGGACGGCGGCACGGCGGAGCGCCCCAAAACCTGCGATGGTGCGGCCGGCGCCGCCTGGGCGGCGAGGGGATAGCGTACGTCGCCGACGAAGCGGATGCCCTTGCGCGCGATGGTGCGGATCAGCTTCTGCTCCTCGCCGCTATCGCCGACCGCCTTGCGCGCCGCGTTGATGTGGGTGGCGAGTGTCGAATCGGCGACCATCCGGCCGCCCCAGAGCGCGGCCAGAAGATCGTTCTTGCTGACGACGCGCTCGCGATTTTGCACGAGATAGGTGAGCAGGTCGAACACCTGGGGTGGCACGGCAATGGGCACGTTGCCGCGGCGCAACTCCCGCGTGTCGGTATCAAGCGTATGATCGGCAAAGAGAAACTGCACGAGCGCCCCGAACGACGATGTCTTCTCAATCAAAAAACGAGGGTTTCTAGCGCAAAAAACAAGCGCGCGGCAAAGTCTTTCGCGGTTCCTCCCGCTAATCCCCGCGCGGCTCGCGAAGCAACAACGGGGCCGGCGCGGGTTGCAACGATGCAACCCCTGTCGTGGGTTGCAACGACGCGATCCCCCGCCGCTTATCACGGCTTCGCAGCGGGCCCCGTTTGTTTTTTTGATTTCGAATCGAGGAGAACCAAATTGACCGTTATTTCCCTGACCCGGAACCTGGCTCTGTTGTCGCTGCTGTCGGTCGGAACCGCGCTGGCGGACATGAATCCGGCGGTCAGCTGCGAACATGTGTCGATGAAGTAACGGTCGGGCTCCATCATCCGGAAGCTCCTCACAAAGATATCCAGCGCAAATCGTCATTTCAAACTGAGCGCCAGCCGCGCGGGCGGACGATGGTCCGCGCCCGCGGCCGGCGGAACCAAGGTGCGCGATGTCAAAAGAGCTCGTTGAAAGCGGAAAATTCGCCATCGCCCAGTCGGCTGATCCGGGTCTGTTCGGCATGATCATGGTCGCCGTCCTCGGCCTCGGATTTCTCGTCGCCGAAGGCGCGGTGCTGTCGGCGCAGGGCGTGCCCGGAGGCGTCTATGCGCTGATTGCCGTGTTCGCGGCCTCGACCGTCTCCAGCATCGCGGGATTTGCGTTTTCGGCGTTGTGCGGCGCTCTGCTGTTCCATCTGATGGACAACCCGGTCCGCACGGTGTGCGTGATGATCACCTGCAGCATCGCGATCCAGATGCTGAGCGTCGCCACGCTCTGGCGGGCGATCGACTGGAAGAGCCTCGGCGTCTTCCTGATCGGCGGCTTTCTCGGCGTGCCCGCCGGCGTCTATCTGTTGCTGCATCTGCCGACCGGCACCTACCGGATCGTCATAGGCCTCCTCCTGATCGGCTACGGCCTCTACATGCTGATGCGCTGGCCGGTGCGCTGGCTGCCGATGGGATCGGTGTCGGACGCCGTTGCGGGTTTTCTCGGCGGCATTACCGGCGGGCTCGCCGGATTTCCGGGCGCCTTCGTCACCATCTGGTGCGGACTGAAGGGCTGGGACAAGGCGCGCCAGCGCGGCGTGTATCAGCCCTTCATCCTCAGCATGCAGCCGGTGACGCTGCTTGCGATCTATCTGATGCGGCCGTCCTCGACGGCACAGGAGAGCCTGGACTGGAAGGCGCTGGCCTTCGTTCCTGCCGCCTTGCTGGGCGCGTGGTTCGGCTTGCGCATTTTCAAGCGTCTGTCGGACCGGCAGTTCGAATTCGTCGTCAATGCTTTGCTCATCGTTTCCGGCATCGGCCTCATGGTCTGATTTTTTTGAAACTGAATTTTTTGGATGTTGCCGGCGGGCGGAGCGGTCTCCGCGGCGTCCGGCGAACCAACCGAGGAAGAGGAGAATCAAGATGAAGCGATCGTGGTCGCGCCGCGCCTTCCTGGCTTCGGCAACGGCAATGGTGGCATCGCCCGCGCTGCGCACCGGCAAGGCGGCTGAGGATGCGCCGTTGATGCTGCGTTGCTCGATCGAGACCCCGCCGGCGCACACCCGCAACGGCATCGTCCGCGACTATTTGCACGGGATCGAGCAGGCGACCGATGGAAGGATCAAGACCCAGCTGTTCGAGAGCGGTCAGCTGTTTCCGGATCTGCAGGTCGGCAAGGCGCTGCTGCAGGGACAGATCGAGATGGCGCTGCCGGGGACATTTGCCCTGACGAGCATCGTGCCGGATGCGGATTTCATCCAGCTGCCGGCGCTGTACGGCCGGCCGATCGAGGCCGTGCACGCGGTCATCGACGGCAGGGCGGGGCAGTTGCTCGCCGCCCAGATCGAGCAGCGGCTGAAGTCGCACGTGATCGGCCCGTGGCTCGATCTCGGTTTCTTCAACTGGTACAGCACGGCCAAGGCGTTGAACGGCTATGACGACCTCAAGGGCCTGAAGATCCGCAACAATGGCGGCGCCGGACAAGCCTGGCGCACGCAGTTCATGGGCGCGATCCCGAACACCACGCCGCTGCCGGGCGTGCCGCTCGGGCTCTCGCAGGGCACGTTTGACGGGCTGATCACCTCGTTCGAGACGATCTCCAGCGGACAATTCTGGGAATCCGGCGTCCGCCACGCCCTCGAAGACCATCAGTTCGTCGGCGAATACGTGCCGATGGTGAGCCTCGCCTTCTGGGAGAAACTCTCCTCCGATCTGCAGGCGTTCTTCACCGAATCCTGGAAGTCGAAGATCGCGGCCTATCGGGGCGACATGGCGGAGGCCCAGGCGCGGGCGCGTGACGGGGTGCAGTCGCACGGCATCACCGTCGTCGTGCCTGAGGCCAGCGATCTCGCGGCCAAGCGGCGCGCCATGATGGCGCATCAGGAGCACGTGGCGAAGCTGTCGAACATCTCGCCGGAAATGGTGGCCACCATCGCGGCCGATGTCGCGGTCCTCGACTGAAGATGCGCCAAAGCCCGCCCTCCATGATGAAGTTTTGGGATCGCGTCGAGCAGACGATATCAGGCCTTTTGGGCCTGGCCGCGCTCGTGCTTGCGCTGTGGCAAGTCGTGTCGCGCTACTTCTCGCCGCAGCACGCAATCAGCTTCGCCGAGGAGGCCATCGTCTATCTCATGATCTGGGCGATCATGATCGTCTCGAGCCAGCTGGTCCGGACCGACAGCCATGTCCGGCCCGACCTCGTGCTCAACCTCGTGGGTGAAGGCGTGAAGCGGTGGCTGGAGGCGTTCAACAGCCTCACGGCCGTCGTCTTCTGTGTCGCGGTCACCTGGTACGGCTGGGAAGTTACCTCCGTCGCCTGGCTGATCGACGAACGCAGCGCCTCCGACCTGCGCTTTCCGATGTGGATCTATTACGCATCGCTGCCGGCGGGCGGCCTGTTGATGGGGGTCCGCTATGCCATCCGGCTGGCCACCCTGATCGCCACGCCGGCCTGGCGCGCGATGCTTCCGCAACCTCCAGGCAGCCACGAGCTGCCGCAGATTCACTGAGCGCGCCATGGCAGGCTTTGTCTCGCTCTTCGTCGCGCTTCTGACCACGGGCATGCCGGTGTTCCTGGTGCTGGGGCTGTGCGCCAGCGTCATGTTCGTCGCCTCCGGCCAGCCCCTGGTCGGCGCCGCACAGCTCGTCATCAACGAATTGAACTCGCCGACCCTGATGGCGTTGCCGCTGTTCGTGATGGCGGCGACCTTCATGCGGTTCGGCGGCATTGCGAGCGCACTGGTCAACCTCGCCGCCGCCTGGCTCGGCGGCCTGCCGGGCTCGCTCGGACTTGTCACCGTCGTCGCCTGCACCTCGTTTGCCGCGATCTGCGGCTCGAGCGTCGCGACTGCGCTCGCCATGGGAACGATCCTGATCCCCGCCATGCTCGAGCGCGGCTATCCGCGCTCCTTTGTGCTCGGCGTGGTCGGGGCCTCCGGCACGATCGGCATCGTGATCCCGCCGAGCCTGCCGCTGATCCTCTATGGCATCGTCGCCGAGCAGTCGGTGCCGCGCCTGTTCCTCGCCGGCATCCTGCCGGGCCTGTTGCAGGCGGCCGCCTTCTTCGTCTGGGTGCTGTTCGAGGCGCGCCGCCGCAATTTCCCGGTCGAGCCGGTGCTGCCGTTCGCCGAGCGTATCCGCGTGACGCTGGCGGCACTGCCGGCGATGGTCGTGCCGGTCGTGGTCATGGTCGGCATCTACGGCGGCTTCGTCACGGTGACCGAGGCGGCCGCGCTTTCCGCCGTCGTCGCACTCCTGATCTCGCTGTTGTTCTACCGCGGCTTCCACTGGACCGAGACGCTCACGATGATCGCGAGCGGTCTGCGCAGCGCCGCGAGCATCATGCTGATCATCGCGACGGCGCTCGCGGTCGGCCATTGGCTCGCGGAATCCGGCGCGCCCGCCCGCCTGGTGCAGTACCTGCTCGGCAATCGCTTCGAGACCTGGCAGTTCATGCTGGCGATCAATGCGCTGCTGCTGGTGCTCGGCTGTTTCCTCGAGGTGACGGCGACCTTGCTCCTGGTGCTGCCGATGCTGGCACCCGCGCTCGCGCCGATGGGCGTCGATCCCGTCCACTTCTCGATCATCTTCACCCACAACATGGAGATCGGGCTGATCCATCCCCCGGTCGGGCTGAACCTGTTCGTGCTGTCGTCGATCGCGTCTGCCCCGATGGGCGAGGCGATCCGCGGCATCCTGCCATTTCTGGCGCTGCTGCTCGTCGTGCTCGCCATCATCATCTTCGTGCCCGATCTCACACTGTGGCTGCCGGACACGGTTTTCGGCGCGATGACTGCCCGTCATTGATTTATTTCATCAAGAGAGGAGAGACATATGTCCCGCATTCGATTGTTGCTGCCAGTCATGCTCGGATTTTTCCCGGCGGTCGCGTTTGGCCAATC
Organism: uncultured Alphaproteobacteria bacterium; assembly: GCA_963802585.1. Classification (GTDB taxonomy): domain Bacteria; phylum Pseudomonadota; class Alphaproteobacteria; order Rhizobiales; family Xanthobacteraceae; genus Bradyrhizobium. The sequence goes on along the minus strand of CAWDJS010000012.1, from coordinate 426,560 downwards.
CGTGCCGACGCAGGCCGATTGGCTGGGGTCCTTGCGGCTCGGCGGCTATGTGATCGTGCTGCGCCATGGCGCGACCACGTCGGACATGGCGACCGATCCGATGAGCAGTCCCGCGAAGCAAGCCGCCGCTTCCGGCGAGCGTCAGCTCAGCGAAGCCGGCCGCGCGCAGGCCAAAGCGGTCGGCGAGGCGATGCGCAAGCTCAAGATTCCCGTGGGCCTCGTCCTCACCAGCCCGCTGCAGCGGGCGGTCGACACCGGCACGCTGCTCGGCTTCGGCGAGGTCACCGTCAAGCCGGAACTGGCTGAAGCGGGCTCCGCGTTGTCTGCCGAGGAGAACAAGCACCGCGCCGACGCCCTGCGTCAGCTGGTCGCCATGTACCCGCCGGCCGACAACAACCTCGTCATCGTTACGCACAAGCCGAACCTGATCGAGGCCTTCGGCAAGGATTGGTCCGGCATCAGCGAAGGCGAGGCCTCGGTGTTCGAGCCCGACCTTGCCGGCGGCGCCTACAAGCTCGTTCTCCGCGTCCGTGCCGAGGAGTGGAAAGCGCTGCTGCAGGCCACGCACTGAATTTTTCCTTCCAGGCAATTTTTCAGCAATTTTCCTCCCAAGGGAAAATAACTGGCTGGCGCCGGTGAAGCCCCTGATCCGATTTCAGGGAAAGATCTGGCGCCAGTCTTTTTTCATGTCGACGACCGTTCAGCCCTTGGCGTATGCACGCCGCGCTGCATAGCGCTGGAAATAACCGACAAACCCAGCCTCCCTCCGATAGCAAAATAGTTGCCATAAACGCCGCGCAGGGTCGCGCGCGCTGGTCGATCCTTTAATGTCTTGGTCGGTAGCGGCGGCGGCTACATCAGCGATGGTGCGCCGGGATTTTGGCCGGACGAGTGGAGGCGACGTTGGGGACTGCCGCAAAACAGACCGTCGTTCTGGGTCGCCACGCGCGCGCAAGCGGGGCAGGGGCAAGGGTCATTGCGACCCTCGGAGTCGCACTGGCTTATTTTATCACCGCGCGGCTGAGCCTTGCATTGCTGGAGCCGGCCGATGGTGTAGCCGTATTCTGGCCCGCCGCAGGAGTAGCTTCAGGGATATTGATCGCGCTCGGTTCTGCGGCTCGGTGGCCTGTCGTCGTCGGGGTGGTAGCTGCAACGATCGCGGCCAACTTGCTGGGCGACCGCAACATCTGGAGCTCGGTGTCCTCTGCTGTCGCGAACGCGGGTGAAGCCGTCATCGTCGCAGGCCTGATCCACCGCTTTTTTGGCTCCCCATTCGAGTTGAACGAACTGCGAAGGGTGCTGGCACTGTTCGCCGCGACCGTTGCAGGAACGAGCCTCTCGGGCATTGTGGGTACGGCCGGCTTTGTGCTGTTTCACGCGTCAACCGCGTCCCCGCCGGTGACCTGGCTTCACTGGTTCTCATCCGACGCGCTCGGGATCATTGCGGTGGCGCCGCTTGCGATCGGGTTGACGTCGTTGGCGCGCAACTCCGCGCCGCGGCGCGAAATCGCGGAGGGCGTTTTGGTGCTTGCCGTGGTGTGCCTCGTATGCGCCTTGCTGGTTTTCTTGCCTAATCAGCCCTGGACCGCGGAGCTGGCGATCGGCGCGCTCTGCCCACTTCTGCTCTGGATCGCAGCTCGCCTTCCTCCAGCGTTCACCGCGGTTGCCACGTTCATCGTTGCGATCACGATTGTCTGGACGACAATCTTTGCAATCGGCATTTTCGGCGACTTGCACCTGTCGATCGAAGAGCGTGTGCTGGGAGCCCAGGTTACCATCCTGGCGACCTCCCTTGGCGCCCTGGTTCTTGCGGCCCTGTTCAGCGAGCGGAGGCTTCACGAAAGGGCGATTCTGGAGAGAGAGGCCCGATTGCAGGCGGCGCTGCGGGCCGGCAACGTTATGGCTTTCGATTGGGACGTGCCTGCCGACGAAGTACGGTTCAGCCAAAACGCAGCCGAGATCCTCGGTCTCGACTCGCAACAGGTTCTCCGCGGGAGTGAATGGATAGGGCAAGTCCATGCCGAAGACCGGCAGCGGGTGGTCTCCTCGTTCGAGCGGGCTGGTCCGCACCAGCCGTCGCATTCGCTCGCATTCCGCTACCGGCGGCCGGATGGTGGTGAAGTCTGGCTGGAACAGATTGCGATCGTCCAGTTCGATTCGGCTGGAAAACGTACGCGCATCAATGGTCTCACGGCGGATGTTACCGAGCGCAAACGTTTTGACGAGGAGCTTTCGCGGGCGTGGAAAACAGCGGAAATGGCCGATCGCGCCAAGTCGAGCTTTCTGGCCGCCGCAAGCCATGACTTGCGCCAGCCCTTGCAAAGCCTGAGATTTCTGCAGGCAGCGCTTGAGCCGCATCATCCGAGCGGCGAGGCTCGCAATCTTGTCGCTGGAATCGGGCGATCATTGGACACCATGACCAGCATCCTGTCGAGCCTGCTCGACGTGAACGGGCTGGAATCCGGAAACCTGCGTCCATCCGTGAGCGAGTTTTCGCTGAGCGAAATCTTCGAGTCGCTCGATGGCGACTTCGTCGCGCCTCTGGAGGAAAAAGGGCTCCGGCTGCGCATCATCCGCTCCGGGCTCGTTATCCGCAGCGACAGGCGAATGCTCGCGGAGATGATCCGCAACCTGTTGTCGAATGCGGTCCGATACACCGACCGGGGACGAATCCTGCTGGGGTCTCGGCGGGCCGGCGACAATGTTCGCATTGAAGTCTGGGACAGTGGCGTCGGTATCACGGAAGACCAGCTGCCGCACATATTCGATGAATACTACCAGGGGACCGACAGCGCGGAGCGGGGCGGTTTTGGGCTCGGCCTTGCGATCGTGAAGCGGCTGGGAGAAATCCTGGATCACAAGGTCGAGGTGCGCTCAATCTCAGGGAAGGGTACCCGGTTTTTCATTGAGGTTCCGCGCGGTCGATCCGGTGTCAAGATGCCGGAAGCAGCGCCGCCGCTGCATCCTCATAATGACGCCTTCCTGGGCAGCGTTCTCGCGATCGAGGACGAGGCGTCCGTGCGCTCTGCGCTCGGGAGATTGTTGAAGATGAGAGGGGTCGACGCCACCCTTGTGGCAACGGCGACCGAAGCTCTCACTCTGGTCAGAGAGCAGGGCCTGCGTCCGGATATGCTGCTGTGCGACTACAACTTGCGTGGCTCACCGGATGGGGTCGAGACGATCAGGCACCTGCGCGCCGCTCTCGGCCGGAACGTTCCGGCTGTTGTGATGACCGGCGACATCAGAACGCAAACGGTGGACTCGATTTCTGCGCACGGTGTCTCTGTGCTGATCAAGCCCTTCTCGGCCGACGAACTTCTGGAAGTCTTGAGAGGCCCGGAGAAGCCAGCAGCCACCGTGAGCGTCTCATCCCGTTAAATTGCCGGGCCACCGCGGCGCCATTGTCAGAAAATACGGCTGGCGCCAGTGGAACCCTAATTCGGTTGAGGGAAGATCTGCCGCCAGTCTCTCTTTTTTTGTCGGCGACGGTCCGGCTAATTGGACCAAGGCACGTTCCGAAAACTGCAATTTTAGCCGCAGGCTACCCTTTCTCCACCGCGGGCTGTCGTATATGAGTGATTTGCCAACGGAACTTGCCGATAGTCCCCGGGATTGAATTGGCAGCGTTGATTGCTGGCGGCGGTCAGTTAATTTAAAAATCGTGATCTGACACTATGATCGGCGCAAGCGCGGACGGGTATTTCAACCGGGGTAAAGCATGGCAAATCGATTGACGATGGCGCAACCCAGCGTGGCGATGCGGCGTTGGGCTTCCCCCGCCATCTTGACGCTCGCGGCGATGGCCGCACTGACGGCGCTGACCGCCAACGCCGCGGCGAAACAGCCGCACCCCGCTGCTCCGAACGAGGCGACCGCGCCGCGCGCTGCCGGCGAGCCGATCATGGCGATCGTGTCGATCAAGAGCCAGCGGGTCACATTTTACGACGCCGACGGCTGGATCCTGCGCGCGCCGGTGTCGACCGGCACCACGGGACGCGAGACGCCGGCCGGCGTCTTCGCTCTCCTCGAGAAGGACAAGGACCACCACTCGAGCATGTATGACGATGCCTGGATGCCGAACATGCAGCGCATCACCTGGAACGGCATCGCGCTGCACGGCGGGCCGCTGCCCGGTTACGCGGCCTCGCACGGCTGCGTGCGGATGCCCTACGGCTTCGCGGAGAGTTTGTTCGACAAGACGCAGATCGGGATGCGCGTGATTATCTCGCCGATCGACGCCGAGCCGGTCGAGTTCTCCCATCCGGCGCTGTTCGTGCCGAAGGCGGAGGCCATCGCGGCCGCGCCGGCCAGGGCCGAGACGCTCGCCCGCGAAGCGGCCGAAGCTGCCACGACGGCCGACGAGGCGAAGAAAGCTGCCGCGACCACGGCGCGCGAGGCGGCTTCGCTGCCGGCGTCGCTGCGCAAGCTCGAGGACCTCAAGAAACGCGCCGATGCCGAACTCGCCTACGCCGACAAGGTGCTCGCCGCCGCCAAGACGGACGAGGCCAAGGCACGGGCCGAGGACCTCAAGCAAAAGGCCGCCACCAAGGCCGCGGACGCAGGCATGGCGCTCGATACCGCCAAGACTGACGCGCAGCCGAAGCGCGACGCTGCCGCGGCCGCAAAGGACGCCGTCAAGGCGGCGGCAACCAAAAAGGCCGACACCGCCAGGGCGGCCCTCGATGCGAAGCTCGCACTCGAGCCGGTCTCGGTCTACATCAGCCGGGCAACGCAAAAGCTCTACGTGCGGCGCAACACGCACAAGCCCGCGCCGGACGGGGGCGGCGAGGTGTTCGATACGAGCATCGAGGTTCCCGTCACGATCCGCGATCCCGGCAGGCCGATCGGCACGCACATATTCACGGCGATGGCGAAGAGCGATTCGGGCCTGCGCTGGAGCGCGGTCACGATCGACAACGGCGACGACGCCAAGGACGCGCTCGACCGCATCACCATCCCGCAGGATGTGCTCGATCGCATCGCGCCGACCGCAGTGCCGCGATCCTCGATCGTCATCTCGGACGAGCCGCTGAGCAAAGAGACCAACTATCGCACCGAGTTCGTCGCGGTGCTGAACAACCAGCCCCAGGGTGGCTTCATCACGCGCCGGCCCACGGTCGATACCCTTGTGGCGAGCCGGGGCGACGAAGGCTTCGGCGGCTTCGGCTTCTTTTTCCAGCGCGAACCGGCGCCTCCGCCCCCGCCGGGCTACATGCGCCGGGGCGGCGGCCAGTACTATCAACCGGTGCAACGGGGCTGGTGGTAAGACGCGGCACGCCGCGCGCAGGCCGCATCGCCCTTGCCTGTGCACGCCATGTTGCATACGACTGGAAATAACGATTTAAACTCAGCCTCTGGTAGCGGAATAGTTGCCATAAACGCCGCGCAGATTCGGCGCGAGCCGACCGATGCATTAGGATATCGGTCGGAAGGGGCAATGGCATGTCGCCTGAGACTGCGTTCACCGTCTTCATCGTTGACGACGATTCCGGCGTGACCCGCGCACTGTCGCGTCTGTTGAAATCGCGCGGTTATGAAACCCAATCGTTCACGTCGTCGCGCGAATTTCTGGAGCAGCACGATGCGGCGCTGCCGGGCTGCGCGGTGCTCGATCTGTCGATGCCCGATCTGGACGGGCTCGAGCTGCAGCAGGCGCTGACGCGCGAGGGCGCGGTGCCGCGGCCGATCATCTTTCTTACCGGGCACGGCGATATCCCGACCAGCGTCCAGGCGATCAAGGCCGGCGCCGTCGACTTCCTGACAAAACCCGTGCGCGATATCGCCTTGCTCGGCGCGATCGCGCAAGCCAAGCAACTCGATGCACGATCGCGGATCGCGCATGCCGAACTCTCCTCGATCCGCAAGCGGCTATCGAGTTCTGACGCCGCGCGAGCGCGAGGTGCTCGGCCACGTCGTGGCCGGCCGGCTGAACAAGCAGATCGCCGGCGATCTCGGCATTGTCGAGAAGACCATCAAGGTTCACCGCGCCCGCATGATGCGGAAGATGAACGTGCGTACGGTCGCCGATCTCGCGCGCCTGGCAGAGAAGGCGGGTGTTGCCTGAAGCCGCCATTGACCCTCCACGTGTTCCCTCCATGTTGGTCTGGAGGACAACTAGACGCGCGCCGGCCAGGACCGCAGGATCGCGCATGGCAGAATGCAGCAGACGGATTGCGATCGTCGACGACGATCCCTCGGTGCTGAGGGCCCTGAAACGGTTGCTCAGCGCCTGGTCCTACCGTGCCGAGACCTATGAGTTGGCAAGGGCGTTTCTCGACGCGCTCGACGACGGTCGCCCGGATTGCCTGATCGTGGACCTGCACATGCCTGATATGACCGGGCTCGAGCTGCAGCGGCACCTGGCGCGCTCGCAGATCGACATTCCCACCATCGTCATCACGGCGTATGACGAGGGCGGCGCGCGCGAACGCTGCAAATCGGCCGGCGCCAGCGCACTGCTGACCAAGCCACTGCAGGACCGGACCCTGTTGGACGCCATTGCCGCCGCGAGCTGCCGCCAGCGGCTGTGACGGAAAGCTACGCAAGCAGCCGATTAGCCACAATCGGTACTCGGGTAGGTTGCACCCTTTGCCCGGTACAGGTTTCCGATGTAAGCTTAGCGTAAGGTAGGTCGGCCCTCTCCAATGGCGGCGGGGTCTCGTGAAAAGGGTGTACCACAGTTTGCGGCCTTTGATCGAAGGTGGCCTGAAGCGCCTGCGCTGGTTGTCGCTTGTGCTGTTGCCAATTTCGCTCGCCCAGACTCCGGTGCAGGCCGGAGAGGCGGTGCCGCATGTGCTGATGCTGCACGCCTACAACTACACTTTCCCGGCCACGACCATTGTTTCCGAAGCCACGCGCAAGCGACTGCTGGAGCGCAACCCGGGGATCGAGATCGAGGCCGACTTCCTCGATTTCGCCCGGCGCTCCGATCCGGCGCTGGAAGCGCAAACCGCGGATTACCTCAAGGAAAAATACGCCGGCATCAAATTCGATGCCCTGATCGTCATCGGCATCGGCGCGCTGCCCTTCGTGGTCGCGCATCGCCAGGCCTTTGCGCCCGGTGCGCCCTTGATCTTTGCCGGCGGATCCCCCGCCGATCTGCCGCGTCTGCAATTGTCGGGCGACATCCACGGCATCGTCGCCGGCTTCAGGCCGGAAAGGACGCTCGAGCTGGCGCAGCGGCTGCAGCCGAAGGCGCGCCACGTCGTGGTGATCGGAGGCAGCAGCAAGCTCGACCGCTATTGGCAGGACGTCATGCGCAAGGCTTTTGAGGCGAGCGGCAGCAAGCTCGAGACGACCTATCTTTTCGATTTCACCTATGACGTCATGCTTGAACAGGTGTCGCGCCTGCCGCGCGACACCATCGTCATTGTGCTTGGCGCCTATGCGGACGCCGCCGGACGGCCGCTGATCCCGCGCGATTTGGCGGCGGCCGTCGCCAAGGCTTCGAGCGCGCCGGTCTATGGTCCTTTCGAAACTTACGTCGGCACCGGTGTCGTCGGCGGCTATATGGAGACCTATGCTTCGCTCGGAGAAGCTGCCGGCGAGATGACCCTGCGGATACTCGCCGGCACGCAGGACGCGGCCGAACCGGCCATCCGCGTCAACACCGGACAGGCTTACCGGGTCGACGCGCGCGCGATGTCGCGATGGAATCTGTCGGAAAGCAACCTGCCGCCCGACACGGTCGTGCTGTTCAAGACCTATAGCGTGTGGGAGCAGCACAGGGTGATCATCTCCCTGGTCGCGCTGGTGATCGGCCTGCAATCGCTGCTGGTGAGCGCATTGTTGTTCCAGCGTCGCCGGCGGCGGGAAGCGGAGAAGTCGCTGCGCGACAGCGAAGCGCGCATGACGTTCTCGGCGTCCTCCGCCAATGTCGGCCTGTGGCAGTTCAACAGCAAGACCGGCGAGGCGTGGTCGACCGAGCATTGCCGCGTCATGTTGGGACTGCCGCCCGACACGGAGCTCACTCGCGAATCCTTCCTGGCGGCGGTCCATCCCGACGATCGCGATACCGTCATCGCCGCCATGCGCAGCGTCGAGGCTCCGCAATTCTTCGACGCGCGCATCGTCCTTGCCGATGGCGAGGTTCGCTGGTACCGAATCCGCAGCGTGCCGACGCCCGATGCCGAAGGCGCCTCCGGCCAGCTCGCCGGTATCATCGTCGACATCACCGGGCGGAAGGTCGCCGAAGCCGACGCGGCGTTGCAGCGGCAGCAGGTGACGCATCTGATGCGGGTCTCGATGCTCGGCGAATTATCCGGCGCGATCGCCCATGAGGTCAATCAGCCGCTGACGGCGATCATGTCGAACGCCCAGGCCGCGCTGCATCTCCTGCAGCAGCGCCCGCCGGATCTGCCGGAAGTGAGGGAGGCACTCAAGGACATCGTCAGCGAGGATAGCCGCGCCGGCGAAGTGATCCATCGGCTGCGGATGCTTATGAAAAAAGGCGAGAGCCATTTCCAGCCGGTCGACATTCATGAGCTGGTGCGATCGACCGCCAATATCCTTCACAGCGAACTGATCGCCCGCGGCATTCGGCTGCACACCAATCTCGCGACCGGCCTGCCCGCGGTGTCCGGCGATCTCGTGCAGCTGCAACAGGTGCTGATCAATCTGATCGTGAATGCGACCGACGCCATGGCGACGACGCCGTCGTTCCGCCGCGTCATCAGCATTTCCACCGCGATGCTGCCGTCCGGAGCCGTGGAGCTGCGCATCAAGGACAACGGCACGGGCCTGCGTCCCTCCGACCGCGGCAAGCTGTTCGAGGCCTTCTACACCACCAAACCCCAAGGCCTCGGCCTTGGTCTTTCGATCTGCGCGACGATCATTCAGGCGCATCGCGGCGAGCTGACGCTCGTCAATGACGAGATGGGCGGCGCCGTGGCAATCCTGACGCTGCCGGTGCAGCCAGCCTCGCTCACGGATGAAGCATTGTTCGCGGCAAAGTGATGCTGTTCCGACAGCGTTGGTCCTCGGCCCAATGGAGCAGGACGAGGGCACTGCCTACTTTTGCCGGGCCAAGGCGATGTCGGGGAGGGCGGTGATGCCGGGACACGGCCGCGACACGTCGAGGCCAATCGACGGGGAGCTTGCACCCAACCGATAAGGAAAAGCAGATGACCAAACTCGCAATAGCCGGAGCCGCCGCGCTGCTAGCGCTTGCCTCGCCGCTGCCCGTGTTCGCGCAGGCCGCGGTGTCGGAGCCCGGCATGGTGTCGTTCTATCATCCCAATGCAGACATCCTTCACACCGGCGAGGGCGGCTACGGCTATGGCGCTCCTCCGGCCTACGCGCCGCCGTACGAGGCCAACGCCTATGTCGGCGGACCGGTTGTCGAAGAGGCCTATCCCTATCAGCGAGCGCACCGGCCGGTGCACCATCGCAGCCGCGTTTCACCGTATTGAAACGCGCAGAAAAGCGTTGCGCCGAAAAACTGATTTCGTGAATGCTTTCAATCTGGATGAAGCCATCCAGATCTCAGCGGGCCAAAATTCCGCTTGTGCCGTCGGGCAAATCAGTGGCTTCTCTTCGCGCGTCCCGCGCTCGATGAGAGGGGCGCTTCGCGATCGTCACGAGTGTTGAACGCGGGATGCGATGGACGCTTTGGCCTCACCAGACGTGTGAGACGAAAGCGGACGGCAAAATCGTGTGGTCCTGATCCCCCGACGCTGGGATCAAGCGCGTGGACGTTTTTCACGCGCGACGGTGGCTAACAAGCCCGGACACCGGGGAGAGCACGCCATAAGCCGCTAAACCATTGCGCAGGGAATGCCGGAGTGCCTCCGCTGAACCTGTATGCTCGTGTGCGCTTTTTTACACAATCTTGCACACGAGACCGCGGGTGCAGCGTGCGCCCGGCATTCCCTGCGCCCTCTCTGTTTTATTGGGGGCAAGCTGATGTACAACTCGGGCAAATCCTGCCGCGGGAATGCCGTCGCTTGTCATTCTCCACTGTCATGCCCCGCGAAGGCGGGGGCATCCAGTATTCCAGAGGCGTCTCGTGTACTAACCTCTCTGGAATACTGGATCGCCCGGTCAAGCCGGGCGATGACAGCGAGTGGGTACGAACGGGAATACGAAGATTGTTAGACCGGTTTCCCCGCATACGGCATCGATGCAGTGAGGCCGCCATCGACCGGGAACGCCTGGCCGTTCACATACGACGCCTCGTCGCTCGCCAGAAACAGCCCCATCGCCGCGATCTCGTGCGGTTGCCCGGCGCGCTTCAATGGATTGAGCTGGCCGATCTTGTCCTGCGTGCCGCGTTCCTTGGCGCGGTCGAACACCGGTTTGGTCATGCCGGTCTCGATCAGGCCGGGGCACACCGCGTTGATGCGCACGCCGGTGCCGGAGAGCGAATAGGCGGTGGTCTGCACCAGGCTGATGACGCCGGCCTTGCTCGCGGCATAGGGATGGCCGCTGGCGCCGGACTTCAGGCCTGCGACCGAAGCGGTGCAGACGATCGCGCCGAAACCCTGCTTCGTCAAATGCGGAATGGAATGTTTGACGGCGAGAAACGGGCCAATCAGATTCACACGCAGGACTTCCTGCCAGTGTTCGACCGTCTGCTCGGCGAGCGGCACGAGGCCGCCGGAGACGCCGGCATTGGCCCAGATCGCATCGAGCTTGCCGTAGGCCGAGAGCGCCTTGTCGATGTAGGCGATCACGTCCTTCTCCGAACCGGCATCGGCCTGCACGGCCTCCGCGGTGCCGCCGGCTTTCTTCACGAGGTCGGCGGTTTCCTTGACGTGATCGGTGCGGTCGACCGCGATCAGTTTTGCGCCTTCTTTCGTGAACAGAAGCGAGGCCGCGCGTCCGATGCCGCTGCCGGCGCCGGTGATGATGACGGATTTGCCTTCGAGGCGGCCCATGAGCTTCTCCCTCTTACATTCTCTCGTGCTTCCGCTTTGCGGAATTTCAAACACGGTTTCAAACGTCCAAGTAACATCCGGGTGTCAGCAGGAGTCACTTGAGACCACAGGCGTACTCACGTACGACGGCGGTAAACAGTAGAGCATGATCCGGAAAAGTGTGCAGCGGTTTTCCGAAAAGCATGCCCTCGGGCTTGACCCGAGGGATCATGCTCCCAATAAAGAGAAGGGTTATTGCGATGTCCAATCCCGACAAGCCGAAGGTCGTGACCACGCGATGGTGGTGGGTGCGGCATGCGCCGGTGCGCAACGACGGCGGCAACATTTACGGCCAGTCGGACCTCGCCTGCGACACGTCGGATACCGAAGTGTTCGAGGCGGTTGCGAAAATTCTGCCGCGCAACGCAGTCTGGGTCGCCAGCAACCTGATGCGCACGCACCAGACCGCGGATGCGATCTGGGCCGCAGGTTATCCGAAGCCGGCGAGCATGCCGAAGGAAGCCGCTTTCGCCGAGCAGAATCTCGGACAATGGCAGGGCATGAACCGCGCCGCGTTCCTCGCGAGCCGCCCGGCCGGCAGCAGCTGGTTTGCCGATATCGGCGAGCCCGCGCCCGGCGGCGAGAGTTTCATGGATCTTTATAACCGCACCAAGGGCGCGGTCGATCGCCTCACGCGCGAGCACATGGGCAGGGACGTGATCGCGGTCGGCCATGGCGGCACGATCAAGGCCGCCATCGGGCTGGCGCTCGGCGGCCTCGTGGAGAAGGCGCTCTCCTTCGACATCGACAATTGCTCGGTGACGCGGCTCGATCATTTCGCGGGCAACGAATATGCGACCTGGCGGCTGCCGATGGTGAACCAGCAGCCCTGGATCGCGGACGCGCGCCACGCCGCCATGCACCAGCCGGCCGGGCCGGAGGTGACGAGCAAGCTTGCTTAGACCGTCATTCCGGGGCGGTCCGCAGGACCGAACTACGGTGCGCAATTGCGCACCTGAGAATCTTCGAGATTCCGGGTTCGATGCTTTCGCATCGCCCCGGAATGACATTAAGTACGAAACAACCGGCAACGCCGGATCAATCTGGGAGAGAAACATGAGCCTGTTCGACATGAAGGGAAAAGTCGCCGTCATCACCGGCTCGACGCGCGGCATCGGCAAGGCGATCGCCGAGCGCATGGCCGAGCATGGCGCCAAGGTCGTGGTCTCCTCGCGCAAGGCCGATGTCTGCGACGCCGTGGCCAGGGAGATCAACGACAAGCACGGCAAGGGCACCGCGGCGGCGATCCCGGCCAACATCTCGTCGAAGGAAAACCTCCAGCATCTCGTCGACGAGAGCAACCGCGCCTTCGGCAGGATCGACGTGCTGGTCTGCAACGCCGCATCGAATCCCTATTACGGCCCGCTCGCCGGCATTTCCGACGACCAGTTCCGGAAAATCCTGGACAACAACATCGTCGCCAACAACTGGCTGATTTCCATGGTGGTGCCGCAGATGATCGAGCGCAAGGACGGCTCGATCATCATCGTCTCCTCGATCGGCGGCCTGAAGGGCTCGACCATTCTCGGCGCCTATGCGATCTCCAAGGCCGCCGACATGCAGCTCGCGCGCAATCTCGCCTGCGAATACGGCCAGCACAATATCCGCGTGAACTGCATCGCGCCCGGCCTGATCAAGACCGATTTTGCGCGGGCGTTGTGGGAAAATCCGGAGAACCTGAAGGCGTCCACCGCGCGCTCGCCGCTCCAGCGCATCGGCATTCCCGACGAGATCGCGGGCGCGGCCGTGTTCATGGGTTCGAAGGCCGGCGACTTCATGACCGGCCAGACCATGGTGATCGACGGAGGCGCGACGATCAGTTGAGGCTGCAGCAACAACCACAATTGTCATCACCCGCGAAAGCGGGTGATCCAGTACTCCGAGACGGCAGTGATTGAACTGATAAGCCGCGGCGTACTGGATGCCCCGCCGGAGCCTGTCATCGGGCGGCGCTTCGCGCCGACCCGTTGGCGGGGCATGACACTGTTGGTGATGGCCGCACCCGGCTCACTCCACCGCCGCATACACCAGGTCGCGCACCAGCGTGCGGGTGTATTGGCGCTGGCCGGGGCCCTGCATCATGAACACGGCGAACAGGTCTTCCTGCGGATCGATCCAGAAGAAGGTGCCGGCCATGCCGCTCCAGAAGAACTGGCCGGCGGAGCCCAGGAACGGCGCGATGCCGGCCTGTCGGCGCACGGCAAAGCCGAGGCCGAAACCGTGGCCGGCGGGCACGAGTTCGCCCTTGATCTCGACCTGCGGCGAGAGATGATCGGAGGCCATCAGCTCGAGCGTCTTGCGGCCGATGATGCGCTCGCCATCGAGCGAGCCGCCGGAAAGCAGCATCTGGGAGAAGCGGGCATAGTCCATGGTGGTCGAAACCAATCCGCCGCCGCCGGATTCCATCACCGGCTGCTCCAGCGGATTGAAGAGCTTCACTTCCTCGCCGCTCCAGGGATCGGTGGGGAATGCCTCCGCGATCCGGCCGGCATTCTCTTCGCCGGTGAAGAAGGCGGTCTCGGCCATCTGCAGCGGCGCGAGGATGCGCTCGGTGAGATACGCGCTGAGCTTCTTGCCGCTGACGACCTCGATGATGCGGCCGAGGATGTCGGTGGAGCGGCTGTAGTTCCACTCCGCGCCGGGCTGGCAGACCAGCGGGAGCTCGGCGACCAGTGCGGCGTGCTCGGCATTGGTCATCTTGCGGCTGCGCAGCCGCGACTCCTTGTACATCTGCTGCACCAGGCTGTTGCCGGTGTGGTCGTAGGTGATGCCGGAAGTATGCCGGAGCAGATCCTGCACCGTCATCGGCCGCTGAACGTCGACGAGATCGAGCTTGCCGCCGTTCTCGACGCCGACCTTCTGCCTGGCGAATTCCGGAATGAATTTCGCGACGGGCTCGGAGAGCAGGAGCAGTCCGTCCTCGACCAGCATCATGATGCCGACCGAGACGATCGGCTTGGTCATGGAAAAGATGCGGAAGAGGGAGTTGTGGGCCATCGGCTGAGCGGCCTGCGGGCTTTGCCGGCCAATGGCGTCGAACCAGCCGATCTGGCCCTTGCGCGCAACCATCACGGTGGCGCCGGGAAGGGTTCCCTTGTCGACCTCGCGCTTGAAGGCGTCAGACAATTTCTGCAGGCGGGACGAGGACAACCCGATCGTCTCGGGCTTGGCTTGCGGCAGGGGCGGGGTTTGCGGGCGGGTGGCGGCTTTGGCTGCAGTCTGCGCGTTCATGGTCTTCTCCCGAGTGCTCTTGCTGGCTTGGGTGAAGTCTGGCGCAGAAGTCGCCGCTTGAACAGCGCATTTACCCCGCTTCGCCCTTGCAAATGGGGCATGGCCTATGCTTGAAACGGCGCGGATAGCGGGCCCTGCTTCGGTCCCACAGGAGTGTAGCTCAATTGGTAGAGCACCGGTCTCCAAAACCGGGGGTCGCAGGTTCGAGCCCTGCCACTCCTGCCAGCCAAAGAACTGCCAGCCAAAGTCCTGCCAGCTAAGCCCTTGTACGGTCTCCGACCTTGACCTTTGGCCGATCCGGCAGTACATAGCCGCCACCTGCAGCCGGCCCGCTAGACGCGGATATCCGGCGCGGCTTTTGAAATCCCCGAACCATCGAGCCCGCTTGCCGGCTCCTCCTTCGAACAGAGGGTTGGGCCAAAACAGGCTTGTGTCGACGCGGCGGTTCGGTTCCCCTGAAATCAGTAATACGTCCGGCGACGGACGCGGATCCCAAACGATGGCTTTCAGCCCGTTCAAATTCTTGCAGGAAGTGCGCTCGGAGACCGCCAAGGTCACCTGGCCAACCCGTCGTGAGACCACGATCACCACCATCATGGTGTTCGTGATGGTTGCGTTGGCGTCGATCTTCTTTTTCGCCGCGGATCAGATCATCCGCTATCTCATTACACTGCTATTGGGCATTCACTGATGGCAACTGCAGCAGCAGAAATCATGGACAAGCGCTGGTACATCGTCCACGCCTATTCGAACTTCGAGAAGAAGGTCGCGGAATCGATCCGCGAGCAGGCCAAGCAGCGCGGGCTTGAAGAGCTGTTCGAGCAGGTGCTGGTGCCGACCGAAAAGGTCACGGAAGTCCGCCGCGGCCGCAAGATCGACGCGGAGCGGAAGTTCTTCCCGGGCTACGTCCTGGTGAAGATGAAGCTGACCGACGAGGCGTTTCATCTGATCAAGAACACGCCGAAGGTGACCGGCTTCCTCGGCGCGGAAAACAAGCCGATGCCGATTTCGGAGAAGGAAGCCATGCACATCCTGCACCAGGTGCAGGAGGGCGTGGAACGGCCGAAGGCGTCGGTATCGTTCGAGATCGGCGAGAACGTGCGCGTGGCCGACGGCCCGTTCGCCTCGTTCTCGGGTGTGGTCGAGGAAATCGACGAGGCGCGCTCGCGCGTGAAGGTCGCGGTGTCGATCTTCGGCCGCGCCACGCCGGTCGAACTGGAATTCGGTCAGGTCGAGAAGGTCTGACCGTTTCGTCATTGCCGGGCTTGACCCGGCAATCCATCTTCTTCGCAAGAAGGCTTTATGCGAAGATTGATGGATGCCCGGGTCAAGCCCGGGCATGACAAGAGGAGTGGAGGCGGCGACGCCTCTTAAAAAGGCCGTGGGAGGAGAGGGCGGTTGCCAGCCGTCCGATCCGAACCACGAACCTGAAACCGCCGGCGCCAGCCGGCCCAACAGGAGTGATAAATGGCAAAGAAAGTGACCGGATACCTGAAGCTTCAGGTCCCGGCCGGTGCGGCGAATCCTTCGCCCCCGATCGGTCCCGCGCTTGGTCAGCGCGGTCTCAACATCATGGAGTTCTGCAAGGCGTTCAACGCCCAGACCCAGAAGGAAGAGAAGAATACCCCGATCCCCGTGATCATCACCATCTATGCGGACCGTTCCTTCACCTTCGAGATGAAGACGCCGCCGATGTCCTACTTCTTGAAGCAGGCCGCCAAGATCCAGTCCGGCTCGAAGGCGCCGGGCCGCGACAAGGTCGGCGCGGTGACGAAAGCGCAAGTGCGCGAGATCGCCGAGAAGAAGATGAAGGATCTCAATTGCGATACCATCGAGTTGGCCATGAAGATGGTCGAGGGCTCCGCCCGTTCGATGGGTCTGGAAGTTGCGGGGTAACGGGCCATGACAATCGGAAAACGTTTGAAGAAGGCCCGTGAGGGTGTGGACCGCGAAAAGCTCTATCCGCTCGCGGATGCCATCAAGATGGTCAAGGAGCGCGCCAAGTCGAAGTTCGACGAGACCATCGAGGTCGCGATCAATCTCGGCGTCGATCCCCGCCACGCCGACCAGATGGTCCGCGGCGTGGTCACCCTGCCGAACGGTACCGGCCGCACCTTGCGTGTCGCCGTGTTCGCGCGCGGCGCCAAGGCGGACGAAGCCAGGGCCGCGGGTGCCGACGTCGTCGGCGCCGAGGATCTCGTGGAAAAGGTGCAGGGGGGCAACATCGATTTCGATCGTTGTATCGCCACCCCCGACATGATGCCGCTGGTCGGCCGCCTCGGTAAGGTGCTCGGTCCGCGCGGCATGATGCCGAATCCGAAGATCGGCACCGTGACCATGGACGTCACCGGCGCGGTCAAGGGCGCCAAGGGCGGCTCGGTCGAATTCCGTGTCGAGAAGGCCGGCATCGTGCAGGCCGGCGTCGGCAAGGCCTCGTTCTCCGAGGACAAGCTGGTCGCCAACATCAAGGCGCTGGCGGATGCGGTTTCGAAGGCGAAGCCGGCCGGAGCCAAGGGCACCTACATCCAGCGCGTCGCGGTCTCCTCCACCATGGGACCGGGCGTCAAGGTTGAGCCGGGCACGCTGCTCAATTGAGGCGCGCGCAAAGCAAGTGATTTAAGAGAGGGGCGGAACTGGGCAACCACTTCCGCCCCTCGTTTTTGTCGAGTTGAGAGTGGCGGCAATGCCGGAAAAAGTTTTGGTCTTTTCGCGTTTCCCCAAGACGCTGATGCAGCGCATCGGCGAAAAGTTCGAGCTGCTCGACGCCGGCGGCAAGCCGCCGAACGAGATGTTTCCGGCCGATGAGCTCGCCGGCATCCGCGCCATGATCACCGCCGGCGGCTCGCCGCTGCCGGGCAAGATGATGGACCTGATGCCGAAGCTCGGGGCCATCGTCTGCTACGGCACCGGCTATGACGGCGTGGATTTGAACGCCGCCGTCGAGCGCAAGATCACCGTCGGCCACAGCCCCGGCGCCAATGCGGCGTCGGTCGCCGACATCGCGGTCACGCTGATGCTGGCGGTGACACGGCGCATCCTGATGCTGGATAATTACGTGCGAAGCGGCGATTGGGCGGCGGCAAAACCGTCGCCGATGATGCGCCCGCAGGCGGGAATGCCGGCGCGGAAAATCGGCGTCTACGGCATGGGCGAGATCGGCCGCAAGATCGCGGCCCGCTGCGCGGCGTTCGAGTCCGAGGTCGGCTATTTCAGCCGCAGCCGGCGCGACGTGCCGTACCAGCATTTTCCGTCGCTCGAAGCGCTCGCCGACTGGTGCAGCATTCTGATGATCGCGGTGCGCGCAGGCGACGACACCCATCACGTCGTCAACGCCGATATCCTCAAGCGGCTTGGCGAGGACGGTTATGTCGTCAACATTGCCCGCGGTTCGGTGATCGACCAGAAGGCGCTGGTCGAAGCGCTTACCAACAAGACCATCGCGGGTGCCGGCCTCGATGTCTACGCCAAGGAACCGCACGCCCCGGACGCTCTGACCGCCTTGCCGAACGTGGTGCTGACGCCGCATACCGGCGGCCACACGCTGGAATCACACCGGAACATGCAGGACTGCGTGCTGGCCAACCTGACCGCATTTTTCGCCGGCGAGCCGCTGCCCTACGCGGTAAAGGCCTGAATCAGCCGTTTTCACCCCGTTTTGGAGCGAAAACGCCGCGTCAAATTGGTCTGAATTTTGCCCTTGGCAAGGCAGGAGAGACCGGCTAAATAGCCGCCTCCGGACGTGTTGGCCCAGCGCTGCCGCGTCCGTGTTCGCATTCCGAAAGCCTGACGCGATAGGAGATTATTCCTCACCTCGAGACATCCGCAAGGGTTGCTCGAAAGGAAGGGAAAATCGTCGCTTAGGTGGAATCGAACGGGGGTGTTCCGGCTTGCCGGAGCGCCTCGATCCTGTCCGAGACTGCAGGCGCTCTGCGAGGAAATTCATTTTCCTCAATGGCTTAATCGTATGGCCTGCATAGACGGGTGAAGACCGGATTTCGCTTTGCGTCGCCCAGGCGGCGGGAAGCTTGTTTGGTTCGAACCTCGACACCCCGTATGCCCAAAAGGCAGGCGGGAGGGCAGGCTACCAATTGTCGTCGTGCCCGACGTGTCCCTGGGGTTGATATCCAGAGGTCAGGTTTTGGGCGGGACGATGGGTGCAACCCGGCGGTCCCGCTTCGTGCGACGACCGCCAACCGGAGAGAGCTTGCTGTGGAACGAGCGGCAAAAAAAGAGGCGGTCGAACAGCTCCATACGGTCTTCAAGACCACGAGCGTCGCGATCGTTGCTCAATATTCCGGCCTCACCGTGGCCCAGATGCAGAAGCTGCGTATGCAGATGAAGCAGGCGGGCGCGTCGGTGAAGGTCTCGAAGAACCGTCTCGCCAAAATTGCTCTTGAAGGCACTGACGTCGTTGCCATCGGTCCCATGCTGAAGGGACCGACCGTGATCGCCACTTCAAATGATCCGGTAGCGGCGCCAAAGGTCGCCATCGATTTCGCCAAGGCGAACGAACAGTTCGTCATCATTGGCGGCTCGATGGGCAAGACCGTGCTGAATGTCGACGGCGTGAAGGCGCTTGCCTCGCTGCCGTCGCTCGACGAACTGCGTGCCAAGATTGTCGGCCTCATTGTGGCGCCGGCGACCAAGCTCGCTCAGCTCGCGAACGCGCCCGCGGCCAAGCTCGCGCGCGTCATTCAGGCTCATGCCTCAAAGAGCGAAGCGGCCTGACGCCCTTCGCGAAACTCAAACCCTGGTTCGAACCAAATATCTTAAGGAAACTGATCAATGGCTGACTTGCAGAAAATCGTCGACGACCTCTCGAGCCTCACCGTGCTCGAAGCGGCCGAACTCGCAAAGCTCCTGGAAGAGAAGTGGGGCGTCTCCGCCGCCGCTGCGGTTGCAGTGGCCGGCCCCGCGGGCGGCGGCGCGGCTGCTGCTCCGGTGGAAGAGAAGACCGAGTTCACGGTCGTGCTGGCTGCGGTCGGCGACAAGAAGATCGAAGTCATCAAGGAAGTCCGCGCCATCACCGGGCTCGGCCTGAAGGAAGCCAAGGACCTCGTCGAAGGCGCGCCCAAGCCGGTCAAGGAAGGCGTGAACAAGGACGAGGCCGAGAAGGTCAAGGCCCAGCTCGAGAAGGCTGGCGCGAAGGTCGAGCTCAAGTAACCGCAGGTTATTTGAGCGAGATCCCGGGCGAGCGAAGCGAGACCCGGGATCTGGTAGCCAAAACGCAGTCGGCCGGCTCGTCCGGCCCTCTGCACCTGGCCTGCAAAAGGGATGCCTTGGCAGCCCCTGGCGCGGGTCGAACACGAAAATTTGTGGGGATTCTGTGACTTGACCCTCGAATCTCCAAGATTGCCATCCCATATGGGGTTGGCAGCACGAAAAACGCGGCTTCAAGGGGGCGAGAGCGGGTATCGCTCCGGTAAGCCGTTGGGAGAATTGGCAATTTCGGGCTATTGCAGTCCGTAACGAAATCGATCTGACGGGCGGGTGCGGTCCAGCGCCCCGCGCGTCGTTTTGCGTTCTGAAGGTCTGAAGAACAAATTCAGGACTTGAGCCCCGCCAGGGTTCCCTGAAATTGCGCTTCCGGCCTCAAGCGGAAGAAAATTCAAACCCGGGGGCGGCGGTAGCCGTGCCTCGGAAGGTTCGCCCCTCAAGGGCGACGATAACGAGAGGCCACGATGGCGCAGCAGACATTCACCGGTCGCAAACGCGTTCGCAAGTTCTTCGGACACATCAAGGAAGTCGCGGAAATGCCGAACCTCATCGAGGTTCAGAAGGCATCCTACGACCAGTTCCTGATGGTGGACGAGCCCCAGGGCGGCCGTCTCGACGAGGGCCTGCAGGCGGTTTTCCGCTCGGTGTTCCCGATCTCCGACTTCTCGGGCACCTCGATGCTGGAATTCGTCCGCTACGAATTCGAGCCCCCGAAATATGACGTCGATGAGTGCCGCCAGCGCGGCATGACTTTCGCTGCGCCCCTCAAGGTGACGCTGCGCCTCATCGTGTTCGATATCGATGAAGAGACCGGCGCCAAGTCGGTCAAGGACATCAAGGAGCAGGACGTGTACATGGGCGACATCCCGCTCATGACCATGAACGGCACCTTCGTCGTCAACGGCACCGAGCGCGTCATCGTCTCGCAGATGCACCGTTCGCCCGGCGTGTTCTTCGACCACGACAAGGGCAAGACCCACTCCTCGGGCAAGCTGCTGTTCGCCGCGCGCGTGATCCCCTATCGCGGTTCCTGGCTCGACATCGAGTTCGACGCCAAGGACATCGTGTTCGCGCGCATCGACCGCCGCCGCAAGATTCCAGTGACGTCGCTGATGTTCGCGCTCGGGCTCGACGGCGAGCAGATCCTGTCGACGTTCTACAAGAAGATCAGCTACAAGCGGACCAAGGATGGCTGGCGCGTGCCGTTCGACGCCAACCGTTTCCGCGGCTACTCGACCATCAACGACCTGATCGATGCCGACACCGGCAAGGTCGTGCTCGAAGCCGGCAAGAAGCTGACCGTGCGCAGCGCGCGTCAGATGCAGGAAAAGGGCCTCAAGGCGCTACGCCTGTCGGATGAAGAACTGGTCGGCAACTACGTCGCCGAGGACCTCGTCAATCCGAAGACCGGCGAAATCTATTCTGAAGCCGGCGAAGAGATCACCGAGAAGCTGCTGAAGGTGCTGAACGAGCAGGGCTACAAGGATCTGCCGCTGCTCGACATCGACCACGTCAATGTCGGCGCCTACATCCGCAACACGCTGCATGCCGACAAGAACATGACGCGTGAGGACGCGCTGTTCGATATCTATCGCGTGATGCGTCCGGGCGAGCCGCCGACGCTCGACTCGGCGCAGGCCATGTTCCAGTCGCTGTTCTTCGATAGCGAGCGCTACGACCTCTCCGCGGTCGGCCGCGTCAAGATGAACATGCGTCTCGAGCTCGACGCGCCCGACACCCACCGCACGCTGCGCAAGGAAGACATCCTGGCCGTCATCAAGACGCTGGTCGACCTGCGCGACGGCAAGGGCGAGATCGACGACATCGACCATCTCGGCAACCGCCGTGTGCGCTCGGTCGGCGAGCTCATGGAGAACCAGTACCGCATCGGCCTGCTGCGCATGGAGCGCGCGATCAAGGAGCGCATGTCGAGTGTCGATATCGACACCGTGATGCCGCAGGACCTGATCAATGCCAAGCCGGCGGCTGCCGCGGTGCGCGAGTTCTTCGGCTCCTCGCAGCTCTCGCAGTTCATGGACCAGACCAACCCGCTGTCGGAGATCACCCACAAGCGCCGTCTGTCGGCGCTCGGCCCGGGCGGTCTGACCCGTGAGCGCGCCGGCTTCGAGGTGCGCGACGTGCATCCGACGCATTACGGCCGCATCTGCCCGATCGAAACGCCGGAAGGCCCGAACATCGGCCTGATCAACTCGCTCGCCACCTTCGCGCGCGTGAACAAGTACGGCTTTGTCGAAACGCCCTATCGCAAGGTGAAGGACGGCCGCGTCACCGACGAGGTGATCTATCTCTCGGCGATGGAAGAGGGCCGCTATCGCGTGGCGCAGGCCAACGTGCCGCTCGATAACCGTGGCCGCTTCACGGAAGACTTCGTGGTCTGCCGTCATGCCGGCGAAGTGCTGCCGGTGACGCCGGACAAGGTCGACTATATGGACGTGTCGCCGAAGCAGCTCGTCTCGGTCGCCGCGGCGCTGATCCCGTTCCTGGAGAACGACGACGCCAACCGCGCGCTGATGGGCTCGAACATGCAGCGCCAGGCGGTGCCGCTGGTTCGCGCCGAGGCGCCGTTCGTCGGCACCGGCATGGAAGGCGTGGTCGCGCGCGACTCGGGGGCCGCGATCGCGGCCCGCCGTTCGGGCGTGATCGACCAGATCGACGCCACCCGCGTCGTCATCCGCGCCACCGAGGATCTCGATCCGACCAAGTCGGGCGTCGATATCTACCGGCTGATGAAGTACCAGCGCTCCAACCAGTCGACCTGCATCAACCAGCGTCCGCTGGTGAAGGTCGGCGACATCGTCAAGAAGGGCGACATCATCGCCGACGGTCCCTCGACCGATCTCGGCGAGCTCGCGCTCGGCCGCAACGTGCTGGTCGCGTTCATGCCGTGGAACGGCTACAACTTCGAAGACTCGATCCTGCTCTCGGAGCGGATCGTGAAGGACGACGTGTTTACGTCGATCCATATCGAAGAATTCGAGGTGATGGCCCGCGACACCAAGCTCGGACCCGAGGAAATCACCCGCGACATTCCGAACGTCTCGGAAGAAGCGCTGAAGAACCTCGACGAAGCCGGCATCGTCTATATCGGTGCGGAAGTCCGCGCCGGCGACATCCTGGTCGGCAAGATCACGCCGAAAGGCGAGAGCCCGATGACGCCGGAAGAAAAGCTTCTGCGCGCCATCTTCGGCGAAAAGGCCTCCGACGTCCGCGATACCTCGCTCCGCGTGCCCCCGGGCGTGCAGGGCACGATCGTGGAAGTGCGTGTGTTCAACCGTCACGGCGTCGACAAGGACGAGCGTGCGCTGGCGATCGAGCGGGAAGAAATCGAGCGTCTCGCCAAGGACCGTGACGACGAGCAGGCGATCCTGGACCGCAACGTCTATGGCCGTCTCGCCGAGCTCCTGGAGAATCGCCAGGGCATCGCCGGTCCGAAGGGCTTCAAGAAGGACACCAAGATCACCCGTGCGGTGCTCGAAGAGTATCCGAAGTCGCAGTGGTGGCTGTTCGCCTCGCCCAACGACAAGCTGATGGCCGAGATCGAGGCCATGCGGAAGCAGTACGACGAGTCGAAGAAGGGCCTCGAGCAGCGCTTCCTCGACAAGGTCGAGAAGCTGCAGCGCGGTGACGAATTGCCGCCCGGCGTGATGAAGATGGTCAAGGTCTTCGTCGCGGTGAAGCGCAAGATCCAGCCCGGCGACAAGATGGCCGGCCGTCACGGCAACAAGGGCGTGGTGTCGAAGATCGTGCCGATCGAGGACATGCCGTTCCTCGAGGACGGTACCCATGCCGACATCGTGCTCAATCCGCTCGGTGTGCCCTCGCGCATGAACGTCGGCCAGATCCTCGAAACCCATCTGGGCTGGGCCTGTGCCGGTCTCGGCAAGCGCATCGGCCAGACGGTCGATGCCTACCTTGCCGGCGCCAACAAGGACACCAGGCCGCTGAAGGAGACCTTGAAGAAGATCTACGGCGACGACGAGACGATCAAATCGCTCAACGACAGCGAGCTGATCGAACTCGGGCGCAACCTCTCCCACGGCGTGCCAATCGCAACGCCGGTGTTCGACGGCGCCAAGGAAGCCGACATCGAGGAGATGCTGAAGGCCGCCGGCCTCGACGCATCGGGCCAGTCGACCGTCTATGACGGCCGTACCGGCGATCCCTTCGATCGCAAGGTCACGGTGGGTTACATCTACATGCTGAAGCTGCACCATCTGGTCGACGACAAGATCCATGCGCGTTCGATCGGTCCGTACTCGCTCGTCACCCAGCAGCCGCTGGGCGGCAAGGCGCAGTTCGGCGGCCAGCGCTTCGGCGAAATGGAGGTGTGGGCGCTCGAAGCTTACGGCGCGGCCTACACGCTGCAGGAAATGCTGACGGTGAAGTCGGACGACGTCGCCGGCCGCACCAAGGTGTACGAGGCGATCGTGCGTGGCGACGACACGTTCGAGGCCGGTATTCCGGAGTCGTTCAACGTGCTGGTCAAGGAAATGCGCTCGCTCGGCCTCAACGTCGATCTGCACAATTCCAAGGTGGGTCCGCAATCGACCTCCGAGGCGGCCGAGTAAGTCACCTGTTCCATGCCCGGCCCAAAAGTGCGAAGCGCGTCTTCGTTCAAATGGGCCGGGCATCGCGCGCTGCCGGATGCCGGGCAGGGCGCTGAGTAAAAAGAGATTTTCGAATTTGCTGCCGGAGGCGACCGGCACGCGAGGAGAAGACGATGAACCAAGAAATTATGAATCTTTTTAACCCGACGACGCCGGCTCAGGTCTTCGACCAGATCCGGATTTCGATCGCGTCTCCCGAGAAGATTCTGTCCTGGTCCTACGGCGAGATCAAGAAGCCGGAGACCATCAACTACCGTACCTTCAAGCCCGAGCGCGACGGCCTGTTCTGCGCGCGCATCTTCGGGCCGATCAAGGACTACGAGTGCTTGTGCGGCAAGTACAAGCGCATGAAGTACAAGGGCATCATCTGCGAAAAGTGCTCGGTCGAGGTGACGCTGTCGCGCGTCCGGCGCGAGCGCATGGGCCATATCGAGCTCGCCGCGCCCGTCGCCCACATCTGGTTCCTGAAGTCGCTGCCGTCGCGCATCGGCCTTCTGCTCGACATGACGCTGAAGGACCTCGAGCGCATCCTGTACTTCGAATATTACGTCGTGCTGGAGCCGGGCCTCACCGCGCTCAAGGACCGTCAGCTCCTGTCGGAAGACGAGTATCTGAAGGCGCAGGACGAATACGGCCAGGATTTCTTCACCGCCATGATCGGCGCGGAGGCGATCCGCGAGCTCTTGAAGGGTCTCGACCTCGAGAAGCTCGAGGCGACGCTGCGTGCCGAGATGGCGGATACCGATTCCGACATCAAGCACAAGAAGCTCGCCAAGCGTCTGAAGATCGTCGAGGCCTTCCGTGTCTCCGGCAACAAGCCGGAATGGATGATCATGACCGTGGTGCCGGTGATTCCGCCGGACCTGCGTCCGCTGGTGCCGCTCGACGGCGGCCGCTTTGCGACAAGCGACCTCAACGACCTCTACCGCCGCGTCATCAACCGCAACAACCGCCTGAAGCGGCTGATGGAGCTGCGCGCGCCCGACATCATCATCCGCAACGAAAAGCGCATGCTGCAGGAGGCCGTCGACGCGCTGTTCGACAACGGCCGCCGCGGCCGCGTCATCACCGGCGCCAACAAGCGTCCGCTGAAGTCGCTCGCCGACATGCTGAAGGGCAAGCAGGGCCGGTTCCGCCAGAACCTGCTCGGCAAGCGCGTCGACTATTCGGGGCGTTCGGTGATCGTGGTCGGACCGGAGCTGCGCCTGCATCAGTGCGGCCTGCCGAAAAAGATGGCGCTCGAGCTGTTCAAGCCGTTCATCTATTCGCGGCTGGATGCCAAGGGCCTCTCCACCACCGTGAAGCAGGCGAAGAAGCTGGTCGAAAAAGAGCGGCCCGAGGTCTGGGACATCCTGGACGAGGTGATCCGCGAGCATCCGGTGCTGCTCAACCGCGCCCCGACGCTGCATCGCCTGGGCATCCAGGCGTTCGAACCGGTGCTGATCGAGGGCAAGGCGATCCAGCTGCATCCCCTGGTCTGCGCCGCCTTCAACGCCGACTTCGACGGCGATCAGATGGCCGTGCACGTTCCGCTGTCGCTGGAAGCGCAGCTGGAGGCGCGCGTCCTGATGATGTCGACCAACAACATCCTGCATCCCGCGAACGGCCAGCCGATCATCGTGCCGTCGCAGGACATCGTGCTCGGCCTGTACTATGTGTCGATCCTGCGTGAAGGCCTGCCCGGCGAGGGCAAGATCTTCGGCGACATGTCCGAGCTCGAGCACGCGCTGCACTCGAAGGTCATCCACCTCCACACCAAGATCAGGTACCGGTGGGAGGGCATCGACGAGACCGGCAAGATATCCAGGCGCTGGATCGAAACCACTGCGGGCCGCGTCATGCTCGGCAATCTCTTGCCGAAGTCGACGAAGATTTCCTACGACATCATCAACAAGCTGATGACCAAGCGTGAAATCTCCGGCGTGATCGACCAAGTCTACCGCCACTGCGGCCAGAAGGAGACGGTGATCTTCTGCGACCGCATCATGGCGCTCGGCTTCTACAATGCGTTCAAGGCCGGCATTTCCTTCGGCAAGGACGACATGGTGGTACCGCACGCGAAGTGGAAGATTGTCGACACCACCCGTACGCTGGCGAAGGATTTCGAGCAGCAGTACAACGACGGTCTGATCACCCATGGCGAGAAGTACAACAAGGTCGTCGACGCCTGGTCGAAGGCGACCGAGGAAATCGCCAAGGAGATGATGAAGGAAATCTCCGCGACCAAGAAGACGGCGAAGGGTGCGGATGCCGACATCAACTCGATCTACATGATGGCGCATTCCGGTGCGCGCGGTTCGCCGGCGCAGATGCGTCAGCTCGCCGGCATGCGCGGCCTGATGGCCAAGCCCTCGGGCGAGATCATCGAGACGCCGATCATTTCCAACTTCAAGGAAGGGCTGACGGTGCTCGAATACTTCAACTCGACCCACG
Organism: uncultured Alphaproteobacteria bacterium; assembly: GCA_963802585.1. GTDB lineage: Bacteria > Pseudomonadota > Alphaproteobacteria > Rhizobiales > Xanthobacteraceae > Bradyrhizobium. The sequence continues at coordinate 400,135 of CAWDJS010000012.1, read as the reverse complement.
GCGCCCGCAAGGGCCTCGCGGACACCGCGTTGAAGACCGCGAACTCCGGCTACCTGACCCGTCGTCTGGTTGACGTGGCGCAGGACTGCATCATCACGCAGGACGACTGCGGCACCAAGCTCGGCATCAAGATGCGCGCCATCATCGATGCCGGCACCGTGGTGGCCTCGCTGGGCTCGCGTATTCTCGGCCGCACCGCCTGCGACGACGTCCGCGATACCGCTAGCAACAAGGTGCTGGTCAAGCGCGGCACCTTGATGGAAGAAACCCACGTGGATGCCATCCAGCAGGCCGGCGTCCAGGAAGTGAAGATCCGCTCGGCACTGACCTGCGAGCTCGTCAATGGCATCTGCGGCAAGTGTTACGGCCGCGATCTGGCCCGCGGCACGCCGGTCAACCACGGTGAGGCCGTCGGCGTCATCGCGGCGCAGTCGATCGGCGAACCCGGCACGCAGCTGACCATGCGCACCTTCCACATCGGCGGCGCGGCGCAGATCAACGAGCAGTCGTTCATCGAGTCGAACTTCGAGGGCAAGGTCGTCATCAAGAACAAGGCCATCGCCCGCAACAGCGAAGGCCACCTGGTCGCGATGGTCCGCAACATGGTGGTTGCGATCGTCGATGCCGACGGCACCGAGCGTGCGACCCATCGCATCCAGTACGGCGCGCGCATGCACATCGACGAGGGTGATACGGTCAAGCGCGGCCAGCGTATCGCCGAGTGGGACCCCTATACCCGTCCGATTCTGTCGGAAGCGGACGGCACGATCGCCTTCGAGGACCTGGTCGAAGGGCAGTCGATCTCGGAAACGCTCGACGAGTCCACCGGTATCGCCAAGCGCGTGGTCATCGACTGGCGCACGACGCGCGGGGGTGCGGACCTGCGTCCGGCCATCGTGGTCAAGGGCAAGGACGGCAAGGTGCTGAAGCTCGCACGTGGCGGTGATGCCCGCTACATGCTGTCGGTCGACGCCATCCTCTCGGTCGACGTCAACGCCAAGGTCAAGCCGGGCGATATCCTCGCCCGTATCTCGACCGAAAGCGCCAAGACGCGCGACATCACCGGCGGTCTGCCGCGGGTGGCGGAACTGTTCGAGGCCCGCAAGCCGAAGGACGCGGCGATCATCGCGGAAATCGCGGGCACGATCCGCTTCGGCCGGGACTACAAGAACAAGCGCCGCATCTCGATCGAGCCGATGGACAAGACCGAGGAGACCCGGGAATACCTGATCCCGAAGGGCAAGCACATCCATCTGCAGGACGGCGACATCGTCGAAAAGGGCGATTTCATCGTCGAAGGCAATCCGGCGCCGCACGACATCCTGGCGATCAAGGGCATCGAGGAACTCGCTGCCTATCTGGTCAACGAAATCCAGGAGGTCTACCGGCTACAGGGCGTGCTCATCAACGACAAGCACATCGAGGTGATTGTCCGTCAGATGCTGCAGAAGGTCGAGGTCACCGACCAGGGCGAGACCGACATGATCTCAGGCGAGCAGGTCGACAAGATCGAGTTCGACGCGCTCAACGTCAAGGCCAAGGAGGAGGGCAAGAAGATCGCGACGGGAACGCCGGTTCTGCTCGGCATCACCAAGGCGAGCCTGCAGACCCGCTCGTTCTTCTCGGCGGCGTCGTTCCAGGAGACCACCCGCGTGCTCACCGAAGCCGCCGTCAACGGCAAGGTCGATCCGCTCGAGGGCCTGAAGGAGAACGTCATTGTCGGCCGGCTGATCCCGGCGGGCACCGGCGCCTCCATGGCCAAGATCCGCGAAGTCGCCGTCAAGCGCGACAAGCTGATCCTGGACGAGCGCGAGAAGCAGGCTGCGATCGTGCCGACGGCACCGGAAGCCGAACCGCTGGCGCTGCCGCCGGCGGAGTGATCGGCGCAAATCGCAAATTCGGAAAAGGCCGGCGTTCACGCCGGCCTTTTTTCGTTGCGCGCCGTATTCGGGCTTATGGGCGCATCACGCTCGCTTATGGGCGTCGTACCAAAGTCGACGCGGCGTGCGCTGGTGAATCCTGCGCGCCAGACCAACGCATCGCGTTACGCGGCCGCTAATTACCTCTGCGGGCGTGTAGTCCTCAACACTTCGTGTTCAGTTGGTGAGGACACCCGGCAAAGTAATTGGCGCCACCGCATATCCGGAAAGCGCGCCGGCATCGCCCGGCGCTGTCGCAAAAGTTTGCCTTGACCGTGATGGCGCGTCCGAATACCATTATCTTGACATTGTAAAGATGGCAGATGTTTTGCTCGCGAAAGCTCGTATTTGCAGGGCTAACTATGTGCGCGCGGTGTTGAGGGCATGAAGCTGTACGATGTCGTTCCAGGAAAGTTCGCGGCGGCTGTGGCGCATCTTCGCGATGCATCCATCCCCATCATCTGCCCCTTCGATGATCGGGCGCGATGCCTCCCATTCACACACAGCTCTCTGCGGAAGGCGGGCGGCTATGCGTGTGGCGCGCTTGTGCTGCGCGCGCGGCTTGACTGATAAAGTCAGGTGATGGGGTAAGTTTTTTGAATATTCATCGCATGGGATTTGAACTTGATCTTCGGGGCTGGGTCGGGTGGCCCGAGCGCGAGGATCTGTCGATCGAGTTCACGAGGCTCCTCGGCGCCGCGCAGGAGGGAGGCTCGACCGTCGCCGAATGTTGCGTTACCGCCAGCCGCATCGATTTATCGGATGATCATTCCTGGTACCGGGAGTGGAAGCGGATCGCCGATGCAAATTACGAGCGCGGCAACGCCGCGCTTTGTCAGGGCCATGTGCTGACGGCGAAGAGCAACTGGCTGCGCGCCATCAGCTATTATCAATCGGCGGCGGTTCCCTTCGATCGCGACGACAAGGATCATCGGGCCGCGATCGGCAGCATGCGTCAGTGTGCTCGCGATTATCTGCAGTACCGCAGGCCGCGCGGCGAAGTTGTGGTGATCCCCTGGCCGAGCGGCTATCCGCTCGAAGGCTACTTCCTGCCGGCTCCAGGCGTGGAGGGGCGTGCCCCGGCGATCATCTGCATCGGCGAGCCCGGCCAGCGCAAGGAAGAGTATCTCTACAAGGTTGCCCGCTATGCGAGTGAGCGCGGGATGTCGCTGCTCGCGGTCGATCTGCTTGGGTCGGGTCCCGAGGCCGAGTTCGAGCAGGTCGTCGGCCGCTCCGATCTGGAAATGACGGTCGGGCACATCATGGACTATCTGGTCGAACGGCCGGACGTCGATCCCGGCCGGATCGCGATTCTGGCCGACGGCTGGGGCTCGTCTTTCGTGGCGCGCGGGATCGCCTTCGACGATCGTTTCGCCGCGGCCGTGTGCGACGGCGGTATCTGGGACCTGCATGAGCGCGCGTTCCTGATCGGGCGCACGCCGTTCGAGGCGGAATTTCTCCGCAGGGGCCTCAGCCGGGTGGCGCGCAACATCAAGTGTCCGGTCCTGATCTCGACAGGTGAGCGCGGCTGGCTGAAGGCCGAGCGCGTGCGGGAACTGTACGACCACCTCAAGGCCGACGGGCGGGACGTGACGCTGAAGATCTTCTCCGATGGCGAGACCGCGGCAGCCCAGGGGCACGCCGACAATCCGACGCTCGCCAGCGAATACATTTTCGATTGGGTCGCCTCGCGCCTTGGAATCAGCGGGCTCTGATTACTGCGCGGGGGAAGGGGAGCGGGCGTCAGGTGTCAGCCACGACTTTCAGGCAGGCTTTTTCCAGACGGGTTTTCAGGGCGTTCAGCGTCGTCGTGAGCTCGTCGAGCTGCTTGTCGTTGACCTCGGCGAAGATGAACTCGTTCAGCGCCTCCTGCTGGGCGGCAAGTCCGGAGAGATGCTTGTAGGTCTTGTCGGTCAGCGACATCAGCACGATCCGGGCGTCTTCAGCCGACGTCTTCCGGCGCAGGAAGCCTTTCTTCTCGAGGAGCTTCGACTGCGTGGTGACGAAGGAAGAATCGACGTGCAGCTTCTTGGAAACCGCATTGACCGGGACCCCGTCTTTTTCGTCGAGATCGGCCAGGGCCATCAGGATCATCCATTGGGGGCCGCTGATTCCGAGCGTTTTCGCCCAGAAATAGCGCAACTCCTCGAGGTGGACGTTGATCGAGGCGATCACCCACGTGAAGCGCCTAATGGTGTCCTGATTTTTGGAAGCGCTCCCGCCCAAAGACAATGTCCCCCACACCACACGCGGGGCTCGTGTCCCTCTTGGCGTGTGGTCAATGATCGCATCTTGGTCGATTTCATTTCCAAAACAAGCAAAAAAGAACGCTTACATACTCATTGAGCCGCGTTGTTGCGGTGCAGGTTGCCTTGCAATTGGGCGCAAAAGCTGCCGTTGCAAAAAGGATACATGGTTCCTGCAATCTAATAGCTTACTCAATAAACTATTTTGATTATGAAACTTGCACATGCATATTCGCCGATGGCGGCTGGAGAATCCGGATCGTCCCGTTAGGTGGTTCGCTCAAGTCCCGCGTCTCGCGGGGGGGGTTGCAAGACGCGAAACGACTAAGCGGTTTTTGGGGAGCCAGCCTGAAGGGGAAATACCCTAGCGGGTCCGGAGCCTTCTGAAGAGAGAGCAACTTGGAGGTTTTAACAATGAAGATGGTCAAGAGCCTTGTCCTCGGCTCAGCGGCGGCTTTGGTCGCCATGAGTGGGGCTCAGGCAGCTGATCTTCCCGTGAAGGCCAAAGCGGTCGAATACGTGAGGATCTGCTCCCTGTATGGTGCCGGTTTCTGGTACATCCCGGGCACCGATACCTGCATCAAGATCGGTGGTTATCTGCGCGTCGATACCACGTTCAACGGCGGCGTCTACGATCAGCCGGCCTGGTCCGGTGACCTTGGTCAGCGCAACCGTTACTTCGATGACTTCAACTCCCGTTCTCGTATGGCGCTGACGGTCGATACCCGCACCGCCACCGAGTACGGCGTCGTCCGCACCTTTGGCCAGGCCGACTTCCAGTTCCAGAACTTCGGCACGTCCAACAACGCTGTGCTGAGTACGGCTCCGACCGCTCCGGGCGGATTCAACAGCGCGCTGCTCAGCAACGTCGGCGGCGGCTACGTCGCGGTCGAATACGTGTTCATCCAGTTCGCCGGCTTCACGTTCGGTAAGTCGTCTTCGGCTTATGCGACCCCGTGGAACGGCTATCCGGGCAACAACTCGTCCTTCCTGTTCGGTGGCAACAACTCGGTCACGGGTGTGAACAACATCCAGTACACCGCGCAGTTCGGCAACGGCGTGTCGGGCAGCATCGGTCTCGACGATCCCTCCGTGTTCAACCGTACCTCGGTTCTGAACCTCTCGGTTGCTGGCTCGGCGACCACCGGCGGCGCGTTCGCGTATGGCGGCACGCATGCTCCGGACGTTGTCGGCAACATCCGCGTCGACCAGGCCTGGGGTCTGTTCCAGATTTCGGCCGCGGCTCACGAAGTGGATGCTTCCTACAATATCCTGGGTGCAGGCGGCGTGCCGACTGCCCTGTCGGAAATCTCCGGTCACCCCGAGACCAAGTGGGGTGGTTCGGTGATGGCTGCGTTGCAGATCAAGAATCTGCCGACCGGCGCCGGCGACGACATCAAGATCGACGCGAGCTACGCCAAGGGTGACACGAAGAACGTGATCTCCACCTCGGGTACCTCGCCGAGCTTCGCGATGTTCGGCGGCAGCAACAGGGCCTATCAGAGCATCGGCTTCGGCCAGACCTCTGATGCGGTCTATCTGCCGGTTGGCCTCGCGGCTGGCGGCAACGGCCTCGCCGGTGTCGGCGGTTCGGGCGACCTGAAACTCACCGAATCCTACGGCATCCGTGGTGCGTTCAACCACAACTGGGATCCCTACTGGTCGTCCAGCTTGTTCGGTGCGGCGGCTGCCGTGCGCTACAATGGTACGGCTGGTGTGGGCACCGGTTTGGGTGACCTCAACTCGGCCAAGGGCCAGTTTTGCGCCAGCTTTATTGCGTCCGCCAAGCTGACGGCCGCGAACACCTCGGCGGACTTCTCCTGCAACCCCGACTACAACATCTTCATGGTCGGTGTCGTCACCCGCTGGACCCCCGTCAAGAACCTGACCTTCTCGGCCGAAGTCTCGTACTTCCACCTCGACCAGAAGTTCTCGGGTACTGCGGTGCTCCCGGCTGCTGCTCCGAAGCCGACCACGGCCTACGAGTTCAAGGACCAGGACACGGCTGCCCTCAACGTTCGCGTTCAGCGCAACTTCTGATCCCGATCTGATCTACATTTGACCAAACCCCGGCAGGCAACTGCCGGGGTTTTTCTTGGATCGGGCGCGCGGCTGTGGCTTTTCCGGCGCTCACGACAAAGAGATTCTGATTTTTAAAATATATTATTTACTCAGGTAAATTGATTGGCTATGGTCGTCACAGGTTGCCCGACGAATTGTTTGGCTGCCGCTTAGTTTCGAGAAGACCAGCTCTCCTTGAATGCTAAACCTCCGAAACCACCGGCAATGCCCTGCCGGTGGTTTTTCGTTTCTGAATCGACGAATCACCGGTGGCGATCGCAACAGAGCTGGCGACGAAGCGGGCGAGGCCGCGATCGCAGCGACAATGTGCAGCGCAATGTGAAAGCGCCGAATCGTTGCGCCGGGTGCGCCGAATCGAAGCACCGTAAAATTACGGATCGCGCCAAAAAGCCCGGCAAATGCTGGCCATTTTGTCGCTTTCTTTCCTTGCTGCGGTGCGGGAACCCGCTTTGTTCATCTTTCCTTCAGAGTGAAAAGCGCTTTTCTTCAGGTCACCTTGCTTCCGGAAACGGGGCCGGAAATCGCGGAATCATCATGCTTGATCTTGCAATCGTAGGCGGCGGCCCAGGCGGGCTCATGAGCGCTTGGTACCTGAAGCGTAAACTGGGCGAGCTTTGCCGCATCACCATTTATGAAGCGACCGACCGGCTGGGCGGCAAGATTCTCACGCGCAAATTCGATTCGGCGCCCGCGATGTATGAGGCCGGCGTTGCCGAGATCTATGATTACTCGATGACGGGGCCTGATCCCCTGCGCGAGCTGATTCAGCATTTCGGCCTGCAGACGATTCCGATGGATGCCGAGCAGGTGCAGCTCGACGGTGAGCTCCTGCACGACGTGCGTGGCATGCGCCGCAAATACGGGGCGAAGACGGCGGAAGCGATCGAGGCGTTCCGCAGCAAGTGCGCCGAGATGGTTTCGCCGATCGAATATTATGAAGGCGTCGGCTCGCACGACAACGAGCATCCGTGGGCCTATATGACGGCCGAGGAAGTGCTCGACAAGGAGGTCGCTGATCCCATCGCCAAGCGCTTCTTCAAGGTCATGGCGCGCTCCGACATCGCGACCGAGTATCACAACACTAACGGGCTCAACGCGCTGAAGAACTATGTGATGGATGTCGAGGGCTATATCGGCCTCTATTCGATCCAGAACGGCAACGAGCAGCTGATCGAATGCCTGCAGTCCGAGGTCGACGCCAAGATCCAGCTCAATCACCGCGTCCTCAAGGTCGGCAAGGCTGAGAGCGGCCGCTACCGGCTCAACATGATGAACGGCAAGGGGCCGGAGACGCGCGAGTTCGATCTGGTGCTGATGTGTCTGCCGCATTCCTGGCTTTCGACCATGGGCTGGGAAGGCGAGGAGCTGCGCAGGTCGATGGTCAAGCATGTCGCTTACTTCGACCGCCCCGCCCACTATCTGCGCGTCTCGCTGTTGTTCGACGAGCCGTTCTGGGGCGAGAAGATCCCCGGCGCCTGGTTCATGTCGGAGGCGTTCGGCGGCTGCTGCGTCTATAACGAGGGCGCCCGCCACGACGTCGGCAAGCACGGCGTGCTCAATTTCCTGATTGCGGGCTCCGACGCGCTCGCCTTCGCCAACCTGCCCGATCCGGAAATGATCACGACCGCGCTGAAAGCGCTGCCGGCCGCGTTCGGCGATGCCCGTGATCATTTCCTGGAAGGCAAGGTCCACCGCTGGCTGTCGTCGGTGAACGCGCTGCCGGGCGGCCTGCCGGCGCGCGACGTCATGACCAACCACCGGCCCGAGCCGAAGCAGCATCCGGGCCTGGTCGTGGTCGGCGATTATCTGTTCGACTCGACGCTCAACGGCCTGCTCAATTCCTCCGATGCCGCGACCGACATCATCCTGACCGAGATGATGCGGCTGCGCCGCGCGCGCGCGCAGGGCGGCAAGCCGCTTTCCGACAGGATCGACCGCGCCTATTTCGACGATTATCGCGGGCTCGGTCCGTACAGCGAGGCGTGGCGTCACTTCACCGACCCCGGTTATCTGATGGAGCTGATCCGGATCGTCTGGGGCAACGCGAAGGGCTGCAAGCTGCTCATTGCGGGTTCGGCATCCGGCGAGTTGGTCGGCGCACTGCGCGAACGCGGCGTCGATGCCTGGGGCATCGAGAACAACCGCGCCGTCCACGCCAGGACGCCGAAGGCGCTCAAGAAGTACAACAAGTTCGGCACCATCCTGGACATGCCGTTCAAGGACGGCGAATTCGATTTCGTGTTCGAGACCAGCCTCTGCCATGTCGGCAAGAATCAGGTCGTTCGCGCCATCCGCGAACTGAACCGGGTGGTTGCAACCGGGTTGATGTTCGGCTCGGTCACCTCGGACATGGCGGCCCCGCTGATCGACCGCTACGACCTCCTGCGCGGGGTGAAGAAGCTCGGGACCTGGTGGGAGTGGTCGGAGCTGTTCTTCGGCAACGGTTTTGATCTGTCGATGCACCGCAACGAATGCATCGATGCGGTCTGGGTCGCGACGCTTGCCGCCAACAAGGGCCCGGGGCAGTGGTACACCGACGCCGACAGCCTGCGCTATTCGTTCTTCGACAAGGTCGAGGACGACGACGAGGCTTGACCGAATTCGTCAAATATTTCGCTTAAGGTCCGAAGGCGCTAACATCTGGGCCAGGGCTGGCTACGACCGCTGGCTACGACCAACGACGGATGCTAGAGCCCGATTAGTGGATTGCGGTCATGCCGGCCGTGCAGCATCGGTTGGTGGTATGGCGCCAAAACCTCTCCCTTCGGATGAAGAGTTGTCCGCCGCCGCGGCAGCCTCCGCTGCGCCATCCTCCGGCAAGGAGCCCGCGGCCGCCATCCGCGCAATTGGCGACAAGCCGCCCGCGCCGGTTGCCGACGATGACGACGAGCACGACGACGAGCTCGAGCTGGAGCTCGATGACGACGATGAGGACGAGGACCTCGTCGTCTATACCGCGCAGGAAGCCGCCGGCGCGCTCACCACGATCTACGCTTTCGTCAAGCCGCATCTCGGCAACTACAAGAAGCTGATCGCCTTCGTCAGCTTCGGCATCGTGATCGAGACGTTGTTCAACGTCATCATGCCGCTCAGCCTGAAATTCCTGATCGACGATGCGCTGGGCGAGGAGGATTTCCAGGCGCTGATCAAGATCCTGTCGGTGCTGGCGGTAGCCGGCATCTTCACCTCGATCATCGCGGTCTGGTACGAATTGTGGGATGCGCGGCTGGTGGCCGGGATCATCTCCGACGTGCGCACGCGGCTGTTCGATCACGTGCAAAACCTGCCGTCGGCCTATTTTGCGCGCACCAAGCGCGGCGAGATACTGGCTCGTTTCTCCGTGGACCTCTCGGCGTTCGAGGGCTCGATCCGGACGTTTGCCAACAGCGCCGCGCTGCCGTTCCTCGAACTGATCGCCGGCATCATCCTGATGCTGTTCTTGAACTGGCAGCTGGCTGCGGTCGCGCTGCTGGTGTTTCCGATCACCCTCATCGGTCCGCGGATTCTGACGCCGAAGGCCGTGCAGGCCAATTACGACCAGAAGGTCAACGAGTCGGCACTGCTCGGCATGGTCCAGGAAAACATCGCTGCGCAAGCGGTGATCAAGGCCTTCACCCTGCATCGCCGCACCTTCGGCTGGTTCTCGCTGCGCAACAACGCGGCGCGCGACAAATATGCCTCCGCGATGTTCCTCTCGACCATGGTCGAGCGCACGGTCACCATTGCGGTGCTGTTGCTGCATTTGGTGGTGCTGGCGATCGGCGCCTATCTCGCGACCAAGGGCCAGATCACCATCGGCACCTTCGTCACCTTCGAGAGCGCGTTCTGGGAAGTGTCCTACAACATCGCGCATGTGATGCATTTCATCCCGATCTCGATCCAGTCGTCGGCGGCGGTACGCCACATCCAGGAACTGCTGGACGAGCCGACCCGCGGCGCCGATCGTCCGGGCGCGCCGGACCTGCCGCGCATCATCCACGACATCACCTTCGACCGCGTCACCTTCCAGTATGAAGGCGCGCAGCAGCCGGTGCTCGATAATCTCAGCCTCAAGCTCGATGTCGGAAAGACCATCGCCATCGTCGGCCCCAGCGGCTCGGGCAAGAGCACGCTGCTCAATTTGATCCTGCGGCTCTATGTGCCCGACGAAGGCCGGGTCACCATCGACGGGGTCGATATCCGCAAAGTGACCCGCGAATCCCTGCGCCGAAGCATGGCGGTGGTGTTCCAGGAGAACATGCTGTTCAACATGTCGATCCGCGAGAACATCCGGCTCGGCAAGGAAGGCGCGACCGACGCGGAGGTGGTGGAGGCCGCGCGCAAGGCCGAGATCCATCGCTACATCATGAGCTTGCCGCAGAAATACGACACACCGGTCGGCGAGCGCGGCGACACGCTGTCCGGCGGCCAGCGCCAGCGCATTGCGATCGCGCGCGCGATCATCCGAGATCCTTCCGTCCTGCTGCTCGATGAAGCGACCTCGGCGCTGGACCAGACCACGGAAGCCGCGATCAACCGCACCCTGCTCAAGGTCGCCGGGGGCCGGACCATGATCTGGTCGACCCACCGCCTGACCTCGGTGGTCGAGATGGACGAGATCATCGTGATCTCGGGGGGCAGGGCGATCGAGCGCGGCTCGCATGCGGAATTGCTCGCTCTGAACGGCGCCTATCGAAAGCTCTGGGACGACCAGAGCCATACCCCGCATGCGGCGGCCGAGGTCGATGACGATGACGACGAAGATGACGATGAGGAGGATTGAGAGCACAAGCGCGTGACTCCGACCCCGGGAGCCGTGCAGGCTGGGATCGATGGTGCCACGATGTCTTCCGGTTCGTCGTCCGGGAGCGCCGCCATCATCGGACTGCTTTCTACGGAGAAGTCCGTGTTGATTGATCGCCGCAACCTGCTCAAGAGCACCGCGTTGCTGCCGTTTGCCCATGCACCGGCTCAGGTCGCGCGGGCAGAGGAATCCGCGGCTGTCACCAAGGCCGACTACAGCTTGCGGATCGCGAACGGCCTTGTCGAGCTTGCACCCGACCACATTGTATCGACCACGCTTTACAATGGCCAATTTCCGGGACCGCTGCTTCGGTTCCGCGAAGGTCAGCGCGTCGTCATCGACATCCACAACGACACCGACACGCCCGAACTCGTTCACTGGCACGGCCAACTGATTCCGAGCGATGTCGACGGAGCGGCCGAGGAGGGGTCGCCTTATGTGCCGCCGCACGGCATGAGCCGGATCACGTTCACGCCAAAGCCGCGGGGTTTTCGCTTCTATCACACCCATGTCAGCGCGGGCGGCGACCTCAACCGCGGCACCTACACCGGTCAGGCCGGCCCGGTCTATATCGAGCCGAGACAGAATGCCGGCGCCTATGATCGTGAAATCTTTCTGGTGCTGAAGGAATTCGCGCCGGCTTTCAGCCGCGGCGGCGACATGGCCATGGATGCGCTCGCCGGTGCGCCGATCAAGGCGCTGCAGGCGCTGGGTGACGCGGCCGACAGGGAAGCGAGCGACAAGACCAAGGGCTACGAGGTCGGCTACGACCTGTTCGCCATCAACGGCAAGATGCTTGGCCAGGGCGAGCCCATTCGCGTCAAGCAGGGCGAACGGGTGCTGTTTCACGTGCTTAACGCAAGTGCCACCGAGATCCGAAGCCTCGCGCTTTCCGGGCACAGCTTCAAGATCGTGGCGCTCGACGGCAACCCCGTGCCGACCGAAGCCGAGGTGCCGCTGCTCTGGCTCGGCACTGCGGAGCGCGTCTCCGCCATTGTCGAGATGAAACATCCCGGCATCTGGATCATGGGCGACCTGGCCGACGACGATCGCAACCGGGGGATGGGCGTCGTCGTCGAATATGCCGGCCATAAGGGGAGGGCGCAGTGGAGCAAACCAAAGCCGTTCCGCTGGGATTATGGTCAATTCGGGAAGCCCAACGCTTCGTCCGCAGCTCCGGATGAGACGATTGAGTTCACCATTGTCAAGCGCAACGCCGCGCTCGGCGGCTTCAACCAGTGGGCGCTCAATGGCGAAGCCTTTTCAATGGAGAGCATGAAGCCGAGATTCACGATCCACCAGGGACGGCGCTATCGGTTGAAATTCCGCAACGCCAGCGACGACATTCATCCGCTTCACCTGCATCGGCACAGCTTTGAGCTGACGCGCGTGGCGGGCAGGGCGACATCCGGCGTGATCAAGGACGTCGTGATGCTTGGCGGTTTCCAGGAAGTGGAGTTCGACTTCACGGCCGACGACCCCGGGCCGACGTTGTTTCACTGTCATCAACAGCTGCATATGGATTTCGGCTTTATGGCGCTGTTTGATTATCCATGATTTGCGCTCCGCGTCCGCCAGAAGGGAAGTTGCATGACGCCCCTCGCAGACGAACCGCAGTCGACGGGCAAGAGAGAAGGAACAGCCCTCGAAGTCCTGCTGGTCTTTCTCAAACTGGGCCTCTCCAGTTTCGGCGGCCCGATTGCCCATATCGGATATTTCCGCGACGAGTTCGTCACGCGCAGGCGCTGGCTCGATGAGCAGGCCTATGCCGACCTCGTCGCGCTGTGCCAGTTCCTGCCGGGACCGGCGAGCAGCCAGGTTGGCTTCTCCATGGGGCTGATGCGCGCCGGTTATGGCGGAGGACTGGCGGCATGGACCGGCTTCACCCTGCCGTCGGCGATCGTGCTCCTGCTCTTTGCCTATGGCGTCGGCTCGCTCGGCGGGCCGGTCGGGAGTGGCCTGCTGCACGGGCTGAAGCTGGTTGCGGTGGCCATCGTCGCGCAGGCGGTGTGGGGCATGGCCCGCTCGCTGTGCCCCGACCGCGAGCGGGCATCAATCGCGGCCCTCGCTGCGCTGATCATTCTGTTCAGCACGTCATCCGTCGCACAGATCGCGGCGATCCTGCTCGGTGCGGTCGCAGGCCTCATCCTGTGCCGGGAAGCGCCGCCGGCCGCGGCAGGGCATGTCGCGATGCCGGTGTCGCGCAGGGCGGGCGTGATCGCGCTGACGGCGTTCGCGGTGCTGCTTGCCGCCGTGCTGCTCTTGTCCGGGCGTCTCGCCTCGCAGGGCTTCGACTTGTTCGCGGCATTCTACCGCTCCGGCGCGCTGGTGTTCGGCGGCGGCCATGTCGTGCTGCCGCTGCTGCGGGAAGCCTTTGTCGCGCCGGGCTGGATCAGCGACGATGCCTTTCTCGCCGGCTATGGCGCAGCCCAAGCCGTGCCCGGACCGCTCTTTACATTCTCGGCCTATCTCGGTGCGTTGGTCACGCCGCAGCCCCATGGGATAGCAGGCGCAGCACTTGGATTGTTCGGCATCTTCCTGCCGGGAATCCTGATCCTGATCGGGACGCTGCCGTTCTGGGACGCGTTCCGCACCCGCGCCAGTGCGCAAGCCGCAATGCGCGGGGTCAACGCGGCGGTGGTGGGGCTGCTCGGCGCCGCACTTTACAATCCGGTGTGGACGACCTCGGTGAAGTCGTCAGCGGATTTTGCGGTGGCGCTGGTTTGCTTCGTGCTGCTGGTAGCCTGGCGCGCGCCGCCGCTTGTCGTTGTCCTCGTCAGTGCCTGCGCCGGGATCGCGCTCGCGCTGATCTAGCCCGACAATCCGGACGATACGGAGGACGACGACCGCGACGAAGGGGAAGGTGGTGCGGAGTGATGGCCGAACATCATGTCCAGATGAATACAGCCGCGCCGCAGCAGCCCTGAACCGAGCCAGCTGAGGAAACGCGCCCATCGCTGCGTCCGCCAGTAAAGGCTACGGTCGATCGAGACCGAGCGGAAGCTATAGGCCTTTTCCATCGCCCAGGCGTCGCAGGCCTGCTTGACGGGATCGTCGTAGAAAGCCGCGATCTTGTCCTCGCCCATGCCCTCGCTCGCAAGCCATGCCGGAATGTGGACGTTGCAGAGCTGGACGACATCGGTGAACACCTTGTCGGTGCCGGTGCCCGTCACCGGACAGCTCGAAGCGAAGGCGTCTCCAACCAGCACGACGCCGGCCCGGCGATAGCCCGAGTTGACATAGAGATCGGCGGGCCGGATTTTCACTTCACCGGAAACCGCGAACTCGCCGGCGATCTCCCTCAGCCGCGGCAGCGCGGCGTTCAGGGTCTTGACGGGTGCCACGCGCAACTCGCGCAGCCAGGCGTCGACGGGGTCGCGGTAGGTGAAGAGGTTGGCGCGCATGCGGCTGCCAATCGGAAACAAGGAAATGTAGGGGATGCGGTCGCTCGGCCGCTCCGAGAAATGGGTCATTGCCGGAAAATCGAAGCTGTTTCGGCCAACGGGGGAGATATCGAACCCGATCGAGATCGAGTGGGCGCGGCTCGTGATCTCCCGTGTGATCCCGAGCATCTGGCGCAGGCCGACATTGAGGCCGTTGGCGATCACCACGAGGCGCGCGGAGATCACCTCGTCATTGGAGAGCGTGACCTTCTGCCGGTCGCCGCTGGTCGAAACCGAGACCGCCTTGGCAAATATCTGCTCGACGTTTTTAGGGATTTCGCGGCGGATGGCGTTGACCAGCGTGTCATAGGCAATGCCGAATTGCTGGCTCGGCACCTTGTCGAGCAGCCTGCCGAAGCGGGCGATCCAGTTCACCCCGTCATGGGTCGCCTGCGGGAGAATCGCTTCCGCCAGTCCCGTCTTGCGGAAGCGCCCAACCTGATCGGCACCGCTCAGCTTTTCCACACGAAAATCGGGCGGGTAGGTCGGGTGAGGATCGATAAGTATCGCTGCAATCGACTCGCGCCCGAGCATGGCGGCCGCGGTCGCGCCGGCGAGGCCACCACCAACGATGGCAATGTCGGTGTATTTCATGGGGCGATCCCCGAAACTCGGTCCATCCATGCGCCCGGAATGGGAAATAAAGCCTTAGCAACCGCTGAATTCGCTAAAAGCACCCGGATAAAAAGATGTTTGAAATGTCAAGCATCCATACCTATCTAGCGTTCAAGGGTGGTGGAGCCCGGTTGCAGGAAGGGCCAATTCCGTAAGGGCCAAAAGGCTTTCTCCTGCTGTGGTTTCGGCTTGACTTGGTTATTCACCACTTATAAAAGGCGCGAACTTAACGACAGGCGGTGAGCAACGCCAGCGTCGGAACGGAGCACCCAGCGGCCTCACGATCGAGGTTTTGCCGGGCACCAACCTCGACGAATGCCGCTCAAACGCTGTCGATCATAGCTAGGCAATGCCAGGACGATTTTAGTTCTCTTGAGCACGTCCTCATGAGATCGAACTCGGATACATGACCTCGATGGCAGGCCGGACAGCGAACGCTGATCGGTCGTAGTCGTGGTCCTCTGTGGCGTCGAAGCGCTTTCCGCTCAGTGATGAGTGGTTGGCGCGATTTCGCTTTGCGCAATTGGATGCGCGAGGCGGCCCGGCGGGGCGGGTAACCCCGGAAGTCAAAAGGGAAATGCGGAGCCGAGGCCGGTTCCGCGCGAACTTAAAGGGTGAAGGCCAAGATGCCGACGATCAACCAGCTGATCGCAAGTCCGCGCGTGGTCCAGAAGTCGCGCAAGAAGGTGCCCGCGCTGCAGCAGTCGCCGCAGAAGCGCGGTGTCTGCACGCGCGTCTACACCACGACCCCGAAGAAGCCGAACTCGGCGCTGCGCAAGGTCGCCAAGGTGCGCCTGACCAACGGTTTCGAGGTGATCGGCTACATCCCGGGCGAGGGCCATAACCTGCAGGAGCACTCGGTGGTCATGATCCGCGGCGGCCGCGTCAAGGATCTGCCCGGCGTGCGCTACCACATTCTGCGCGGCGTGCTGGATACCCAGGGCGTCAAGAACCGCAAGCAGCGCCGTTCGAAGTACGGCGCCAAGCGTCCGAAATAAGCGGGAAAGAACAAGATGTCACGTCGCCATTCTGCCGAAAAACGTGAGGTGCTTCCGGACCCGAAGTTCGGGAACGTCGTCATCACGAAGTTCATGAACTCGGTGATGTATGCCGGGAAGAAGTCGGTTGCCGAAGGCATCGTCTACGGCGCGCTCGGCATGATCGAGAGCAAGACCAAGCAAAATCCGCTGTCCGTTTTCGAGCAGGCGCTGGAAAACGTGATGCCGACCATCGAAGTGCGCTCCCGGCGCGTCGGTGGCGCCACCTATCAGGTTCCGGTCGAAGTCCGCTCGGTGCGCCGCCAGGCGCTCGGCATTCGCTGGATCATTTCGGCCGCGCGCGACCGCAACGAGAAAACCATGACGGAGCGGCTCTCGGCGGAGCTGCTCGATGCGCTGAACAACCGGGGGAACGCCGTCAAGAAGCGTGAAGACGTGCACAAGATGGCGGAAGCCAACCGCGCCTTCTCGCATTATCGCTGGTGAGCTAGCGAAACGAACGGAATTGTAAGGAACAACCCATGCCCCGCGTTCATGCCATAGAAGACTACCGCAACTTCGGTATCATGGCGCATATCGATGCCGGCAAGACCACGACCACCGAGCGCATCCTTTATTATACGGGCAAGAGCCACAAGATCGGCGAAGTGCACGAAGGTGCCGCGACGATGGACTGGATGGAGCAGGAGCAGGAGCGGGGGATCACCATCACCTCGGCTGCGACCACCGCCTTCTGGAACGGCAAGCGTCTGAACATCATCGACACCCCCGGCCACGTCGACTTCACCATCGAGGTCGAGCGTTCGCTGCGCGTGCTCGACGGCGCCGTATGCGTGCTCGATTCCAACCAGGGCGTCGAGCCGCAGACCGAAACCGTTTGGCGCCAGGGCGACAAGTATAAAGTGCCGCGCATCGTCTTCGCCAACAAGATGGACAAGACCGGCGCCGACTTCTTCAAGTGCCTTGCCGACATCGTCGACCGCCTCGGCGCCAAGCCGATCGCGATCCAGCTTCCGATCGGCGCCGAAAACAACTTCAAGGGCCTCGTCGACCTCGTGAAGATGAAGGGCATCATCTGGAACGATGAATCGCTCGGCGCGAAGTTCGACTATGTCGACATCCCGACCGACCTCGTCGACCAGGCCAAGGAATACCGCGAGAAGATGGTGGAAGCTGCCGTCGAGCTCGACGACGATGCGCTCGCCGCCTTCCTCGACGGCAATGAGCCGGACGAGGCGACGCTGAAGCGGCTGATCCGCAAGGCCGTGCTGACCGGCGCCTTCTATCCCGTGCTGTGCGGCTCCGCGTTCAAGAACAAGGGCGTGCAGCCGCTGCTCGACGCCGTCATCGACTATCTGCCGTCGCCGGTCGACGTGCCCGCGATCAAGGGCACCGACGACAAGGGCAACGAAATCGTGCGCAAGGCGGACGACAAGGAGCCCTTGGCGCTGCTCGCGTTCAAGATCATGGACGACCCGTTCGTCGGCACCATCACCTTCTGCCGCATCTATTCGGGCATCCTGCAGTCCGGCACCGGCGTCATCAATTCGACCCGCGACCGCAAGGAGCGTATCGGCCGCATGCTGCTGATGCATGCGAACAACCGCGAGGACATCAAGGAAGCCTATGCCGGCGACATCGTTGCGCTGGCGGGCCTGAAGGAGGCGCGCACCGGCGACACCCTGTGCGATGCGAACAAGCCGGTGATCCTGGAAAAGATGGAATTCCCCGAGCCGGTGATCGAGATCGCGATCGAGCCGAAGTCGAAGGCCGACCAGGAGAAGCTCGGCGTCGCGCTCGCCAAGCTCGCCGCGGAGGATCCGTCCTTCCGCGTGTCGACCGATCAGGAATCCGGCCAGACCATCCTCAAGGGCATGGGCGAACTGCATCTCGACATCAAGGTCGATATCCTGCGCCGCACCTACAAGGTCGACGCCAACATCGGCGCGCCGCAGGTGGCGTTCCGCGAGCGCGTGACCAAGCGGGTCGAGCACTCCTACACCCACAAGAAGCAGACCGGCGGTACCGGTCAGTTCGCGGCCATTACGATCATCGTCGAGCCGAACGAGCCCGGTAAGGGCTACGAGTTCGAATCCAAGGTCGTCGGCGGCGCGGTGCCGAAGGAATACATCCCCGGCGTCGAAAAGGGCATCGAGAGCGTGCTGGGCGCGGGCGTGGTCGCGGGCTTCCCGGTGGTGGACGTCAAGGTCCAGCTCATCGACGGCAAGTATCACGACGTCAACTCGTCGGCGCTCGCCTTCGAAATCGCGACGCGCGCCTGCTTCCGCGAAGCGCTGCAGATGGGCAAGTCCGTCCTGCTCGAGCCGATCATGAAGGTCGAGGTGGTGACGCCGGAAGACTACACCGGCTCGGTCATCGGCGACCTCAACTCGCGGCGCGGTCAGATCCAGGGTCAAGACATGCGCGGCAACGCCAACGTCATCAACGCGATGGTGCCGCTCATGAACATGTTCGGTTACGTGAATAACCTGCGCTCGATGAGCCAGGGTCGCGCAACCTTCACGATGCAGTTCGACCATTACGCGGAAGCGCCGGCGAACGTATCGGCGGAAGTCCAGAAGAAGTTTGCCTGATTGTCGCTGGTGACGAGCTAGCGATTAAACGGAGAGTCAAATGGCCAAAGCAAAGTTTGAACGTAATAAACCGCACTGCAACATCGGCACCATCGGTCACGTCGACCATGGCAAGACCTCGCTGACTGCAGCGATTACCAAGGTCCTGGCGGAAACCGGCGGTGCGACGTTCACGGCGTACGACCAGATCGACAAGGCGCCGGAAGAGAAGGCGCGCGGCATCACGATCTCGACCGCGCACGTCGAATATGAGACCAAGAACCGGCACTATGCCCACGTCGATTGCCCCGGCCACGCCGACTATGTGAAGAACATGATCACGGGCGCTGCCCAGATGGACGGCGCGATCCTCGTCGTGTCGGCCGCCGACGGCCCGATGCCGCAGACCCGCGAGCACATCCTGCTCGCCCGCCAGGTCGGCGTGCCCGCGCTGGTCGTGTTCCTCAACAAGTGCGACATGGTCGACGATCCGGAGCTGCTCGAGCTCGTCGAGCTCGAGGTCCGTGAGCTGCTCTCGAAGTACGACTTCCCCGGCGACAAGATTCCGATCGTCAAGGGTTCGGCGCTCGCCGCCCTGGAAGATTCCGACAAGAAGCTCGGCCATGAAGCCATCATCGAGCTGATGAAGAATGTCGACGAGTACATTCCGCAGCCGGAGCGTCCGATCGACCAGCCGTTCCTGATGCCGGTGGAAGACGTGTTCTCGATCTCCGGCCGCGGCACCGTCGTGACCGGCCGTGTCGAGCGCGGCATCGTCAAGGTCGGCGACGAAATCGAGATCGTCGGTCTGCGCGACACCCAGAAGACCACGGTCACCGGCGTCGAAATGTTCCGCAAGCTGCTCGACCAGGGCCAGGCCGGCGACAACATCGGCGCGCTGCTCCGTGGTACCAAGCGCGAGGAAGTCGAGCGCGGCCAGGTGCTGTGCAAGCCGGGTTCGGTCAAGCCGCACACCAAGTTCAAGGCCGAGGCCTACATCCTCACCAAGGAAGAGGGTGGCCGCCACACCCCGTTCTTCACCAACTACCGTCCGCAGTTCTACTTCCGCACCACCGACGTGACGGGTGTCGTGCATCTGCCGGAAGGCACCGAGATGGTGATGCCGGGCGACAACATCGCGATGGAAGTGCACCTGATCGTGCCGATCGCGATGGAAGAGAAGCTGCGTTTCGCGATCCGCGAAGGCGGCCGCACCGTCGGCGCCGGCGTCGTCGCCTCGATCATCGAGTAAACAAGATAGGGAATGGCGAGTGGCGAATAGGAACCTCTATTCGCTGTTCGCTACTTGCCACTCACTAGAGAAAGACAACGGCAATGAACGGCCAGAATATCCGGATACGCCTCAAGGCGTTCGACCATCGAATCCTCGATACGTCGACGCGTGAGATCGTGAACACGGCGAAGCGCACCGGTGCGCAGGTTCGCGGACCCATTCCGCTGCCGACCCGCATCGAGAAGTTCACCGTCAACCGTTCGCCGCATGTCGACAAGAAGAGCCGCGAGCAATTCGAGATGCGCACCCACAAGCGCCTTCTCGACATTGTCGACCCGACCCCGCAGACCGTCGATGCTCTTATGAAGCTCGACCTGGCCGCCGGCGTCGACGTCGAGATCAAGCTCTAAGGTTTTGATTTTAAGTCCGTGTGACACGGACAGAAGGACAGGAAGCACGAAGATGCGCTCCGGAGTGATCGCACAGAAGGTCGGGATGACGCGGGTCTTTACCGAGGCCGGCGAACATGTCCCCGTGACCGTGCTGAAGCTGGGCAATTGCCAGGTTCTGAGCCACCGCACGACCGAGCAGAACGGCTACGTCGCGCTGCAACTCGGCTCGGGCGCCCGCAAGACCGTCTACATGCCCAAGGCCGAGCGCGGCCAATTCGCCGTCGCCAAGGTCGAGCCCAAGCGCAAGCTCGCGGAATTCCGCGTGACGCAGGACGCGCTGATCCCGGTCGGCGCCGAGATCCAGGCCGACCATTTCGTCGTCGGCCAGTTTGTCGACGTCACCGGCACTTCGGTCGGCAAGGGCTTTGCCGGCGGCATGAAGCGCTGGAATTTCGGCGGTCTGCGCGCCACCCACGGCGTGTCGGTCTCGCACCGTTCGATCGGTTCGACCGGCGGCCGTCAGGATCCCGGCAAGACCTGGAAGAACAAGAAGATGCCCGGCCACATGGGCGTCGACCGCATCACCACGCTCAATCTGCGCGTGGTCTCGACCGACGTCGAGCGCGGCCTGATCCTGGTCGAAGGCGCCGTTCCCGGCTCCAAGGGCGGCTGGATCCGCGTCCGTGACGCGGTGAAGAAGCCGCTGCCGAAGGAAGCGCCGAAGCCCGGCAAGTTCAAGGTCGCCGAGCAGGCTGCTGGCGAAGCGCCGGCCGAGAAGGAGGGCGCGTAACATGGAATTGCAAGTAACGACCCTCGAAGGTAAGGCCGCAGGCTCGGTCCAGCTGTCGGACGAGATCTTTGGTCTCGAGCCGCGCCAGGACATCCTTGCGCGCTGCGTGCAGTGGCAGCTCAACAAGCGCCAGGCCGGCACGCACAAGGCCAAGGGCCGCGCCGAGATCTGGCGCACCGGCAAGAAAATGTACAAGCAGAAGGGTACGGGTGGCGCTCGCCATGGCTCGGCCCGCGTGCCGCAGTTCCGCGGCGGCGGCCGTGCCTTTGGCCCGGTGGTTCGCTCCCATGCCACCGACCTGCCGAAGAAGGTGCGCGCGATGGCTCTCAAGCACGCGCTGTCAGCCAAGGCCAAGGACGGCAATCTCATCGTCCTCGAAGCAGCCCAGCTCGAAGCCGCCAAGACCAAGGCCCTGATCGGCCACTTTTCGGGCCTCGGCCTCACCAATGCGCTGATCATCGACGGCGCCGAGCTGCACAACGGCTTTGCCGCCGCCGCCCGCAACATCCCGAACATGGACGTGCTGCCGATCCAGGGCATCAACGTCTATGACATCCTCCGTCGCCAGAAGCTGGTGCTGACCAAGGCGGCGATCGATGCGCTGGAGGCGCGCTTCAAATGAAGAACATCGATCCCCGCCATTACGACATCATCGTCTCGCCCGTCGTGACCGAAAAGGCGACGCTCGCCTCCGAGCACAACAAGGTGCTGTTCAAGGTTTCCGGCAAGGCGACCAAGCCGCAGATCAAGGAAGCGATCGAGAAGCTGTTCGACGTCAAGGTCAAGAGCGTCAACACGCTGGTTCGCAAGGGCAAGACCAAGGTGTTCCGCGGCAATTTCGGTTCACAGTCGGACACCAAGCGCGCGATCGTGACCCTCGAAGAGGGCCACCGCATCGACGTGACCACCGGACTCTAAGGCGTAACTGCGATGGCACTGAAGACATACAATCCCACGACGCCGGGCCAGCGCCAGCTGGTGATGGTCGATCGTTCGGCGCTCTACAAGGGCAAGCCGCTCAAGGCCTTGACCGAGGGCAAGCACTCCAGCGGTGGCCGCAACAATACCGGCCGCATCACCGTCCGTTTCCGCGGCGGCGGTCACAAGCAGGCGCTGCGCCTGGTCGACTTCAAGCGCGACAAGGTCGACGTTCCCGCCACGGTCGAGCGGCTGGAATATGATCCGAACCGCACCGGCTTCATCGCCCTGATCAAATATCAGGACGGCGAGCAGGCCTATATCCTGGCGCCGCAGCGGCTCGCGGTCGGCGACACCATCGTCGCCGGTAACTATGTCGACGTGAAGCCGGGCAATGTGATGCCGCTCGGCAACATGCCGGTCGGCACCATCGTCCACAACATCGAGAGCAAGATCGGCAAGGGCGGCCAGCTGGCGCGATCCGCCGGCACCTATGCCCAGCTCGTCGGCCGCGACCAGGATTACGTCATCCTGCGTCTGAACTCCGGCGAGCAGCGCCTGGTGCACGGCCGCTGCCGCGCCACCATCGGTGCCGTGTCGAATCCCGACCACATGAACATCTCGATCGGCAAGGCCGGCCGCAAGCGCTGGATGGGCCGCCGTCCGCATAACCGCGGCGTCTCCATGAACCCGATCGATCACCCGCATGGCGGCGGCGAAGGCCGCACCTCGGGCGGCCGCCACCCGGTCACTCCGTGGGGCAAGCCGACCAAGGGCAAGAAGACCCGCACCAACAAGTCGACCAGCAAATTCATTCTCATCAGCCGCCACAAGCGGAAGAAGTAAGGAACGCCGGACAATGGTTCGTTCAGTCTGGAAAGGCCCGTTCGTCGAAGCCTCGCTGCTCAAGAAGGCAGATGCGGCGCGCGCGTCCGGCCGTCACGACGTCATCAAGATCTGGAGCCGCCGCTCGACCATCCTGCCGCAATTCGTCGGCCTCGTGTTCGGCGTCTACAACGGCCAGAAGCACGTGCCGGTTGCGGTGAACGAGGAAATGGTCGGTCACAAGTTCGGCGAGTTCTCGCCGACGCGGACCTTCCACGGCCATTCGGGCGACAAGAAAGCCAAGAAAGCCTGAGGTTGGGCTTTGAGATTAGGTTTGAGGATTAGACGATGAGCAAGCCAAAGCGCGAACGGAGCCTCGCCGATAACGAGGCCAAGGCGGTCGCCCGGATGCTGCGGGTGAGCCCGCAGAAGCTCAACCTGGTTGCGCAGTTGATCCGCGGCCGGAAGGCTTCCGCTGCGCTTGCCGACCTGCAGTTCTCGCGCAAGCGGATCGCGGTTGACGTCAAGAAGTGCCTGGAATCGGCGATCGCCAATGCCGAAAACAACCATGACCTGGATGTCGACGAACTCGTCGTCGCCCAGGCCTTTGTCGGCAACGGCATCGTGATGAAGCGTTTTGCGCCGCGCGGCCGTGGCCGTTCGGGCCGTGTGTTCAAACCATTTTCGCAGCTGACGATCATTGTTCGTCAGGTCGAAGCCGAAGCGGCCGCCTAACCGGCGCCAGGAGAAAACGATGGGTCAAAAGATCAATCCGATCGGGCTGCGTCTCGGCATCAACCGGACCTGGGATTCCCGCTGGTTTGCCGGCAAGGCCGAATACGGCAAGCTGCTGCACGAGGACGTCAAGATCCGCGAGATCCTGCACAAGGAATTGAAGCAGGCCGCGGTGGCGCGCATCGTGATCGAGCGCCCGCACAAGAAGTGCCGCGTCACCATTCACTCGGCGCGTCCGGGTGTCGTGATCGGCAAGAAGGGCGCCGACATCGACAAGCTGCGCAAGAAGGTCGCCGACATCACCGATTCCGATGTCGTCATCAACATCGTCGAGATTAGGAAGCCCGAGCTCGATGCGACCCTGGTCGCCGAATTGATCGCGCAGCAGCTCGAGCGCCGCGTCGCGTTCCGCCGCGCCATGAAGCGCGCCGTGCAGTCGGCGATGCGGCTCGGCGCCGAAGGCATCCGCATCAACTGCTCGGGCCGCCTGGGCGGCGCGGAAATCGCGCGCATGGAATGGTATCGCGAGGGCCGGGTGCCGCTGCACACGCTGCGCGCCGACATCGATTACGGCGTCGCCACCGCGTTCACGACGTTCGGTACCTGCGGCGTCAAGGTCTGGATCTTCAAGGGGGAAATCCTCGAGCACGATCCGATGGCGCAGGACAAGAGGATGGCTGAAGGCGACAATTCGCGGCCGCGCCGCGACGCTGCTTGAAGCATTGAGAGAGTTTGAGGGCTTAACGCCATGATGCAACCCAAGAAAACGAAGTTCCGGAAGGCGCATAAGGGCCGTATCCACGGCACCGCGACTTCGGGCGCGACGTTGTCGTTCGGCCAGTTCGGGCTGAAGGCGATGGAGCCCGATCGTGTCACCGCGCGCCAGATCGAAGCCGCCCGCCGCGCGCTGACCCGTCACATGAAGCGTGCGGGCCGCGTCTGGATCCGCGTCTTCCCCGACGTTCCCGTGTCGAAGAAGCCGGCCGAAGTCCGCATGGGCTCCGGCAAGGGCGCGCCGGAATTGTGGGTGGTGCGGATCAAGCCGGGCCGGGTGATGTTCGAGATCGACGGCGTGTCGGTCGGGATCGCCAAGGAAGCGCTGGCGCTGGCTGCCGCCAAGCTGCCGATCAAGACGCGCTTCGTCGAGCGTATCGCGGAGTAATGGATATGGCACAGATGAAAGTCGACGATATCCGCGCGATGAGCGACGACCAGATGGACGACGCCGTCCTCAATCTGAAGAAGGAGCGCTTCAACCTGCGCTTCCAGCGCGCCACCGGGCAGCTGGAAAACACCTCGCGGCTGCGCGAAGCCCGCCGCGACATCGCCCGCATCAAGACCATCGCCGCGCAAAAGCGCGCGAAAAAGAAGTAAGAGGCCGAACATGCCGAAACGTACGCTGCAGGGCGTGGTCGTGAGCGACAAGCAAGCCAAGACGGTGGTGGTGCGCGTCGATCGCCGCTTCACCCATCCGATCTACAAGAAGACGATCCGCCGCTCGAAGAACTACCACGCCCATGACGAGACCGACCAGTTCAAGCCGGGCGACATCGTGTGGATCGAGGAATTGAAGCCGATTTCGAAGCTGAAGCGCTGGACCGTGGTCCGGGGCGAGCAGAAGAAAACCGCCTGACGCTGCCTGGCCTCGGCCGGGTGAAGTCAGGGAAAATTTTGAGCGCAGGCAAAGCGCAGAAAGAGGACGAGGTGCATCAATGATTCAGATGCAGACCAACCTCGACGTGGCCGATAATTCCGGCGCACGCCGTGTCATGTGTATCAAGGTGCTTGGCGGCTCCAAGCGCCGTTACGCCACCATCGGCGACATCATCGTCGTGTCGATCAAGGAAGCGATTCCGCGCGGCAAGGTGAAGAAGGGTGACGTCATGAAGGCCGTCGTGGTGCGGGTCCGCAAGGACATCCGCCGCCCGGACGGCTCGGTGATCCGCTTCGACCGCAACGCCGCCGTGCTGATCAACAACCAGGCCGAGCCGGTCGGCACCCGTATCTTCGGGCCCGTGCCGCGCGAGCTGCGCGCCAAGAACCACATGAAGATCATTTCGCTCGCGCCGGAGGTGCTGTGATGGCTGCCAAGATCCGGAAAGGCGACAAGGTCGTCGTGCTGAGCGGCCGCGACAAGGGCCGCAGCGGAGAGGTGTTCGAGGTGCGTCCCGACCAGGGAATGGCGCTGGTGCGCGGCATCAACATGGTGAAGCGCCACCAGAAGCAGACCCAGGCCCAGGAGGGCGGCATCATCTCCAAGGAGGCGCCGATCCACCTGTCCAACGTCGCGTATGTCGGCAAGGACGGAAAGCCGACGCGCGTCGGATTCAAGATTCTGGCGGACGGCAAGAAAGTCCGCATTGCCAGGAGCTCGGGAGCAGAGATCGATGGCTGAGACCGCTTACACCCCGCGCCTGCGCGCGGAATATGACAAGAACATCCGTGGCCAGCTGACCGAGAAGTTCGGTTACGCCAACGTCATGCAGGTGCCGCGGCTGGACAAGGTCGTGCTCAACATGGGCGTCGGCGATTCCGTCAACGACCGCAAGAAGGCCGAGACCGCAGCGAGCGAACTGACGCTGATCGCCGGCCAGAAGGCACTCGTGACCTATTCGCGGGTCGCGATCGCGACCTTCAAGCTGCGCGAGAACCAGCCGATCGGCTGCAAGGTCACGCTGCGCAAGGCCAAGATGTACGAGTTCATCGATCGGCTCGTGAACATCGCGCTGCCGCGCGTGCGCGACTTCCGCGGGCTGAACCCGAAGAGCTTCGACGGCCGCGGCAACTATTCGCTCGGCATCAAGGAGCACATCATTTTCCCCGAGATCGACTTCGACAAGGTCTCGGAGGCGCGTGGCATGGACATCACGGTCTGCACCACGGCCAAGTCCGACGACGAGGCGAGGGCCTTGTTGACCGCTTTCAATTTCCCGTTCCGGCAGTGAGACGCTGAAGAAAAGCCTCTCAAACGCGGATACGTAAGGAGCCAAGCATGGCAAAGAAGAGTTCGATCGAGAAGAACAACCGGCGCAGGCGGATGACCAAGAACGCCGCGCCCAAGCGCGCGCGTTTGAAGGCGATCATCGCCGACAAGACCAAGCCGATGGAAGAGCGCTTCGCGGCGACCCTGAAGCTCGCCGAGATGCCGCGCAATTCGTCGGCGACGCGTATCCGCTTGCGCTGCGAGCTGACCGGGCGTCCGCGCTCGAACTACCGCAAGAACAAGCTGTCCCGTATCGCGCTGCGTGAACTGGGCTCCAAGGGCCTGATTCCCGGGCTCGTCAAGTCGAGCTGGTAAGGAGGGTCGTCCAGATGTCTACGCACGATCCAATCAGCGATCTGATCACCCGCATCCGCAATGCGCAGATGCGCTCGAAGTCGAAGGTGTCTTCGCCGGGCTCGAAGATGCGCCAGAACGTGCTCGAAGTGCTGAAGTCCGAGGGCTATATCCGCGGCTACGCCACCGTCGAGCATTCCTCGGGCCGCAACGAGCTCGAGATCGAGCTGAAATATTTCGACGGCCAGCCCGTCATCCGCGAGATCGAGCGGGTCTCCAAGCCCGGCCGGCGCGTCTACGCTTCGGTGAAGAACCTGCCGCGGATCAACAATGGTCTCGGCATTTCGGTGTTGTCGACGCCGAAGGGAATCATGGCCGACCACGAGGCGCGCGACGCCAATGTGGGCGGCGAAATTCTCTTTACGGTGTTTTGAGGAAGGATTTTCGAGCCATGTCACGCATTGGCAAGCGGCCTGTGACGATCCCGTCGGGTGTGACGGCGAGCGTCGATGGCCAGACCGTCAAGATGAAGGGGCCGAAGGGCCAGCTTCAGTTCGTCGTCCATGACGACGTCGAGGTGAAGCTCGACAAGAACCTGGTGACGGTGAACCCGCGGTTTGACACCAACCGCGCGACCGCGCTGTACGGCACCGCGCGCGCCCAGATCGCCAATCTGGTCGAGGGCGTCACCAAAGGCTTCGAGAAGAAGCTTGAGATCACCGGCGTCGGCTACCGCGCCGCGCTGCAGGGCAAGAACCTGCAGCTTGCGCTGGGCTACAGCCACGACGTGGTCTACGCGATTCCGGAAGGGATCCAGATCGTGGTGCCGAAGCCGACCGAGATCACCATCACCGGCAGCGACAGCCAGCGCGTCGGCCAGGTCGCGGCAGAAATCCGCGCCTACCGTCCGCCGGAGCCCTACAAGGGCAAGGGTGTGAAGTATGTTGGCGAATTCATCTTCCGCAAGGAAGGCAAGAAGAAGTAACGGAGCCGGCCATGTCGAGAAACAAGGTTACGAATGACCGGCGCAAGCAACGGGTGCGGCTGTCGTTGCGCCGTTCCGCTAACGGCCGTCCGCGGCTGAGCGTGTTCCGCTCGTCGAAGCACATCTACGCGCAGGTGATCGACGATCTCAAGGGCGAGACGCTTGCGTCGGCGTCCTCGATGGAAAAGGAAATGCGCGAGAAGACCGGCGCCAACATCGACGCTGCGAAAGCCGTGGGCAAGCTGCTTGCGGAGCGCGCGGTGAAGAATGGCGTCAAGGAAGTCGTGTTCGATCGCGGCAGCTATCTCTATCACGGCCGCGTCAAGGCGCTCGCGGATGCCGCGCGCGAAAGCGGGCTGAGCTTCTAACGGAAACTGGATTTGAGGCTCTAGGCCTCCGAAAGATTGGAAAACACCATGGCAGGTGAACGCGAACACCGCGGACGCGAACGGAACCGGGACCGCGAAGAGCGCGACAGCGAGTTCGTCGACAAGCTGGTCCACATCAATCGCGTGGCGAAGGTCGTCAAGGGCGGCAAGCGCTTCGGCTTTGCGGCGCTGGTCGTGATCGGCGACCAGAAGGGCCGGGTCGGTTTCGGCCACGGCAAGGCGCGCGAAGTGCCGGAAGCGATCCGCAAGGCCACCGAGTCAGCCAAGCGCAACCTTACGCGCGTGGCGCTGCGCGAAGGCCGCACGCTGCATCACGACATCGCCGGCCGTCACGGTGCGGGCCGCGTCTATCTGCGTGCCGCCCCGGCCGGTACCGGCATCATCGCCGGCGGCCCGATGCGTGCGGTGTTCGAGACGCTGGGCATCCAGGACGTGGTGGCGAAGTCGATCGGCTCGTCCAACCCCTACAACATGGTGCGCGCGACCTTCGATGCGCTCAAGCATCAGGACAGCCCGCGCTCGGTCGCGGCACGCCGCAACATCAAGGTGTCCACGCTGCAGGCGCGCCGCGTCGGCGGCGATGCCGAAGTGTCGGCCGAATAAAACGATTTCGGAGTAAATTCCATGGCCGCAAAGATGATCAAGGTCGAGCAGATCGGCAGTCCGATCCGCCGGCATCACTCGCAGCGCGAAACGCTGATCGGGATGAAGCTCAACAAGATCGGCCGGGTCACCGAGCTGCCGGATACTCCGGCGGTGCGCGGCATGATCGAAAAGGTTCACCATCTCGTTCGCATCGTCGACGAGAAGTAACAACAGGGCGCATGATCCCGAAAACCGGGCACCGGTTTTCGGCCAGGATCATGCGCAGACAACAAGGAGCAGGGCGATGAAGCTCAGCGATATCGCCGACAATGCCGGCTCGCGCAAGAAGCGCATGCGCGTCGGCCGTGGCATCGGTTCGGGCAAGGGCAAGACTTCGGGCCGCGGCGGCAAGGGCCAGACCGCGCGTTCGGGTGTCCGCATCAAGGGTTTTGAAGGCGGCCAGATGCCGTTGCATCGCCGCCTGCCCAAGCGCGGCTTCAACAACGTGTTCCGGATCGAATACGCCGAGATCAATCTCGACCGTCTCCAGGAGGCGATCGATGCCAAGGCGATCGATGTGGGCCACGCCATCAACGCCGAATTGCTGGTCAAGGCCGGTGTGGTGCGGCGCGCCAAGGGTGGTGTGCGGCTGCTCGGCCGTGGCGAGATCAAGGCCAAGATCAATATCGAGGTGCACGGCGCTTCGAAATCCGCGATCGCGGCGGTCGAGAAGGCCGGCGGCTCGGTGAAGATCCTGGCGCCCGCCAAGGAAGAGGGCGAAGCGGCGTAAAATCTGCGTCATCGCCCCTCGGTCAGCGGCCGATCCGCCCAAGGAACGATGGACTTATCGAAGCCGGTCACCAAATAATGTCCGCGTCCGCCAAAACTTCGCCGGTCGGCGGACGTGAGGGCAAGGGGACGGCGGGAGAAAGCCAAAAATGGCCTCAGCAGCGGAACAATTAGCGGCAAACCTCAATTTCGGAGCGTTTGCCAAGGCCGACGAACTGAAGAAGCGCATCTGGTTCACCCTGGGCGCGCTGCTGGTCTACCGCCTCGGCACCTACATTCCGCTGCCCGGCATCGATCCCAACATCTGGGAGCAGGTGTTCAAGACCCAATCCGGCGGCATTCTGGGCATGTTCAATCTGTTCGCCGGCGGCGGCATCCACCGCATGGCGATCTTTGCCCTGAACATCATGCCGTACATCTCGGCATCGATCATCATCCAGCTTCTGACCACGGTCTCGCCGCAGCTCGAGGCCCTGAAGAAAGAGGGCGAGGCTGGCCGCAAGACGCTGAACCAGTACACCCGCTATCTCACGGTGCTGCTCGCCGCGTTCCAGTCCTACGGCATCGCGGTCGGGCTCGAGGGCGCCGGCAATGTCGTCAGCGACCCCGGCCTGTTCTTCCGCCTCTCCACCGCGATCACGCTGACCGGCGGCACCATGTTCCTGATGTGGCTCGGCGAGCAGATCACCTCGCGCGGCATCGGCAATGGCATCTCGCTGATCATCCTTTCCGGCATTGTCGCGGAATTGCCGACGGCGCTCGTCAACATGCTGGAGCTCGGCCGAACCGGCGGCATGTCGACCGCGCTGATCCTGGTCGTGATCTTCATGGCGGTCGCCGTGATCGCCTTCATCGTGTTCATGGAGCGCGCGCAGCGCCGGCTGCTGATCCAGTATCCGAAGCGCCAGGTTGGCAACAAGATGTTCGAGGGCCAGTCCTCGCATCTGCCGCTCAAGCTCAACACTTCGGGCGTGATCCCGCCGATCTTCGCGTCCTCGCTCCTGCTGTTGCCGACCACGGTCGCCAATTTCAACGCCGGCAGGGGGCCGGAATGGTTCCAGTGGATCACGACCCAGCTCGGCCACGGCCGCCCGCTGTTCCTGATCCTCTACCTCGCGCTGATCGTGTTTTTCGCCTTCTTCTACACCGCAATCGTGTTCAACCCGACCGAGACCGCGGACAACCTGAAGAAGCATGGCGGCTTCATTCCCGGCATCCGGCCGGGCGAGCGCACCGCCGAATATATCGACTACGTGCTGTCGCGGATCACCGTGATCGGCGCGATTTACCTCGCCATCGTCTGCCTGATCCCCGAAATTCTGATTTCCTACGCCGCGGTTCCGTTCTACTTTGGCGGAACGTCGCTTCTGATCGTGGTCAGCGTGACCATGGATACGGTGGCGCAGGTGCAGGGCTATCTGCTCGCCCATCAATATGAGGGGCTGATCAGGAAGTCGAAATTGAGGGGCCGCCGTAGATGAATTTGGAGCTGGTGCGCCGCATCGCGATCACGATCGGCGCACTGCTCATTTTCAGGCTCGGCAGCCATATACCGGTTCCGGGCATCTCGGTGCAGAGCGGCGTACTTTCATCCGGCGCCGTCAACCGCCTCTCGATCTTCGCGCTGGGTCTCACTCCCTATCTGAGCGCGGCGATCATCATTCAGTTGATCTCGGTGGTGTGGGGACGGCTGAGTTCGCTCGAACGGTCGGGCGAGGCCGGCCGCCGCAAGATCGCCCGCTACACGCTCGTCGCGACGCTGCTGCTGGCGACGTTCCAGGCTTATGGCGTCGCCTCGGCCTTGCAGAACATTTCGGGCCTGGTCGCCGATCCCGACGGCTGGTTCGTGCTGCCGGCCACCGCCTCGATGGTCGGTGGCGTCTTCGTCCTGATCTGGCTCTCCGAGCAGATCACCCGGCACGGCATCGGCAACGGCATCGCGCTGGTGGTCAGTGTCGGTATCCTGGTTTCGCTGCCTGCGGACGTGGCCGGTGTCATCGAAGTCATGAGGCGCGGCATGGTCTCCGGCGATCTTGTGCTGTTCCACGCCGTCTTCTGGGTGGCGGTGGTAGCGCTGATGGTCTTTGTGGAGAATGCGCGACAAAACATCAGGGTCGAATTTGCCGAACGCAAGGTCGGTAGCCGTTTGCTTCCCGCCCGATCCGCGATGCTGCCGATCAAGCTCAACAACGCGGGTGTCCTGATCCCGGTCACGGTGGCGCCCTGGTTGTGGTCGTTGCCGCTGGCCTTTGCGGCCCTGATCTTCGGCGCGAAAGAGCCTTGGCTGGCCGCCGCCTACGAGCACATCGCCTTTGCGAAACCTGCCCACCTGGTTCTCGGATCGATCGCGATCTTCATCCTCGCCTTCATCTACACCTCCTACGTGCTCGATCCCGAGCATGCCGCCGATCTGCTTTCGAAGCAGGGCGGGACAATCCCGGGCGTCGCGCCGGGTGAGCCCACCGCCGACTACCTCGATCGCGTGGTGTCGTTGACGACGGTCGTCGGCGCCGTCTATCTCGTGGCGGTGTCGCTGATTCCGGAGGTCTTCGTCGCGTATGGCGACATGTTGCCCTATAAAATCAGTGGTGGATCGGCGCTGATTGTGATTTGCACTATTCTTGATATCAAAAGACAGGTGCGCGACGTATCGCTCACCAATCCGGGGGGCGTACGCCAATGAGAATAATCCTTCTGGGACCGCCGGGGTCCGGCAAGGGGACCCAGGCGCAACGGCTGGTCCAGCGCTACAGCATCGTGCAGTTGTCGACCGGCGAGATGCTGCGCGCCGCGGTCGCGGCCGGAACGCCGGTCGGCCTGCGGGCCAAGGACATCATGGCCAGCGGCGGCCTGGTTCCCGACGAGGTCGTGGTCGGCATCATCTCCGACCGTATCGAGCAGGACGACGCCAGGAACGGTTTCATCCTCGACGGATTCCCGCGCACGGTGCCGCAGGCCGAGGCGCTCGACGAACTCCTGAAGCACAAGCACATGAAGCTCGACGCGGTGATCGAGCTGCGCGTCAACGAAAGCGCGCTGCTCGAGCGGGTCGAGACCCGCGCTGCGGAGACGCGGGCGCGCGGCGAGGAAGTGCGCATCGACGATACGCCGGAAGTGCTGGTCAAGCGGCTGGCGAGCTACCGGTCGCTGACCGAGCCCCTGATCCACTATTATTCGGAAAAGCGGAAACTTTTGACGGTCGATGGCATGATGACCATCGAGCACGTCACCCGCGAGATCGGCCGTATCCTGCAGGCGATCGGGGCTGTGGACAGCAAGGCCTCGAAAAAGGCACCTTCGGCCAAGCGAAGCGCCAGGAAGGCGGCTCCGAAGGCGCCCAAATCGGCGGCCCGGGGCCGGCCGGCGGCCAAAAAGGCCGCCAAAGGGGCCCGAAAGGCCGTCAAACGGGCTTCTCCTGCGCCCAAGAAGGCCGGCAAGAAGGCTTCCGGCCGGCCCGCCAAAAAGGTCACGAAAAGGCGAGTTAAGGCCTAGAATTGGTTGACTAAACCTCCCTCCATCCCTTAATAAGCCCCGCATCCAAGTCGGATAGTTTTATGACGATGCCGGGCCCCAGGTGATCATTGCAGAGTGATCATGGGGAGGGCGTCGTGTTCGCGTTTGCGGACACACCCCGAGATAGCAGGAACTCAAGGTCCGGTTCTCGAAGAGCGGATCGGCGACAGGAGAGACGTACGTGGCCCGTATTGCCGGCGTGAATATCCCGACCAACAAGCGCGTCCTGGTGGCGCTGCAGTACATCCATGGCATCGGCGAGAAGAGCGCCGAGGACATCATGGAGAAGGTGAAGATCCCGCTGGAGCGTCGTGTCAGCCAGCTGAGCGACCAGGAAGTGTTGCAGATCCGCGAAGTGATCGACCGCGACTACGTCGTCGAGGGCGATCTTCGTCGCGAGACCGGCATCAACATCAAGCGGCTGATGGACCTCGGCTGCTATCGCGGCCTGCGTCATCGCCGTGGCCTGCCGGTGCGCGGCCAGCGCACCCACACCAATGCGCGCACGCGCAAGGGTCCGGCCAAGGCGATCGCCGGCAAGAAGAAGTAATTCGTCTGATTGAGAGCAGTGGGCGGCGCAAACGCGCGGCCCGCTTTGGTGTAGCCGCTGGCATTACGGCGGCGTTGAGATCACAGGAAAGGTTACTAGATGGGCAAGGAAGCCACCCGCGTCCGCCGTCGCGAACGCAAGAACATCGCCTCCGGCGTGGCGCACGTCAATTCGTCGTTCAACAACACCACCATCACCATCACCGACGCGCAGGGCAATACCATTGCGTGGTCGTCGGCGGGAACGATGGGGTTCAAGGGGTCGCGCAAGTCGACCCCGTATGCCGCGCAGGTCGCGGCGGAGGATGTTTCCAAGAAGGCGCAGGAACACGGCATGCGCACGCTGGAAGTCGAAGTCGCAGGCCCCGGTTCGGGCCGCGAGTCGGCGCTGCGCGCGCTGCAGGCTGCGGGCTTCACCGTCACCTCGATCCGCGACGTGACGACGATCCCGCACAATGGTTGCCGTCCGCGCAAGCGCCGGCGTGTGTGATGTTTCCTTCGCAGGCGGCATGTGCTGCTTGCGGGGCTTTTTGTTTGCAAGCCGTGGACTGATCCGCGGCCTCCAACGCCAGATGGCAATTTAGCTGGCCTGAGGGTGAAACAGTGACGATCCAGAAGAATTGGCAAGAACTGATCCGGCCCAACAAGCTGCAGGTGACGGCCGGCACCGACGCGAATCGTTTCGCGACCCTGGTTGCCGAACCGCTCGAGCGCGGCTTCGGCCAGACGCTCGGCAACGCGCTGCGCCGCATCCTGCTGTCCTCGCTGCAGGGCGCCGCCGTGCAGTCGGTGCATATCGACGGCGTGCTGCACGAGTTCTCCTCGATCGCCGGCGTCCGCGAGGACGTCACCGACATCGTGCTGAACATCAAGGACATCTCGATCAAGATGCAGGGCGAAGGCCCCAAGCGCATGGTCGTGAAGAAGCAGGGTCCGGGCGTTGTCACCGCCGGCGACATCCAGACCGTCGGCGACGTCGTCGTGCTCAATCCCGATCTCGTGCTGTGCACGCTGGACGAGGGCGCCGAGATCCGCATGGAGTTCACGGTCACGACCGGCAAGGGCTATGTCGCCGCCGAGCGCAACCGGCCCGAGGACGCGCCGATCGGCCTGATCCCGGTCGACAGCCTGTTCTCCCCGGTCAAGAAGGTCTCCTACAAGGTCGAGAACACCCGCGAGGGCCAGATCCTCGACTACGACAAGCTGACCATGACGATCGAGACCAACGGCGCGATCTCGCCGGAGGATTCGGTGGCCTATGCCGCCCGCATCCTGCAGGACCAGCTCAACGTGTTCGTCAATTTCGAAGAGCCGCGCAAGGAAGTCACGCAGGAGATCATCCCCGATCTCGCCTTCAACCCGGCGTTCCTCAAGAAGGTCGACGAATTGGAGCTGTCGGTTCGTTCGGCCAACTGCCTGAAGAACGACAACATCGTCTATATCGGCGACCTCGTGCAGAAGTCGGAAGCGGAAATGCTGCGCACCCCGAACTTCGGCCGCAAGTCGCTGAACGAGATCAAGGAAGTGCTGGCCCAGATGGGTCTGCATCTCGGCATGGAAGTGCCGGGCTGGCCGCCGGAGAACATCGACGAGCTCGCCAAGCGCTTCGAGGATCATTACTGAGCATTCGTCATTCCGGGCTCGCGCTCCGCGCGCCCCGAAACGATTGACAGGGCGAACGCGGGAAGCCCACCCGCAACATGTCCGACGAACCGTCGCGGCACACTGAAGAAGGAATAGTTTCATGCGTCACGGCAAGGTTCATCGGAAGCTCAACCGCACCGCCGAGCACCGGCGCGCGATGTTCGCCAACATGTGCGCGGCGCTGATCAAGCACGAGCAGATCGTCACCACGCTGCCGAAGGCCAAGGAATTGCGCCCGATCGTCGAGAAGCTGGTCACGCTCGGCAAGAAGGGCGGCCTTTCCATGCGCCGCCAGGCGATCAGCGAGATGCGCGACAAGGATCAGGTCAAGAAGCTGTTCGACACGCTGGCGCCCCGCTACAAGGACCGCCAGGGCGGCTACACCCGCATCATCAAGGCGGGCTTCCGCTATGGCGACAACGCGCCGATGGCGGTGATCGAGTTCATCGACCGCGACGTCGACGCCAAGGGCAAGGACTCCGGTCCGGTCCAGGAGACGGAAGCCGAGGCGGCGTAAGCCTCGTTTCCATACCGGTTTCAAAAGCGGCGCATCGGCGCCGCTTTTTCTTTTTGCACGACTGTCCGCGGTCCGGGGAGCAGCCATGCCGCTCCCGTCGATTGCGGCCGCGCAGGTCGCGCCCGATATCCTCTTTCGATTCCCGATGGAGGCTGACCATGAATATCGATCTTTCCGGAAAGACCGCGCTGGTGACGGGCTCGACCGCCGGCATCGGCTACGCGATCGCCAAGGGGCTGGCCGGGTCCGGCGCGAGCGTGGTGCTCAACGGCCGCAAGCAGGCCACGGTGGATGCCGCCGTGGCGAAGCTCGCCGGAGAAGTGAAGGGGGCCAAGGTCGGTGGCGTTGCGGCCGATGTGTCGACCGCGGCCGGCGGCAAGGCCCTGGTCGCGGCGCTACCCGAGGTCGACATCCTCATCAACAATGCCGGCATCTTCGAGCCGAAAGAGTTTGTCGATATACCGGACGAGGACTGGAGCCGCTTCTTCGAGACCAACGTGATGTCGGGCGTGCGGATGTCACGCGCCTACCTGCCGGGCATGCTCAAGCGCAACTGGGGCCGCATCATCTTCATCTCCTCGGAATCCGCCCTGAACATCCCGACCGAGATGATTCATTACGGCACCACCAAGACCGCGCAACTCGCGATCGCGCGCGGGCTCGCCAAGCTCACCCGCGGAACCGCGGTGACGGTCAATTCGGTGCTGCCGGGTCCGACGCTGTCGGAAGGCGTGGAAACCTTCGTGAAGGATCTGGCGCGCCAGAACAACCAGTCGGAAGCCGAAGCCGCGGCGAACTTCGTCAAGCAGCATCGGCCGGGCTCGCTGCTGCAGCGCTTTGCCAGCGTCGAGGAGATCGCCAACGTCGTGGTCTTCGTCGCCTCGAAGCAAGCCGCCGTCACCAATGGCGCGGCGATCCGCGCCGAGGGCGGCATCATCGATACCATCGCGTGAGGCAATGCCATGGCAGCTTATGTGATTTCCGAGGTTGAGCCCCGCGACCCTGTGGGCTGGGAGACCTATCGCAGCATGGCGGCCAGGACGATCGTCCAGTATGGCGGGCGCTATCTCGTCCGCGGCGGCGCGGCCGAGGCGGCCGAGGGTGGCCCGCCGCCGAAGACGTTCATCATCGTCGAGTTTCCATCGATGGAGCGTTTGCGCGAATGGTACGCCTCGCCTGAATATGCCGAGGCGCTGAAGGTGCGGCAGACCGCACTGGAGCGGCGGCTCGTCTTTGTCGAGGGCGTGGCGCCCTAAGCCGGAATCCGAACCCGCAACTCGCGGACGACGGCGCTTTCGTTGCCGTGCCAGTGTGGATTGACCGGGAGCAGGAAGCGATCGAGCTCGCTTTGCGCGGTGTCGAGCGCGGCCTTGGCGGCAACGGCATCCGGCGTCTCGCGCAGCGACAAGCCGGTGGCGCGGGCATAGAGGCATTGCAGCCGCACCAGCCAAAGCTGGTGTGTGTCGAGATACCAGCAGCTTTCCGGATTTTGCGGCAGCACCGACAGCACGCGATCGGCCCAGCCGAGCACGGCTTCCGCCATCGCCTGCCTGCGGCCGCGATCCTGCTCCTCCTCGGCGGCGATCCGGCGGGCGCGCACGCACAGCGTCATCAGTCTTGCATGCAGTCTTGTCGGCAGGAAAGGGCGGCGCAGATTGACCGGCGCGACCATTTCGTCGAGCGCGGGGATCGCCTCGTCGAAACGACGGTTGGTGATGTCGCGGTCGATCTTCCACAGCCTGTCGGCTTGCGGAAAATCGCTTTCGCCTTTGCCGTCGACATTTTCGGTGCTGATGAAGGCGCGCGGCAGCCCGTCGTAAAGCCGGGCGAGTTGCGCGCGGCTGAGATCGTTGTAGCCGGTGGAGAGATATTCGAAATGCTCGAAGATCGGCAGGCGCCAGACCACCGAGCCGAGCTGGGCGGCATTCACCCGCGTCGCCAGCGCCCGCAGGTTGCGGGCACGCAGCAGCCCCGCCGGAATGCCGTATTTCAGCGCGGGCCAGCCGATATCGAGGATTTCGAGATGCGGGTTGCTCCAGAGCTCGTCGCTTTCGTGGTAGACCAGCTC
The DNA here is from genome assembly GCA_963802585.1 of uncultured Alphaproteobacteria bacterium. Lineage (GTDB taxonomy): Bacteria > Pseudomonadota > Alphaproteobacteria > Rhizobiales > Xanthobacteraceae > Bradyrhizobium. The sequence continues at coordinate 362,266 of CAWDJS010000012.1, read as the reverse complement.
TTCGACGGTGTTGATGTCGTAGTCCTGCTTGATGACGCGCAGCCAGGGAAACTGCGCAAGATCGAGATTGGCGACAAAGTCGTCCGAAGCCGACTGATAGGTTTGGCCGATGGACAGGATCTCGACCGAGCGGAAACTGTCGGGGCCAAACGGCAATGAGGTGACCGGATTGTCCTTGAGGTCCAGCTTGCGCAGCCGCGGTAGCCTGGCGATCTCGCGCGGGATGGTGTCGAGGCCGCAATCGTCCAGTCTGAGCACTTCAAGGCCTTCGAAATCTCCGATCCACGCCGGCACCGTCTTGACCTGGTTGTTGGTGAGCACGAGTTCGCGCGCGCTCGAAAATTCCCGCAGCTCCTCCGGAATGCTGCGCAGCTCGCATTTCTCGAAATTGACCTGGGCAACATCCTCGCCGCGCGCCTTGCGGGCGCGCAGTTCGGCAAGCCGCGCCGCGCCTTTAACGGACAGCTGTAGCGGCGGCGGCGTGCCGATCTCGTTCTCGGGGCGCAGGATCGGCAGGCCGCGCTTCAGCCGGTCGAGGATGACGCCGTCATGCACGAAATTGGTTTCATCGATCACCTCGGGCACGAGGATGAGGTCGAGCCGATTGCGTTCGTAATCGACGGGAATCTTGATCTCCGCGCCGCCGCTCGCCACGTATTTTCGTTCGACCGGCCCGTCGAAGATGAAGCGATAATCATCGACCAGCACGAGGTGCGCACGCGTCTTGCCATGGATGTGTATCTGGCCGTGATTGTAATAGCCCATCAGCACGCCGGTGACGGTGACGTCGCCGTCGATCTCGGAAGCGCTGCCGCCGAGGCAGAGATTCTGGGCGACGACATTGCCTTTGATCTTGAGGAGCGGCGACCAGTCGATATCGGGCTCGGCAATGGTCGCATTGGGGGCAATGAGTGAGCCCGTGACAAAGAGCGCGCCAAGCCGCGCTCTCTCGAACGCCGGCACCAGCTCGTTGGTATAGACCAGTCCCCCCTTGCTGACGACGAGATCGCCCTCGACCACGCCGGCCTTGAACTGGTCGATCTGCGAATAGAGCATCGCGCGCGAAGCGATGTCGGTCACGCCTGGCATGAAGCGCGAAAACGCCTCCGCCATCGGCAGCAGATATTCGGCCAAATCGTCTCTCCCGATGAGGTGATCCGAGGCGGGGTGAGGGCCCCGCCTTTGGACTCACCGGGATCAACTCCCGTTCAATCGCGATATTCCCGAAATTTTACGTCTTGTGGTCATGAACGCGTCACACGTGATGCGTTCACCACCCCTCCAGCACGATCTTGCCGCGCGATTTGCCGCTCTCCAGCAACGCATGCGCGCGCTTGAGATTGGCGGCGTTGATGGTGCCGAACGCCTGGTCCATCGTGGTGCGCAGCACGCCCTTGTCGATGAGATCGCCGACGTCGTTGAGCAGATTGTGCTGGCCGATCATGTCCGGCGTCTGGAACGACGAGCGCGTGAACATCGATTCCCAGTGGACCGAGATCGCCTTGCCCTTGAAAGCACTGACATTGAATTCCGGCGGATCGTCGATCAGGCCGAATTTGCCCTGCGGCGCCATGAACTCGGCGATCGCTTTGTAGTGCTGGTCGGTGAAGGTGAGGCTCGCGACAAGGCCGACCGGCGGCAGCTTCAGCTTCTCGACCTGCTCCTTCATCGGCTGGCCGTGATCGATCACGGCATGTGCGCCGAGATCGAGGCACCATTTTTGCGACTCCGGCCGCGTCGCGGTCGCGACCACGGTGAGGCCGGTGAGCCGCCGCGCAAGCTGGATCAGGATCGAGCCCACACCGCCGGCGCCGCCCGTGATCAGCAGCGTGCGCGGATCGACGCTCTTGCCCGGCACCGCGCCGAGCCGGTCGAACAGCAGCTCCCACGCCGTGATCGAGGTGAGAGGCAGGGCGGCCGCCTGCGCCCAGGACAGCGATTTCGGTTTCTTCCCGACGATGCGCTCATCGACCAGATGGAATTCCGAGTTGGTGCCCTGGCGCAGGATCGAGCCGGCGTAAAACACCTCGTCGCCCGGCTTGAACAGCGTCACGTCAGGGCCGACCGCATCGACCACGCCGGCGGCGTCAAATCCCAAAATCTTGTATTCGCCCGTGGGCGGCGCGGCGCGCTTGCGGACCTTGTAGTCGACGGGATTGGCGGAAATCGCCTTCACCGCGACGCGGATGTCGCGCCCTTTCGGCTCGGGTTTTGCAGCCTCAAAATCGAGCAGCGCGTCCTTGTCCTCGATCGGCAGCGATTTCTGGTATCCGACGGCCTTCATGCGGCAATTTCTCCCCTTTACCGGCCGAAGCCGGACGCTTGCTAGGTGCGGCCTGATGGGGCGAAATGCAAGGCTGAAAGGGCTTTAGGAGGTGCGCCCAAGTCCCTGATCCGACTTGTTCATGCTGGCCGTCAAAAGGCTGTAATTACTTCTATTTTTCGGCGGCTCAGCCTATATTCGCCGGACCCGCTCTGAAGGATTTTTTGATGATCCCCGCACGCATTTTCACGGCCCTCCTGGTCTTGCTTGTTGTAACGGCGCCTGCGCGCGCGCAGGACCGCAAGGTGCCGTCCTCTCCCGCAGAACTGCGGCTCTCCTACGCGCCGATCGTGCAGCGTGTGCAGCCGGCGGTGGTCAACGTCTATGCCGCCAAGATCGTGCAGAATCACAATCCGTTCCTGGACGATCCGATCTTCCGCCGCTTCTTCGGCCTGCAGGGCGGCCCGCAGGAGCAGATGCAGCGCTCGCTCGGCTCCGGCGTGATGGTCGATCCGTCCGGCCTCGTCGTCACCAACGTCCACGTCATCGACGGCGCCGACCAGGTCAAGGTGTCGCTGTCGGACAAGCGGGAGTTCGAGGCCGAGATCATTCTCAAGGATTCTCGCTCCGATCTCGCGGTGCTCAAGCTGAAGGACGTGCATGAGAAATTCCCGACGCTCGATTTTGCCAATTCGGATGAGTTGCTGGTCGGCGATGTCGTGCTCGCGATCGGCAATCCCTTCGGCGTCGGCCAGACCGTGACGCACGGCATCATCTCGGCCCTGGCGCGCACCCAGGTCGGCATCACCGACTATCAGTTCTTCATCCAGACCGACGCCGCCATCAATCCCGGCAATTCCGGCGGCGCGCTGGTCGACATGACCGGCCGCTTGGCTGGCATCAACACCGCGATCTATTCGCGCTCCGGCGGCTCGCAGGGCATCGGCTTTGCCATCCCCGCCAACATGGTGCGCGTGGTGGTCGCCTCCGCCAAGAGCGGCGGCAAGGCGGTGAAACGGCCGTGGCTCGGCGCCAAGCTGCAGGCGGTGACGCCGGAGATCGCCGAGAGCCTGGGACTGCACTCGCCGAGCGGGGCGCTGGTCGCCAGCGTCGTCGCCAACAGCCCGGCGGCGCGGGCGGGGCTGAAGTCGTCCGATCTCATCACCGCGATCGACGGCCAGACGGTCGAGGACCCCAACGCCTTCGACTACCGCTTTGCGACCCATCCGCTCGGCGGCACCTCGCAGGTCGATATTCAGCGCGGCGGCAAGGCGTTCAAGGTCGCGGTGCCGCTGGAAACCGCGCCCGACACCGGACGCAACGAGATCGTGCTGACCACGCGCTCGCCGTTCCAGGGCGCCAAGGTCGCCAACATCTCGCCGGCAGTCGCCGACGAGCTGCATCTCGATGCCGATACCGAAGGCGTCGTGGTCACCGAGTTGGCCGATGATTCCACCGCTGCCGGTGTCGGCTTCCAGAAGGGCGACATCATTGTCAACGTGAACAACAACAAGATCGGAAAAACCTCCGATCTGGAAAAGGCGACCAGCCAGTCGTTGCGGGTCTGGCGCATCACGCTGGTGCGTGGCGGCCAGCAGATCAACGTCACGCTGGGCGGATGAGCCCGAAAAAACCACGCGAAGCCGGCGCCACGCTGTTTGCCGCGGCAGGGATGGAGCAGGACGCGCCGCGTCCGCTTCCCGATCGGCTGCGTCCCCAGAAACTCTCCGATGTCGTCGGCCAGGATCACATCCTCGGTCCCGACGGCGCGCTGACGCGCATGCTGGAAACCCGCACGCTGGGCTCGCTGATCTTCTGGGGGCCGCCGGGCACCGGCAAGACCACGGTGGCGCGGCTGCTGGCTGACGCAACCGAGCTGCATTTCGAGCAGCTTTCCGCGGTGTTCTCCGGCGTTGCCGACCTGAAGAAGGCCTTCGATGCGGCACGCGCCCGGCGCGAGATGGGCAGGGGCACGCTCTTGTTCGTCGACGAGGTGCACCGCTTCAACCGCGCGCAGCAGGACTCGTTTCTGCCGGTGATGGAAGACGGCACGGTCGTGCTGGTCGGCGCCACCACGGAAAATCCCTCCTTCGAGCTCAACGCCGCGTTGCTCTCCCGCGCCCGCGTGCTGGTGTTTCATTCGCTCGATACGGCGGCGATCGAAAAGCTCTATGCGCATGCGGAGGAAGGCGAGGGCAAGAAGCTCCCGCTGGATGCGGAAGCGCGCGCGGCGCTGGTGCGCATGGCGGATGGCGACGGCCGCGCCGCGCTGACGCTGGCCGAAGAAGTCTGGCGCTCGGCGCGTGGCGGCGAGGTTTTTGACGCCGTGCAATTGCAGGACATCCTGCAGCGTCGCGCCCCGATCTACGACAAATCCGCCGACGGCCATTACAACCTGATCTCGGCGCTGCATAAGTCGGTGCGCGGCTCCGATCCGGATGCGGCACTGTATTATCTCGCGCGCATGCTCGATGCCGGCGAGGACCCGCTGTTCCTGGCGCGGCGCGTGGTGCGCATGGCGATCGAGGACATTGGCCTCGCCGATCCGCAGGCGCTGGTCATCGCCAATGCCGCCAAGGACGCCTATGATTTCCTCGGCTCGCCCGAAGGCGAGCTCGCGATCGCGCAGGCCGTGATCTATGTCGCGACCGCGCCGAAATCGAATGCGGCCTACAAGGCCTTCGGCGCGGCAACCCGCGTGGCCAAGGAAGCGGGCTCCCTGCTGCCGCCGAAACACATCCTCAATTCGCCGACCAAGCTGATGAAAGAGGAAGGCTACGGCTCCGGCTACGAATACGACCACGACGCGCCGGAAGGCTTTTCCGGGCAGGACTACTTCCCCGAGGCGCTCGGACGGCAGAATTTCTACAATCCGCCCGAGCGCGGCTTTGAGCGCGAGATCCGGAAGCGCCTCGATTACTGGGCCAAGCTGCGGCGCGACAGGGGCGGCAGCTAGTCAGTCCGTCTTCAGCTTACGCCCACGGGCGCGCCTGCGCGCATCCAGCCGAGGATGATTTCAAGCCGGGCCACGACGTCATTGGTCTCCAGGACCTGCTGGGTTTTTTCGATCCCGACTTCCATCAGCTGGGCGACGACATCCGCGAGCACGCCGGGTTCGCGGGCGTAGCGATAGAGTGATTGCGGTGCCGGCGTGTTGGCGTAGCCTTCATATGCGCCGAACAATTCGCGTGTCAGCGTGAAGGCCTGCGCGTCGAGGGAGCGGGTCTCCGCGATCGGCTCGACTTCCGCCGTCAAGAAGTGACCGGCGACCGGCCGGACGATGGCGGCTCGTTCAGAGCAGGAGACCTTTACCTTGATATTTCCGTTCGGCATCTCGAGGCGATGGATGATGTCGGCGATGACGCCAACGCTGTAAAGCCCGTCGAAATCGGGATCGTCGTCTTCCGCCCGTCGCTGGGTGAGCACCAGGACGCGTCCGCCATGGGCAGCGGCATGGTCGAGCGCGCGCCGCGTCTTCTCGCGCCCTACAAAGATCGGCGAGATCAGCTGTGGGAAGAAAACAATATCCCGCATCGGCGCGACAGGAATGGCCGCGTGGGCCTTTGCCGACGGGGAAGGCGATCGGTCCGGCGGAGTCGAAATGGTTTGGCTCGATTGAATGGCCGCCGACAGCACGTTCCAGTCATGAAAGCCAAGGGTCTTGGCCACCAGTTCAAGGCTTTCGCTGTGGGTGAGGGTGATCGATCTGGTTTTCAGCGTATCGCGCAGCGTCTGCGCCATGGCCTTGGCGTCGCGGAAATCGCGCATGGAGGTGTCCTCTGCTTTGGCGAACGAGGGATGTCAGATGCTTGCGTTACTGAGGTCGTTCGCTTGGGGCAAAGGAGGCCGGAAGCGGCTTGATACGTTCACCATACCCGGAAGGGTGCAAGCAGCGGGTCGTATCCACCCGCGAAAAATATGCATCTGGATTTCGGCACTGTCAATGTGAGGACCAAGGCGCGAGATTTTCTTGCCGCTAAATGTGAGGGCGTTCACCAATCTCCGTTGTGCGCGGTGCTAGATTTTGTCCGCGTCAATTGGTCAGCGACGCTTTCGCAATGGCTTTGTTGACTTTGGAAGTCGTCACCCCCTAAGGTAGCGTTGTTGCAATATAACACTTCTGTCAAAAATTTTCGTTGAAGGTTGCGGCGATGGCATGAGCGGCGATCTGATCGCGGCAATCCGTCGTCAGATTGAAGCACATTTGTTTTCAACCGGGCTCTCAACAAAGCGAGGCTGTTGCCATGGCCTTCACACGTCAGAATGTCTGGGAATTGGGCGGAGACTGGGCGGACCCCATTCTCTGGTATGCGCGCGGCGTCAAGGCGATGCAGGCGCGCGCATTGGCCGATCGCACCAGCTGGCGCTTCTTCGGCGGCATCCACGGCTTCGATCCGGACCTGTGGCAGCAGGTCGGGGCTCTCAGCTCTAGCGACCAGTTGCCGAGCAGCGCCGACCAGAGCACCTATTGGGCACAGTGCCAGCATGGCAGCTGGTACTTCCTGCCCTGGCATCGCGGCTATCTCATCGCGTTCGAGGCGGTCGTGCGCGACACCATCACGCAGTTGGGCGGGCCGGGCTCGACCTGGGCGTTGCCATACTGGAATTACTTCAAGCCGAACGAGAACCCGTTGCCGCCCGCCTTCGCTTCGCAGGATTGGCCCGACGGCACCGGCGACAATCCGCTCTTTGTCAGCCGGCGGTTTGGGCCGAATGACGACGGCAATGTCTTCATTCCGATGGACCAGGTCGATCAGAATGCGCTCGGCGATGGCAAATTCGTAGGCCCCGGGCAAGGCGGCAGCCAGGGCTTTGGCGGCGTCAGCACCGGCTTCGCGCATTCGGGGCGAAACCATGGCGGGGTGGAAAGCCAACCGCATGACATGGTGCATGTGCTGGTCGGCGGCGGCGACGACCAGAACCCGGCGCTGATGTCCATCCCGGATTCGGCGGGGCTCGATCCGATCTTCTGGCTGCACCACGCCAATATCGACCGACTGTGGGAGGTATGGAACAAGAGCAGGCCCTCGCACACCGATCCCACCGACAATAAATGGCTAACGGGACCGGCGAGCGTCGGCCAGCGCGCCTTCGTGATGCCGATGCCCGGCGGCCAGAGCTGGACCTATACGCCCGGCGATACGACCAGCCTGGCGAAACTCGGCTATACCTATGACGATCTTTCGGCGCCGGGCCTGCCGCAAGTCGCCTCGCGGCGCCAGCGTTTGGGACTTGGGATGGCGGCGGCCGAACCGGCCGGAGGAGCTGCGATGCCTGAACACGTCGAATTGCTCGGAGCCAGCAAAGGCGGCTTCAGCCTGACCGGCTCCGGGGCCAGCACTCCTGTTCAGCTCGATCACGCCGTGCGCGGCAAGGTGAGTTCGGGCCTGCAGGGGATGGCCGGCGGGCCGCCGGTGCCCGACCGCATCTTCCTCAACCTGGAGAATGTACGCGGCTCCAACGACGCGACCGCCTTCGCCGTCTATCTCAACGTGCCCGAGGGCGAGGATCCCGCCAAACATCCCGAGCTCAAGGCCGGCAATGTCGGGTTGTTCGGGGTCAGCAAGGCGAGCGCGATGGACGGTCCGCATGCGGGCGACGGCCTGACCTTCGTGATCGAGATCACCCATGTCATCGACGCCTTGCATCTCGCCGGTGCGCTCAACGTGAACCAGCTCCATGTCCGCCTGGTGCCGAACAGGCCGGTGCCCGACGCCAAGCCGGTCACCATCGGCCACGTCAGCATCTTCCGGCAGTCGCACACGCCATAGGGAGCCGCACGCATGCAGCGCGCGGCGCGGCCGCCTCATTCGTGGCTCCTGCTGTTGGGGGCGAGCATCCTGGTCGCCTGGGCGCTGCTCGCGTTCGGCGGCAGCGCCTCCTTCCTGCCAACTCTCTGTACGGGACAGGCCTGGAGCACGGTGCCGCTCGCGGTCTCGCTCGACCTCGCGCTGCTGTTCAATTCGCCGGGGCAGCTGGCCGCGGGCTGGGCGCTGATGGTCGTGGCGATGATGCTGCCGCTCGCGATGGCGCCGCTGTGGCATGTCCGGGAGCGGAGTTTTGCGAGGCGGCGAGGGCGGTCGACGGCGCTGTTTGTTGCGGGCTTCATTGCAATATGGATGGCGGCCGGAATCGTCCTGCAGACAACAGCGCTGCTGGCGCGATGGGCCGTGCCGATGCCGCTGGCCTGTCTTGGCCTCGCGATGGCCGTGGCGCTGTTCTGGCAAATCTCGCCGGCCAAGCAATGGTGTCTCAACCGCTGTCACCAGCGGCCGCAGCTTGAAGCCTTCGGCTTCGCTGCGGACCTCGATGCCTTCCGCTTCGGTGTCCGCAACGGCGCGGCCTGCACTGGGGTGTGCTGGGCGCTGATGCTGCCGATGCTGCTGATCGGGCAGGGCCAGCTGCCGGCGATGATCGCGGTCACGCTGTTCAGCCTCGCCGAAAGCCTGGAAGACCCGGCGCCGCTTGCCTGGCGCTGGCGCGGCGGGGCCAAGGCACTGCGCATCGTCGGGGCGTGGTGGCCGAGACGAGCGGAACCAAGGCAGCTCACCGGGGAGGTCTATCCGTGAAGCTTGGAATTCCGATCTATGAGGCGTCGACCTGCTCGACGTCACCGGCCCGCTCGAAATGTTCTACTGGGCCGGCCAGGACGGAAATCCACTGGATACGGTGCTGATCTCCGAAGACGGCAAGAGCGTCACCTCCCTCAGCGGCGTGACTTTCCAGGCGCAAAAGAGTTTTGCCGATGTGCCGTCGCTCGACATCCTGTGGGTGCCCGGCGGAGATCCGCCGGCGCTCGAACGGATCATGCACGACGCGCACTCGCCCTATCTCGAATACCTCAGGAAGGTCGCGGAGAACGCCACATGGGTGTGCTCGGTGTGCGAAGGCGCATTGTTGCTGGGACGCGCCGGCCTGCTGAAGGGCCATCAAGCGACCACGCATTGGGCCTTTGTCGATTGCCTGAAACGTTTTGAGGGCGTCACCCCCGACACCAGCAACCCGCGCTTCGTGCTATCAGGCAATCGCCTGACCGGCGGCGGCATTTCGGCGGGACTGGACGAATCCCTCAAGCTAATCGCCTTGCTGTTCGGCGAGGAGGTCGCCAAAGGCGTGCAGGTCACGACGCAGTATTTTCCAAACCCGCCGGTGATGGGCGTCATTCCGCCGACACCGGCCTGCTTCGTCCACTGGCCGGCGTGAGCGGCGCGCGCCAGGACGGCCGTTCCACGGCAGATTTGCGCTGATTTTACCGTGACGATTCGTCTGTTTTCAGCTACGCAGCCTGGATGAGCCGCCGTATCAAGCGACCCCTCGCGCCGGGCGAGCGGGCAAAGAATGCACGCCCGGATCGCGATTTCCGAAAACCCGAGCGCCCCACCAGCCATCGTCCGGGTGGCAAGCCTGCGCGCTTTGCTGAGAAGCGCGGCGAGCTTCGCCAGGAGAAGCGCCACAGCATTCCGCCAGAACCCGTCGAGGCCAAAGCCGAGCTGCCGCCGCTGCCCACGAAAGTGCAGACCGTGGTGGTGACGCCGGACGAGGACAACATGCGGGTCGATCGCTTCCTCGAGGCGCGGTTTCCCGGGCTGTCGTTCTCCCACATCCAGCGCATCGTCCGCAAAGGCGAGTTGCGCGTCAACGGCAAGCGCGCCGACAGCAAGGACCGGCTGGAGGCCGGGCAAAGCGTGCGCATTCCGCCGCTGCGGCTCGACGCGCCAAAAGCCGCGGCCTCATTCTCCGAAGCCGAGCAGCGCTCGCTGCAGCAGCTCAAGGAAATGACGCTGTACGAAGACGACGACGTGCTGGTGCTGAACAAGCCCGCGGGCCTCGCCGTGCAGGGCGGCTCCGGCACCACGCGCCATGTCGACCAGATGCTGGAGGTGATGCGCGACGCCAAGGGCCAGAAGCCGCGGCTGGTGCACCGGCTGGACAAGGAGACCTCGGGCTGCCTGCTGGTCGCGAAGACGCGCTTTGCCGCCACGCAATTGACCGGCTCGTTCCGCCAGCGCTCGGCGCGAAAAATCTACTGGGCGCTGGTTGCCGGCGTGCCGAAGCCGAAGCAGGGCCGCATCTCGACTTATCTAGCGAAAGAAGAGAATGAGGAGGACACCATCATGCGCATCGCCGCCCATGGCGACGAGGGCGCAAGCCATGCGGTGACCTATTATGCGGTCGTGGAGGCCTCGGCCAGCAAGCTCGCCTGGGTGTCGCTGAAACCGGTCACCGGGCGCACCCATCAACTGCGCGCGCATATGGCGCATATCGATCACGCCATCGTCGGCGATCCCAAATATTTCAACAAGGAGAACTGGCAGTTGCCGGGCGGCCTGCAGAACCGCCTGCATCTTTTGGCGCGCCGCATCGTCATCCCGCATCCGCGCGGCGGCGTGATCGACGCCACCGCGCCGTTGCCGCCGCATATGCTGCAATCCTGGAACCTGCTCGGGCTGGAAGCCGACCGGTTCGACCCGATCGAGAACGCGCCGGAGGAGTGAGCGCACCGCTTTTCCCGGCGGCATCATCTACCAAAAGCCGTGAGGCCCGCTTGCGGTGCTGGTGGAGGATCACGACATATCCGCCATGAAGGCCCTGTTCCCATCGATGTTCGCGATCGTGCTGCTGCTGACCGGCGGGCCTGCGCTCGCGCAAAATCCGAACAACATGGTCGGCGGCTCGCCATTCAATCCGCCGCTGCCGCCACCCCCGCCGTCGCCGAGCATGGCGGTGCCCGTGGTGCCGAAGCTGGGCGTGGCGTCGCCCCAATATAGCGGTCCGTCTTATGGCTATAACAATGCGCCGCACCCGCACCCGTCATTCCACAAGCGCGTCAGCCGCTGTATGGCCGAAGCCGCTGCCGGCGGCTTTGGCCCCGGTGATCGCGACGCCTATGTGCGCTCCTGCGCAAACCGCTGACCTCTTCAGTTCTTGAACTGCTCGAGAAACATCCGCAAGGAATCGTGCGGGCTCTCGACATCCGTGATCAGCCAGCCGTCGGGGCTGTTGACCAGGATGAAGTTCAGCGAGACCGCGCGGCCCTGGTTGTCGAAGGCAACCGCGACATAGGTCTTGTCGAACTGTTTGCGCAGGATCGAGATCGAGACAGGGCCGAGTTTCCAGTTCGGGCTCTGCACCAGGAAATCGTAGGGTTCGTTCCTCAGCGCGCGCCAGGCCTTGTGCAGGCTCGGCTCGAAGAATTTCTGCGTCGTTGCTTCATCACGGGGCAGGCCGTGCGAGAGGTCGGGGGCGCCGCGGCCGTAATAGGCATAGACATTGCGGACCAGCGATTCCGGCGTCCGGAACCCGGCATCCGCGGCGGCCAGGCCGCCAAGCAAGACCAGGATCGCTGCAAAAACCCGTCTCAAAGCCTTCCCACCCAAGCCCTTGCCATCCAAGCCCTTGCCATCCAAGCCCTTGCCACCCAAGGCCTTCCTGCCCAAGGCCTTCCTCCTAGAGGCTCGCTTTATTCGCGCTCGTATCTAGCATAATTTACACGGCAGATGATGCGACCGAGGGAAGCAAAACCCGCATGCGTGAATTGTTCGACGAGGTGGCCGGCCAATCGCCGCTCGATCCGCAGGAGGCGGTGCGGCGCGCCACGCGCGTGCCCCGGCGCAAGCGGTTCTATGGCAAGGCCGATGTCGCCGAGACCGGCGGCGGCTTTGCCGTGGCGCTCGACGGCAAGCCGATCAAGACGCCATCGGGGCGGATCGTCGCCGTGCCGTGGCGCGCGGTCGCGGAAGCGATGGCTGCGGAATGGGAGGCGCAGCAGGAGACCATCGATCCCCTGACCATGCCGATGACGCGCTTTGCCAACAGCGTCGTCGATGCCGTGGTCGACCGCGTCGGATTGGTGCGCGACGACATCGCGAAATATCTCGCTTCGGATTTGCTGTTCTATCGCGCCGGCCATCCCGAGACGCTGGTCGCGCGCGAGGCCGCGCATTGGGATCCCGTGCTGTTCTGGGCCGCCGATCAGCTTGGCGCGCATTTCATCCTGGTGGAGGGCATCATGCATGTGAGCCAGCCGGAAGGTGCCATTGCCGCAGCGCGCGATGCGCTGCCGCAGGATCCCTGGTCGGTGGCGGCGCTGCATGTCGTGACCACGCTGACGGGCTCGGCGCTATTGGCGCTGGCGCTGCATCAGGGCGTGCGGGATGCCGACCAGGTCTGGGCGGCTGCGCATGTGGATGAAGACTGGAACGCCGAGAAATGGGGCGAGGACGAGGAGGTCGCAGCGCGCAAGGCGGCGCGGCGCGTCGATTTCGAGGCCGCGACCGCGATCTTGATGTGCGTCAAACTGTCGGGGCAAAGCGGCTGGTAGTAACAGGGCTTCCTGGCCAGCGTCGGAGCGCGACATGAAAAAAAACGGTGTGAAGTGGCTGATGATTGCCAGTCTTACCGCTGGTTTCGCTGCCGCGGCCCAGGCTGAAGAAGTCGACATCGGCAAGTCAGAATTTCAGTCTTCGTGCGCGAGCTGCCATGGTACGGATGGAAAGGGCAAAGGACCTGTCAGCGGACAGCTCAAGGTACCGCCTTCCGATCTGACGATGTTGGCCAAAAACAACAACGGCGTCTTTCCCACGAACGCAGTTTATGAAACCATATATGGGTCGAAAACAATTCCCGCTCACGGCACTCGTGAAATGCCGATTTGGGGGGAACGATTCAACCCCGTTATCAATTTGCCTCACAATGTCGATCCGTCTTATTGGAAGATGGCCGGGCCGGAGCAAAGCTCGGAAGTCGTGGTGCGAACACGCATCCTCGCTGTCATCGATTATCTCAGTCGTATTCAGCAAAAGTAGCAAGCGACGAGCGGCTTCGCGGCGGCGTAGCGTCGACCGCTGGCCTTCGCTTCGGCACCGGGACGATCACCGTCTTGGCAGACGGCGGATCGGAAGCAGCGCAGCCGTTCGACGATCTGGCCGGCGAAGTTCACGTTTAGGACAACAGCACTGGCTTGATCAGCATCGTCGCCGGTAACACATCATAAATCATCGGGGATCGTTGGCCCGACACACCGGCAACGCACTCGCCGCCAAATTGAGGTCGTGCGTCCAAACAAGTAGAGGCACCGCGTTCGATTACCGGTCGACGCAGCGCACCTCCGCTTGAAAGCGCAACGCACAAGCCGTCGAGGGAAACCTTGGCGGCTTTTGCGTGTGGCCAGATACGCGCATAGAAAACGGCCCCCGCCGCGGCCGGCGCACCGAGGCCTGTTTGTGTCGGAACTGCCGGCTGGGGGACACCTCGGGGAAAGGTTGGCCAGCCGAAGGTTTCCTGCACTCGGGGCAATGAGTCAGGCGGCCTTTTTGCCGCGATCTCTCTTGATCTTTGGCGGGCGCTTGGGCTCAGGCTGTGCGGTATTGCGCACGGCCTCGGCCAGCATCTCGTACAGCTCAGCCTTGGTCTTCGCCGGTTCCCGTTTGGGTGGTTGCCATTGGGTCATGTAGGCTATGTGGGGATGCTGGAGGCAAAATTAAACCCCAACCGGGACCCACGCGGATAATCCATGCCCGCTTTTGCGCGCACAACGAACTCAAGTCGGACATCAAGCCATGTCCCCATGTGCCAAATTGCGGATCGCCGATGCGCGCCGCACAAAAATTTTTGACGGCGGTCTCGACCCGGTTGGGCCGGCAACCCAATTCGGACAGTCGGGCGCGCAACTGCCCTCTCTATGTTGGGCAGTCTCAGTGCAATGCGGTGTAACAATCGAGACGCGCCAAGGGAACAAGCGAGCCGGATAACGGTTGCCCGACATCGGTTCTCAAAGCGAAATCACTGAGAGACCTCAAGATCAGGGAAGAATAAGCCATTGCGTGTCTTCGTCATCGCATTGTCCGTCTTGGGATTTCTCGTCGGTGCAAATGCGGCCGCAGCCGGTCCGAGCACGGCCGACCGCGACTTGGTCGCATCTGTCGATCCGGCGGTCGTTGCCGACGAGGCAACTCAGCAAACCGAAGATCAGATAGGCCTCGATAAGGGAAAGCGTCGCGACGTGCAGCGCCGGCTGACCGGTCTCGGCTTCGATACCAAGGTCAGCGGTCGGTTCGACGACTCGACCCGTGCCGTCATCATGCGCTGGCAGGTGGCGCGGGGCTATCCCGAGACTGGCTTCCTCAACACGCTGCAGCATCACGCGCTGCTGACCGAGTCCGTCTCAGCGGCGCACGCCAGCATCAGGTCTGATGACGACCGTCCGGCCCGGCGTAACGGCGGGGGTAGTGCTCACCATCACCGCAGCGGTGGCGGTCCAGGTGGACTGATTGGCGGCGTGGTGGGCGGACTGTTCGGACGCAGGTGACCCGACAAATTGTACGGAGCTTTTGTCATTCAAACGTTTTCGGTCCGCGCGATCAGCAGAAATTGGGGATAGTGAGCGCCTCAATTGTTGAATTCGACGGTGTCCTAATTTGCCATTGGTTAATTTTTCCGGGAGGTGGTCCGTATTGACCAGCATGCCGGGGCGCGGGCGTGGAAGACTGTTGCCATCACCGGCCCTTCACGGGCATCCGCCCGGTGACTGAGAGTGTTGCGCTCCCGCCTGATGCAACGGACTGCATCATGAGCAAGAGAAAAACTACTGAGCAAAAATGGCACGAGCAATCTGAGGCCACAAAGGATGAAGCCGCCAAGCTTCCTTCCGGGAGACTCAAGGAGCAACTGGTGCGAAAGGCCAGTCAGCTACACACCGCTTCCCAGATCAGTCTGTGGCTATCATCGCCGGGTCTAAAGCCGCCCGCGTAATAGCCATCCCGGCATTGGTTGGAATGGCTGGAGTTTTCCTTGTTGTCATTGTTACGGGGACGATAACCAAGCTGCTCGTGACAGTCTCGAACGACTGTCCCTATTGGTACCAGGCACCAGGAACACTTTGGGTACGTGGGTTTGTGAGTCCAATACGGAGTTTGGAAATGAAGCCGATACTCGGACTGAGTCTTGCTCTGCTGCTCTTCGGGAGCGGCATATGGGCGACCGTCAGCGGCGGCGGCCCACTTTCCCAACACAAAGGCGCGTGGGTGTCGCAGGCCAGCCGATGAGGGGTCCGCAGGTCGTTCGCGATTTTCGCCGCCGATGTCGACGTCTAGCGTGACAATCGTTTTGCGTTGGCAGCGACATGCTCTCGGTATCGATCGACTACACTGCTTGCTGTGCCGCCAGCAGCAACGCTTGCGGTAGCTTCAAACATAGCATTGATCTTCTCTGACACCATCAAGTGCGCTTCGTTGTGCGCGTCGCGGCCACCGAACATCAGTTTCGCCAAGCGCAGGCTGACTACGTCGCAGGACTCTAGGGCCAGCATCGCAGTTGAGTAAAATGGGATAAACATCACGTTGCCTTCGCGTTTTTTGTCTGGCGGGCGTTCGCCTGAACCGAATCGAGAACCGGCAACTGACGACCTACACAAGCCTTGGAGCGGATTTTATCAGAATGCACCAGCCGCCATGGGCCTTCCGAGCAATATTGATCATTTCGGAAAATAAACCGCCGCCGTTCCGTAGCGTGTAGCGGAGCTGCGGCGCGCGAGTCCGTTGCTGGGACGAACCGGACATGATGTCGTCGCCGATCTAAGTCCGCTTGGGGGGAAGAGCGGAAGTCGGATTCCAAGCCGCAGTTTCACAGTGCGGTGTGTATCAACAATTAGGGGCGGGTCGGTGGTTTTGTCGGACCGATAGACCCGCCCCTGTACTCGCGCCCGTCACTTCATTACTTGCAAGCTTTGTCAGCCTTCAAAGCTGTTTCCGCTGATGCGTGTGTCGGATGTGCCGCACCGATGACCTTCATGCTGCCACCGGCGGCAGGCTGGACATTGACAACTTCACATTTCATCGTCGCGGTATCTTGAGCCAGGTAGAACGAGGAAGCACCTGATGGCGCTTGACCGATAGTTTTGTCAGTTTTGTCCTGCGCGAATGCAGGTGCCGCGAATGCGAGAATAGCAACCGTCGCCAAAAGAATTTTCGTCATGGTGTTTACCTCCTAGGTATTGGACAGCATGCAAATGAAGTCAGCCGATAAAGGTTCCTTGAGCGTGGCTCCTCATTCAGTAATCTTTTGGATGTGAGCGATATTGACCAGCGACTCCCAACTTGCGGGAGCATGATGAGCACATCACCGCCCCGTCCCGGCATCTATCGGTGACTAAGAGCGTGGTGCTCCCGCCCAACCAGGGAAGCGTGTTATGCTCAATCGCTCCGTTCCCTCGTTTTTTCATGGAAGACCCACTAGCGAGCGTCCGTTCTGTGGGGACTGCGAGTGTCCGATGATCCTTTCGCGCCTTGAACCGGATAAACCTGGCTTCGATTTGCGCACTTACGCCTGCCTTAAGTGTGCCGCGACTGAAAGCATCGTCGTCGCCATTTAGGGCTTCTGCGTCTCGCGTCAGAAAAAGTGCCGGTAACCAAGGCTGCTGTTCTCATTGTGGAACTCGCGCCATCGGTTTCTGGCGCTTCGTTCAATGGTCCTTAAGGGTTCTCAAGACCCCGGAATCTTAACGAGAGGTTAAGCGAGGCGCGCTAGCTTGCCCGCCATGGCGATCTCGATCAATCCGACCCTTCCGGTGGTTGCCGCGCAAGGCGCGGGCAGCGCGACCGATGGCGTCGTGCTGCAGCCGGGCACGGTTGTGAACGCGCAGGTGCAGGACGTGCTTGCCGGCAATCTGGTGCGGATCGCTATCGCCAGTCTTTCGCTCGATGTGCTCTCGGAGATCGCGCTGACGCCGGGGCAGAATTTGCAGCTCGCGGTGTCGCAGGCGGAAGGTGGCGTGATCCGGCTTCAGGTGGTCGGGCAGGGCAATGCCGCCGCGACCAGCGATGCGGCTGGTCTCGCGCCGGGCACGCGGGTGCCGCCCGCCGCCACTATCGCCGCGCCAAATGATCCGCTGACGCCGATCGAGCGCATCGCGGTGTCCGTGGCCTCCGAGAACGCGGCGACCGGCCAGCAGAGCCTCGCGCCGCTGTTTGCCAATCTCAACGCCGCCGCGTCCACCAGCAACCTGCCGCGGGCGCTGCAGCAGGCGATATCTGAAGTGCTGGCGCAGCAGACGGCCCTCGATCCCAATCTATCCGGCGGCGATATCCAGAACGCCTTCCAGAAATCAGGATTGCTTCTGGAGGCGTCGCTCGCCTCGGGCTCTGTTCCAGCGAGCGGCAGTGCTCCTGATTTGAAGGCAGCGCTGATCGTATTGCGGCAGACGCTTGCAAGCGCTGTCGAAACTCCCGGCGTTGTCGCACCGGCGACAGCAAGTGCTTCGGCAAGCGCTGTCAAACCTTCGGTGGCTTCTCCTTCGCTGGCGCCGTTGCAACCGGCCGCGGACGGCCATGAAATTTTGGCGCCGCAGGCGCGGCTTGCGGAGGCCGCAGCCGGCGATCCGGTAAAACTGCTGCTGGCGCAGGCGCTGCTCAGTTCGGGTCCGCGGTCGGTCACGTCGGGCGCGGCCCTGAACCTGTTGCAGGAAGCCCTGCAGGGGGTGCCGCAAGCCCCGGGCAATCCGGCGGCGATCATCACGTCACCGGAGGGGCGCAGCTTGCAGGGCACCGCGCTCACCAGCACGCCGCCACCGCCGTTCCGCGGCGCGCTGCCGTCGGCGCAACCGGTCGCTACCGCGTCGATCCCGTCCGGTGCGCCGCTTGCAACCACGGTGCATCATCTGCTCGACGATACCGATGCGGCACTGGCGCGGCAGACGCTGTTGCAGGTCGCATCCTTGCCGGATCGTGTCGACGCCTCCGGCAACCGCATCGATTCGTCGATTCCGCGCTGGAATTTCGAGATCCCGTTCGCGACGCCGCAGGGCACGGCGTTGGCGCAGTTCGAAATCTCGCGCGACGGCGGCGGCCAAGAAGTCGAGGCCGCAAAGCGCACCTGGCAGGCGCGCTTCTCGCTCAACATCGAGCCCGCCGGGCCCGTCCATGCGCTGATCTCGCTGTCGGGCGAGCGCACCTCGGTGCGGATGTGGGCGGAGCGGCCGCAGACCGCGGCACAACTTCGCGCCGGCGCCGGCGAGCTCAGCCAGGCGCTGAGCCAGGCTGAGCTTACGCCCGGCGACATCGTGATCCGCGAGGGCACGCCGCCGCAACCCGCGCCCGCCAAGGCCGGCCATTTTCTGGACCGCGCGCTGTGAGCACCGACACCAGGAACCAGCTTGCGGTCGCGCTGCACTACGACCGCACCGGCGCGCCGCGCGTCGTCGCCAAGGGCAAGGGCGCGATCGGCGCGAAGATCATCGAGGTCGCGAAAGAGCACAACATCCCGATCGAGGAGAATGAGGTGCTGGCCGGCGCGCTCTCCAATGTCGAGCTCGGCGACGAAATCCCGGCCGAACTCTACAAGGCGGTCGCGGAAGTGCTGGTGTTCGTGATGCGGCTGACCAAGCGGGCCAGATGACCGCGGGATTGTCGACGTGGGATGCGATCTGACCGGGGGGCGTCTACTCATAAAACGAGAGATGTCCGCTTTGAGCCAAAGCAGACATGCGCTGGTCACCGCGGAATTCCGCCTTTTGACCCGGTGCGGACCTCGAAGCTCGGGATTTGCTTGATCTAGGTCAAGGTCGCAGCGGCCTCGCCAGTTACGGCTCAATACCCAACAGGAGGCTGTGATGACTGAAAAGATCAAATCAGAGGTGATTTCGCGTCGAAGGATTTTTCCCCTGCTCGGGCTCGCGATTGTGTCGGGCCTCGCAGTGCCGGCGACGCTCTTGACCGCAACGGATGCCGAGGCCCGCGTTGGTCAGCCACTCTCCCCCGTGAGCGTTGCTGGCGCGGCTCGGCGCTCCAACCGACGCGGCTATAAGAAGAAAAAGATGAAAGCATCGCCGGACAAGACCGAACAACCGAAGTAGCCGCAACCCTGCGAGCACAGCGCTTCATGGGCCACCAAGGGGTGGTCCATTGCGCATTGAGTGTCCCCGCGCGTTGCCGCTTGACGCACTTTTCGGACATGCCGCGTGCGGTCGCCGCACGTTATAGAAAATTTGCGAAAGGGCCACCCGTCATGGTCAGGGGAGCGCCGATGAAGGTATTTGTCGCACTCTTGATCCTGATTGGCGCGAGCCTGAATTCGGAGTTTGCAGCCGCCACAAAATCCTCCGCCTTGCAGGCGGATCGGATTCAAATTTCTTATGTGCCACCCAAGAATTCAGCCCATGAAGCCCTGTTTCAACTGTTGAAAGAGCGGCAGACTCTCGAAAAATTCAAAGGTCTCTTGAGCGCATTGCGGCTACCGCATCCGCTGCTGTTGAAGGTTGAGGGATGCGATGGAGAATCCAACGCCTGGTATGGGGATGACGCCGTCACTGTTTGTTACGAATACCTCCAGGATATCCTGCAGAACGCTCCCAGGGAAACGACGCTGGCGGGCGTCACCCGAACGGACGCCATAATGGGGCCGACGCTCGAAGTGTTCCTGCATGAGGTCGGCCACGCGGTGTTTGATTATCTCTCCGTGCCGGTTTTGGGACACGAGGAAGACGCCGCCGATCAGTTTGCCGCCTACGTCCTCCTGCAGTTCGACGAGAGCGATGCGCGGAGACTGATTTACGGGGTAGCTTACTCGTATAATATCGACGCATCCAAACCGAGCACCAAAAAGACGCCGTTCGCCGACGAGCACGGCCTTCCGGCGCAGCGCTTCTACAACGTGCTGTGCATGGCATACGGCGCGGATTCCAAGCTATTCGCCGATCTCGTCGAGAAAGGATATCTACCCAAGGAGAGAGCCGAGGGCTGTGCCGACGAATACGAGCAGGTCGTCAGGGCGCTGAACAAGCTCATCGGACCCTATATCGATCAGACGCGGGCCAAACAGGTGAGAGCCAGGCAATGGTTGAAGTTTGATGTACAATGATCGCCGTGGGAATCCGACACCGGGTTTTGGCAAGGCAGACGTGCTGAAAAGGTTCTCCCAACTCTGGTTCAATTCGCCGCGCTGAACTAAGCTCGCGCCGCAATCAAAAAGACGGGAGGACCCGATGCATTCCACCGCCGGCAAGACGCCGCGCTTTCCGCAGCTCACCCTGGACCAGCTCAGCGAGGCGCAAAAACCGCTCGGCGACCAGGTCATGAAGGTCTCCAGTGTCGGGATCGGCGGGCCGTATAATTTGCTGCTGCGCAGCCCCGTGCTGGGCCAGCGGATGTTCGATCTGTTCGATTACCTGCGCTGGAACACCTCGGTGCCGACCAGGCTCAACGAGTTCGCGATCCTGATCATCGGCCGGCAATGGCGCTCCCAGATGGAATGGTTCGCGCATGCGCCGATCGCCACCAAGGCCGGGCTGTCGCCCGATGTCATCGCGGAGCTGAAGGCCAGCAAGCGGCCCTCGAAAATGGCCGAGGACGAGGCGCTGGTCTATGATTTCATCACCGAGCTGACGGCGACGCACAAGGTGTCCGATGAAACCTTTGCGCGGGCGAAGAAAATCTTCAACGACCAGCAGATCGTCGACCTCACCGCGGTCGCCGGCAATTACGTCATGGTGGCGATGATCCTCGCCATGGCCGAGCAGACCGTGCCGCCGGGCAAGGAAGAGCCGTTCAAGGTGGGGGAGCCGTGATGGCTCGCTCCATCTCTCAACGTCGTCATGCCCGTGCTTGTCACGGGCATCCACGTCTTTCCTTGCCGCGGCCAAGACGTGGATGGCCGGGTCAAGCCTGGCCATGACGAGTGAGAGAGCGGCAACGCCCGGCACTCACCCCAGCTTGAACAGCCCCTGCAGAAACTCCACCACCGCCTTGCGGGCTTCCTCGGCGGTGGCGGGATTGCCGCCGACATGGGGGCTAAGCTCGACGCAGTCGTCCTTGTAGCTGAAAGGGCGCTTGCGTATCGGCGTTCACCAGCAGCCCGCCTTCGCCTTCCCTGATGTGGCAGTGGCGCACGGTTTGCGCGTTGGCGGAGACGAGGCTGAGGCTGAAGCCGAACAGGCCGGAATCGAACCCGTGCTGGGAGTCCGGATATTCCGTCAACACCACATCGCGGCCGGCTTGGTTCAGCCGCGCGACATAGGCCTTGCAACTCGCGACCGGGTTATAGTCGTCGGGCGAACCATGGAAGATGCGGATCGGGCGATCGACGACATCGGTGTCGGTGTTATAGGTGGTCGCGCAATCCGGATAGAACGGGATGTAGCCCGCGAACTGCAGGCCCGACTTGTTCCAGAGTTTCTGGAAGCGGTTCAGGCTCGCATAGAGCGCGGCCTGGCCGCCGCGGGAAAATCCCATCAGCACGATGCGGTCGGGGTCGACGCGCGGATGTTTCGCCAGGATCTCCAGCGTGTGGAAGATGTCGACGATGAAGTTGAGCCGGCCGAGCAGCACCTGGTTGGTGCTGGTTGCCGTCAGCCCACGGCCGGAAAAGGCGTCGATCACGAAGGTCGAAATGCCCATGGCATTGAACGTATGCACCCAGGCTTCGCTGACGCCGCTGACGCCGCCGGAGCCGTGCATCATGACCACGACGGGGAGGCGGCCGCTTCCCTGCGCGACACGAAATTCGCCGGCCACCGTCACCGGCTTGCCGCCGGCATCGCCGGTCAGGAATTGCTGGTCGGAGACGGTGACCGAGGGGATGGCGTAGATCTCGATCCGCGCGGCCACTTCCTTCGGCGCCGATTGCGCGTTGGTCTCGATGCAGGTGACGAGCACGCCGGTACAGAAAATCGCGGCCGTGACGGCCAGGCGCCAGTCGGTGAGCATCCGCTTCCCCCAAATGTTCTTTTTTATAAGGGGGAAATAGAACAAGCCGTGCGCAGGCTGTCAAATCAGCCGGGGCCGTCCTGGCCGGACGCGTTGCCGTCGAGCGCCTTGTCGATCGCGCTCGCCCCGATCTCGCAGATGGTCTGCGAGACCACGTCGCCGGAGCTGGCAAATGCCTTTGCCAGATAGTCGAACTGGGTGCGGGCGAGTTGCAGCGAGGCGATCGGCACCACGGCAATGGAATCGTCGATTCCCGTCTCCACCGGCCGTCGGTACTCATCGAGTTCGGCATTGGCCTGCGCCAGCCGGGCTTCGGTCACGTCGACATGGGCCTGCAGCCGCAAGGTCTCCTCGCCGAAGAAGGCGCGGTCGGCTTCCGCCTGGCGCCTCGTCTCGTCGAGCTGCTCCTTCAGCGCGGCAATTTCGGCATCGAGCTGCGCCTTCAGCGATTCCATCTCGGCCATGAGATTGTCGCTGGCAAGCTCCGCCACCTCGCGCAGCTCGAGGTTTCGCGCGTGATCGTCCTGCTGCGCCTGGAACAACTGCTCGGCGGTCGCCGCGCGCCCGCTCAGTGTCTCGATCATGGAGGCTGCTTCCAGCAGCATCTCCGCATTGCGGCCGCCGGTCAGCATGCTGGAGAGGCGGCGCAGGAAGTCGACCGTCTCCTGATGGGCGTTGGGGGGCGGTGAGAAGACCGGCGCAGGCATCGGCATCATGATTCGGGGGGCGAGCTAAAGGAATCAGTATCCGCCAGGAAAACGCGCGAATTTCACGAAATTAGGGACGGCCTATGTCATTGACGCGACGCGAACGCGACGCAAAACATACCTAGCTATCGCCGCCTAAGCGGCGTTTTGCAAGTTGCCCTTACGCCGCAGATTTGGCCATCAACAATGTTCACAAGGCCGTTTTGCGGCCGATTCGGCCGAGATGGGTGAAGCCGAAGCCGGCCTGATATTTCAGGCCGTAACCGAGCGCGCGATCAAATCCGATATGGGCGAGCCAGATTAACGCAACCGACAGCGTCAACGGCTCGGGAATTGCCGGGCTCAGGATGATCAGCGCCACCGGCAGCATATAGCTGTGGGCGGCGTTATAGACGACGGCGCCGGTTTTGGAACCAGCGAGATAGGCGATGAAGGAGAGATCGGGGGCGAAGAAGAGCAGGGCGAAAATCCACCACGAGGCGCCCCAGACCCCATAGAGCAGCACCATCCCGAGACACAGCGTGAGCCCCTCCAGCAGGAGCAGGATTCTGACGCCTCCCGTCACCTCGCCATTGGCAGCGTTTGCGGTCGCGTCACCCATTCGCTGAACTCCCCGAGGTAAGGCGCAGATTTGGCGCCCCTTGTAGCGCCAAATGGCGGCCGAAACCGGCTTTTGGTTTGCCGAATGGCCTGTTAGAACCCGAAAAAGCTCTTGTGAAGGACGGGCGGGAACGCATGAAGGACATCCTGGAAACGCTGGAGGAACGGCGCGCGGGCGCGAAACTCGGCGGCGGCGAGAAGCGCATCGAGGCGCAGCATGCGCGCGGCAAATTGACCGCGCGCGAGCGCGTCGAGCTGCTGCTCGACAAGGGCTCGTTCGAGGAGTTCGACATGTTCGTCGAGCATCGCTCCAGCGAGTTCGGCATGGAGAAGAACAAGGTGCCGGGCGACGGCGTCATCACCGGCTGGGGCACCGTCAACGGCCGCAAGACTTTTGTCTTTGCCAAGGATTTTACAGTGTTCGGGGGATCGCTCTCCGAGACCCATGCGCAAAAAATCGTAAAAATCCAGGACATGGCGATGAAGGCGAGGGCGCCGATCATCGGGCTCTATGATGCCGGCGGCGCGCGTATCCAGGAAGGCGTCGCAGCGCTGGCGGGCTATTCCTATGTGTTCCGCCGCAACGTCATCGCCTCAGGCGTGATCCCGCAGATCTCGGTGATCATGGGCCCCTGCGCCGGCGGCGACGTCTATTCGCCGGCGATGACCGACTTCATCTTCATGGTGAAGAACACCAGCTACATGTTCGTCACCGGTCCCGACGTGGTGAAGACCGTCACCAACGAGGTCGTCACCGCCGAGGAGCTTGGCGGCGCCTCGGTGCATGCGACCAAGTCCTCCATCGCCGACGGCGCGTTCGAGAACGACGTGGAAACGCTGTTGCAGATGCGCCGGCTGATCGACTTCCTGCCCTCCAACAACACCGACGGCGTGCCGGAATGGCCGAGTTTCGATTCGATCGAGCGCCTCGACATGTCGCTGGACACGCTGATCCCCGACAATCCGAACAAGCCCTACGACATGAAGGAACTGATCCTGAAGGTCGTGGACGAGGGCGACTTCTTCGAGATTTCGGAGGCGTTCGCCAAAAACATCGTCACCGGCTTCGGCCGCATCGCCGGCCGCACGGTCGGCTTTGTCGCCAACCAGCCGATGGTGCTGGCGGGCGTGCTCGACAGCGACGCCTCGCGCAAGGCCGCGCGCTTCGTTCGTTTCTGCGACGCCTTCAACATCCCGATCGTCACCTTTGTCGACGTGCCGGGCTTCCTGCCCGGCACCGCGCAGGAATATGGCGGCCTGATCAAGCACGGCGCAAAACTGCTGTTCGCCTATTCGCAATGCACGGTGCCGCTCGTCACGATCATCACGCGGAAGGCCTATGGCGGCGCCTTCGACGTCATGGCGTCCAAGGAGATCGGCGCCGACATGAACTACGCCTGGCCGACCGCGCAGATCGCGGTCATGGGCGCCAAGGGCGCGGTGGAAATCATCTTCCGCAGCGACATCGGCGACCCCGACAAGATCGCCGCGCGCACCAAGGAATACGAAGACCGCTTTTTATCGCCCTTCATCGCCGCCGAGCGCGGCTATATCGACGACGTCATCATGCCCCATTCGACAAGGCGCCGGATCGCGCGGGCGCTGGCGATGCTGAAAGACAAGAAGATGGAAATGCCGGCGAAGAAGCACGACAATTTGCCGTTGTGAGGGAAATCATGATGTCCACATAAAATCACATGGTATCTCCAAGCCGATTCACCTATATTGACCATATGAAAGACGCCCTCAAAAAACTTATCGAAGCGGCTAAAACTGCCAATCCTACTCCCGAACATCGGGAGCAGCAGCGGCGGAGCTTTGTGTACGGAAATACGCATTTCGAGAATTCGCTAATCACGCGAGAAATGGTCGATCGCGAAGCCGAAAAGCTAGCCAAGGAAAAGAAATGACGGGTGAAGAGCGCGAACGGCCGGACAGCCGTGCGCTCGAACCTGAATTGATCACCGATCCCAAGGAAAAAGCTGCTGCGGAGACGCGAAACGGTTTCCGTCAATACGATGCGGCCATCGGCGCGATTCAGGCAGCGCTAGAACGAGGCTCCTTCAAACTTCGTCCCTCGCTAATATTAGGCTTGCAGCGCGAGGCGCTCGCCGGGATTAGCTCTTATGCTGGAAACTATCGCCCAGGCGGCGTTGCCATTGAAGGCAGCAAACATGAGCCGGTGGGCGCGCACCTCGTCCCCGAGCTTGTTGAGGACATGTGCGACTACGTCAATGATCATTGGAATGATAGCACGCCAATACATCTAGCTGCTTACGTCATGTGGCGGCTGAACTGGATTCACCCGTTTGCCGACGGTAATGGCCGCACGTCTCGGATGGTTTCGTATGTTGTGCTTTCCATTCGGGCAGGGTCGCTTTTGCCTGGTACTCCAACGATACCAGACCAAATCGTCGATAACAGGAAACCCTATTTCGATGCTTTGGATGCTGCCGATTCTGCGTTCCGAAGCGGGCAGATCGACGTATCAAGGATGGAAGAGCTGTTGGCGTCACTGCTAGCAAATCAGCTTGCCGAATTTTATAAATCGCTTGGCGGCAAACTGCCGAGCTAACGGCAACACCGTCGTCCCCCTCTCCGGAGGATCCAATCTCAGCGCGCAGGGCGGATTAGCGTGGCGTAATCCGCGTGTTGCCGAGTAGAGGCAGGGCGGGTTACGCTACGCTAACCCGCCCTGCAAGGAGACGCCCTATGCCCCGCCATCCTGATTTCGTGCCCCACGGCGTCATCCCGGCGGTGCTGCTGCCGTTCCACGAGGATCTTTCGATCGACGAGTCGAGCTTCCGGGCTCACCTGCGCGATGTCGCCGCGGTGCAGGGACTGTCTGCGATCACGGTCAACGCCCACTCCACCGAGGTCGCCTCGTGCACCGCCGACGAGCAGCGGCGCGTCATGGAGATCGCGGGCGAGGAAATCGGCGACAGATTGCCGGTCATTCACGGCATCTGGGCGGACGGCAGCCTGGAGGCGGCGCGGATCGCGCGGCAGGCGGAGGCCGGCGGGGCTTCGGCGCTGCTGGTCTTTCCGCCGGCTCCCTTCACGCAGGGCCAGTCGGCCGGGATGGCGCTGGCGCATTTCAAGACCATTGCTGATGCGACCGATCTGCCGCTGATCGTGTTTCAATATGCGCTGGCCACAGGGCAGGGCTATCCCGCGGCGACGCTGGAGCGGCTGTTGGACGAAGTGCCTGCTATCCGGGCCATCAAGGACTGGACGCCACTGGTCCCGCAGCATGAGGCGCAAATTCGCGCGCTGCAGGGGCGCAAGCGTCCGATCAACGTGCTCTCCACCAACAGCGCCTGGCTGTTGAGCTCGCTGGTGCTCGGCTGCAATGGACTTCTCTCCGGCAGCGGCAGCGTCATCGCCGACCTCCAGGCAAAACTCTATCGCGCCGTGAGGGCCAACGATCTCGCGGAAGCCCGCCGGCTGAACGACCGCATCTATCCGATGGCACGGGTGTTCTACGCCGATCCCTTTGTCGACATGCACAACCGCATGAAGGAAGCGCTGGTGCTGCTCGGCAAGCTGCCCCGCGCGGTGGTGCGTCCGCCCCTGGTCAAGATCACGGAGGCGGAAATTGCGCGCATCCGCGACGCGCTGATGGAGGCCGGGCTGCTCGGTGCCGAAGCGGCGCTCGGACGCAACGCGGCATAGAGCGTAATTGGCAGGTTCGGCGCCACATGCAGCGTGACACCACGACTTTCTCCGGCAGTATCCCTGAGCATTATGATGCCGGGATGGGGCCGCTCGTCTTCGTCGATTATGCCGATGACATCGCGCGCCGTGCCGCCGCACTGAAGCCTGCGCGCCTTCTCGAGACGGCGGCGGGGACCGGGATCGTCTCGCGCCGTCTTCGCGATCATCTGCCGGCGGCGACACACCTCACGTCGACCGACTTCAGTCCAGAGATGCTGGAGGTCGCGAGAGCGAAGTTCAGACCGACCGAGCAGGTCGCGTTTCAGCCGGCGGATGCGACGGCGCTGCCGTTTGGCGACGCCAGCTTCGATATCGTCGTGTGCCAGTTCGGCGTGATGTTCTATCCCGACAAGGACAAATCCTACCGTGAGGTCCATCGCGTTCTCGCCCCGGGCGGTCATTATCTGTTCAACGTGTGGGACGCGCACCGCTACAATCCGTTCGGCCGTATTGCCCACGAAACGGCCGGCCGATTCTTTCCTGACGATCCGCCGCAGTTTCTGAGCATTCCGTTCAATTACGGGTTTGACTCGATCAGGGATTCCCTGATCGCTGCCGGCTTCGCCGACATCACCGCTCATATTGTCCGATTCCAAAAGGAAGTCGGCGACTGCGCAGGGCTTGCGCGCGGCATTATCTTCGGCTCGCCGCTGATCGACCAGATACGTGCACGCGGCGGTGTCGAGCCCGAGCAAGTCTATGAGACGCTATTGGCGAACTATCGCCAGGCGTTCGGCAATCCCGGTAAAATGCCGCTGCAGGCGACGGTGTTTTCCGCGCGGAAGGCGTGAGCGATCTTGATCGTGACACCCGCGGCGGGTTACGGCTACGCCCAACCCGCCCTACGAACGGAGATTGTGTTGTGTCCACGCTCTTTGCCTTCCTGCACCATCTCTGCGCCTTCACCCTGGTCGCCGCGGTCGCGATCGAGTTCACGCTGATCCGCTCCGAGCTGACGCTCGCCTCCGCGCGCCGGCTGCAGGTGACCGACCTCGTGCTCGGTATCGCCGCCGGCCTGTTGCTCGTGATCGGGCTGTTGCGCGTGTTCTTCTTCGAGAAGGGCGCCGAATACTACTGGCACAGCCACGCGTTCCTGACGAAGTTTGGGCTCTTCATCATTATCGGGCTGCTCTCGATCATCCCGACCATGGAGTTTCTTTCCTGGCGCGGCGCGATCCAGGCGGGGCAGGTGCCGGTGATGGATGCCGCGAAACGCAAGCGCGTCACCATGGTCATTCACTTCGAACTCGCGGCGATCGTGATCATCCTGCTCTGCGCGGCCATCATGGCGCGGGGAGGGTGGGTGTAGACGGCGTTCGGCAGCGACCTAGCTTGACGCGAGCGGAACGTAATCATATTCGCCCACTCCCTGCAGAACCAGGAAGGTGAGCGATGTGGTGCCGCCGTTGGTCACCAGATGCGGCCGCGTCGGCCTGACGGCATAGACCTCGCCGGGCTTCAGGTTCACTTCCTCCTTCGGCTCCTGCAGGAACAGCCGCATCCGGCCTTCCAGAACGTAGAAAGTGTCGGAGACATTGGTGTGGGTGTGCCACGGCACCTTCTGGGTCGGCGAGAGCTGCAACTCCGTAATGCGAAAACCGGGACGCGCGGCATGCTGGGCGCGGCGCTCGACTTCGTAGAGATGACTGGCGTCCTGGATCGGCTGGCCTTGCTTCATCCTGGTTTCCTCCCGATTATCTGCCCCATCGCGTGGCGGCTTGGCGCCATGCTAGCCTTGTTTGGCCGTCCAAGAAACAGTCAAAGCAGGTCTTCATGGGGAAACGGATCAGTCGCTGCGTCGAGCTTTTGGAGCAGGATCAGGCCATCTATTACGACGGTCCGCACAGCGGCCATGTGCTGACCCATGCGCAAGGGCACATCGATGCCGGCACCTGGGCCGACTACATGAATGTCGGCATGGAGCACGGCTCCTTCGACATGGCGGGCCTTGCCGCGTACATGAGCGGCATGGTCGATGCCGGGCCGACGCGGTCGGGGCACCGTACACCGACCGTCATTGTCGAGGCGCCGGTGAACGGAATCGATGCCGCGCATGTGCGTTACAACGCCTGGCAGTTCCGCCAGATCCTCGGCCGCGGGGCGCATGGCATCCTGCTCTGTCAGGCAGAGACCGCTGACGCGGTGCGGGCCTTCGTGGAATCTCTGCCGCTATCCGCACAACACGATCGGCGTCGATCCCGCGATCCCCTCGCCCATGGCGCGGATGGAGGGCGCGCGGCGCGCGACCGATGGCGGCACCGACTCCGCCGGCCGCAAGCTACTCGGAATCGGCACGCGCGGGCGCGGATCGGAAAGCACGGCGGCGCCGGTCTGGGGCCTGTCGATCGAAGACTATATCGCGCGCTGCGACCCGTGGCCGCTCAATCCGCAAGGCGAATTGCTGCTGGGGGTGAAGCTGGAAAGCCCCGAAGGCGTCGCCAATTGCGAGGAGATCCTCAGCGTTCCCGGGCTGGGATTTGCCGAGATCGGCCCCGGCGACCTCAGTCTCTCGCTCGGTTACCGCACGATTCCACGCGAGCCCTTCCCGCCGGAGATGCAGAGGGCGCGCGACCGCATTCTCGCAGCCTGCCGCAAGAACGGCGTGGCTTTCCTGCAAGGATGCACGCCGGACACCATCATCGCCCGGATTGACGAGGGCGTGCGCGTGGTCGCGGGGCATAGCGAGGCTGCCGCCATCAAGGGCCGGGCGCACCAGATGCGGAAATTGCCGGTGTAATGCCTCGACATCGCAGCGGCGGGTCAGGCGGACGAGTTGCCCGACCCGCCCTGCGAGTCCTTGTGTCTACGCCGCCTTGTTCTGCTGTGCTGCGCGCTTCTTCAGTTCGGCCGGAGAGACATCCTCGACATGGGTGCCGATATACCAGCGGTTGCCGGCCGGATCCCGCACGCCGCTGCTGCGGTCGCCGTAGAACTGGTTCGCGGGCTCCATCTCGGAGATCGCGCCGGCCTTCACGGCCTTCTGATAAACGGCATCCACATTAGGCACGTAGAGATGGAGCGTGGCGGTGGTGGCCCGGGCGCGTTCGGAGGAATTGGAAATCATCAGCATGGAGTCTCCGATCCTGACTTCCGCATGCATGATCTTGCCGTCCGGCCGTGCCATGGGCTCGAACACGGTCTGGGCGCCAAAAGCCTCTTTCATGAAACGAATGATCTTCTCGGCGCCATCGACGACGAGATAGGGCGTCAGGGTGTGAAACCCTTCGGGAACCGGCTTGATCTGTGTTGCCATCGCTGTCTCCTCTGATGTTGGTGAGTGTTCCACCAAGGACGAACCAGCCCGCCATTCCTGCTTCGCGGGTTTGTCTGCCGGTTCTTTGTAGAAAGTGTGACGATCGCGCTCAAGCGGCCGTGATGATAAGGTTCCATTTCTGCAAATAAAAAACGCCGGGAGGATCATCATGCCCAAAGCCTATTTGGTCGTTCGCGCCACCGTTGCCGATGCTGCGAAACGCAAAGCGTTCGACACCTGGTACCAAAAGGAGCATTTGCCCGACGCGTCAAAATCCTTCGGCGTGACGCGGGCGTGGCGGTTCTGGAGTCTCACCGAGCCCTCGCTGCATCAGGCGACGTATGAGTTTGCCGATGAAGCCTCGCTCGATCGCGCCATGAAGGGCGAGGATTTGAAGCCGACTTCAACCGCGACTGGCCCGACGTCACGCGCACGCGCGAGACGTTCGTGCTAGCGGAGGAGCTTGCGGCATAGACGCCATCGTAGGGTGGGCAAAGCGAAGCGTGCCCACCATTCAAGCAAGGATTTGTGATGGTGGGCACGCTTCCGCCTTCGCTTGTTGAGCTACGGCGGACGCGGTCGCTTTGCCCACCCTACGCAGCCGTGCCTTGCCATCATGAAATCTTGGTAAGCCGGCACCTTAACCAACGCAATTCAGCGGCCATTCAGCCGATCGGGACAAAACTAACTTCGCGATTTCGGCGTGACGGGGGCGAGCGCCGTGTCGCCGAAACCCGAAGGAAAGGAATTGTCCCATGAAACTCCTTGCTGCTTCCGCGCTTGCTCTCGGCCTCGGCCTGTTTGCGATGGCCCCCTCGCAGGCGATGCCGCTCGGGCCGCTGCCGCTGGCGGCTGCCGGCGATGCGGCGATCATCCAGGTCTCCGGCGGCTGCGGCTGGGGCTGGCACCGCGGCCCCTATGGCGGCTGCCGCCCGCTCTACAACTGCCCGGCCGGCTGGCACTCCGGCCCGTATGGCCAGCGCTGCTTTCGCAACTGGTAATCGCCAAGACGAGGGCTGCGTCGAGCAGCCCTCGTTTTATTTGCCGAGGAAACCCAGCACCAGCTCGTTGTATTTGTCGCGAGCATCGAGGAAGACGAGGTGGCCGGTATTCGGAATTACCTCGGCGCGCGCGTTCGGCATCAGCTCGGCGAGTTGCTTTGCGAGTTCGGCATTGTGGCCCATCTTCGCCCGCAACGCCTCCGGCGCGCTGGGCCGGCCCGGCGCATTGTGATCGTCGGCGCCCATGATGAACAGCGTCGGCTGCGCCACCAGCGGGATTTCGTGCACGACCGGCTCGCGATAGATCATCTGGTAGGATGACGCATAGGAGCGCAGCCAGCGCGGATATTCGGCGCTGCCCTTGATGTTGAAGCGGGCATCGATGAACGGCGTCACCTGGTCCGGCGGCAGCTTTAGCGCGTAGTTGGTTTCGAGCTGCTTGCGATAGCCTTCGGCGGTGAGCTTGTCCTCGTTCTCGATCATCTTCTCGGTCGCAACCGGCGGCACATAGAGCCGGTAATCCTCCAACCCGATCGGCGCGGTCAGCACCAGATGCGCGACGCGGTCGGGATAAGCGCGCGCGATCCGCACGCCGAGCATGCCGCCCATGGAATGCGCGACCAGCTCGAACTGGCCGACGTGCAGATTGTCGAGCAGCGCGATGGTGTTGCGCGCCAGCGTGTCGAAATGCAGCTCGCCTTGTTGCTTGGAGGATTTGCCGAAACCGATCTGGTCCGGCACCACGACGCGGAAGCCGGCATCCGCCAGTGTCTTGATGACGGGTGCCCAATAGCTCGACGGGAAATTGCGCCCGTGCAGCAGCACGACAGTGCGGCCGTTCGGCTGGCCGGAGGCGCCGACGTCCATGTACGCCATCTTGAGCTGCTCGCCGTCGTTGGTGACGGGAAACAGGCTGACGGGGTAGGGATAGGCAAAGCCCTCGAGATCGATGCCATAGGGCTCGCGCGGGACGTCGGCGGCGAGGGTGGGAGTGAAGGCGAGGAGGGCGGCGCAGAACACGCCCACAAGAATGTTTTTCACGGCAGGCGGTCTCCGCTCGTTAGACCGCCGCTGTAGAAAGACGTGGATGGCCGGGTCAAGCCCGGCCATGACGAGAGGTGGCGATTACACGCGATCGTGCTCAAGGCCGCTGTCGTCGGCAGCGGACGTTTCCGCTCGGGCGGCTCCGAAGCCGACATTTCGTTGGTGGGCTAAATCAGGCTCACCGTTCGATTTCAGGCCGCATGGCAGGCTCAACTCATGCTAGCTTCCCTCAACCAGCAGCGAGCATTGCAATGAAGCGGCGCAAATTCATTATGCTCCTCGGGGCCTTGGCAGTGACCTCGCCAACCGCCGTGCGCGCGCAGCAACGCTTCACGATAGGATTGCTCAATACCGGCGCCAGCACGTTTTTCGTCGGCCCCTTCATGGCGAAGCTGGAGCAGCTTGGTTATCGCGAGGGCGACAACATCGTCGTGGAACGCAAATTTGCGGAAGGCGATCGCGCGCGTCTCAAGGAGTTCGCGGCGGACCTGGTGCGGCAGCGCGTCGATGTCATCGTGACGATCGGGACGCCAGCCGGCTTTGCCGCCAAAGAGGCCACGGGCACCATCCCGATCGTTCTCGGAGCCATCAGCGATCCCGTCGGTGTCGGCCTTGTCGCGAGTTTGGCCCGGCCCGGCGGAAACGTAACCGGCAACTCGCTCATGGCGCCGGAACTAAGCGCCAAACGTCTCGAAATACTTCGCGCCCTGGATCCCCGAATTACCCGGTTTGCAATCCTGTGGGATTCTTCCAATCCCGGCATGGCGGCGCGTGTCCGTGAGACGGAAAACGCCGCAGATCGCTCCCACGTCCTGCTTCACACCGTGGGGCCCAGAAATCTCGAGGAACTCGAGGCGGCATTTGCCGAGCTCCTCACGGAGCGGCCCGATGCGCTGCTGGTGACGACCGAATCCTTTACGCGGCAATATCTCGGCCGCATCCTCGATTTTGCGAATCGAAACAGAATTCCGGCCATGTTCGAAGACAGCTCCTATGTCGAGGCCGGCGGGCTGATGTCGTACGGACCGGAATACGAAGAAGTCTTTCGAACGGCGGCCGTCTTTGTCGGCAAGATATTGAAGGGCGCCAAGCCCGCCGATTTGCCGATCGAGCAGCCCACGAAATTCCAGCTGGTCATCAACCTCAAGACCGCAAAAGCGCTGGGAATCGAAATTCCGCCGACCCTGCTTGCGATGGCCGACCGTACAGTCGAGTAGCGCCGCAGTGCGCAGCGCATGAGCCGGTTGCAACGGGATCGTTTGCGGCGCTTAAGCTGCCACCACGCTAGAGCGTGATGACTTTTCTTCGAATCGTCATCGCGCTTTATCTTTTTGATTGAGCATGATCTTTTCGGAAAACCGCCACACACTTTTCCGGATCATGCTCTAGCCTTCGCCGTTCGGAAACAGCGCGGCAAAGCGCTTCTCGCCGGCGCGGGTGAAATTCACCACGCGGCTGCCGGGCGTGGTATCGCGCGCCGCCCATTTCAGCTCGGCGAAGCGCGACATCATTGCGGCGCCCAGCGTGCCCGCCAGATGATGGCGCCGCTCGCTCCAGTCGAGGCAGGCCTTGCACACCGGCCGGCGCGGATGGGTGAGCATGTCGGGCGAAATCTGCAAATTCCTTTCCAGGAATTTTTCGCCCTCGGTGGTCAGCTCGATGTCCTGTTTCTTCTGCCGCACCAGCTTCTGCGTCTTCATGCTGTCGAGCATCTGCACGCCGAGGTCGCCGGCAAGATGGTCGTAGCAGACCCGCGCGCGGCGCAGCGCCGGATCCTTCGGCCCGGTGCGTACCCGCATGTGGCCGACCCGCGCGGCCAGACCCTCGAGCAGCTCGAGCACGCCGGCGACGTCCTCGCCGGTGAGGCGG
This sequence comes from uncultured Alphaproteobacteria bacterium, assembly GCA_963802585.1. Lineage (GTDB taxonomy): Bacteria > Pseudomonadota > Alphaproteobacteria > Rhizobiales > Xanthobacteraceae > Bradyrhizobium. Next base: position 328,118 of record CAWDJS010000012.1, on the reverse strand, counting down.
TAGTAGCGGTGGCGGCCTTGTTTCTCCGGCTCGATCAGCCCGCCCGCCTCCAGCTTTCCGAGATGCGAGCTCGCGGTCTGCGGCGTGATGCCGGCTTCCTGCGCGAGCTCGCTCGCGGTCAGCGCACGGCCGCTCATCAGCGCGGTCAGCATGTTGGCGCGGGCGGGATCGCCGACGAGAGAGGCGACCATGGCAATGTCGGGGCCTGCTTTCATGCTTCGATGATAGCCGAAGCATCGGTGTTGGGCAACCGGGTATTGTTATCACCGTCGTCATTGCGAGGAGCGCAGCGACGAAGCAATCCAGACTCTCTCCGTTGAGGGATTCTGGATTGCTTCGCTTCGCTCGCAATGACGTGGAAACAACATTGGAGGTTCCCATGACCATCACCGTGTTCATTCGCTACCAGCTCGACCCGTTCAAGCGCGCGCAGTTCGAGGAATATTCAAAACGCTGGCTCACGATCATTCCGAAATGCGGCGGCGACCTCATCGGCTACTGGATGCCGCATGAAGGCACCAACAACATCGCCTTCGCGCTGATCTCCTTCGAGAGTCTTGCGGCCTACGAGGCCTATCGCGCACGGCTGCGCGGCGACACCGAAGGCATGGCGAATTTCAATTTCGCCGAGGAGAACAAGTTCATCCTCGCCGAGGAGCGGACATTTCTGCGCAAGGTCGCGCTATAGTCGCGGTCGAGCGCAATATAAGGAGGTTCTCGTGATCGCCGTGATCTTCGAAGTCTGGCCGAAGGCCGAGCACCGGCAGGAATATCTCGATCTCGCGGCCGAGCTGCGGCCGATCCTCGAAAAGATCGACGGCTTCATCTCGATCGAGCGGTTCGAAAGCCTGACCGAAAAAGGCAAGATCCTGTCGCTGTCGTTCTTTCGCGACGAAGCGGCGGTTCAGGCCTGGCGCAATATTCCCGAGCATCGGCGAACCCAGGCCAAGGGACGCGCGAAGATTTTTGGGGATTACCGGCTGCGCATCGCCGGCGTGATCCGCGACTACGGCATGAACGAGCGCGCGGAGGCGCCGAAGGACAGCCGCACGGTTCACGAGGCGCACTAGCGCACGCCATGCGGCGCACCTATGTTTGCCGGCCAAAATACAGGGAGAGAGAGACATGCCGCTGACAACTGCTGACAAATGCGCCGCGTTTCGCAAGCTTCACGAGAAGGGTTGCTTTATCATTCCCAATCCCTTCGATGTCGGCAGCGCGAAGGCGTTGCAGCATCTCGGCTTCAAGGCGCTCGCTTCCACCAGCGCCGGTTTCGCCTGGACCATCGGCAAGGCTGACAACCGCGTCTCCGTCGATGAGGTCTGCGATCATCTCGCCGCGATCTCGGCCGCCGTCGACATTCCCGTCAACGCCGATTTCGAGGGCGGCTTTGCGGTCGAGCCGGAAGGCGTCGGCAGGAATGTCGCGCGTGCGGTGAAGGCCGGCGTCGCCGGGCTCTCGATCGAGGACTCCACCGGCGACAAGGACAAGCCGCTGTTCGAGCAAAATCTGGCGATCGAGCGCATCAAGGCGGCGCGCAAGGCGATCGATGCCGCTGGCAGCGGCGTGCTGCTCACCGGCCGCTGCGAAGGCTTCCTGTGGGGCGTCACCGATCTGAACCTCGTGATCGAGCGGCTGCAGGCCTATTCGGCCGCGGGCGCGGACTGCCTCTATGCGCCCGGCATCAAGACGAAAGAAGACATCGCGGCGGTCGTGAAGGCCGTGCATCCAAAACCCGTCAATCTCCTGATCGGCGCTTCCGGCCTGTCGCTGCAGCAGGCGGAAGAACTCGGCGTGCGCCGCATCAGTGTCGGCGGCTCGCTCGCCCGCAACGCCTGGGCCGGGTTCATGAAGGCAGCCAAGGAAATGGCGGAGCAGGGGACGTTCACCGACCTCGCCCATGGCTATCCCGGCGGCGAGCTCAACAAGATGTTCCGCTAATTCCGACAAAAACGCGCAGCGGATCGCTCCGCTGCGCGTCGAGCCAGAAGCCGTCTCGTTACTTGTTGCGGTCGATCTCGGTGCCTTGCGGCGGCGTCGGGCGGCTGGTCGACGAACCCGTCGTCATGCCCGGCGCGTTGTTGGTCTTCGGCGTCACGTCGCGCATGCCGGGAGGCGCGCCCTGCGGAGCGGAGTTCTGCGTCTGCGCGGTCTGGGCCGGCGGCGCGGTCTGGGCGTCCTTCACGCTGGTATTGTTCAACCCGTAGAACACCGCGCCCAGCAGCAGCGCGAGCCCGACCGCAAACAGCGCGACCTTGCTGGTGGAAGCCGGACCCCCCTCGAGTTCCGGGTCGACCTGCAGGTCGCTGTCGAAGCGCTGAGGGCGGCTGAAATTGTCGTCGCTCAGGCCGGAACGAGTGGGATCGTAGGGATCGTTCGGAATGCGTTGATTGGCCATAGCTCGGTTCCTCCTTTAGTCGTAGACAACCGATGGCGCCCGCACAGGTTCCCGCTCACAGGCTTGTTTGGGACGGAACCTGCGTTCAAAGTTCCAGCGTGTGATTCCGAGAAGCTACGATGTGGACCCTGCCGCCCGGCGATAGCGTGCTGTATTTCCTCGCGCTGGTGGCGCTCGCGGCGCAGGCGATGACGGCGGCGCTCGCGGCCGGCCGCCGCAGCATGGACTGGGCCGGCGTCTGCATGCTCGGCTGCATCACCGCGCTTGGCGGCGGCACCATCCGCGATGTGCTGCTCGGGCATTATCCGCTGGTGTGGGTGCAGAACCCGCTCTATCTCGCCATCACGATCGCGGCCGCCTTCGTCACCATCCTGATGGCGCGCCTGGTGCATCGGCTCAACATCGCGTTCCTGGTGCTCGATGCGATCGGGCTCGTCGTCTTCACCATGACCGGCTGCGATGTCGCCTGGCAGATGGATTCCTCGCTGCCGATCGTGATCGTCTCCGGCATGATCACCGGCTGCGCCGGCGGCGTGCTGCGCGACATCCTCTGCAACGATGTGCCGCTGCTGTTCCGCTCCGAGCTCTACGCCAGCGTCTCCGTCGTCACCGGGCTGTTCTACGCCACCGCCTTCGGCCTGACCTTGAACAGCGAAGTGTGGACCGCGCTGACGTTCGTGATCGGGCTCTCGTTCCGCCTGCTCGCGATCCGCTTCAAATGGGAAATGCCGAAATTCGTGTTCAACAGCGAGGAGCGGTAGTCGAAGTAGATGGGGTAACGGGCCCCGGTCTGCCCTCCAAGCAAGCCGCGCTTGCTACGGCACTATGATGGCGCGCTGCGCGCGGCTTGCTTGGAGGGCGGGCGGTCGTCCCTCACACTGATGGTGTGACGGAGTTGAGGGATGAGCCTCGCTCCAAGCATCGAGGAGAGACGACCATGAACCAGTATGCCGGAATCGACGTGTCATTGGAATGCTCGAGCGTGTGTGTTGTTGACGCAAATGGCAAGATTTTGCGCGAGACCAAGGTGGCCAGCGAGCCAAAGGACCTGATCGCCTGGTTCCAATCCTGCGGTTTCGACCTTGAACGGATCGGGCTGGAGGCCGGACCGCTATCGCAGTGGCTTTTTGCGGCGATGAAGGCGGCTGGGCTTGCCGTGGAGTTGCTGGAGACCCGGCATGTGCGCAAGGCGTTCGAGGCAATGCCGGTGAAGTCCGACCGCAACGATGCGCGCGGGATTGCGCAATTGATGCGGCTGGGCTGGTTCCGGCCGGTACACTGCAAGTCGACGAGCGCGCAAGAGACCCGAGCGCTGCTGACGGCGCGCAAGCTGGTGCAGTCAAAGCTTCGCGACGTCGAGAACAGCCTGCGCGGGATCCTGCGCGGCTTTGGGCTGAAGGTCGGCAAGACGACGGAGCGGGAGTTCGCGGGACGGATCAAGGATCTGGCTTCCGGGCAGCCACACCTTGAGGTGATCGCCCAGGCGCTGTTGGCGGTGCGAGCGGTACTGCGGAAGGAGTTTGCAGCCTTCGAGAAACAGACGCGCAAGATGGCGCAAACCGACCCGCAGGCACGGCTGCTGATGTCGGTCCCGGCAGTCGGCCCGATCGTGTCGCTGACTTATGCCAGCGCGATCGACGATCCGACCCGGTTCAAATCGTCGAAGCAGGCGGGAGCCCATTACGGGCTGACCCCGAAGAAGTATCAATCCGGCGAGACCGACTACACCGGCCGGATCAGCAAGATCGGCGACAGCTCGGTGCGGACTGTGCTCTACGAGGCCGCCCACATCATGCTGACCAAGCCGCTCAAGGGCTGCTCGCAATTGAAGAGCTGGGCGATGCGGATCGCCAAGCGCGCCGGCATGAGTAAGGCCAAGGTGGCACTTGCCCGCCGCCTCGCGGTGATCATGCATCGCATGCTCGCCGACGGAACACCCTTCAACGCCGCCGCCGCGGCAGCTTAACAGGGAAGAGACGCAACAGTTTTCGGGCGGGTCACGACACCAGGCCTTCTCGAAGCGAAGTCCCTTCGCCGGGACGATGGATCAGGTCAGGCCGTTGCCCACCAGGTAGCTTCCTGAGCACGCAAACGTAGATTGGTCGACCTATCCTCTTCCAACCCCATCAGGTGGCGGCCTCGCGCCGACCCCGTACAGAAGCGAGACCCCGGCGAGCGGACAACGCAAAGGGATTGACTATTCGAGGCCCGTTACAGAAGGGTGGGCAAAAGCGCGTTTGCGCCGTGCCCACCATCTATCTACGGCGCCGAAAGGCGGTGGGCACGCTTCGCTTTGCCCACCCTACAAAAGCAACTGTTACTTCCTTGCCTTCGCCACCTGATCCGCCGTCACCACCGGCGCGGCATTGCCCCAGGAATTGCGGATGTAGTTGGTGACATCGGCGATCTGCTGATCCGAGAGCTGCTTCGCATAGCCCGGCATCGATCCGGTATTCGGCGCACGCGGCGTGGTCACGGTTTGCGCGCCGTCGAGGATGATACGAAATGTGGAGGCGGGGTCGGTGGATTGCAGCAGCGCGTTGTCGTTGAGCGGCGGATAGACGCGTGGCGCGCTCGAGCCGTCGACCTCATGGCAGGCGATGCAATTGTGGTTGTAGACTTCCTTGCCGGTCTTCATCTCCGCATCGGTCGGCGCCGGCACCGTGACTTCCGGCGCGCCCGCCGGCAGGCTCTTGAGATAGAATGCGATTCCCCTGATGTCGGCCTCGCCCATCTTCGAGGTCGAGTTGACGACGACCTCGGCCATGAGGCCGCCGGCATGGCTCCTGGCGTTACGGCCGCTCTGCAGATATTCGACGATGTCCTCGACGCTCCACGATTTGAGCCCGCTGCGCTCGGCGCCGTCGAGCCGCGGCGCGAACCAGCCGTCGACCAGGCTGCCGCCGTAAGCGTGGCCGCGCTTGTCGGCGCCAAGGATGTTCTTCGGGGTGTGGCAGGCGCTGCAATGGCCGAGCGCCTCGACCAGATACCGGCCGCGGTTCCAGTCGGTGCCTTTCTGCTGGTCCGGCTCCAGGATGCCGGGGCGGAAGAAGAAGAAATTCCACACCCGCATCACCGCGCGGAAATTCAGCGGAAACCGCAAGGAAGGCGGCGGCGCCTTGTTCTGAACCGGCGCCAAGGTCGCAAGATAGGCGCGGATCGCCAGAATGTCCTCGCGCGTCAGTTTTGAGAAATTGGGGTAGGGAAACGCCGGGTAATAGCGCGAACCGTCCGGCGCCACGCCAAGGCGGAGCGCGCGATAGAAGTCCTGCTCGCTCCACGCCCCGATTCCGGTATCGCGGTCGGGGGTGATGTTGGGTGAATAGATCGCGCCGAACGGCGTGTCGATGCGTTTTCCCCCTGCGAACGGCTTGGCAGGATCGGCGGTGTGGCAGCTTATGCAGTCGCCGGCCACGACCAGCGCCTGGCCGCGCGCGATGGTCTCCTCCGACGGCTCGGCAGCGCGGGCACCTGCAAGCGCGAATGCACTGCACAAAACCAGACCGCAGAGAATCGCGCGCATCGCCGGATGTTTCTCCTTCGGCTTCCGTAGTTGGTCAGGACGGTATAGCCGAAAATCCGGACCCAAGGGGGCGTGTTACGCCATTTCACAAGCCCAGCCCCGCACGACACAACCGCAAAAAGCCGCGGTTATTCCGGCCATGAAGTTGCGATTTTCGCCGAGGTGACATTGGTAGCCAGATTTGTGGTGCGTCCGTCGGAAAAAGCGACATAGAGTGGCAACCGCGCCGAAAGCGATTAGTTAGAAAAGAGCAGGGGCGGCCAAAGGCTTACGAGGGCTAAATGGGAATCAACCAGGGTCCGATCAGTCTCGATCAGAAATATACGCAAGGTACCGGCCACGTCTTCCTGACGGGCATCCAGGCGCTGGTCCGCCTCCCGATGGCGCAGATCAGGCGCGACCGCGCCGCAGGGCTGAACACCGCGGGCTTCATCTCCGGCTATCGCGGCTCGCCGCTCGGCGGCTATGACCAGCAGCTTTTCGCCGCCAGAAAACATCTCGAGCAGTACAATATCAAGTTTCAGCCCGGTGTGAACGAGGACCTCGCCGCCACCGCGGTCTGGGGCTCGCAGCAGCTCAATTTGTCGCCCGGCTCCAATTACGACGGCGTGGTTGGCATCTGGTATGGCAAAGGCCCCGGCGTCGACCGCTGCGGCGACGTGTTCCGGCATGGCAATACCGCGGGCTCGGCCAAGAATGGCGGCGTGCTGTGCCTCGCCGGCGACGACCATGGCGCGAAATCCTCGACCGTGCCGCATCAGTCGGACCACGCTTTCATCTCGGCGCTGATGCCCTACCTTTACCCCTCCAGCATCCACGAAATGATCGAGATGGGGCTGCTCGGCATTGCGATGTCGCGTTACAGCGGTTGCTGGGTCGGCATGAAGGTGATCACCGAGACGGTGGAGACCACGGCCGAGATCGACCTCACCGACGAGATGACGCCCTTTGTCATTCCGACCGATTTCGAGATGCCGAAGGGCGGCCTCAACCTGCGCTGGCCCGACGACCGCTACGAGCAGGACCGCCGGCTGCAGGACTACAAGGGCTTTGCCGCCATCGCCTTTGCCCGCGCCAACAAGGTCAACCGCGTCACCATGGATAGCCCGAATGCGCGCTACGGCATCATGGCGTCCGGCAAGAGCTATGAGGACATCCGCCAGGCGCTGCGTGAACTCGGCATCACGCAGGAGGTCGCAGCCCAAATCGGGCTCCGGCTCTACAAGATCGGCATGCCCTGGCCGCTGGAGCCGGAAGGCGTGCGGCAGTTCGCGGTAGGTCTTGAGGAAATCTTCATCGTCGAAGAGCGCCGCGAGATCGTCGAGAACCAGGTCAAGCAGGAGCTGTTCAACTGGCGCGACGACGTCCGCCCGCGCATCGTCGGCAAGATGGACGACCACGACAAGCGTTTTCTCACTTTCGCCGCCGAGCTTAGCGTCGCCTCGCTTGCCAGCTCGCTCACCGAACGTCTTCTCCGGCTCGATCTCAATCCCGAAATCAAGAACATGCTCCGCGCCAAGGCCGACTGGTTCAACGGCCGCGAGGCGACGCAGATACAGGCGGTAGCTCCCGTCACCCGCACCCCGTATTTCTGCTCCGGCTGCCCCCACAACACCTCGACCAAGGTCCCCGAAGGCAGCCGCGCCTTCGCCGGTATCGGCTGCCACTTCATGGCGCTGTGGATGGACCGCTCGACCGAGACCTTCACCCATATGGGCGGCGAGGGCGTGCCCTGGGTCGGCGTCGCGCCGTTCACGAAAGAGCAGCACGTCTTCGCCAATCTCGGCGACGGCACCTATTTCCATTCCGGCAGCCTTGCAATCCGGCAGGCGGTCGCCTCCGGCGCCAACATCACCTACAAGATCCTCTATAACGACGCGACCGCGATGACCGGCGGCCAGCATGTCGACGGCGAATTGTCGCCGCAGCAGATCACCTTTCAGCTCCATGCCGAGGGCATCCGCCAGATCTACCTCGTCTCGGAAAACACGCAGCTCTATCCGTCGTCCGACCTCGCGCCGGGCGTCATCACGCGGCATCGCGACGAGCTCGATGCCGTGATGAGGGAATGCCGCGAGATGAAGGGTACTTCCGCGATCGTGTTCGTGCAGACCTGCGCCGCCGAGAAGCGCCGCCGCCGCAAGCGCGGGCTGATGGAAGATCCGGCGCGCCGCGTCATGATCAACCCGGCCGTCTGCGAAGGCTGCGGCGACTGCTCGGTGCAGTCGAACTGCATCTCGGTCGAACCGCTGGAGACCGAGATGGGGCGCAAGCGCACCATCAACCAGTCCTCCTGCAACAAGGACTATTCCTGCCTGAAGGGCTTTTGCCCGTCCTTTGTCACCATCGACGGCGGCAAGCCGCGCCGCCGCGCACCCGCCGAGCTCGGCGATTTCGGCGCGCTGCCGGAGCCGGCTTCAAGGCCGGCGCTGGACAAGCCCTATAACATCGCGGTCGCCGGCGTCGGCGGCACCGGCGTGCTCACCATCGGCGCGCTGCTCGGGATGGCCGCCCATATCGAGGGCAAGGCCAGCATGATCCTCGACATGTCCGGCCTCGCGCAAAAGGGCGGGGCGGTGTTGAGCCATGTCCGGCTTTCCGGGCACACGGCCGACGTCACCTGTTCGCGCATCGTCACCGGCACCGCCGATCTCGTGATGGCCGCGGATGAAGTGGTGGCCGTATCCAAGGACACCATCACGCTCTGCGAATCCGGCCGCACCGTCGGCATCATCAACAGCCACATCATCCCGACCGCGGATTTCATCCTCAACCGCGACTTCAATTTCCAGAGCCGCAAGGTCAACAGCGTGCTGGAAAACTCGATGCGGAAGGATACGTCCTTCTTCGACTTCACGCGGCCCGCCGAAGTGCTGCTGGGCGATTCCATCGCCACCAACATCATGATGATGGGCTATGCCTATCAGAAGGGTTTCCTGCCGCTCTCGGCGGCAGCGATCGAGCAGGCGATCGAGGTCAACGGCGTCTCCATCAAGATGAACAAGCAGGCTTTTGGGCTCGGCCGGCTTGCCGCCGCCGATCCGGCGCGGCTGGAAGCGATGATGGAGGGCCAGGACGAGGCGCACGCGCCAAAATCGCTGGATGTGATGACGCTGGACGAAATCATCGCGCATCGTAGCCAGCACCTGACCAACTACCAGAACAAGCGGCTCGCGACGCGCTACCGCAAGCTGGTCGACCAGGTGCGCAGGGCTGCGACCGACGGCGGCTATGGCGAGGCGCTGCCGCGCGCGGTCGCGATCAACTACGCAAAACTGCTCGCCTACAAGGACGAGTACGAGGTTGCGCGGCTCTTCACCGACGGCAAATTCGCGCAGCAGCTTCGCGACCAGTTCGAGGGCGACTTCAAGTTCAGCTTCAACCTTGCGCCGCCGATCCTCGGCGGCGGCAAGGACGCGCTCGGCCGGCCGGCCAAGCGCGCCTTCGGCCCGTGGATGCTGTCGGCATTCAAGGTGCTGGCGAAACTGCGCTTCCTGCGCGGCACTTCCCTGGACATTTTCGCAAAGAGCCCCGATCGCAAGCTCGAGCGCGACCTGATCGCGGGCTACGAGAAGGATGTCGCGACCGTGCTCACGCTGCTGTCGCCGGTCAACGTCGACATCGCGGTCGAATTGCTGTCGCTGCCTGACCGCATCCGCGGCTACGGCCCGGTCAAGGAGAAGGCGGTCAACGACGCCAAGGCGCGCTACACCCAGCTCGCCGCCGACCTCGTCAACCCGCCGCCCGCGCCGAGGCAGATCGCGGCGGAGTAGAGTATCCACCGAGGTCGGGCGAGTTGGATTGTTTGCGGCGCCGTCGCCCGCGAAAGCTGGCGATTTCGTGTTTCAGAGACGCCGTCAATCGGATCGAAGGGCCGCCGCGCAACTCGGACATCGAGTTTGACCGGTGCGGACTGTTCAACGTCGGCGAAGGCCGATGATGATCAAACAAACCAGCGCCGCGAAATGTCCGCAGCATTATGGCATCTTCATCGAAGCGCGCCGCATCCATCATGAGAACTTCGAACCGCCACACTTGCGGGAGCAAAGCGTCATCGCGGATCAAGAAATCTCCTCATTGTCGCGTCGCGCAGCGGCGAAAATTTGTCGTCATGGATCGACACAAGTCTTGAGATGATTCACGTCTCTAGATGAGAAGTGTCCCATAAAAATGTCCGAAACCCCCGGTTAGCTTTCACGCGCGATCGCTTGTCGAACGTGGCAGGCCATAGCTGTTCGGAGACGGTTGGAAATTATTCCAGCGGCTGGAAAAGGGTCTGAAGAACCAGACCAAGGCAACAGGCAGGAATTGGAAAAATGAGAACGCTTCTCCTCGCTTTATCTGGACCACTCACGCTGATCGCATCGGCGTCCGCCTTCGCGGCCGATCTTCCGGCGCGGCCCTATACGAAAGCTCCGCCTGCAGTCGTTGCAGCGATCGGCGACTGGAGCGGTTTCTATGTCGGCTTCAACGCCGGCGGGGGCTCCAGTCGGGACAAATGGAATCTCCTCACAAATGGCGGCGTTGCGGTGAACCCCGCGCTCTCGAACGAGGGCACCACGAACGCCGGAGGCGCCGCGGTCGGCGGCCAGATCGGCTACCGTTACCAGATGGCAAACTGGGTGTTCGGTGTTGAAGCGCAGGGCGATTGGGCGGACTTCAAGGGCAGTAGCCGAAACCTGGTCGTGACGACGCTCACCGATCGGACGCGTGTCAATGGCTTTGGTCTCTTTACCGGCCAGGTGGGCTACAGCTGGAGTCCCAGTTTCCTGGCCTACCTCAAGGGCGGCGCCGCCGTCGTCGGCGATCGATACGACACGTTCACGACCGCGACGGGCGTGATGGTGGACCACGCCAACACCACGCGCTGGGGTGGCACGGTCGGCGCAGGTTTGGAATACGCCTTCGCCCCGAACTGGTCGGTCGGCATCGAATACGATCACCTGTTCATGGGCAACAACAACCTGAATTTTGTCAACGCGGCCGGGATCACCACGATGTCGCATCGCATCGGCCAGGACATCGACATCGGTCTGGTGCGGGTGAACTACAAGTTCGGCCCGGGGTTCCTGGGAAAATACTGATCGCGTTCCGCTGCGTCGGATGAAAAAGGCCGGCCCGTCGCCGGCCTTTTTTGTGCCCGGCATATCATCGAGTTCGAGGCGGAAGTCCCTTCGCGCGCCGCGCCGGATGCCGCCGGAGCAGGGGCGGCAAAACCAATCTTGCCCGACGGGCAATTCGCACATGCCCGCCATGCGCAAATTGCCCGTCGTGTTATTTCGCCGCACCATTTCCGTATTGCCGAAATCCCCAAATCAGTGACAAATTCCGCCCATCCCGCCTCGACACGAGGGACGTTACGGCCAATCGTCACGAAACGTGAGGCGGGGAAGCGATGGACGCGTTGGCGCGCATGACGAAAGCGCGCGTAACGCGTTCGACGAAGCCGTGTGGTCCCGACACCCCGATGCTGGTGTCAAGCCTGCGAGAGCCGGCGACGGTGACTAGAGCGCTTTCCGCTTGATCTGAATCGGGAGGATTATAGGGGTTCCCTCGGGCGTGCAAATCAGATTCGGTTCCTCGGACCACAACGGCGGGGGTGCGCGATGGCGAAGGGATACTCGAAAGACCTGCGGGAGCGGGTCGTCGCTATCGTCGAGGAAGGTGACAGCGCGCGGGAGGCGGCACGTCTGCTCAACGTCGGTGCCTCGACGGCGATTCGCTGGATCGAGCGCTGGACGACGACCGGCAGCGTCGAGGCCAAGCCCGGCACCGGCCATAGCCGCTCGCCGCTGAACAAGCATGAGCAATGGCTGCTCGATCTTATCGCCGAGGAGCCTGACCTGACGCTCGATGACATCCGCTTGCGGCTCAGCGGCGCGAAGAAGCTCAAGGTTGGAACGAGCTCGATCTGGCGCTTCTACGATCGTCAAGAGATCACGTTCAAAAAAAACTCTGCACGCCGCCGAGCAGGATCGTCCTGATGTCGCGGCAGCGCGCGCCGCGCTGAAAGCCGAGCAGCCTTCTCTTAAGGCGCCCCGCTTGGTGTTCATTGACGAGACCGCGGTCACGACGAAAATGGTCCGTCACTACGGCCGCAGCCCGCGCGGGGAGCGGCTGGTCGCGAGCGTGCCACACGGTCACTGGAAGACGCTGACATTCATCGCTGCCTTGCGACTCGATGGCATGACCGCGCCCTATGTCATCGATGGCGCGATGGATGGGCCAACATTCATTGCATATGTCGAGCAGGTTCTCACGCCTACCCTGAAAAAGGGCGATATCGTCTTCATGGACAATTTGCGCACGCACAAGGTCGATGGCGTGCGCCAGGCGATTGAGGCGGTCGGCGCAAGCGTGCGCTATCTACCGGCCTACTCGCCGGATCTCAACCCGATCGAGCAGGCATTCTCCAAACTCAAAACGGCAATGCGCAAGGGCGCGGCCCGCACCGTTAAGGCACTTTGGAGGCTGATCGGCAGGCTCATCAAGACATTTGCGCCAGAGCAGTGCGTCAATTACTTTCGGCATGCCGGCTATGGACGTTGATCCGCATCAAGTGGAAACCGCTCTAGAACGCCCGGTACGCCGAGGAGAGCACGGAATAAGTCGTCCAACATCGCGCGGGGAATGCCGGACGTGTTCGGTTGTACCTGTGACCACTCGTGTGCGTTTTCTTGTTATTCTTGCACACGAGACAGCGGGTGCAACGGCGCCCGGCATTCCCTGCGCCCTCCGTTTCTGCGAGGGCCGATGATGGTGCAAGACCCGGACGTATCGGCGCCGCGGGATGCCCTTTCATGTTTTCTCCGGTGTCATACCCCCCAAGGGGCATCCAGTATTCCAGAGACGTCAGCGATTAAACCGACAGGCCGCGGCGTACTGGATCGCCCGATCCAGTCTACCCCAAGGCTTCGACGCGGCTTGCGGTCTTGGCCCGCCGGAGCTTTAGCGAAGGCAGCAAGTCGGGCGATGACGGCGGAGTAAGTGGCAGCGCCTCCGCGCAAGTCCGCAGGCCTTCGTCTCACCCCGCGGAATATTTCACCGCTTGCCAAGCCCCTTCCGACAGGCCAAGAAATTAGGTGGGAAAGCACAGAAGAAACGTCAGCGGAGAACGAGTTGACCATCAAGGGCAAGGCCTACATTGCCGGGATCTACGAGCATCCGACCCGGCACGCACCCGATAAATCCACTTCACAGTTGCATGCCGAGGTCGCCAAGGGCGCGATCGAGGATGCCGGGCTCACCAAGGCCGACATCGACGGCTATTTCTGCGCCGGCGACGCGCCCGGCGGGGTGATGCCGATGGCCGATTATCTCGGCCTCGATATGAAAAAGCTCCGCCACCTCGATTCCACCGATACCGGCGGCTGCTCCTATCTGATCCATCTCGGGCACGCGGCTGAGGCGATCGCCGCCGGCAAATGCTCGATCGCGCTGGTGACGCTGGCCGGCAAGCCGCGGACCGGCCCGCTGCCGCCGCGCGCGGCAGGCGCTGAGGATGATTTCGAGAGGGCCTATGGCCAGACCACCCACAATGTTTACGGCATGTGTGCCATGCGCCATATGCACGACTATGGCACCACCAGCGAGCAGCTTGCCTGGATCAAGGTCGCTGCCTCCCATCACGCCCAATACAACCCGCACGCGATGCTGAAAGAGGTTGTCACCGTCGAGGACGTGCTGAACTCGCCGATGATCTCCGATCCCCTGCACCGGATGGATTGCTGCGTCGTCACCGACGGCGGCGGCGCGATGATCGTGACCACGCCGGAAATCGCGAAGAGCCTGAAGAAGCCGCTGGTGCGTTTGATCGGCCATGGCGAGGCGACAAAAGGCCCGCGCGGCGGCAAGGACCTCGACCTCACTTATTCCGCTGGAATCTTTTCTGGGCCGCGCGCCTTCGAGGAAGCCGGCGTTACCCCGAAGGACATGAAGTACGCCTCGATCTACGACAGCTTTACCATCACCGTCTTGATGCAGCTCGAAGACCTCGGCTTCTGCAAGAAGGGCGAGGGCGGCAAGTTCGTCGCCGACGGCAATTTGATTTCCGGCACCGGCAAGCTGCCGTTCAACACCGATGGCGGCGGGCTCTGCAGCAACCATCCCGTCAACCGCGGCGGCATGACCAAGATACTGGAGGCCGTGCGGCAGCTTCGCGGTGAAGCGCATCCGAAGGTGCAGGTGAAGAACTGCGACCTCGCGATCGCGCATGGCACCGGCGGACTGTTGGGCAATCGCCACGCCGCCTCAACCTGCATTCTGGAGCGCGTGTGATGGCAGACGGCAAAAAATATCCGGCCCCCGCGGGCAATCCCGAGACCGCGCCGTTCTGGGAAGCGGCGAAAGCGGGCAAGTTCATGATCAAGCGCTGCACCGCCTGCGGCGAGCCGCATTATTTCCCGCGCTCGATCTGCCCGTTCTGCTTCTCCGACAAGACGGTGTGGGAAGAGTCTTCGGGCGAGGCGACGATCTACACCTTCAGCCTGATGCGGAAATCGGCGAACGGCCCATTCGCGATCGCCTATGTGACGCTGAAGGAAGGCCCGTCGCTGCAGACCAATATCGTCGATTGCGACATGGATAGTTTGAAGATCGGCCAGAAGGTGAAGGTGGTGTTCAAGCCGACCGACGGCGCGCCATTGCCGTTTTTTACTCCGGCGTAACCAAGGTGAGCGATCCGTAGGGTGGGCAAAGGCGCGAAGCGCCGTGCCCACCAAGACGTCGCATGCGGAAGATGGTGGGCACGCTTCGCTTTGCCCACCCTACGAGGATTGCTTCGAGAGGAACTGTCACACATGCCGATCAACTACGAACAACTGATGGCGCTGAAGAATCTCGGGCAGAAATATGCCTATGGCGATCGCGAGGTGATGCTCTACGCCTATGGCATCGGCATGGGCGCCGATCCCATGGACGAGAAGGAGCTCGCTTTCGTCAACGAGACCGCGGCCGACCCGCGGCCGCTGAAGGTGGTGCCGACCTTCGCCTCCGTCGCGGCCTGGGGCGCCGGCCCCGGCGAGATGAACCTCAACCGCGTCATGGTGGTCGATGGCGAACGCGACATCACCTTCCACAAGCCGTTCCCGACGGCTTCGCAGATCACAGCCAATTCCTCGGTGCTCGCCGTCTACGACAAGGGCAAGGATAAGGGCGCGGTGATCCGCCACCAGACCGTGCTGAAAAACGAGAAGGGCGAGCCGCTGGCGACCCTGGTCGCCTCGCGTTTCGCGCGCGGCGATGGCGGTTTTGGCGGGCCGTCCGAAGGCCAGCCCGATCCGCACTCGATGCCGAGCCGCGCGCCCGACAAGAGCGTCGACATCACGACGCGCCCGGACCAGGCGCTGGTCTACCGGCTCTGCGGCGACCGCAACCCGCTGCATTCCGATCCCGGCTTTGCGAAAAAGGCCGGCTTCCCCAAACCGATCCTGCACGGCATGTGCACCTACGGCATCACCTGCCGCGGCGTGCTGCAGACCTATGCCGATTACGATCCGTCCGCCTTTCGTCAGCATGCGGCGCGGTTTTCCTCGCCGGTCTATCCCGGCGACACCGTGACCATGGAGATGTGGAAGGACGGCAACGTGATTTCATTCGAAGCCAAGGTGAAGGCGCGCAACGTCACGGTGATCAAGAGCGGCCGGACGGTGCTGGGTTAAGACATGCCGTCATTCCGGGATGGTCCGAAGGACCAGACCCGGAATCTCGAGATTCCGGGTTCGCGCTTCGCGCGCCCCGGAATGACGGAAAACTAACAGGGAGAAAAACCATGGGATTGCTCGACAAGAAGGTGGCCATCATCACGGGCGCGGGCGGCGGCCTCGGTGAGGCCTATGCAAAGCTGTTCGCGCGCGAGGGCGCGGCGGTGGTGGTCAACGACCTCGGCGGTCCACGCGACGGCTCCGGCGCCGACACATCGATGGCGCAGAAGGTGGTCGACGCGATCAAGGCCGAGGGCGGCCGTGCGGTCGCCAACGGCTCCGACATCTCGACGCTCGCCGGCGGCGAGGCGGTGTTCAACGACGCCATCAAGCACTTTGGCCGCGCCGACATCCTGGTGAACAATGCCGGCATTCTGCTCGACGAGACCTTCGCCAAGGCCAAGGAAGCAAACTGGGACAAGGTGATCAGGGTGCATCTCAAAGGCACCTTCTGCGCCACCCAGCCAGTGTTCAAATGGATGCGCGAGAATGGCGGCGGCGTCATCGTCAACACGTCGTCCACCTCGGGCCTGATCGGCAATTTCGGCCAGACCAATTACGGCGCCGCCAAGGGCGGTATCTGGGGATTGTCCAACGTGCTCGCGATCGAGGGCCGCAAATACAACATCCGGATCTGGACACTCGCCCCGGGCGCGCTGACCCGCATGACCGCAGACCTGCCGCGCTATAAGGAGAACCCCAGTGCTGCTTTGGGTCCGGACGGCATCGCGCCGGCCGTGCTATACATGGTCTCTGATTTGTCGGGCGACCAGACCGGCAAGGTGCTCGGCGTCTCCGGTCCCCGTGGCGTCCGCGAAATGCGGATGATGGAAATGGAAGGCTGGACGCCGCCGTTCACGGGATGGAAGGCCGAGGATATCGTGAGCCACGCCAGGGAGATCTTCTTCTCCGAGGAGGAGATCAAGAAGTCGGCGCGGCGATTCAAGTAGGTTGTCATTCCGGGGCGATGCGCAGCATCGAACCTGGAATCTCGAGAATTCCCCGATGCGCAATTGCGCATCTGAGGTTCGCCCTGACGGGCGCCCCGGAATGACGAAAGAAGGATAGAGGCACCCATGACAAAACTCACCGCCCAGGCCGCAGGCACCTTCGCGATCGCGCCGACGCCGTTCCATGATGACGGCCGCATCGACGAGCGCTCGATCGACCGGCTCACGGACTTTTATGCGGAAGCCGGCTGCGAGGGCGTCACTGTGCTCGGCATTTTGGGTGAGGCGCCGAAGCTCGACGCCGCCGAGGCCGAGCAGGTCGCGGTCCGCTTCGTCAAGCGCGCCAAGAACATGCAGATCATCGTCGGCGTCTCCGCGCCGGGCTTTGCCACGATGCGCTCGCTGGCGAAGGCCTCGATGGATGCAGGTGCGGCCGGCGTCATGATCGCGCCGCCGCCGACCCTGCGCACCGACGACCAGATCACCGGCTATTTCAAGCAGGCGCAGGAAGCGATCGGCGACGACATTCCCTGGGTGCTGCAGGATTATCCGCTGACGCTGACCGTCGTGTTCACGCCGCAGGTGATCCGCAAGATCGTGATGGACAGTCCGTCCTGCGTGATGCTCAAGCATGAGGACTGGCCGGGGCTGGAGAAGATCTCGACCTTGCGCGGCTACCAGAAGGATGGCTCGCTGCGGCCGCTCTCGATCCTGACCGGCAATGGCGGCCTGTTCCTCGATTTCGAGATGGAGCGCGGCGCCGACGGCGCCATGACCGGCTATGCTTTCCCCGAGCTTCTGATCGACGTGGTGAAGATGTGGAAGGCGGGCAAGCGCGATGCCATGCACGATCTGTTCGACGCGCATCTGCCGCTGATCCGCTATGAGCAGCAGCCGGGCGCGGGCCTCGCCGTGCGCAAATACGTGCTGCAGAAGCGCGGCATCATCGCTTCCAGCGCGCAGCGCAAGCCCGGTGCCACGATCACCGCGGCGGCAAAGGCCGAGGTGGAATACCTGCTCTCGCGCGTGGCCCGGGTCGACCGGCGCGCCAATCTGCAGCCGCAGTCGAGCGCGGCGGGGTGAGATTTTCCTCATGGAGAGGAGGCGCGCAGCGCCGTCTCGAACCATGAGGCCCGACTGTGGCCTCATCCTTCGAGACGCGGCCAAGAGGCCGCTCCTCGGGATGAGGGTTGAGGAGTTTGATTGATGAACGAAATTGTTGCCCCGCGTGATGCCTCCACTATCCTGCTGCTTCGCGACAGCAAGGCAGTGAAGGACGACGGCAAGAGCCGCGACGAAATCGAAGTCTTCATGATGGTCCGCCATTATGAGATCGACTTCAATTCCGGCGCGCTCGTGTTTCCCGGCGGCAGTGTCGACAAGAACGACAAGGAGATCATCGCGCGGAGCGAGCTGTACACCGGCGGCGAGGGGTTCGATGCCGCTGCGCTGAGTTTTCGGATTGCTGCCATCCGTGAGACCTTTGAGGAAAGCGGTATCCTGCTGGCCCGGCCCAAGGGATCGAAGGCGCTTCTCGATGCGAAGCGCGCCGGCGAGATCGAAGCCGCGTATCGCGCCGACCTCAACGATCGCAAGATCACCTTCCTGCAGGTGCTCGCCGACAACGGCATGGTGCTGGCGCTGGATGAGCTCGTGCCCTACGCGCACTGGATCACGCCGGAGGGCATGCCAAAACGCTTCGACACCTGGTTCTTCCTCGCCGCCGCGCCGCCGGACCAGCTCGGCGCCCATGACGGCCGGGAATCCACCAACTCGATCTGGGTGTCGCCGCGCGAGGCGCTGGAAGGCGGCGAAAACGGCCGCTTCAAGCTGCCGTTCCCGACCACGCGCAACCTGATCAAGCTCGGCAAGCAGGGGAACGTGAAAGCTGCGCTGGAGGACTCCCGCGGCAGGGACATCGTCGCTGTGATGCCGGTCATGACCCGGCTCAATGGCGGCCGTCAGCTCCGCATCCCCAGGGAGGCCGGCTACGACGGCGAACTGTTCGAGGTCGGCCCGGTCGGCTAACATGCTTCGTTCCGCATCGAAATGTTTTCTTAGCTCCATCCGGTAGGTTCCGCGCCAATTGTGATCGAGATCGGAATCTCCCCAAATGGAAGACGTTCGTTGGGCGCGGCCGGCACTATCGAGCGAACTCGCGCTGCTGTTGCTGCTCGCCACCCTCTGGGGCGCCTCCTACAGCTTCATCAAGCTGGGGGTGGCCACCATCCCGCCGATCACCTTGATCGCGTTGCGGACGCTGATCGCGGGTGTGCTGCTGCTGCTGATCATGCGCTGGCGCGGCATACAGATGCCGACCAACGCAGCTACCTGGCGCCGCTTTGCGTTCCAGGCCGTCCTCAACAGCGTCATCCCCTGGACCCTGATCGCCTGGGGCGAACGTACCGTCGACGCCGGCTTGGCGACCATCCTCAATTCAGCCGCGCCGATCTTCACCTTCCTGTTCACCGCCCTCATCACGCGCCACGAGGCCGCGAGCCCGCGAAAGCTGCTCGGCGTGATCGCGGGCATGGCGGGGATTTGCCTGATCGTCGGCGTGAAAGCCTTCGACCATGCGGGCGAGGGGCTGGCGGCGGAGATCGCGATCGTTGCCGCCACCATCTGCTATGCCTGCGCCGCGATCTTCAGCCGCGGCTTCAAGGGGCTGCATCCGATGGCGCCGGCGGCGGGCTCGCTCCTGTGCGGCGCGGCGGCGCTGATCCCGCTCAGCCTCGTGTTCGAACAGCCCTGGCGGCTTGCGCCCTCCACAAGCTCGATACTGGCGCTGCTTGGGCTCGCCGTGTTCTCGACCGCAGCAGCATTCGTGATTTATTTCCGGCTGATCCAGACGCTGGGTTCGGTCGGCACCACCGCGCAGGCCTATTTGCGGGTGCCGATCGGCGTGGCCCTGAGCGTGATATTCCTGGGCGAGAGCCTGTCGCCGACGGCCTGGGTCGGGCTCGCCTGCGTCGTCGCCGGCGTGGCCGCCATGACCATTCCGGCGCGTACCAAGGCAGTGACCAAAGCAGCCTGATACCAGGGCTTGCTGGCCGCCGCACGACCCGGCATCCTGCCTCGCAAAATCCGGACGCAGCAAAACTCCGGAGCAATCAGGGGCAGGAGCGTGCGATGGTTGGGCGATGGTTCGGCATCTTGACCGGTGCGCTGGTCGCACTTCTGGGCTCGCTCGGCGGTTCCGCCGCACAGGACAATTTCCCGAGCCGCTCCATCCGCGTCGTCATCCCGTACGGGCCGGGATCCGTCGTCGACGTGTTCGGCCGCATCGTCGCGCAGAACATCGCGGCGCAGTGGAATAACGCCACGATCGTGTTCGAATCCAAATCCGGCGCCAATGGCTCGATTGCCGCGGAAGACGTCGCCCACTCGGCGCCCGACGGCTACACGTGGCTGCTCGCGACCACCTTCTTCGTCGCAAGTCCTGCGCTCGACAAGAACCTGCGCTGGGATCCGCAGCGCGATTTCGTAGCCGTCGGTGAAATCTGCAAGGCGCCGAATGTTTTCATCGTGCCGGCGAGCCTGCCGGTGAAGAACGTCGCCGAGTTCGTCGCGCTCGCAAAGGCAAAGCCGGGAACGCTGAACTACGGCCATCCCGGCAAGGGGTCGACCGGACATCTCGGCTTCGAGCTGTTCAAGAAGACCGCCGGGATCGACGTCACCGGCATCGGTTATCGCGGCTATCCGCAGATGGTGCCGGATATTGCCTCGGGCCTGATCACTTCGAGCTTCTTCTCGGTGAACCAGGCCTTGGGGCAGGTGCAGACCGGCGCGATCCGGATCATCGGAACGATCAATGATACCAGAACCAAATATTTCCCCGATGCTCCGACCCTGGCCGAGCAGGGTTATGCCGAGGCGCAGGTGACGCCGTGGTTCGGGATCGTCGTCCCCAAGGCGACGCCGCAGCCGGTCGTCGAGAAAATCGACAAGGCGCTGGAGGCGGCGCTGGCAACGGCGGAGGTGCGTGAGAAGCTCGACACCGCCGGTTGCGAGGCCCGGAGCGCGCCGCTCGCCGCCTTCGCCGATATCATCAATAACGACGTGGCGCTGTGGGCGCGCGTAGTGAAGGAGGCGGGCATATCAGCGGATTGAGGGCCTATGGGCGGGCTGCCACTCCGGGGTGGGACGGCCGCGCCATGGTAAGGCCGAAAAGTCATCGCAAAATTGGTTAACGCTGGCGTGGCGGCCGTTCGCCGCCCGTTTCAGCCTGTTCCCCCGGGGACGGAATAACCTGTATATATTCCGGGTTTAAGGCCCGGGCTTCATTACCATGCCAGCGGTGGTTGCGGCGATTTTGCAGAGATTTCGGTCATTTTCGTTGTCGATCGGTCAATTGACCTTCGGCAGCTTTTTGCTGCTGCTGGCGGTCATCACCGCGACCAGCATGGCGAGCGTCATCGCCATCCGCCATATCGATTCGACCTTTGCCGAGCTGCAGCGATTGCAGGATGTCGGCGATCTCTCCGAGGAGATCGAACGCCGCATGAGCGAGTTGCGGCTGGCGGCCCGCGATTTCGTCACCGATCCCTCGGCGCGGCCCGAGCGGGTCGGAGAGGCGGCAGCTGAACTGAGCGCACTGTTGAAAAAGACCCGGCTCGAGCTCGCGCCCGAGCAGCAGACCATGATCGACGGCGTCACCCAGCGCCTGCAGAATTACCTCGATGGCATCGAGCGGGTCACAGGCCTGATCTCGCGGCGCGCCGGGCTGCTCGACGCGCTGCCGCCGGCGCGAGCGAAATTCGAGACGGCGATGGCAGGCGTGCCAGACCGCGGCTCCGCCCGGACGCTGTTCCGCGCGCAGAACGAGATAGCTGCCGCGTTGCTCGCGCACGATTCGGCGGGCACCAGACAGGCGGCCGAGCGCATGCGCGCGCTTCAGGTCGACGATCCGGCGTTGCAGGCGGCTGCCAACCAATATGCCGACGCCGTCATCTCCATCGCCGGCACTGAAGGCGAGATCGCCAAGCTCGACAAGGAGGTGCTTGGCACCGAAGGCCGCCTGATCGGGCGCGTCACCGAATTGCTGCGCGAGCTCAGTGCACGGCGGGGGCGGGTGCTGTCGCATGATTTCGCGCGCACGCTGGCCGAAGCCAAGTGGCAGAGCATCGTGCTCGGCACGCTCGGTGTCCTGATCGGAATCTTTGCCGCGATCTTCGTGGTTCGCCGCACGGTGCGTCCGCTCGCCGAGATCGCGCGGTCGATCCGGGCGCTGGCAGCCGGCAACAAGGACGCCTCGATCCCGGACACTGACGTCCAGAACGAGATCGGCGACATCGCCCGCGCCGCCGAAGTGTTCCGCCGCACGCTTTCGGAGGCTGACGGCGCGCGCGAAGCGGCGGTGCGCGCGCTGAGCGAGCAGCGGCTCGCGGAAGAGAGCTACCGCAAGCTGTTCGAAACCTCGATTGACGGCATCTATGTGACGACGCCGGGCGGGGAACTGCTCAACGCCAATCCGGCGCTGGCGCGGATCATGGGGTTCGATACACCGGAGCAGCTGATCAGCAGCACAAGCAGCGACATCGCGCACAACGTCTATCTGCATGCCGCCGCGCGCGAGGAATTCGAGCGCCTGATGGAGCGGGACGGCATGGTGCGCGAGTTCGAATACCAGGTCCGGCAGCGCAACGGCAATATCCTCTGGCTCTCCGACAGCGCCACCGTCGTGCGCGACGACCATGGCGAAGTGGTGCGCTATGAGGGATCGGTGCGCGACATCACCGACCAGAAGCGCGCCGAAGATGCGATCGCCGAAGGCCGCAGGATGCTGCAGCAGGTGATCGACACGGTGCCGGCGGTGATCAACGTCAAGGACCGCAATCTCCGCTATGTCTTGATGAACCGCTACATGGCCGGCATTTTCGACGTCGACCCTTCGGAAGCCATCGGGCGCACCACGACCGACCTGATGTCGCGCTATGGCGCCGAGAAGACGGACGAGAACGACCAGCGCGTCCTGAAAGTGAAGCGGGAGCTTGGCTTTTACGAGGAGGAGTATCTGGATTCCGCCGGCCATTTGCGGCAGTGGCTGGTCAACAAGCTGCCGCTGCTCGATGCCGAGGGCGGGATCGAGAACATCGTCACCGTCGCGCTCGACATCGGCGAGCGCAAGCGCAGCGAGCAGGAGATGCGCAAGGCGCGCGACTCCGCGGAAACCGCGCTGCGCAACCTGCGGGAAACCCAGGCTTCGCTGATCGAGGCGGAAAAACTCGCCGCACTCGGGCGGCTGGTCGCCGGGGTCGCGCATGAAGTGAACAACCCCGTCGGCATCAGCCTGACGGTCGCGTCCGCGCTGGAACGCAAGACCGCGAATTTCGCCGCCGAGGTCGAGCGCGGCGATCTGCGCCGCTCCAGCCTGAATGATTTTCTCAACACCAGCCGCGATGCCTCCTCGCAGCTGGTCGCCAATCTCAATCGCGCCGCCGAGCTGATCCAGTCGTTCAAGCAGGTCGCCGCTGACCGCAATTATTCCGATCAGCGCACCTTCGATCTCGCCGACCTCACCGAGCAGGTGGTGATGAGTCTGCGGCCGGGCCTGCGCAAGCACAATCTGACGCTCAACGTCGAATGCCAGCCCAATCTCACCATGAACAGCTATCCCGGTCCCTACGGCCAGGTGCTGACCAATCTGTTCCTCAATGCGGTCGCGCACGCCTTTCCGGATGGCCGCCCAGGTACCATCGAGATTTCCGCGCGCGCCTCCGGCAAGGACAATGTCGAGATCATCTTCGCCGACAATGGCTGCGGCATGTCGCTCGATGTGCGCCGCCGCGCCTTCGATCCGTTCTTCACCACCCGGCGCGACCAGGGCGGCACCGGACTTGGACTGCACATCGTCTACAGTATCGTCACCAACCGCCTCGGCGGCCGGCTCGATCTCGATTCCGAGCCGGGTAGTGGCACGCGCATCCAGATACTGCTGCCGCGCATCGCGCCGCTGGAGCAGGCGGCTGAATAATTCTTTTCAGTCGACGTCGGCAAGACGGTGCAGCGTGGCGCGGAAGATTTGGCTGGCCTTGCCGACCAGGGCGGTGCCATTCATCTCTGCGCGCGTGTCGGTGAAGGTGCCTGATACGCCGATGCCGACGGGGGCCGGTCCGCCGAACAGCGGATTGTCGTTGTCGCGCGGCGTGGTGTGGCGCTGCACCAGGACCTCGCCCTTGAAGGTGTTGTCCTTCACCGTGTAGGTGCCGGTGTAGAACAGATAGGCGTCGCCGCCGACGATCTTGCCGTTGCGAAACACAATCACGCCGCTGCCCTTACCGACGCGACCGTCCTGCAAATTGACGTGAATCGAATACAGCCCGTTTTTCATAATGTCCCGGTGTCGGCCGCGTCGCCCAACGGCAGCCGGTCGCCTTTTATGCCAAACGGCAGTTCCGGGCGCAACGCGACAGGTTGGACGGCGATACCGCTTTTGCCGCGAAAGGCGTGATTCGGCGGATCTTTTTCCGGGACACGAAAACGAGAGCGAATCAATTCCGCGAAAAACTTGGCCCGCGAAATGCATGGAGGTCCCTGCACCCTGGGGTAGGTGCAAGGAGCAGGATATAAATGAGCAACTGGATCGATTCCGGCGGCATTGCGCCGCGTCAGTTTGGTGACGCGTACCTCGGAAATAAACCGGCGAATCGCAAGCCGACACGCTTGCGAACTCCGCTTCGAATCACTTGCGTGTTGTTGCTGTCAAGCTTTGTCGCGCCGGCGATGCAGGCGCGCGATGTCGACGGGCGTTATGCGGCGCAGAACCCCGAACTGCACCAGTGGTTCGAAGGCTTGCGCAGCGGCAAGGGACCATGCTGTTCCGATGCCGACGGCAGCGCGGTCAGCGATGTCGATTGGGACACCGCCGGCGGACATTATCGCGTCCGCATCGATGGCGCCTGGATCGATGTGCCGGATGAAGCCGTGATCACCGAGCCCAATCGGATTGGCCGGACCATGGTCTGGCCGATCCGGGGCTATCTCGGCATTTCGGTCCGCTGCTTCATGCCCGGTTCAATGACATGAACGCCCGGTATCGGAGACTCATCCGTCGGCTCGTCCGGCGAAATTTCAGCGAAGCAGGCCGACTTCGGAGGAGGCGGATGCCGGGTAGCATGACATAGCGCGCAGGCATCACGCCTCACGCATATTTCTTGTCGCGCTCGAGGAGCTCGACCGAGATTCCCTGCGGCCCGCGGAGGAAACAGATGCGGACGCCGGGGCGGATGGTCGTGGGCTCGCGGGTGAACTCGACGCCCTTGGCCTTGATCTCGGCCGCGACCGTGTCGATGTCCTTCACCGCCAGCCCGAAATGATCGAGCCCCTGATAAGGCGTCACCGGCGGCGAGTTGACGCCGTCACCCGGCTCGACCTTGGCGATGAAGATATTGGCGCCGCCGAGCTTGACGTCGATGCGCCCGGGTCCGCGAATGACGACGCCGCCGAGAATATCCTCGAGCCACGCGGCAGTCGCTTCCGGATCGGGGCTGCGCAGATGGATATGATCCCAGGTGACGATCGGCATGGCAAAAGCTCTCCCATTGTTGGTTGTGGCGCGTCCGTCCGGCGCGCGCCTTAAGCATTGGCCGCGATGTTTCCGGCGGCGAGGGCAATGTTAGCGGCCGCATTGCGGCAAGGCCATCCTTCGCTCGTCTAGTAACAGCAACTCACCTGAAATTTGCCCGTTTCGCCTGCAACCATTTTTCGGTTGGCGGATTTAGCTGACAAGGCGTACCGTGCAGCGGCAATCGTCTCTAACAAGCCGCACGGTGTAACGCCCGGGGCGGTTTTTTGCTTTGCGGCGCAACAGACAGGTGTCGTGGCTCGAGGGGTTTGGCGATGACGCGAGAGGCGACTTCTTGGATTGGAAAGGTCACTCGGCTCGGCCGCGGCGATCTGGGGACACAGGCGGCGGTGCTGCTGCCGGTCATCGCGATTGCGGGATTGACGGCATGGACCATGCTGTCGGCCCCGACGAGCGCCCGAAGCCAGACCGCCGACGAGGCCGGTGCAAAAGCGATGTTCGTCGCTCCGCAGGAGGCTTCGCTGCAAAATGACGCGCCGGCAGCTCCGGACGTGGCGTCGCCAGTCCAGGCGACACCCGGGCCGCCGGCAGTCAACGGGCTGAAGATTTCCTCGCAGTCCTGGCGCCGGGGAGGGCTCGGATCCAACGCACTGGTGACCTTCACACTGCGCAACGACAACGACTATGCGGTGAGGAATATCGAGATCGCCTGCGCCTTCAGCAGACAGGACGGGGCTCACCTGACCGACCGCAAACGCCTCGTCCCGAACCTCGTGGTTAACAGGAAGAGCCGCAAGACAGTTGCCCAAATGCACGTCGGATACGTCAACGTTAATGCCAACAAGGCCAAATGTACGCTGGTCACCGCGAACCGGATTTAATACCTATCGCATAAATGTGACGTGTCGCTTTGAACCGGACGGCCGCTTCCGGAACCAATCGATATAACGACAGTTAGCCGGTTGATCCGCGTGGGCGCGGGCGGGACGGATTTACTATGCCATTGCTACGTTATTTCCTCTTTGTGGGCGGCAGTTTGCTGGCCCTTTTGTTTGTTGTGAACGCTGCCTATCCGGTCGTGCCGCTCCCGGAGACCCTGAATTCGGCCACGGATTTGCCCCCCATTCGCATCCATTCCGAGCGGAAATTGCCGGATCGGGTGGTGTTCGACACCAGCGTTTCGGCGCCTGCCCAGGCACCCGCGGCCCCGGTCGTGGTCGCGCAGGCCAAGCCGCAGGCAGCCCCTCAGCCGAAGGCTCCCGTTCAGGCCCAGGCTCCCGTCTCGCCGGCCGTTACCGCCATGTCGGCAAAGGCGCGGGTGCGTGAGGCCTTCGCGCAATTGCCGCAGGAACAGGACGCCTTCGAGCCGAAGATGAGCGATATGGCTACCGTCGTGGTGCCGGACGCGAAGATGTATCCCGCCCGTCAGCTGGTGAAGCACAAGGTCGCCGCCAAGCCCCGGACCGTCCATCCCATGACGATGGCCTCCCAGCAGCCGCGCTTCGGCGGGTTCGATACGTGGTGAACGACGTCTCGTTCACGGCTGGTCAGCAGCCCCGGGCAATGGATTTGATTTAACGCGCGTCGGCGGCTTTTCTCACATCGCATTTGCATCGACGCGATTTCGTTGGCAGCGATTGCGCGACCGCATCGCGAACCTGCGCTCTTCACGATTCCCTGAACCATCGTTCCGAACGGCGCCGTCGCGCGTTCATAGCTCATTCAGGCGGCGCGTCGAAAAATCGTGCCGCTTTATGGAGGTGCCGATGAAATATTTCCTGAGCGCTGTCATGGCCGCCGGCTGGCTTTGTCTGGCCATGGCCGCCTTTGCGCAATCCACCACGCCATCGGCCACGCCCAGTCCCGCGCCCGCCGCAGCACCCGCCAACCCGTCTTCGGGTCCGGCCGCTGGCGGCGGCAAGCGCGGCGATTGCCTCGTCACGGTCCAGGGCAAGAAAGGCCAGGACCGGCAGGATGAAATGCAGCTCTGCATGGCGCAGGGGCATGTCGATTGCCTCAAGCAGGCGATCGATCAGAAGGTCGTGGGACCGCAGCGCAAGGACTTCATCAAGAACTGCATGAGGGAAGAGTAACGCGCGTTGGCAAGATGAGGCGGTTCGGCTAGTTCAGCACCGGTTCGTTCGATCGGGGGTGGAGGGATGCTGAACGGAACACTTCGCTTGCTGGTGATTGTCTGTGCCACGGCGCCGCTATTGCTGATCGGAGTCGCTTCTTCCGCAAGCGCGGAGAACGACATCGCGGTTCAGGGCGCGGATGGTCCGATTTCCGTAAAGCATTTTGCCGCCGCGGTGACGGGCAAGCGGCCCGCCGTAATCATCCTGCACGGGCGGCAAAGCGTGGCGCAGTCTCCCGCGCCCTATGCGCGCTACGCCGAAGCTGCGGCGGCGAAGGGCATGGACGCCTGGCTCGTCTCCTATTACGACCGCGCGGATGCCGAGGCGATGAACTCGTCAGATCGTGAACTGCGCATCAAATATTTTAGCGACCACTTGAGGAATTGGTCGAACCGCGTCCATGACGTCGCGGGCCATATCCTCGCGCAGGACGATGCTTCCGGAAAAATCGGTCTGCTCGGATTTTCCAATGGCGGCTTCCTGGCCGTCCTGTCGGGGGCCACCGATCCGCGTGTCAGCGCGCTGGTCGTGTTCTATGGCGGAATTGCCGGCCCGAAGGCGGAAATCACACACTTGCCGCCGCTGCTTGCGTTGCATGGCGATGCCGATCGCGTCATTCCGTTCGCCGCCGGCGCGGCCCTGGTCGAGCGCGCCCGCGCGCTGGGCGGGCCGGCAGAACTCATCACCTATCCGGGCGCCGGACATGGTTTCGATTTCGATCAGGCGAGAGCCGATGCGAGAGACGCATCGGAGCGGGCGCTGTCGTTCCTGGAGAAACAGTTGAAATGATTGGCGGCGCTGGCGCGCCACGGCAAATTCAAGGCTGCAGTGTTGAACGCGCTTTCGATATTCTCGCTGACGCGCGACAAGTGAGAAGATTCCTGCTGGAGCTCCCAGCTTTCGGGGTCTCGGCGAAGCCAGCG
Organism: uncultured Alphaproteobacteria bacterium; assembly: GCA_963802585.1. Lineage (GTDB taxonomy): Bacteria > Pseudomonadota > Alphaproteobacteria > Rhizobiales > Xanthobacteraceae > Bradyrhizobium. The sequence continues at coordinate 299,964 of CAWDJS010000012.1, read as the reverse complement.
CATCAGTCTCCGGTTCATCCGGCTGATACGTCTGTCGTCAACCGCCTGTCATCAATTTGTCACGCGGGCCGCGCCTATCTGCGCGCTAATGCGACGTGTTATCATGGTGGCCAACAAGGAGTGAGACGGTGAACGAAACCATCAGCGTCCCGGCGCTGCCGGCAGATGCGTCCGCGATTGCGCGCATCCAGTCCGAGATCGACATTTCAGACCGTTCGCGCATTGTCACCTATGGCGAGCGCGCCCAGCGTTCAGTGGTCGAATTCGCCGACCGCATTCTAGCCCAGACGCAAAACCGGGAGCTGGGGCCGACCGGCAAGTTGCTGTCGGACATCCTCGGCAAGGCGCGCGGGCTCGATCCCGCCAGTCTCAAGGAGGGCGGCTTTCTGGCCCGGCTGTTCTCGTCGGCGGAAGCGCGGCTGCGCCGGTTCACGGAGCAGTTCGGTGACGTCGCTTCCCAGATCGATCGTGTCTGCGTCGAGCTCGACCGCAACAAGGAAGTTCTGCGCCGCGACATTGCAGTGCTCGACGACCTCTATGAGCAGACCCGCACGTCGCTCGGCGAGCTCGACGCGCATATTGCGGCCGGCAAGGCCTTCGCCACGGATTTTCGCGGCGGCAAGCTGGTCGAGATGCAGCAAGCTGCCAGCGCGCAAGGCGCGGGCAGCGATGCCGTGCTCGCCGCGCAGAGCTATCAGGACGCGCTGCAGGCGCTCGACCGGCTCGAGAAGCGTATCTTCTATCTGCAGCAGGCGCGCCAGATCGGCATCCAGCAGTTGCCGCAGATCCGCATCGTGCAGTCGGGCGACGAGACGCTGATCGAGAACCTGCAGGCCACGACCGAGCTGACCATTCCCGTGTGGAAGCAGAAGATGATCCTGCTGCTCGGGTTGAGCCGGCAGAAGTCCGCGCTCGAACTGCAGAAGACCGTCACCGACGCCACCAACGAGATGATGCGCCAGGCCTCCGAGATGATGAAGACCCAGGCGATCGAGATCGAAAAGCAGTCGCAGCGCGGCATCATCGATATCCAAACGCTGGAGAAGACCAACCGCGACCTGATCGATACGATCTCGGGCGTGCTCTCGGTCCAGCAGCAGGGCCGCACCAAGCGCGCCGAGATCGAGCAGCGGATGGCGCAACTGACCGACGAATTGAAATCCGCGGTGTCCAAGGCTCCAGTATAAGGCTCCGGTATGAAGTTCGTTCGCTTTCCGCGATGCCTGCTGGCGCTGCTGCTCGCAGCGCCGCTGGTGGCCTTGCTGCTGGCGGGCTGCAGCAATACGGCCGGGCCGCAATTCACCATCCTGTCGGGCTCGGAAAACGACGTCCTCGAACCGCTGGTGCAGGAGTTCTGCAAGTCCCGCAACGCTGGTTGCACCATGCGCTACCAGGGTTCGCTCGACATCGCGCTCGCACTCAAGCCGGGCAATGATCCCGCAGTCGACGCGGTGTGGCCGGCGGCCTCGATCTGGATCGACATGTTCGACACCGCGCGGCGCGTGAAATCGGTCAAGTCGATCGCGCAGATGCCGGTCATTCTCGGAGTGCGCCGCTCCAGGGCGGAGGCGCTCGGCTGGATCGGCGCCAAGGTGACCTCGAAGGACATTCTTGCCGCCGTCGAGGCGGGCAAGCTGAAATTCCTCATGACCTCTGCGACACAGTCGAACTCGGGAGCTTCCGCCTATCTCGCGATGCTGGCTGCCGGGATCGGCAAGCCCGACCTGATTGAATCAGGCGATCTCGAAAAGCCCGAGGTGCTGGCGACCGTGCGCGGGCTGTTGAAGGGCGTCGAGCGCAGCGCGGGCTCGAGCGGCTGGCTTGCCGATCTCTATCGCGATGGTGAACGGACCGGCGCGCAGTACCAGGCGATCTGGAACTACGAAGCGGTGATCAAGGAGACCAACGACAAGTTGATCTCCGAGGGTCACGAGCCGCTCTATGCGATCTATCCGGAGGACGGCGTGTCGATGGCTGACTCGCCGCTCGGCTTTGTCGACCGCGGCCGCGGCAACGACGTTGAAACCTTCTTTGCCGATCTGCAGGCTTTTCTGCTTTCGAGCGATATTCAAGGCAGGATCTCCAAGACCGGGCGCCGGGTGGAGCTCGGCCGCGCCAAGCTCCTGCCTGCCGATCCCAAGACCAATCTCGATCCGGCACGTCAGCTCACCGTCATTCGGCCGCCCGAGCCCGCGGTGATCCAGAAGGCGCTGCTGATCTATCAGGAGGCGCTGCGCCGGCCGTCACTCACTGCGCTCTGCCTCGACGTTTCCGGCAGCATGCAGGGCGCCGGCGAGACCCAGCTGCTCGACGCGATGCGCTTCCTTCTGACGCCCGTCCGCACCCGCGAGGTACTGGTGCAATGGACCAAGACCGACGAGATCCTCGTGCTGCCGTTCAGCGACCACGTGCTCTGGACGGCGCGCGCAAGCGGCGAGGAGGCCGAACAGGCCGGGCTTCTCGCCCAGGCTCTCCAGCTGCACGCCGGCGGCGGCACCGATTTCTACACCTGCGGCGCGCGGGCACTGGCCGCCATGAAACCGCTGCTCGACGGCGGACACCATTTGCCGGCCATCGTGATCATGACCGACGGCAAGAGCCAGGGCGGGATGTCGACCTTCGAGACCGTGTGGCGCGCGGATGGCCGCCGCGTGCCGGTGTTCGGCGTCACGTTTGGCAGCGAAGTCGATCGCAGCCAGCTCGATAGTCTGGCGAAGTTGACGGGCGGCCGGGTGTTCGACGGCACCAAAAGCCTGACGGATGCCTTCCGCGCCGTGCGAGGGTACAACTGAATGGCCGCCGCGCCATCCGGGTTCGATTGGGTTGCTGGCGGAGTGGCCGCCGCCATCCTGCTGCCGCTGCTGGCGGTTGGCGTCGGCATGCCGTTCTGGATCGCGCTTCCCATCAGCGCACTCGCCGGCAGCGGCATCATCGCGGTGCTGGCGCCGAAAAAACTGTTCGCCGAGCTCGACGGCAGCGGCGCGGCACGCGGCCGCATCGAATTCGCGCGCGAGCTCCTGACCGAGGCCGAGCCGCTGACAGCCCGCATGGAAGCGGCCGCGGCAGGGATCCGCTCGCGCGCCGTTGCGGAGCGCGTCCGGAATCTGGTGAAGACCGCGCGCGACATTTTTGCGGTGATCGAACGCGATCCCTTGCGCATCGACCGTGTGCGGCGCTTCCTGACCTATTATCTGCCGCGCGCGGCAGAGATCGCCGAGGCCTATGGATCGCTGGAGAGCAGCGCTGCGCCCGACACGGCGCGGCTAACCGCAACCGGCGCACTGATCGACCGGCTCGACACCGCGTTCAGGCGCTACGGCGCCAATCTAAGGGATGCCGATCTCGACAAGCTCGACATCGAACTCAAGCTCCTGAAGAGCTCGCTCGACGAAGACATCGGGCCGGCGCCGCCGGGCGTCCCGCTCGAGACCAAGAAAGGAATCACCTGATGGCCATCTCGCGTCGCGCCTTCGGGGTCGGCCTGGTCGCCGCCAGTGCCGCGGCGACCGGCGGCTATCTTTATCTGCGCGATCATCCCGAGATCGCCGGTCGCTTCGGCGAAGCCAAACGGCTGTTCGGATTCGCCGGCGGCGAGAAGGAAGGATTTCTGGCGAATGCGCGCGTGCGCGGCGTGCTCGAAAGCCGGTTCGGACTGATCCTCGACGCGCGCCGCGCCGGATCGGTTGAGATGGTGCGCGAGCGCGCGCTGCTCGACCAGAAGCCGCAATTCCTGTGGCCGTCCTCTTCCGTGCTGGTCGAGGTGGCGCGCGCTTCCGGACTGAAAATCTCCCGCGACCAGGTGATCTTCAATTCACCGATCGTGCTCTATTCATGGGACCGCATCGCGGACGGCCTGGTGAAGGGCGGGTTCGCGGAGCCCGCCGGCGGCCCGCGCTACAAGGCGGATCTCGGAAAGCTGCTCAAGGCGATCATCGCCGGCGAGACCTGGGCATCGATGGGCGTGGGCGATCTGTTCGGCCGCGCCCGCATCGTCTCGACCGATCCGAACAAGTCCAATTCGGGCTTCATGTTCGCCGGCCTTGGCCGCGAGTCTGCTCAGCGGCGACGTCGTCATGCCGGACACGCTGAGCCGCATCGACGGCGACGTCGCCACCGTGTTCCGCCGCATGGGTTTCAAGCCGCCGTCCTCGGGCAAGCTGTTCGACGACTATGTGGCGGGCGGGGCGGGCGCGCAGCCACTCATCGTTGGCTACGAGAACCAGCTGGTCGAGTGGGTGCTGCAGGATGCCGACCGCTGGAAACGGCTCGAGGCCAATGCCCCGGCCAAGCCGGTCATTCTCTATCCGCAACCGACCGTGTTTTCGGCGCATCCGCTGATCAGCATCGATCGCCAGGCCGACGAACTCATCGATGCGCTGATGAGTGAGAGCTTGCTCGAACTGGCATGGGAGGATCACGGCTTCCGCGGCCCGCTCGGCACCATCGGCAAGGCGCGCAATGCGCTGCTGCAGTCGCGCCTGATCGAGCGGATCGACGCGGTTCTGCCGATGCCGGATGCTCCGGTGATGCTGGCGCTGCTGGATCGGCTGGCGGCGTAGGGGTTGCCCTGACGTGCTCACTCCCGCGCCCGAAAACAATTTTTTCCGCCCTCAATTGTAATGGCAGGGCCTGTCGGAACCTTAGGAGATGCTCACCAACTTCTAAAGGAGACATGCATGTCGGTTCAGTTGTTAGTCGTCTATCCCCCTCCCAAGGACCCCGCCGCCTTCGAGCGGGCCTATCGCGAAGAGCATCTTCCTTACGCCGGGCCGCGCCTGATGGAAGGCGGGGCGAAAGGGGTGACGACAAAACGCGTTCTGGGCTCACCCGGCGGCACGCCGGCCTTCCATTGGATTTCCTTCATCGAATTCCCAACCACCGAGACAGCCCAGGCCTGTGCGAAGTCCAAGGGTGGGCAAGAGGCGCTTCAGCATGCGGCATCCATCTCTTCCGGCGGACAGCCGCAATATCTCCTGATCGCCGATACCCAATAGGGTTTCGCTCAGCCGGTCGGGCGGGCGGGGCGCTTGCCTCCCGTCCGCCTGCGCTTCGGCAGGATCGCCCGCGCAGCCCCTTGAGGTAACGGGCGCTCGTTATATTCGGTAAGGCAGCGCTGCAATCGTTGCCTTGCCCGAAACAGCAGCACGCCGACATGCTCGGGTGTCGTTCCAAGCTGCAAGGCTACGTCCTCACCTGGAACCTCGTCGAGCAATCGGAGATTGACGACGGCTTCCTGCACTTCGTTCAACGTGACGAGGCAGCCAAGCGCAAGAGCCTGTTGTTCGGCCTGAATGACCACCTCGTCGCTCGAGAGCGCATTCGAGGGGAGATTTTGCAGGATTTCTTCCTCGACGACATGCGGTTTCGCATAGTCGTGACGGCGGCGGCGGTTGCGCGCAATGTTGCGTGCGAGTGTGCTCAACAGCCGCGCCGACTCCTCCGCGGAGCCGACAAGAAGCCGTGCCTGCGGCAATTGAAGAAAGCTCAAAAAGGCTTCCTGCACGCAGTCGAGGGCGTCATCGGCCCGCACGCCTTCACGCACCACCAGGCGAGACAGGCGGGCGCGGTGCGTATGTACCAGTTGCGTCACCCAGCCAAAGAAACCCTCCTGCTGCTCCGATGCTGCGTTCCGGTTTGGGACGGGGGACGCCATCACCGGGTCAGCGCCGAGGACCGGAGAAGCAGTTTGATTGCAGTCGACATCGATCCATGCCTCCACTCATTGCGCGACGAGATCGTCTGTCTCTCGCGCCAGCTGAAACACCAGTTCTGTTGAGATCAGCCGGGACAGTTTCGCACTCGCCGCGCGCCAAACCGGGATCGCCTTTTCCAGACGGCGAGCGCCGGTTTCCGTCAGCCACACCGCGCGGCGTCGCAAGTCGTTCTCGACGATCGCGATCTCGACCAGCCTTTCGGATTCGAGGGCGCGCAGATTGCGCGACAAGGTAGATTGGTCGAGACCGGCTCGATTGGCGAGCGCCCCGATCGTGTCGTCGGATGCGGCCGCGATCTGCGCCATCAGACCCAACTGAGCCAGCGTCAGTCCACAGCTTGCGATCTCCCGTTCGAGGAACTGGGTGGTGCGGCGCGCCACCACGCGGCTGCTCAGGCCGGCGCAGCTTCCGGCCAACGCAACGGCATCGGTGCGCAGGCGCTTCGGGGTTGGCCTCGGTTTCCGCATAGGTCTATGTAGTTACATCATTTGTATCTACATGGAAATGGCGGATATCCGAAATCCGGGTCAGACCACGGGATGTTCAGGAGGGCGGAGTGGCCCCGGCTCCGAGCCACTGTGTGACCAGCGCGGCCAGCGTGCCATCAGCAGCCAGCGCGGCCTGAGCTGCGTTGATCGCGTCGCGCAGCGCGATGTTTCCCTTGCGCACGCAGATGCCCAGGGGTTCGACCGTGATGGCGGTCTCGACGACTCGAAGACTCGGCCGGTCGCGCACGAACCAGGCCGTGACGGGAGCGAGCTTCATGAAGGCGTCGCAGCCGCCGCTTGTCAGATCATGCAGTGCCTTCTCGATCTCGTGATAGGCATAGACGCGCACCCGCGCCGCGCGATTTTCGGCGACCAACTTATCGGCGACGGGCTGGCTGGTATTGCCCTGCTGCACCCCGACAACCAGTCCCTCGAGATCGGCAATGCCATGCACGTCCGGATGGCGGCCGACGTCGACAACGAGCGATTGGCCCGAGACCGCATAGGGCGCGCAGAAATCGGCAAGCTTTTGCCGTCCGGGCGTGATCGTGGTGCCGGAGGCGACGCAGTCGTAACTGTCGTCATCGAGGCCGGCGAAGATGCCGTTGAAATCGGAGCCTTCATAGGGGACCAGCTGCCATCGGCGGCCAAGCCTCTCGGCAATGCGCTGCGTCAGCGCGATGTCGAATCCTGCGGGGCCGTCCTTCGTCATGAACTCGAACGGCGGATCGGGAAGCGCTGCGCCCACCCTCAAGATTGACATGGCCATGGCCTTTCGCCCAGCGAAGGAGAGCGGCCGAAGCAATTGTGCCATTGGTGCGCCACGACGGCTGAAGCCCGGCAATTTTGAATATTACCAGGCCATCATTTTGAAATGTCGCGGAACCGACTTAGCGGTTCAACTTAACTTTGATTTGGCAGCCACAAAAAGGCTCCGGCCAAAAGCCGGGGCTTCCGCTCTCGCTCTCAAGATAAGTGGCTGAGATCAGTACTTGGCCACCACGGGGCCGCCGAACTTGTAAGCAATGCCTGCCCGAGCGGTATCGACGCCTCGATTGGAAGTGCTGGTGGTAAATGCGCAGCTAACAACCGCCGTGCAGGTATCCGCTACGACGGGCAAGGACCCGGAAGCACCCCTGAAGCCGTAGTGCAAATACTCCAGACGGAACATCCAATTGTGGGCGAACAACCACTCACCTCCAAGCCCCGCGACCCAGCCGACCTGATTGGAATTGAAGTTCACTACACCGCCAGAATATCCGTTCAGACCAAATCCTGCGGGCACAACAGCCAAGCTGTCTTTGCTCCCGTCGGTGAAGGCGACGCCACCTGTACCGTAGAGCATGAAGCTGTTCCAAGTGTACCCGACTCGGCCTCTGATGCTTGCGAGCCAGTGACTGCCTTCCGAGACAGTTGCAAAGCCTCGCGGATTGATTGCACCTGGAAAGGTAGCGATCAAAGGCTCGGCATCCGACTTTGTGCTGCCGCCAAGATAGGAGAAATCTCCCTCCAGACCGAAGACCCAGGCCGCGGCTTGCCAATTATAACCCGCGTACAAGCCGCCTAGTACCCCGCTGTTGTTGAGATTATGGCTCATCGGGTTGATGCCAAAGCCGGCTAAAGCAGCCCCAAAGACGGCGGGAGGCCCGAAGCCTGCTGGAGAAGCCGTCGTGATCGCGCTTTCTCTATCCCGATAACCGCCCACATCGCCGCCGATGTAGAAGCCCGTCCAGTTATAAACCGGTGCAACCACGGCCGGCGCCTTGGTGTACAGATCAGCGGCTAGTACGGGGGCGCTGCCGACTGCGACAAGCGCTACCACGCCGAGCATGGTCTTTTTCAACGAATATCTCCCACCGGAAAATTTGCGCCCGAAATCTAACCCGCTTCAAATCTCAATCCCGTCGCCCAACTGCAACAGTCGCGCGAAAACGGCATCGGGTATCGGCTGCATTTGGTGGCGATAGCGTATTCCGAAGTGGCGCGCCACGGTCGATGAAGATGGGCACTTATATGAGGCTTCGCCAGTCAAGAGGTTTTTTGCGAGAGCTTCGCTTTCTTGCTTCCCAAGAGCCTGTGTCTGCATTCATGGCATGATGGTCCCCTTGCTTGGCCGTGCTTTTGGAGTCAAGCCCCAACGCCCCGCAGGGGTTGCGCCTTTGGGCGCAAGGGCTTGACGGCGAAAGCACGCGCCGAGCGATAATGGTCTGGGCCATGTCAGGCGCTCGCGGGTTTCTCAGCGAACGAGTTAATCTCCCCTTTTGTCGTTAGGCGTTCTTCGGTTGAAGTTACGTTTCTAGTTGGTCCATTTGATCCAAGGCGGAGCCCTTATTGAGATATGCGGCGCTCGCCGCATCAACTTATATCCGGTCGGGATTGCGCCCGTACCAAGGTCCCTCATGCATCGTTGCGAGGGTAAAGGGGCTCCAAGGAGGATGGGACCCATCTATTAGACGGCGTCTTGCAGCCATGTGCCCAAACGGTCACTCATCCACCTTGGATCGGCATGTTCCTCTTATCGGTCTTCAGGATTCCATCCGTGCTCTTATCAGTTCAGAACGGCGCCCGTCGGCACCACGCCGGTCTCCAAATAGCGCCACAGGGCGATCAGCAACTTGCGGGCCACCGCGACGATGGTGATGCGCCGGATGCGACCCTTGAGGGTCCCGACACGCTCTCGGAACCAGACACTCAAAGGGCTGTCGGGCTGATGACGAAGCCACAACCATGCCAGCTCGATCATGGTTGAGCGGGCCTTGGGATTGCCGGCCTTGCTGATGCCCTGATCCCGGCACTTGGAGCCGCTCTGGAAAGGACTCGGTGTGAGGCCCACATAGCTCGCCACCTGGCGGCGATTGTTGAATGGGCGGTAGAACACCTCGCCAGTCAACACGGTGGCAATCTCCGCTCCGATAGCCTTGAGCTTGACGAGATTCTGGATCTTCTTCGCGTTGGTATGCGCCGATACGTTCTCGGTCAACGCAACGGCGTCGCGCTCCGTCTCAATTTCCTTAAGCATCCCCAGTATGAGCTCCAGGCGCTGCAATTCGCGCGCGATCTCGGCTTTGAGCCGCGGCGGCAACTCGCGTCCGTCACCGGTGTGCAACTGCTCCAGCCGCAGCATCCGGTCACGCCGCATTGGCTCGTAGTCACAGATGCCGTGGATCGTACACAGCCCCTTGATGCGGTTGACGTGCTGGCCACGTTCAGCGATCAGCCGATCACGCTCACGGTGCAGCCGACGGTCGTCCTCTTCGGCGACACTTGGCACGCACAACACACTCCACACCTTCGGCTCACCGCGCAGATATGCCATCAATGATCGCAGCAACCGCTTGGCATCGATGTGATCCGTCTTGGCTCGTCGTGCGCGCCGATCCACCTGCACGCTCGCCGGATCAATCACGTGGCTGCGCACGCCCTGGCGTTCGAGCAGACGGTGGAGCCAGAACCCGTCATAGCCCGCCTCGTAGCATGAGATCATTTCCACCGGTCGGCCCACCTCTCGAGCAACGCGCGCGCGGACCCGCTCCATCAGCTCCAAAAGCCCCTTCCAGTCACACCCATCCAAGGTGTACCGGCTGATCTTGTCGGACAGTGCCGTCGTGACCGCCACGATCCAACTCTTCTTGCTCAATTCGATTGCCAGAAGACAGCGGACCGGGTCATGATCGGCTGCGACGGGCGGCAGGGTGTCTACTGTCTGGGCTTCCATCAGTGCCTCCTATGCGTTGGTGGTAGGTAGCAACCGAGATGGTACCAAACCTCCCGTCCGTCGCGCCCGCATAGGATCTATTGCTTCGCCGTGGCGCTATGATGAGGTGGCTGCCGATGCGCTCCGATCCGTCAATCTGCGATGACCCGCGATCTTGCACGACGCGTCTTTGGCAGCCTGATGTCTCATCGCCGGCGGTCCGGTAGGCTGCGCCCGGCGCTACGAGCTCGGCTGGGTGTGCGAGCGGCTCGCCGCCAGCGGTGGGTCGCCCGACTGCAAGGAGTGCAGGGTTACATCAAGACGGCGACGATTTCGTTCGGCCAGGCGATGCCGGAGGGGCCGATGCGGCGCGCCGAGGAGCTGACGCGGTCTTGCGATCTGTTTGTGGCGATCGGTTCCTCGCTGGTGGTCTGGCCGGCCGCAGGTTTCCCGCTGATGGAACGGCGCCAAGCTGGTCATCCTCGACTGCTCGACCAACCGCGTGAGCGCCTTCTTCGCGAAGGATGCGGGAAATGCGGCCGACGGAGGTTCAGCCGTGGCGATATCCTGCGATCATTCTTTGATGCGAGGCGGAGCGCCATTCCACCATACGTCCCCGTCGCGCTCCGGGCCTGCGTTGCCCGGAAGGACGGCGTGGCTCGGTCGCACCGCCATTTCCCGCAACGCCGCAACAGTGCGGGGGGCTGGTCCCGATTGCAGCGTCATCCCCGCCGAGTCAAGCAAGCCGAAATCGCAAAGCGGCCGCCAATCCTGTGCGGCGGTGAGCAGGCGCGCCATTTCGGCATCGGCCAGCCGCACCGGCTGTGTCACCAGCATGGAGGCGACCGCCGCGAATTTGGTCCACGCGGCGAACCCGACGCTGTCGATCCCTTGCCAATCCTCGCGCCGTGACAGACCGTCGAGCCTTTCAAGCGGCGGCGTGGCATGCCCGCCGCGCCAATCCGGATACTCGAAACGCAGACGTGCCAGGTCCGACAGGATCGCGCCGCGTTCCGAGTCATTCAAACCGGCGAGGGCGATCAGCTTGGCGTCGTCTTTCAGCGCTGCTTCGAGCCGGGAGCCGGTATCGGGCAGGTCGAGAAGCCATTCGAATACGCTGCGCCAGACCGGGGAGATGCCGTTCAGAAGGGCGCCGCGTCGTGCCGCGAGCGCGGCGTCTCTGGACGCTTTCGCCGCCGCGGCACCGGATGGGCCGGTTGCAGCGATCGCCTGCCGCATGGCTGCGAGAGCCACGTAGTGTCCTTCGCGGAAATAGCGCTCCGCCTTCCAGGCGGCCACCATCGCTTCGCCGCGCGTCGCGTAGGGAGCAGATTGCGCTGCCTGCCGGCGGGCCTCGTTTTGCTGGGTCTCCGCCTCGGCCTTCTCGAGTTTTTCGATCAGGTTTCGATACAGCGCCGTGCGACTTGGATCATCGCTCACATCGCTGTCGATCTTCGCAGCGGATTTGAGATATTGCGATACTTGGGTGAACTCGTTGCAAGCGCCGATATCTTCCGCCGCCAGAGTTTGTGCACGCAGCAGGCGGTCCATTTCGTCGGGTGAAAAGCTGGGCTTGAAATCCGAATAGGAATGCATGCAATGCGAGCAAATCTGCCAGATCTGGAAGAACACCCAATTCCACGACAACTCCTTCAAGCGCCCGCTCAATGAGCTCGCGACCGCCGCTCTTTCGATGGCTTCGGAACAGAACAGGTGAGCCGCGTGCTTCAGCGCGTCCGCCTTCAACTCGCCGGCGCGGGGCACCCGCCCGAACTCGTAGGTGCCTGCTGACATCATCGACGCGAGGATTTCCCGCAGGTGTGTCGATTGCGGAGCCAGCAAGGCTTGCTCGAGCTCACGGATGAAGGCGTCGTCGAGGGGAGCCTGACCGTGGTAGCGAGACACCACCTCGTCGCTGGTCGACACACTCATGCGATCTCCCGTTCGCGGAGGAGGTGATACATCGTTTTGTCTATGACTGGCTAGTGGGCTTGCCGAGAACGGAGGCGGACGCAGCTTGTGCCGCGGGCGTCACCGCCCATTCGCGCATGTCGATCGCACCCGCCACGCGCCGACCGTGTCGCGCCGCCGCCGGGAGAGTGCCGCCCGGGCTGTCGCGCATTGGCGCGCCACGGCCGATGAAGATGGGCACTACGTGTTCGCCTTTCCCCTATGATCCCGCAGTCCGCCACGCGCTCCAATCTGCAAAGCTGCGACACCCTACGACTTTGCACTACGCCCCGCGGAGCTGCCTTCGATTTTGGGGGTGGTCCGCTTAACTCCGATAACGGCCCTCTCGACCAATCCCGGGACCGACGTGACGGGCCACATTCGGACGTAGCATCGTATCCCGGCACCACCATTGGAATTACCAATGATCAAGCCGAGGCAGCCATCAGAGCCGTCACCCGGCTGAGGATCTGCGGATCGCGCAACGCACTGGGCGGCTTAACGAGGTGGGTCACCTCGCTCATGATCTGATGCACCGTGGCATCTTCGGCCGCGACCCGCTGCAGCGCCGAGTCAAATCTTATGCGCTGGTGAAAATCACTGGGGCGCTGCCCGCGCGTCTTTTCGTAAATGAAGTCGCTTTCGGCCACAGCCCACGGCGCGGCGAGAAAGTCTTGAACGGCCGCGAAGAAAGACCGCGCAAGGCCCTTGAGAGGTTCGGCATCAGAAATTCGTGCGTCGATAAGCCGCCTCAAAGCGCCTGCTTCCTGCGCGGCGATACTCATTCCCTGGCCGAATGCCGGATTGAATTGGCAGATCACATCGCCGAGCGGCAGCAGATGATCCGGAAAGCGGTCTAGCGCCTCGAAGCGTCGGCGAATGCTTGATGGAAAGGCGAATCGGTAGATTCGGCCGACAGACACGGCACCGTCAATCGCGTCATGGATCGTCTGCGTTCGCAACGTCCTGGCAAAAGCGATAAAATCCCCAACGTTTTCCGGCACGCTTCCACCATGCATGTGCGTAAGATTGACTTGCCAGCAATTGTTCTCGACCGGAACAAGCAACCCGCCCCGGCCGCTTTGGGCCAACGGCCGGTGGAGCACCGCGCGCCAGTCGCGGGGCGCGGAAGGTGGAATCTGGAACATGGCGGTTGCATAGTGCAGATTGATGCCGATCTCCGTCTCTAGCGGTCTTGGCAAGCCAACCTTGTCCAGCAATGCGAGGGTCAACGCGCCGCGCGACGATGCGTCGACGATGAAGTCGGCCGCAAGCTCGTTGCCTCGCCCGTCCGCATCGTCGTAACGAACCCCCGTGACCGCGCTTCGGTCGGGTGATTCTAGGAATTGCGTGACCCGGCAATGCGATTTCAGCGCAACATTGCTCTGCCTTTCGATTCTGCGCCTCGCCACGAATTCCAGGAGGGGCCGCGTCATGGACAGAAAATCGAAGCCGAGATCGCGCCGCGGAAACGGATCGAAGCCTGGCAATTCGAGCAGAGCTTGAGAGCCGACCCGCACTCGAACGGCCCCCGCGCGCTCAAGTTCTGTTTCAAGTTCCGGGAAAAAATCGACAAGCGCGTCGAGGCCGCCTCTGAGGAGCACATGAATTTGCCGCGCCTGCGGGGTGCCGGTGCGTGCGATCGGCTCGGAAGGCAAGTCATCACGATCAAGCACGGTCACTGTTCCGAAATATGACGACAAAGCCTTCGCAGCGACGAGGCCGGCAATGCCAGCTCCAACCACTACCGCGTGTCGGCCGAGTATTTTTGGCATCGCGATTGCCGGTCCGTGAAAATGGCGTTGAGCGTTCGTAGGCCGTTGATCCCAGTTCAACCGTTCCGGAGTCTTCTACGATCCACCCGGACGAAAGGTCTTGGACCCGAGGGAACACCGGCTTGGACTAGAGTGCCCTGGCTTGGTAGAACCGTGTTTGGCGAAACCGTCCATGCCGGCCTTTGGAAGAGGATGCCTGATGGCAACTTCGACACCGAACTACACCGTTGCTCGGTTCTCGACCGCCGCCTTGCCGGAGCAGGGGCGCGGCAGGGCGATGGACGAGTTGCATGAGCGCGGCCTGCTGGGGTTCAAATTCGCGCCCTGTGGCGAAGCCCTGCCGCACGTCGATTTTGTTAATCGCAGCATGCCCGGGCTCCGTATCCTTACGGCGACCTATGCTGGTGTCTGCCGCGAGGCCGTGCCGGACAAGACCGGCCAGCAAGGTAGCGGCCATCTCTATCTTTGCATGACCCTGGCCGGGACCAGCGTAGTGAGCCGGCGCGCCCGGGAAATGGTTCTGAGTGATGGGGATGCAGTCCTAATGACCAGCGAAGAGGCCGCTTGGACCCTTGCCTCGCCGTCCACTGTGAACATCGCCGGAGTGCGGCTGCCGCCGTCTGCACTTGCGCCGCTTGTTCCCAAGCTCGGCGATGCGGTCATGCGCCGAATCCCGAGGAATGCAAGCGGGCTGAAATTGCTGAGAAAGTACCTTGACGTCCTAGCCGACAGTGAGGCGCTGGCGGCGCCCACCTCGCAACGCCTCATCATCAGCCACATTTACGACCTCGCCGCATTGGCGCTCCGGGCGACAAGCGACGGCAATGGGCTAGCCGAGACCGGCAGCGTGCGCGCGGTGCGGCTGGCGACGATCAAGGTCGACATCGTCGCCAACCTGCATGACGGCAATCTGAGTGCCACGATGATTGCGACGCGCCATCGCGTGACGGTGCGCTATCTGCACAAGCTGTTCGAGAGCGAAGGCATCACCTACTCGGAATTCGTGCTCGGCCAACGGCTCACGCGGGCCTACGGTGTCTTGAAAAATCCGCTCCACGCGCGCCGCGCGATCAGCACGATGGCCTTCGAACTCGGGTTCAACGACCTGTCGTACTTCAACAGGGCGTTTCGCCGTCGCTACAATGCGACCCCATCCGATGTTAGGAATGGCGCCGGACGAGATTAGTCGCACGATGGTCAATTCGCGCGCTTCACGTCCAACGATACCGTCTGCCTGTCGCCTTCCTGCGTCCGATCTGCAAAGAACCGGCACCGCCACAGCTCCTGCGTCCTAGCTTCGCTCGATCTGGCGCCACGTGACGCAATCGGCGCACTTTGGCGTCAATAGCGTATTCCAAAATGGCGCGCTCGGAGAGCTTTTAACTTGTCAGCTATCATATTGTCTTGTCTGTTGATTTTTTAAGATTTCAGAGTGAGGGGTGATTTGAGTGATAAGGGCGTTATTTTCTGCTCGATCACTACCTTTAGTGTGGCACATACCTGCCAGCGCGGGATCGAATTCGAATGCGGCTCAGTTGACAGCCGTCCCATGATGGATTGGAGCGAGAGTTTAGTTCTTTCAATCAGTTAGAAGGCGGCGTGTGCACGACGTGTGCACCGGGAGATCAAAGAAAATCCGACGACAACCAGTGTGAGCACGCTGAACTGAACGCGCTGCGTGTCGGCGGCGGGCCGATGCTTTGGGAAGGGGAGTGATTTCGTTCGGCAAGCGCGAATTTGCGCCGATCATGTGCGAGAGCCCGTGAAATGAGCGGTTACGGAATGGCCGCATGTGGTGCAAAGCGGATCAATACGTCCGCTATCAAATCCGCTGTCGGTTCTTGCACTGCCTTCACGCAAGGACTGCAACTATGCCTCGTTTAAAGCCTGCGCGATGTCCGCGATCAGATCGGACGGGTGTTCGATACCGATCGACAGCCGGATCGTGGAATCGAGAACGCCGATCTTCTCACGGATGTCAGCCGGCACGCCGGAGTGGGTCATGCTTGCTGGCAGGCTGGCCAGCGACTCTGTTCCGCCCAGGCTCACCGCAAGCTTGAAGATTTGCAGCGCGTTCAAGAATTTGAATGCGGCGGATTGGCCGCCGACAATATCGAACGAGAACGTGGAGCCCGCGCCGGTGCATTGCCTTGCAAACAGACGGCCGGCGAGGGAAGCCTCGTCGTGGTGAGCAAGGTAATGGACCTTCGCGACCTTGGCGTGGTCGCGCAGATAGTCCGCCACGAGCCGCGCGTTTCTGTCAGCTTTTTCCATGCGGATGCTCAGTGTTTCGAGCGACCGGCTGATCATCCAGCAGGAATGGGGGTCCAGTTGGGTGCCGATAGCGCCTCGCAACGCTTTGATGTCTTTCATGATGGCTTTTGAGCCGAGCGTAGCGCCCGCGATCAGGTCGGAATGACCGCCGACATATTTGGTCAGCGAGTACAACGAAAGATCTGCTCCGTGTTCGATCGGCCGCTGAAACACTGGCCCGAGCAACGTATTGTCGCATGCGACGAGCGGCATGTGCCCCTGAGCCTGGCCGATCATCTCGGCGACGCGGCGGACCATCGCGATATCGACCAGGCCGTTGGTGGGATTTGCTGGGGTTTCGATGAAAATCATCGCAACGCGGCCTTTGCGCATGGCGTCCTTCGCCGCCAGCCTGACTGCGGCTTCGTCGATGCCGTCGGCAAAATCCACTGCGGCGATGGAGAGGCCCGCAAGCGTCTTTGCAAAGAGAGTTTCCGTTCCGCCATAGAGCGGTTGCGAGTGCAGAATGACGTCGCCAGGGCGGGCGAACGCGAGGATCGTGGTCGCAATCGCCGCCATGCCGGACGAGAACAGCGCGCATTTCTCGGTGCGCTCGTAGACGGAGAGCCTGTCCTCCACGATCTCGCTGTTGGGGTGATTGAACCGCGAGTAAACCAGGCCCGCGCCCATCCCCTCCGGAGGCTCGCGCCGACCCGAGACGAAATCGAAGAAGTCCTGTCCGTCTTCGGCGGTCCTGAAGACGAAGGTGGAGGTCAGGAAGATCGGTGGTTTGACGGCTCCTTCCGACAGTTGCGGATCGTAGCCGTAGTTCAGCATCAGCGTTTCGGGATGCAGCATGTGATTGCCGATGTGGGTCTTCGAAGGAAAGGGTTTGGCCATGGGTTGTCTCCCTGTCTGGATTTTGAAACGTTGCCCTGCGTGGGGCGCTCCCGCAATGATGATGCGGTCAGGAGCGGTGAATGCGACGGCACCGCGCCCGCTTCCGGCACATGTAACCAGGTAAGGAACACAAGCCGAGCTGCTCCTTGCGTTTTGGACCGCGATAGGTTTTAAGCCCGGTGACTTCATGACCACAGTATGGACGAGAAGCAAACTGCGCGGCTTTTGCCGCGTTTTAAACAGAGTGACGCACCCCCGGTCGCTCATGCGCTTTAAACTGTTCTGAGCCTCCACACAGGAATCCATCATGGCCAAGATGACGAAGAATCAGTTGATTGATGCAATTGCAAAAGGAACGCAGGTTTCCAAAGGAGACGTAAAGGCCGTAATCGAGCAGATGGCGACTGTAGGCTATAAGGAACTGAATGAATCGGGTGAGTTCGTCATTCCTGGCTTCGTCAAAATGTCGCTCGTGAACAAGCCTGCTACTGAAGCCCGCAGCGGTGTAAACCCCTTCACGAAAGAGCCTATGGAGTTCGCGGCAAAGCCAGCCAGCAAGTCGGTCAGGGCGTCGCCCCTGAAGGTTGTCAAAGACGCTGTTTAAAGTGGACGGGTTTGGTTGAGGCGTGTTCGTTCGTCTGAACTGTGGGTAATTCCGTCACGCGCTAGACAGGCACCTTTACTCCCACACCATGGCCCCGAGACGGAATCTCTAGAGAGCCGAGGGGACAGTCTCGCAAAGGCCACGCGGTATAATGCCCGCGTGGCTTTTTGTCTTTTATTGTCTGACCGGAAAAATACGGACTCTGGGCAAAGCGGCCGTTCGTCATAATGAGGGAGCGATTTAAGAAAGTCAGACCCTTTGCCGAATATGGGCTGTGACTTATTTGGCTCCCCGCATGACGTGATAGCTGAGTTCGCCCGGATCGCTGAGATCGGGGACCTTCCAGCCATCCAGATCATACTCGGCCATGCACTCCTCGGCGAATCCTTTGAACTTATCGGCATTGCCGGAGGCTTGTGCACCGAACAGGCAGTAGCGTCGGATTTCCTCGGTCGAGCCGCCGTAGTTGATTTCGTAAAGTTCGTGGCGGCCGCCGAATTCGCTCGCCAGACAGTCCCACAGGAGCTTCAACAGTTTGACGCGCTCTTCTGCCTTGTAGCCGTTCGAGCCACGCAGATACCGATCGAGATAAGGCCGGATTTCCGGATTCTTGAAATCAAGCGCGTGGCTGTTGAGATAGATCAGACCCGAGGCGACGGTTTGCTCGATCAGGTACTTGACCCGCGTGTAAGCCATCGTGGCAATGATCTGATAGGCATTGCCGGGATCCATGTTCGGCAGGACATAGGCGCCGATCCACGGTTTTGGGTCGCGTACCATCGCGTCCGAAAGTCCCCAGAACAAATTGCGCCAGGCGATCACCTCGCCGACATTGGCCTGCACGCCGCGATAATCCTTGGTGCCGGCGGCTTCGGTGGCCTTGAGCAGCAAGCCGGCAATGAAATCGAGCTTCACCGCAAGGCGGGTGCAGCCGTGCACGACGAAGCGGGGCAGGAACCCGGTGCGCGGGAAGAAGTTGTTGGCCTTCTCGAGGTCGCCATAAACGAACACGTTCTCCCAGGGCACCAGCACCTTGTCCATGATGAAGACCGCGTCGTTCTCGTCGAGCCGGCTCGACAGCGGATAATCGAACGGACTGCCCATGACCGTCGAACTCATCTCGTAAGAGGTGCGGCAGATGAATTTCACGCCCGGCGAGTTGGTCGGGAGCATGAACACCGCGGCGAATTTCTTGTCCTGCACCGGGATCAATCCGTGGTGAGCCACGAACGTATAGTTCGTCAGCACCGAGCCGGTGGCGACCACCTTGGCGCCCGAGATGATGAGACCTGCGTCGGTCTCCTTCTCGACGTGGCAGCAGACGTCGCTGACCTCGTTCGGCGGCCGGTCGCGATCGACCGGCGGATGGATGATGGCGTGATTGATGAACGGCACGCGCTCCTGGCTGAATTTGTACCAGCGTCGGGCGTTGTCCTGGTACGGATCGTAGAAATTCGAGTTGGCGCCGAGGGTCGCGAGAAACGCCGCCTTGTAGTCCGGCGAGCGCCCCATCCAGCCGTAGGTCATGCGCGCCCATTCGGCGATGGCGTCGCGGCCGGCGATCAGGTCATCCACGGTCTTCGGCGCCTTGAAGAAGGCGTGCGTCATTCCGCCATTGCCGGTGTCGGTCGGCAGCAGCAGCTTTTTCTTTCGCTTATCGTCATGCAGCGCGTCGAACAGGCGCGCCACCATGCGGGCAGTGTTGCGGAAGGCGGGATGGGTGGTGACGTCCTTGACGCGTTCGCCATAGATGAAGACCTCTCGGCCGTCGCGCAGCGACTCGATATACTCCGCGCCAGTCTGCGGTTTGGTAACTTGCATCTGGCCGATATTTTCCGGCCGTCGCGCGAAAGCGGTGCGGTCGCTGCCGCCGTTCGATTTCGCCGGCTTTGCCGCGGCTGCCTTGCCCCCGGCCGTCCTGGTCGTCGTCGCTTTTGCCATTGTGCCCTCCCGTGGAGTTCGACCGGTTTTTTGGTCTCCGCACGGCAATGTTCGATATCCGAACTATTGTGCGGAAAGCGAACTGGGACGATAAGATTTTCGATGCGCCCTGACAAGCTGCGGCGTCCCGGCAGGTTGCTTCCTCAGACCGGCCGCGGCGTCTGCGAAATTCGCTGCGCGATGGCCCTGAGCTCGGGCAGGAATTTCTCGCGCATCTCGTTGCGCGTGGTGCGCGTGGCGTGCGCCGAGAGATTGATGGCGCCGACCGCCTGGCCGGTGCGGTCGAGAACCGGGACCGCGATCGAGCGGAGCCCTCGCTCGAGTTCTTCGTCGACGATGGAAAATCCTTGCTCGCGGTCGCCGCGAACGCGATCGAACAGCGCCTGCATGTCGGTGATCGTGTAAGGCGTATAGGCTTCGATGGTCGTCGACCGCAGCCGGCGCCAGATCTCCGCGCTGTCGAGATAGCCGAGCTGGGCGCGGCCGAGCGAGGTGTGAAACGCCGGCAACCGGCTGCCGACCGCCAGCGCGGTTGACATGATGCGCCGGGCCGGCACGCGGGCGACATAGACGATCTCGACTCCCTGCAGGATCGAGCCGGAGCAGGATTCGCCGAATTGCTCGCTCAGCTCCTTCATCATCGGCAGTGCGCGGTCGATCCAGTCCTGCCCCGAGAGGTAGGCAAAGCCGAGCTCAAGGACGCGCGGGGTCAGCGAGAACGCGCGGCCGTCCTGGACGACATAGCCGAGCCGGGCCAGCGTGCGCAGCACGCGACGCGCGGTGGCCCGCGAGAGGCCGGCGACCGCGGCGGCGTCGGACAGGGTCATCGTGGGCCGCTGCTTGCCGAACGCACTGAGGACGGCTAGGCCCTTGGCCAGCGTGTTCATGAATTCCTTGTCGGAACCATCGTCTGGCGGCGGACCGGAAGCTGACGTCATGCGCACGGGGCCCAGCGAGTTATTGACACCGTCAAGGCGGTCATTGAAACTCATCCAAAAGCGAACGTGAGTTCGAATATCGAACAATTTCAGCAGCGCGGTCAAGGTTTCACCCGAGGGCCTGGCCGGTTTGCGGAATTCTTCGGGCAGGGAGGCATCATGACAAGGATCGCGCTCACGGCGATTGATCGTCGCACATTGCTTAAATCGTCGGCGGCGGCCGGCGCGGCGCTTGCCACCGGCCTCGCGATGCCGGCCAACGCACAGACGCGCCCGATCAAACTCGGCTATGTCAGCCCGCAAACCGGCCCGCTCGCCGCGTTCGCCGAAGCCGACAACTTCATCATCGCCAATTTCAAGGAAGCCACCAAGGCCGGCATCAAGCTCGGCAACTCCACCGTTCCGGTGGAAGTCGTGGTCAAGGACAGCCAGTCGAATCCCAATCGCGCCGCGCAGGTCGCCAAGGATCTGATCGTCCAGGACAAGATCGACCTGATGCTCGTGGCCTCGACGCCCGAAACCACGAACCCGGTTTCGACGCAATGCGAGATCGAGGAGGTGCCGTGCATCTCGACGATGGCGCCGTGGCAGCCCTGGTTCATCGGCCGTCAGGCCGATCCGGCCGGTGGTCCGCCGGCATGGAAGAATTTCAACTACACCTATCACTTCTTCTGGGGCCTTGAAGACGTGATCGCGGTCTTCACCAACATGTGGGGCCAGGTGCCGACCAACAAATCGGTCGGCGGCCTGTTCCCCAATGATGGAGACGGCAATGCCTGGGGCGACAAGCAGGTCGGATTCCCGCCGGTGCTGGAGAAAGGCGGCTACAAGCTGACCGACCCCGGCCGCTACCAGAATCTCACCGACAATTTCTCGGCGCAGATCAGCGCGTTCAAGAGCGCCAACGCCGAGATCATCACCGGGGTGGTGTTGCCGCCCGACTTCACGACGTTCTGGAAACAGGCGCTGCAGCAAGGCTTCAGGCCGAAGGTCGCCTCGATCGGAAAGGCGATCCTGTTTCCGGTCGCGGTCGAAGCGCTCGGCAAGGACGGCAACAATCTTTCGTCGGAAGTATGGTGGTCGCCGAACCATCCGTTCAAATCCTCGCTCACCGGCACGAGTGCGAAGGATCTCGCCGCCGGCTATGAGGCCGCCACCAGGAAGCAGTGGACGCAGCCGATCGGCTTCGTGCATGCGCTGTTCGAGGTCGCCGTCGATGCGCTCAAGCGCGCGCCGCAGCGCGATGCCAAGGCCATGGTGGCTGCGATCGCCGCGACCAATCTCGATACCGTGGTCGGCAAGGTACAGTGGAACGGAGCCAACCTGCCGCCATTCGCGGCGAAAAACGTCGCCAAGACGCCGCTGGTCGGCGGGCAATGGCGGGTCAAGGACGGCAACAAGTACGACATCGTCATCACCGACAACCGGACTGCTCCCAACATTCCGGCCGGCGGTAAAATGGAGCCGATCGGTTGAAATCAGGGCGAGGCGAGCGGAACGCGCCCGGCGCAGTCTTGCGATTGTGTTCGGATTCGCTCGTCTCGTTGCTGAACTCAAGCGCATGTTGAAGATCAAGGGCCTGCGCAAGAGCTTCGGATCGGTGATCGTGGCTGATAATATCGATCTGTCGGTCGCACCGGGCGAGGCGCTTGGAATCATCGGTCCGAACGGCGCCGGCAAAACGACGCTCTTCAACCTGATCGCCGGTGGGCTCGCTCCCGATGCCGGCGAAATTCGCCTGAATGGCCGCGACGTTACCGCGGTCCGGCCGCACCAGCGCTGCATCGCCGGAATCGGACGCGCCTATCAGATCCCACGGCCATTCGAGAATCTCACAGTGTTCGAAAATCTGCTGGTGGCGGCGGTCCACGGCGGGGGGCTGACGGAACGCGCCGCCGCTGCGTCCTGCGCGGAAATTCTCGAGCGCTTACATCTCCTCAAGCGCGCCAACGCCCTAGCAGGTTCACTGACACTGCTCGAACGCAAGCGGTTGGAGATGGCGCGCGCGCTCGCAACCAACCCCCATCTGCTGCTGCTCGATGAGATCGCCGGTGGACTGACCGATGGGGAGTGTCTCGAACTGATCGAGACCATCAAGCAGGTTCATTCTGTGGGAATGACCATTGTCTGGATCGAGCACGTCGTGCACGCGTTGTTGGCGGTGGTCGGCAGGCTTAGCGTATTGAATTTCGGCAGGAAAGTCGCGGACGGCGATCCGCAGCAGGTGATGGCTTCCGCGGAGGTCCGGCAATTCTATACAGGTCTGTTGGCGTGACGGTCCCGATGCTCCAGACCCGTGGCTTGACGGCTTACTACGGAGACTTCCAGGCGCTGTACGGGATCGACACTGTGATTGCATCAGGCGAAACCATTGCGATCATCGGCGCCAATGGGGCGGGCAAGTCCTCCTATCTCAAGGCCATTACCGGCCTGATCCGCGCCGAGCCGGATAGTGTGCGGTTCGAGGGCGAGTCGATCGGCGCGCTCGGCGCGGCGAATATTCTCAAACTGGGCATCGCCCTGGTGCCGGAGGGGCGGCGGCTGTTTTCCTCGCTGACGGTCGAGGAAAACCTGCTGATCGGGAGCTACGGTCGAAATGTCGCTGGGATATGGTCGCTGGACAGCATTTATGCGCTGTTCCCCCCGCTGAGACGCCGCCGCGCCGCGTCGAGCCACATCCTGTCCGGAGGGGAGCAGCAAATGGTGGCGATCGGGCGCGCACTGATGTCGAACCCGCGCCTGCTGCTCTGCGACGAGATCAGCCTCGGCCTGGCACCGATCGTCATCCGCGACATTTACGACGCGATACCGCGTATCAAACAGAACGGCACCAGCATCGTACTGGTCGAACAGGACGTCGCGCAAGCGATGAAGGTCGCGGATCGGGTCTATTGCTTCCAAGAGGGCCGGGTGTCGCTCTCGGGCCGCCCGGCGGAACTTACCAGCGAACAGGTTCACCTCGCCTATTTTGGACACTGAGCATGTTCGATTGGCTCGGCACGATCATTCAAGGCGTCCTGCTTGGAGGCCTGTATGCCCTGTTCGCCGCCGGCCTGTCGCTGATCTTCGGCATCATGCGGCTGGTCAATCTTGCCCATGGCGATCTGATCGTGCTGGCGGCGTTCGCGATACTTTCGTTGGCGACCTGGTTCGGTGTCGATCCTTTCCTCGCGGTCCTGCTGGCAATGCCGGCGATGTTTGCCGCCGGCTTTGCCCTGCAGCACATGCTGCTGAATCGGACCCTGGGAAGTGACCTGCTACCGCCGCTACTGGTCACATTCGGGTTGTCCATCATCATTCAGAATGGCTTGCTCGAGGCGTTTACCGCGGACAGCCGGCGGCTGCGGCTCGGCGCGATCGAGACCGCTTCGATCGAACTCGGCGGCAATCTGGCGATCGGCGTGATGCAGCTGCTCACGCTCGTCTCCGCGATCGCGGTGATCCTGCTACTCAATCTGCTGTTCTATCGCACGGCACTTGGCCGGGCTTTTCGCGCGACCTCCGACGATCTCGAAATCGCGCAGCTGATGGGCATCGACCACCATCGAATCTACGCGATCGCAATGGGGATCGCGATGGTGGTGGCGACGATCGCCGCACTGTACCTTGGCACTCGCGCCAATTTCGATCCGACCATCGGCCCGGCACGGCTGATCTACGCGTTCGAGGCGGTGATCATCGGCGGCCTCGGCAGCCTGTGGGGCACGCTTGCCGGGGGTGTCATTATCGGCCTCGCGCAGACCGTCGGCGCCAAACTGAATCCGGAATGGCAGATACTTGCGGGCCACATCGCGTTTCTGGTCGTGGTGGTGCTGCGGCCTCGTGGCCTGTTTCCGCGCGCGCTGGATTGAATGATGATGGCGAAGGATGACGGACAACAGTTGATTGGGCTGGCGGGATATCGCATCGAAACCAAAACCCGGGCGTCGGCGATGCTGGCGATTGCCGGCGTTGCCCTTGTGCTGATCTTTGCGGCTCTCCCCTCATTCGCTAGTCGCGGGCTGATTCAGGATCTGATTTTCGTGTTCTATATGCTGGCGCTGGCGCAGTGCTGGAACCTGCTGGCGGGCTATGCCGGCCTGGTCTCGGTCGGACAGCAGGCGTTCGTGGGGCTCGGCGGCTATCTGTTGTTTGCGCTGACGATCGGCGCCGGCATCGATCCGATCGCGGCGGTGGTGCTCTCGGGGCTGATCGCCGCGGCGTTCGCGGTACCGACGGCATTCGTGGTATTCCGCCTGCGCGGTCCCTATTTTGCGATCGGCAGTTGGGTGGTGGCCGAGGTGTACCGGTTGGTGTTTGCACAATTCAAGCAGCTCGGCGGCGGCACTGGCACATCGCTG
This sequence comes from uncultured Alphaproteobacteria bacterium, assembly GCA_963802585.1. Taxonomy (GTDB): domain Bacteria; phylum Pseudomonadota; class Alphaproteobacteria; order Rhizobiales; family Xanthobacteraceae; genus Bradyrhizobium. The sequence goes on along the minus strand of CAWDJS010000012.1, from coordinate 275,367 downwards.
CCGCCGTCGGCCACCAACGGGATTTTCGGCATCGAATGGGTGAAGGCTGTCTTCGAAGTCCGCTCGCCAGCGGCACGCGACATCATTACCTATTGGATAGCGCTGGTGCTCGCGGTCGGCGCTCCGCTGCTGGTCTATCTGGTATTGCGATCGCGCCATGGCCTTGCGCTGTTCGCCATCCGCGATTCCGAAGCGACCGCCGAAAGTTCGGGTATCGACAGCTTCCGCACCAAACTCGGCATTTACGTGCTGGTTGCGGCCGCGACCGGGATGATTGGTGCGCTGATCTATTTGCAGAAGGCTCGCATCTCGCCGGATGCGGCGTTCTCGGTGCTGGACTGGAGCGCTTACGTGATTTTCATCGTCATCATCGGCGGGGTGGGCACGATCGAAGGCCCAATCATCGGTGTGATCGTGTTCTACGCGCTGCAGCGCTACCTTGCGGATTTCGGCACCTGGTATCTGATCTTGCTCGGCGCTCTGGCGATCGTCACCATGCTGTTCGCCCCCAGGGGTATCTGGGGATATGTCGCGCAGCGCTACCACATAGCGCTATTCCCCGTGCGACGAAAGCTAGTACGGCCACATGAGTGAAAATGAAGGTGATCACCTAAGATTGGGCAGGGCTTCGCGAGGAAGCAGTTCGTCCGCGTGCATGCAATGCAGCGGCGGTCCGATCCAGCTTCCGTTCACTGAACGGCGGCTCATGGCGCGAAGCGGACATTCGACGACACATGACGTCCGAAGAGTCCCATCCCAATTGCAGGGTCATTTGCAAACGTTCTGGTCCGTTGGTTCCTTCTCGGATCGGTTTTCATCTGAAGGCTACAGCATGGACCGCTCCTCCAATTCATATCCCGCCCGCTTTCAAAACGCGGAAAACCAACGCTAAAGTCGTTTTGCTAACCGCTGGCGAAGGGTGCGACGAGTGCGTCGACTTCCTTCTGATCCGGTTTCTTGCAGCGGGCGTTGACGCGCGGACCGGTGGCGTAACCGATCCACAGCACGATCTCGTGTGGCCGCGGCGCATCGTGGATCAGCACCGGGGTCGAATTGAAGGTATCGACATCCCAACCCTCGTCGAGGGGCCCATAGATCAGATCGACGGGCGCGAGACGATCCCCTCGGTTGATACGGTCGGTTTAGCCGGCAGCCACTCGAGGAGATGTAACTCTTGTCGCACAGAGGTGAAGTCTTGACCGGACCGCCGGTCAGGCCTTCAACTGTGCCAGGACTCCGGCGATATCGCCCATGCCCCAATGCTCCACAATCAGGCCGTCTTGAACCCTGAAAATATCGCAGGAAGTGAATCGCAGCGCGCGACCGGTAGGCACAACTCCCGAGAGTGGGCCGCTATGGGTGCCGCTATAGACGAAGCTTGCGGCCGCATGATTGCCGGACGCGACCGTGGCCTCGATCTCTACCTTGAGGTCGGGTATTCCCGCCAGTCGCGCAGTAAAAACTGCCACCGTCCCCTGCTTCGGCGACTTGCCCGGTGGCGGCGGCGGAGCGGCCGCGCTGAGTTGGTGGTTGACGTAATTATCCGAGAACAGCGCCGCGAATGCCGTGAGGTCGTGCGCGCTCAAGGTCGCCGCGAACTTTTCGATCAACGGTGCGGCAGCGTTCGTCGCGTCCGCCAGGGCGGGCGCGACAAAGGCCGGCACGGCAAGAGCCGATCCCGCCAACGTAACCGACTTCAAAAGATTCCTTCTTTCCATGAGGCTTCCCCGATCTGATCATCACACTACGCCGCCATCGCATCAATAGACGGAACGGGTGTTAATTGGCACTGATATCGCTTGGTGGCCAAACCACTTTTTGTTGTGGCCGGCAAATCTTTCAGAGAGCCGATATCGGCCAAAACGATCGCTGGAATCTCACTGTTTCTGCTCTGCCGACAAACTCAGACGGTAATCAATGCCGAGAGCATCGGCGGGTTAGATTTAACATCGCTTTGTCCTTGCTTTGTCTGCGAAGACAGACATGGCGGTTCGCCGGTCGAAAGCCGGCGCCTCAGTGTCGGGCGTTCGTAGACTTCTTATTGGGGAATTTTGGAATCCTAGCCCTCCGTTCCCAGGTGCGGCGAGTAGCTGGCAAATTCGAACGCATGCGGAAACGCGTGCTCACGGTTCAACACGCACTGGATGTCGAGAAAGATGAGCCGTTCGATTCCCGCGGACCGTGTCGTCTCCGGAACATCCCAGCAGATCTTGGCTCTGCCGATGATGTGCAGCATCCTGCCGCTTCGGAAGTCGATGAAGAGAAGCCCGGCGCGCGCGTCCACTTCCAGATTGCCGAGCGTGTTGAAGAGCAGGTTGCCGCCGAAATCCGGAAAGCAAATCTCGGTTGGTGAAACCACCCGTACGAAGCCGGGAAGTCCGCCACGGTGAGAGACGTCGAGACCTTGCGAGGGCTCGACCTGGTCAAGCTGTTGCGCCGCTCACCGTACAGCAGCGGCGACGGCTGATCCTGATGCTGCGCGCCCTGGACGGTTGGCAGGAGCATGCAAGCTATCGCGAGATTGCCGCCGTGTTGCTCGACCCGCTCGTCCGCCACCAATCGCGCCGCGATTGGCTGACATCTCCCCGCCGCGCGCAAATCATTCGCCTGGTCAGGGATGCTATTCGCCGCATGCGCGGCGGCTATCGCGATCTGCTCAGGGGCGATTAGCCGGGCAAAGCTGCGCCGCTTGAGGGGGATGGACAGTTTACGTCTCTCTATCTTCGTCATCCTTGTCGCTGCCCGAAATGCGCGATGCTGCGCCCGTCACGCCGTCGATGAGCGAAGACGGCCAATCCAAGCCGGATGTATCCCATGGCCGACAAAGTTTCTTCGTCTCCGCGCTACCTCAGGACTCCTGAGGTAGCCCGCATGCTTGGCGTCTCCAACCGGACGCTGGAAAAACATCGCACGCACGGCACCGGCCCGCGCTACCGGAAGCTGGGTGGCCGCGTCGTTTATACGCTCGAAGACGTGCAAGCTTGGGCTGATATCGGGTTGCGCGAATCTACGTCTGATCGGGGAAGCGGCGTAATTCACGCTGCCAAGCCGGTGCCCGGCCTGGGGCGGCTTGCGGCTCACCGATCGCGCTAAGGGGTGCGCTCAATGATGGCCACCCCAGGCTTCGTTGGCCAGTCTACGGATCCCATACCTGACAGGCTGACTCATCTCGAGCTGACGTGGTTGGCAAAGCACGTCGAACAGCGCGTCCGTTTTGGTCGGCCTGTGGCGAGTCTTCGCCTTGATCGTCATCGCCGCTGCGTTTCGTTCGCGCCGAACGCCATCTTTGCGATCGTCCGCTGGGTGGGCAACAACTATGGAACCGTCTCCTCCGAGATCGGCATTTTGCGTGCCGTCGCGCCCAGCGAGCGCTGCACGACCGTACCCTTCGTGCAGCCGGGTGGCGAAGTTCTCCTGTCGATCAAAAATTGGCCGAAAGTCGAACGCGTGTTGCAAGCCATAGACGCTGTCGAGGCGCTCGGCATCAATCCGGCCGATGCCGCTCCGGATCACTGGCGGCACGTTCACAATCGTCTCATCGTCGGCGAAAGACCGCGCGCCTATACGCTCACCCGGCATCGTGCCTGGTTGAAGCGCCGCAGGATCGTGCCATGAAGTCTCGGCTCGCACCGATTCTCGTCGGAGTGATGGCAGTCGCTGCCATCAGCGCGACCGCCCGACATCAACGCGTCCCGCAATACGTCTGGAACCTCACGCCAAGCGTTCCGCGCGGATTGTACGCGGTTAAACCACCGCACTGTCTGCGCGTCACCACACTGGTAGTCGTGCGACCGCCGGAGTCGCTCGCCTCGCTACTGGATCATGGCGGCTATCTGCCGCGCGGCGTGCCATTGCTCAAGCGCATCCTCGCCCTTTCCGGCCAAACCGTGTGCCGGATCGGCACCCAAATCAACGTCGACGATATCGCCGCTGCGCCAGCGCGCGAGCGCGACGGCCGCGGCCGCCCTCTACCAAGCTGGCAAGGCTGCCGGGTCATCGGCAACGACGAAGTCTTTCTCATGAACTGGGACGAACCCGACAGTTTCGACGGCCGCTATTTCGGTCCGTTGCCGAAAGCCGCCGTTATCGCGCGCGCAGTCCCACTCTGGACAGACGAAGCCGGTGACGGCCGGTTCGTCTGGCGCGCCACCACACGCTGATCCCTCACCTTGCCCCCAACCACGGAGTAAATCATGGCACATATCGGCATCTTCAAGCGCAAGAACAATGGCTATAGCGGCACCGTTCGGACGCTGACGCTTGATCGCGAGATCGACATCATCCCGGCGGTCGCGAGTGACGCCGAAAACGCCCCGGATTATCGCGTGCTCACGGGCGAGGTGGAGATCGGCGCGGGCTGGAAGCGCACTGGCGAGCGGGCAGGCGATTACGTTGCGCTCGTGATCGATGATCCGTCCTTCGTGCACCCGATCCGCGCCAACCTGTTCCATCTCGAGCGCGACGGCGACATCTTCCATTTGAGCTGGACCCGTCCGTCGCGGCGACAGACGTGATCACATTGATGGCGCGGCTGCTCGGCCGCTTCGGTATCATCACCGCGGCCTCCGTCGTGACCTCGTTCTCCGTTCCGGCGCACGCCAGACCTGCATCCATGGCGTCCGCTGGGCCCGCCGCTCCGTGGCAATCTTTCGTCGACGAAGCAGCAAGCCGTTTCTCCGTACCGGCATCCTGGATCCACGCCGTCATGCGGATCGAAAGCAATGGCAACCCCAAGGCCCTGTCGCCGAAAGGCGCCGTCGGCCTGATGCAGCTCATGCCGGACACCTACGCGGAACTGCGTGTTCGCTACGGCCTGGGCGCAGATCCCACGGATTCTCATGACAACATCATTGCCGGCACAGCGTATCTCCACGAGATGCGCGAACGTTTCGGCACCGCCGGCTTCATCGCCGCCTACAACGCCGGCCCGCAACGTTACGAGGAGCATCTAGCGACAGGCGGGCCGCTGCCCGATGAGACGCTAGCCTACGTCGCCAAGCTTGCACCGCTGCTGTCCGGTGGGCTTCCCGCCGACGATCGCTCCATCACCACCGGTCACGTCTCCTGGCAGCAAGCACCGTTGTTCGTCGAGCAGCGATCAGACATCTCAGGCGTCAGTCGCTCGGCGTTCAGGCCGCAGGCGAGTTTCGCGCGCAACGACCGCATGGGCGCCGATCTGTCCGGGCTCATTCCGCCTCCCGGCAACCTCTTCGTCAGCGAGCAAAAACCGCGCGGCAAGTAGCGAAGGAATGACGTGATGATCCAGAGCCAAGCCCTCATGATCTCAATCAAAACCGAGAGCATAACCCAGCAGGATAGCCGACCGACCTATGGCAAGATAAAAATCGTGCCCCCGCGCGGTCGACAAGCCATTGGCGCGGCTGGTCTCCTTGCGGGGGCGTCGGTCGACGCGCGTGCCGCGCGAAGACGAAAGACAAACAAATTCAGCACAGTTTCCGGCACTCGTCAGCAAATCGCCTCGTGAGGGTCCGCTCGATGAGCCAACGCGACGACGACCTGCGCATTCGGCCTGGCCGCATTGGCAATCGGGGCGGCGGCAAACAAAAAACATTCGTCCATCAGGTGCTGCGGGCCGCGAGGAGGGCGGGCGGGGAGGCTGGCGGCTGGGGCAGGGGCGGCCGGTCCGGCCGCTCCGGGTTTGGCCGTGGTCGCAGCAGCTTCAGCCGCAGCCGTCTTCTCGGCTCGCAGCGGCGGGTTCTTGTCAAGGCCCGCGTGGTGCGCGGCCGATCGCTCGGTGCGCGTCGCGCGCCGCTAGCGCCGCATCTTTCCTATCTCAAACGCGACGGCGTCACCCGCGACGGCACGAGCGGCCAGATGTTCGATGCCGCTCGTGACCAGGCGGACGACAGGGCCTTCGCAGAACGCTGCCGGGATGACCGTCACCATTTCCGGTTCATTGTCTCGCCGGAGGATGCTGGCGAAATGACCGACCTTCGTGCCTTCACCCGCGATCTCGCCGCCCGGATGGAGATCGATCTCGGCACGCGGCTCGATTGGATCGGCATCGATCACTGGAATACTGACAACCCGCACGTCCATCTGCTGATCCGTGGCGTGGCGGAAGACGGCAGCGATATCGTCATCGCCCGTGATTACATCAGCCGGGGCTTGCGTTCGCGGGCCGAGGACCTGGTCTCGCTCGAGCCCGGCCCGAAGCCCAAGCACCAGATCCGCTCGGCGCTGGAACGAGAGGTGGAGTCCGACCGTTGGACCCGTCTTGACGGCGAGATCCGAAGGAGCGCCGACGAGACGGGATTCGTCGACCTTCGACCGCAACAAACTGGTGCGGACGACCCGCACATCCGTCGCCTGATGATCGGTCGCCTGCAGCACCTGGAACGGAGCGGTCTTGCGTCTCCCGCCGGACCCGCGCAATGGACACTCAGGCCGGACGCCGAACCGGTCTTGCGCGATCTCGGCATGCGCGGCGACATCATCAAGACCATGCACCAAGCGCTCGCAGGGCGCGGCTGGGAGCGGCCGCTCGGTGACTATGTCATCGAGACTGGCGGGGCGGATTCCTCGATCGTCGGCCGGCTGATTGATCGGGGTCTTCATGACGAACTGAGTAGCGAAACCTATGCCGTGATCGATGGCGTCGACGGCCGCGTTCATCATGTCCGGTTTAGAGGCATCGAGGCGTTAGAGCTTGCTTCGCCCCTAGGCGGGATCGTCGAGCTACGGCGCTTCGGCGCTCCCGGGGACGCCTCGCCAACCTTGATGCTGGTGGCGCGCTCCGACATCGACGTCGCGCGCCAAATCAACGCACCCGGCGCGACCTGGCTGGATCACCGGTTGGCCGCAAAGGACGACGCATCGTTTGCGCTGGGCGGCTTTGGCGCAGAGGCGCGCGCAGCCGTTACGGCACGCGTCGAGCATCTGATCGAGCAAGGCTTGGCGAGGCGTCAGGGCCAGCGCGTGCTCCTCGCGCGCAATTTGCTCGACACGCTGCGGCGGCGCGAGCTCGACGCTGTCGGCGCCCGGCTCGCCGTCGACGGCGGGCTCCCACATCGACACGTTGTTGCCGGCGAACAGGTCGATGGCACATTCAGGCAACGTTTCAGTCTCAGCTCCGGCCGCTTTGCCATGATCGATGACGGGCTGGGATTCAGCCTTGTCCCGTGGTCGCCGTCGCTGGAGAAGCAGCTCGGCCGTCATGTCAACGGCGTTGCAAGATCGGATGGTGGCATCGACTGGAGTTTTGGACGAAGACGCGGGCTTGGACTGTGACCTGGGCGAGACGCGGGCTTTGAGGAATGAATTTAGAAGCCCGCTTTTACGTTATCCCGTTGACGCGCGGCCAAAACGAAGCGGGCCCTCCGTCGACTGACGGACGACCCTCGTCATCGATGGTTGCGGAGCGCATTACATCTTAGTGGTTGCCCAGCGACCGGTATATTTAAACTCAGGCGCCGATTTCAGTTGATCCGCAGTGGCGTTCATATCGGCGTGCCACTTGTTGTCCTTGTAACTAATGTCTACGGCATCCGGGTTCACCGCGACATAGTGCTCACCCATGCCGAGAAATCCGCCGACCGATACGATGTAGGCTGCAGCGCGCCCATTGGGGTTGAGCGCAATATCCTTGATGGTGCCGATATCCTTGTTGTCCTTGTTGTAAATATCCAGTCCGACCACCTTGGAGCTGAGATCGTCGCTCGTTGGCACCGTCACGTAAGTGTCTGAGCTGCCAGTCGAACCAACCGTGTTCGAGCCCCTATCGTTTTTGTTTCCAGTGGAGCTGTCACGAACAGCGGTCATTTCAGCAAAGTGGTCTGGGCTAATAGACATCACGACAGGGTTTCCGTCCTGATCCTTGGCCCTCACCATAAACGATGTCGGGGCGACGCGGATATCGGTGTATCCGGACTTTTGGAGCATCTGGGTCAGCTCTTGCCGAACTTTAGTCGTATTCTGGTTCGCGTTGTTTGCATCGTTGTCAGAAGCGGCCCAAGCGGCAGAGCTGAGTGCGATGGCTGCCGTGGTCGCGAGCAAAAGGGCGCGCATTTTTTAGTCTCCTTTTCCAAATTATCCCTGCCTTCGAGGTCAACCGGCTGCGCAAACCTCCGTTTCATGAAACTTTGAACACCTTTCATAGCAATCAGTAGGGTGCGCTGGTTATTGACTTAGGCGGCTACGTGAAGCCCGGCGCTTCATTCATTCGCGCGCGGATCGCGAAGGCGGCCAAATTGCATCGTAACGGAGCCTTACTTTTCACGTGGCTGTAACGGCTGGTTTGTCAAAAGGTGGAGCAGCCTGTCGGCGCCCGAGCTGGAATGGTTGCGGCCATGATCGTTCCGTTCGCCGTGATGTTCTCGCTCATCGGCATGCGTGCGCTCGGCATTGCGCTCGAGCAGCCCCAGCATGCAATAAGGTCGGATATCCGACGCTCGCAGCCGGAACTCGCGACGGCTGTCGAGCTTAAACGAATGGATGCCTCGCATTGCGCTCGATCGTCATGCGGCTGCCATGCGATGCCATTTAATATTGCAAGGGGCAACTGCTTCTCACTTGAAGGAGACATGTAATGCAGAAGCACGCTCTCGCAGCCTTGGTGGCTGCAACGATGTCAATCGCAAGCGGCGTTCACGCGGCCAACCTCACCGGCGCCGGCGGAACCGCGATCTATCCGCTGCTGTCGGATTGGGCAGACACATACGCCAAGCAGACCGGCGTCGATATCAACTATCAAGAGGTAGGATCGGGCGCAGGTATCCAGCAGATCGAGAGCAAGACGGTTTTGTTCGCCAACACAGACATGCCGCTCACGCCCAATATCCTGGCCGAGAAAAATCTCGTGCAGTTCCCTCAGCATCCGTCGTACAGCAAGCCGACGGTTCCATCGGCTAAGTGGAATATGCCTACGTCATATCGAATCACCTGACATATGCCATACATGTTCAACTAGGCCGGCAAGCGGGTGACACCGAACATGGACACCTTCCAGGCCGCGGTCGCCAGCGCGACTTCAGCAAGGTGCAGGATTTCTACCTGATCCTAACCGACAGCCCCGTGAGAAAAGCTGGGCGATCACCGCTGGCACCCAACCCGGCTGACCAGAACTATGAGGTGCTCAAATTTCTGGACTGGGCGCTGAAGGATGGCCAAGCCGAGGCTAGGAAGCTTGATTATGTTCCGCTTCCCGCAAGCGTCATCAAGCAGATCGAAGAGCATTGGTCCAAGAAGCCCGGCGACGCCTGGAAGATGGCGTCGGCGCGGTGAACGACGAACTTGCGGGGGCGTCATGACCGCCTAACAGGTTGGCACGGGGAATACGCCATGCCCAACCCCGCAACTTCCCGCGAATTTGCATCGTGGGATCGGGAACGAGGCTCGTCTGACAAGTTAGACAACCGTTTGGTTCGATGCGCTCGTCAAGACGGCGCGAGTCGCCGCTGAGGTCTTCCAAGATCCTGACCATACGAGGTGACAACACATCGCTGAAGATGTCCGGAAGCCGTTGGCGGAGCAAGCGAAGCCCCTGATGCATCGATAGATCACCGGCATGTTGCCCCCGAGAGGTGATGGTCCTCCTGTTCAGCGCGCACAAAGGGCCTTGGTACCGCTTCCGTACTCTGTAATCGTTCCCAGCAACGTACCTGCCTTAACGTTCTCGCCATCCCTCAAAAGGATCTCGGCGAGCACGCCGGTAGCTGACGCTGACACTTCTACCGTCGTGTCGTCAGTTTCGATCTCAACCAGCGGTTCATCGAGGCTGACCGGGTCTCCGACCCGCTTAAACCATCGTCCGATCGATGCCTTGGTTGCGGACGCCACCATCTTCGGTACTCGTATTTCCATCGCCATGGTCGCTATCGTTTGGAGTTTCGACACCGCTTGTTCCAGTCTCGAAAAACTCAAGAAAGTGCGCCTTATGTCGCGCCTCAATAAGCGCGCGGTTACGGCCAACTTCACGCGGTCGTGTTCTGTCTCTTAATTACTTCAAAGATTAATATTAGCGTACTGACTAACCGCTCCATTGAGCCATATCAACGACCTCCCTTTGCTCGCTTCTACGATTAAACGTCGGGTGCTGACCAACTGCTTGTCCGTTGGCCTCTTCTGACACGTCATTAGCGAGCATGGAGCTATTGGTTCGCCCGATCTCGCCGTTACGAAAGGGCTAAATTTGTTCGCACAAGAAGCGGTCAAGGTCCCATCGCTCGGCGCGATTGTCTCGGTCCGCGGCAGCGTCGTGGACGTACGGTTCGATGAGCATTTGCCGCCGATCTACTCGGTTCTGCGTGCTGGCGATAAGGGGCAGATCGTGATCGAGGTGCTGGCGCAGCTGGACGCTTGTCATGTGCGCGGGATCGCGCTGACACCCACGCAAGGTCTCGCTCGCGGCATGGCAGTGCAGGACACGGGCGGCCCGCTAGCAGTGCCAGTCGGTAACGAAGTTCTCTCCCGCATGTTCGACGTGTTTGGCAACGTCATCGACCGTGGAGCGGCGTTGTCGGATTGCCAAAGGCGATCCGTGCATCAGCCGCCGCCGCCGCTGGCACGACGATCCACCAAGTCTGAAGTCTTCGAAACGGGCATCAAGGCCATCGATGTTCTCATGCCGTTGGAGCGCGGCGGCAAGGCGGGACTGTTCGGCGGGGCAGGCGTCGGCAAGACGGTTTTGCTCACCGAGATGATTCACAACGTGGTCGGGCAACACGAGGGAGTGAGTATTTTCTGCGGCATCGGCGAGCGCTGTCGCGAGGGGCAGGAGCTTTACAATCAGATGAAGGAAGCCGGCGTGCTGCCGAACATGGTGATGATGTTCGGCCAGATGAATGAGCCGCCGGGCGCTCGCTTCCGCGTCGGCCATGCAGCGTTGACGATGGCCGAGTATTTCCGCGACGACGAGCATCGCGATGTGCTGCTGCTGATCGACAACATTTTCCGCTTCATCCAGGCCGGAATGGAAGTGTCCGGCTTGATGGGCCAGATGCCGTCGCGGTTGGGCTATCAACCGACCATGGGTACCGAGTTGTCGAGATTGGAAGAGCGCATCGCCAATACCGACACCGGCGCCATCACCTCGATTCAGGCGGTATATGTGCCGGCGGACGATTTCACCGATCCGGCGGCCGTGCACACGTTCTCGCATCTCTCCGCGTCGATCGTGCTCTCGCGCAAGCGGGCAAGCGAAGGGCTGTTCCCGGCCATCGATCCCCTGCAATCCAATTCCAAGATGGCCACACCGGGCATCGTCGGCGCTCGGCACTACGCTTTGGCGCGGGAAATCCGGCGGACGTTCGCGCAATACGCGCAACTCAAGGACATCATTTCCATGCTGGGTCTTGAGCAGCTTTCGCCGGAGGACCGCAATGTCGTCGCCCGTGCCCGCCGCCTGGAGCGGTTCCTGACCCAGCCGTTTTTTACAACCAAACAGTTTACCGGGCTCGACGGCAAACTCGTCAGCCTGGATGACGCATTGGACGGCTGCGAGCGGATCCTGCGCGACGAATTCAAGGACTATCCGGAGAGCGCGCTCTACATGATCGGGACGATCAGCGAAGCCAAGGGGAAAGCGAAACCCGGCTCGTCCACGGCTGAATCTAAATCAAAAGCCAAATCCGGCCCGACCCCACCGGCTACACCAGAGCCGCATCCTATACCTGGTGCAAAATCTCAATCGACGCTCGAACATACCGGCGACGCTCATGAATCTTAAGGTTCTCTTGCCCTTCCAAATATTTGTCGAAAAGACCGGCGTGTCCCGCATTGTCGCGGAGACGCACGAGGGCTCGTTTGGACTCCTGCCGCACCGACTGGATTGCGTGGCGGCGCTCACAGCGGGAATTCTGATCTACGAAACGAAAATTGACGGCGAGGCTTACGTCGCCGTGGATGAAGGTGTGCTGGTGAAGACCGGCTCGGACGTGCTCGTTTCCGTCCGGAACGCCATTGCCGGAACGAACCTCGGCCAATTGCGTGAGGCGGTGCAGCGCGAGTTTCTAAACCTGGACGAGCAGGAGAAGAATGTGCGCTCGGTTTTGGCGAAAATGGAAGGTGATCTCATGCGCCGCATGGCGACGTTTCACAATGCCTGACGAACCTCAAAACAAGCTCTTGAAGCCGAAGCTGGCGCTCAGTGAGGAGGTCGGTGCGAAAGCGGCACGCAAGCTCAGGGCGCGGCGCCACTCAGCACAGGGCGTCTGGTTCGGCTTGGGCATGATGGGGCTGATTGGCTGGTCAGTGGCAATTCCGACGCTGCTCGGCGCGGCGCTCGGTCTGTGGCTGGACCGGCACTATCCGGGAAAGCATGTCTGGACGCTGGCGCTGCTGGTGGCGGGGCTCGCGATCGGCTGCTTCAATGCGTGGCATTGGGTAGCGAAAGAAGACAAGGCCATGCGAGACGAACGGGAGGATGGTGATGAATGAGGTTTTGCTGCTGGCGCTGTCATTGTCGGCGGGCATGTTGCTGGGCACCATCTTCTTCGGCGGTCTCTGGTGGACGGTGCGCAAGGGTGTTTCGTCGGAGCAGCCGGCGTTTTGGTTCTTCGGCAGCCTGTTGATGCGGATGAGCATTGTCCTTGCCGGATTTTACTTCGTTTCCGGCGGTCACTGGGAGCGGCTGCTGCTTTGTCTCGCTGGATTTGTCATCGCGCGCCTGGTGGTGACGCGGCTGACCCGCTCGGCCGGAGATAACCAAAGCGTCCCGGTACAGGAAGCCAGATATGCGCGTTAGTCCCGATGAGATGATCTTCTGGCAATACGGGTTATTCAAACTGAACGGGACAATCGTGTTCACGTGGGCACTGATGTTCGTTTTGGCCGCCGGTTCAAAGCTCATCACGCGCAAGCTTTCCACGGGTCTGGAACATTCCCGCTGGCAGAGCCTTCTGGAAATCGTCGTCACCGGCATCGAGAATCAAATTAAAGACGTCGGCCTCCGTCACCCCGATAGGTATATCGGCTTTCTCGGCACTCTTTTCCTATTCGTTGCCTTGGCCAGCCTGTGCACCATCATACCCGGCTACGAGCCGCCGACGGGGTCGCTTTCGACCACTGCAGCACTTGCGCTGTGCGTTTTGGCGGCTGTCCCGTATTTCGGCATCCGGGAGCAGGGGCTTGGCGGCTACCTCAAGTCTTACGTTGAGCCGACGGTTATCATGCTGCCGTTCAACATCATCAGCGAAATTTCACGCACGCTGGCCCTGGCGGTTCGCTTGTTCGGCAACATGATGAGCGGGACGATGATTCTCGCGATCTTGCTGACCATCACCCCCTTCATCTTCCCGATCGCCATGAGCGTGCTCGGTCTGCTCACCGGCATGGTGCAGGCTTACATCTTCAGCATCCTGGCCGCGGTTTACATCGCGTCCGCCACGCGCGTCCGCAAGCCTGCGCCTGAACCCGACGCAAAACGCTAAAGCACGAACCCAAGCTCAAGAGGAAATACTAATGGATAGCATAACGCTCATCGCAATTGCCTCAATCGTCACCGCCGGCTTGACGATTGCCTTGGGAAGTATCGGACCCGCGCTCGGCGAAGGACGCGCGGTCGCCACGGCATTGAGTTCGCTCGCGCAGCAACCCGATTCCGCAACAACGATCACACGTACGTTGTTCGTGGGCCTGGCAATGATCGAATCCGTTGCGATCTACTGCTTCGTGGTCTCGATGATTCTCATTTTCGCCAACCCTTTCTGGAATCATATCATCGCCCAAGCCGCGGGAAAATAGCCCATGCTCATCGATTGGTTTACCGTCGGTGCGCAGGCGATCAACTTCTTCATCCTGGTGTGGTTGCTGAAGCGCTTTCTCTATAAGCCGATCCTCGATGCCGTCGACGCGCGGGAGAAGCGGGTCGCCACGGAACTTGCGGACGCCGACGCGAAAAAAGCCGAAGCCGTAAAGGAGCGCGACGAGTTCCAGCACAAGAACGAGGAATTCGACCAGCAGCGCGCCGCGCTCCTGAGGAAGGCTACGGAGGAGGCGAAGGCCGAACGCCAGCGGCTCCTTAATGAAGCGCGGCAGGCGGCCGACGCCTTGAGCGCGAAGCGACAGGAAACGCTGAGAAGCGACGCGCGCAATCTAAGCGAAGTTATCAGTCGCCGGACCCGGCAGGAAGTATTTGCCATCGCGCGCAAGGCGCTGACGGATCTCGCCACGACGAGTTTGGAGGAGCGCCTTGCCGAGGTGTTCACGCGCCGGTTGCGGGAGATGGACGACAAGGCGAAAGCCGGCCTCGCGGAAGCCCTTGAGTCCGCGTCGGATCCCGCGGTGGTGCGCAGCGCGTTCGACCTGCCGGCGGTGCAACGCGCGGCGATACAAAGTGCGCTCAACGAAACCTTCTCGGCCAATATCTGTGTCCGCTTCGAGACCGCGCCGGACCTGGTCAGCGGGATCGAACTCACCGCGAATGGGCAAAAAGTAGCCTGGAGCATCGCGGATTACCTTGCGTCGCTGGAAAAGGGCGTCGACGAACTTCTGAAGGAGAAGAACGAACCTGAAGCCAAACCAGAAGCCAAAGTCGAGCCTCAGCCGGAAGCCAAAGCCGAGCCCAAGCTTGAAACCAAAGCTGAGCGCAAGTCTGCAGCCGAAACCGAGCCTCAGCCGGAAGCCAAGGCTGAGCCTGAATTGGAAGCTAAGGCCGATCGGAAGCCAGAAATCAAAGCCGCGCCTCAATCTGAAGAGCCCAAGCCCGGAATAAAGAGCCAATGACCATTGCTCCTGAAAGCTTGCGGAGTGTCTTCGACCGCGCGTTTGCAGGGATAAGCCAGGTGCGGGAGGCATTCACACCGCGACTGATGCCACGTGAGGTGGGTACGATCATCAGCGTCGCCACCGGCATTGCCAAGGTTTCCGGCCTTCCCAGTGTAGGCTTTGAGGAGTTGGTAAAGTTTCCCGGCGATGTGCTCGGCATTGCCTTCAACCTGGACGAGGACGAGATCGGCGTTGTTCTGCTCGGCGAATACTGGCATCTGCACGCCGGCGATGAGGTCGAGCGCACGGGCCGGGTCATGGATGTGGCCGTTGGCGACGAGTTGCTGGGGCGCGTTATCGACCCGCTCGGTCGGCCGCTCGATGGCAAGGGGCAGGTAGTCACGAGCAAGCGCCTGCCGATCGAACGCCCCGCCGCACCCATCATGGACCGTGCACCCGTCACCGTGCCGCTCCAGAGCGGACTGACGGTTATCGATGCGCTCATTCCTATCGGCCGGGGTCAGCGCGAGCTCATTCTCGGTGACCGGCAGACGGGAAAAACCGCCATTGCGATCGACACTATCCTCAACCAACGAGGTCAGAATGTCGTGTGCGTCTATTGTGCCATTGGTCAGCGCGCTTCCGCCGTGGCAAAGACCATCGCGGTCCTGCGGGAGAAGGGCGCGATGGATCACACCATCGTCGTAGTGACCGAGGGTAACGACCCGCCAGGTCTTGCCTACATCGCTCCTTACGCCGCGACCAGCATCGCGGAGCATTTCATGGAAGCGGGCTGCGATGTACTGATTGTTTACGACGACCTCACGCAGCACGCCCGTGCCTATCGCGAGCTTTCCCTGCTGCTTCGCCGGCCGCCCGGTCGCGAAGCCTTCCCCGGCGACATCTTCTACATCCACTCGCGCCTGCTCGAACGCGTTACCCACTTGCGTCCGGAACTCGGCGGCGGCTCGTTGACTGCACTCCCCATCATCGAGACGGAGGCGCAGAACATTTCCGCCTATATTCCGACCAATCTCATCTCAATCACAGACGGCCAGATCTACCTTTCGCCGTCGCTGTTCGAATTGGGGGTGCTGCCCGCGGTGGATGTCGGCAGATCCGTCTCGCGCGTCGGTGGCAAGGCGCAACGGGCGGCCTATCGCGCAGTGGCGGGTGACCTCAAACTCGCCTACGCGCAGTTTGAGGAACTCGAGACCTTTGCTAGGTTTGGCGCCCGCCTGGACGAAGACACCCGCAAGATCATCGAACATGGACAGCGAATCCGCGCCTGTCTGAAACAGTCGGAATTCGCTCCGGTATCCGTGCCTGCACAAATCGCCGTCCTGCTCGCGTTGACCGCGGGGCTCTTCGAAAGGGTGCCGATCGACCAGATGACGGACGCCGAGCACGCCGTGCAAGAGGCGGCGGGGAGCACCCGGTCAGAATTGGCTGCGCGATTTAATACCGCCGATACAATGAGCGACGAAGATCGGGCAACAATTGTCCAGATTGCCCGCAATGCGCTCATGCGCTTTCAGTCCAGGCCGGATTCCAACCTCAAAGCCAAGGCCGGGTCTGAAGCCGAAGCGAACGCAAAAAACGAGCCCAAACCTCAGCGCGAATCCAAGCCGGAGGCTCCTACGGAGGCCGAACCGCAGCCCAAGTCGGCATCTAAGGAGCAGTCTTGAGCGAAACTACAGCAAGCCTGCGACGCAAAATTGACAGTGCAGGCGACCTGCAAACCGTCGTTCGCACGATGAAAGCCATGGCTGCCTCAAACATAAGCCAATACGAGCAGGCAGTGCGCGCATTGGGCGACTACTATCGCAGCGTGGAGCTCGGATTGAGCATCTGTTTCCGGAAAAGCACGCCGACCGCGCCGGTCGTAGAGGGCAAAGGACGACCCGATCCGAGGTTCCTCGACGCGGTCGTGTTGGGTTCGGACCAGGGACTGGTGGGCCGGTTTAACGACATGGTAACTGATTATGCCGTGAAGAGCCTCGCCGCTATGCCTGGCAAACACCGGGTCTGGGCCGTCGGTGAGCGCGCTCATGCCCGCCTGACCGACGCCGGCCTGCCGCTGATGGGTGTCTTCACCGTGCCGAACTCCGTCAAGGGCATCACGCAGCTCGTCGGGCAGATTCTCGTGGAATGCGAGGCGCGCCATAGGGAGGGCGAATTCACCGAACTTCACCTCTTCTACAACCGACCGACCTCCCGGGCGGCCTATACGCCGGTCAGTCAGCGACTTCTCCCGCTGGACGAAAGTTGGCGAGAGAAACTGGTAGGACTTCCCTGGCCGACGGGAAACTTGCCCGAAGTAATGGGTGACACAACCGCCACCTTGCGGGCGCTCATTCGTGAATATCTTTTCATTTCCATCTTCCGCGCATGCGCCGAATCGCTATCGAGCGAAAATGCGAGTCGACTGGCGGCCATGCAACGGGCCGACAAGAACATCGACGAATTACTGGAAGACCTCAACGGGGCATTCCATCGCCTGCGCCAAAGTGGGATCGACGAGGAACTGTTCGACGTGATCTCCGGCTTCGAAGCGCTGAGCGTAGAGCAGAAATGATGCGCATTGGAACGCGGGCGGATCGGCATCTTCAATCGATCTTACTATGAGGAAATGCTGATCCCGCGCGTCCATCCGGGGATTCTCCGCAGCGAGGGGCTCCCGGATAGCTTGCTCGCCGAGCAGGCGGTTTGGCGCAGCCGGTATCGTTCGATCGTGGACTTGGAGAGACATCTCCACGCAAACGGTGCTCGCATCATCAAGTTCTTCCCGCACCTCTCGAAGGAAGAGCAACGAAGGCGCTTTCTCGAACGGGCGGGTGGTTGACGTCCATCGCACGGCGTCGGGTCGCAAAGGCCAGATTTCGTCGGTTTTAGCAGAGTCATCATAGAATCAAAGTAGGTGCGAACAGGGCGCTTGCCGTCGGTGAGATTGTGAGTTTGACCGTGTCCAGCGGTCTGTTTCCGACCCAATGTGCGACCTTCCGGCGCCGATTGAGTTGCCGGGACCTCACTTTTGGTAATCGGGCAGGGTGAACATGGAACCGGTCCGCGCAAATCGCAGCCAGACGGCCAGCACCGCAGCGGGCCCGATTTCTATTCTTTCAACTTGGCGTGATAGCGTAAACATCTGACGAAACGCTCCGAACTCGCTTTCAGAGGCGCGCATGGAGCGTCCTTTGAATCATAGAGGAGCAAACAATGTCAGCGAAGTTTGCCAAATTCGTGTCGCGATTTCTCTTCAAGGCCACGCGCTTATGCGCGTCGCAATATTCGATCATCGACCACGCGAGAGCGCGTGGGGTCGTATTGGTGCAGCGAGCGCGATTCCCGCGCTGATCATCAGGGGCGATAGCTGACACTTGTTGCGGGTCGCGCGAATGCAGGGGCCCCTCGTCTTACTATTCGTCGCAGTGTCGATGGCAAATCAGCGATCTGTCGACACGCGGTTCCCCGGTCCGGCAGCACGCTGCAACTCGGGATCGAGCTCCAGCTCCCTTTCACATTCCGCAGATTCCGTCAGGGTGGCTGAATACCTCGAAGGCCGAACCCCGAGCAATTCCGACCAGCGTAATCCCGCAGGCCTCGGCCGTCCTCACGGCAAGTGCGGTTGGCGCCGAAATAGCGATAAGGATGCAGGACCCAAGCGCTGCCGCCTTCTGAACCAGCTCGACGGAAACCCGGCTGGTGAGAACAACGGCGCCGGTACCGCCCGCAATGTCTTCGGAAGCAAGGACGCCAGCTAGTTTATCGAGCGCATTGTGCCGCCCCACGTCCTCGCGGGCAGCGACTAGGCCCTCACGAGGCAAATAGAATCCGGCCGCGTGTGTGGCCCGGGTGGTCCGATTGAGGCTCTGTGCGGTGGCAAGCGCGGCGACCGCCTCTTCAATCTGGCTGGGCCTAAGCGAAATTGAGCGGCTTATATTCGGGCAGGACCGTGCGGCCTCGGTTAAGCTTTCAATTCCGCAGAGACCGCAGCCGGTAGGTCCGACTAGCCGACGTCGCCGTTCCTTGAACCGCCGGCCACTGTCCGGCGTCAACCACATCCTCAATTCGATGCCGTCGAAACCCGGGACGACCTCGATGCTTTGGATTTCGCGGGGGGTCCCGATGATGCCTTCGGTCAGGCTGAAACCGATCCCGAGATCGCGAAGATCGGACGGTGTTGCCATCATCACTGCTGCGGTTGTTCCATCATAAACCAGCGCGACGGCGCATTCCTCGGCGACTTCTCGCTGACCCAGGCGTCCATCGCAGTTCAGCCGCGTCACGCCGATGGAACGTGGCGGTATTAGGGAGTTTTCCGGATGATGGATAAGCATATCTTTCGACGCTGAAAAGCACCGGATGTTCCCTATAACCGCCGATTTGTTTCGAGAAGTGGGCCGACGGTTAGTCATTATGCTTGCCTGTGCTTCTGTTGTCGGCTCCGGGCGGCTTGGATTCCGCCGAGTCCTGCTGCCGTAGCAAAATACTGAAAACAAGATAGACCGCGATCACGAGATATTCGGCTTGCCAGGTCTGGAAATTGGCGGACCAGAACCTCGACGTGGTCAAGTAGGCGTTGAAGGCAATTGGTGTTTGGCCTTGAAGCAGGCGCTCCTCATTATACGCCGTGGCGCCAGACAAGGCGTGAACCGCAAAGCTGACGAGAAACAGCGTGCCTAACGCTAAAGAGAGCGAATGGCGCCAAACCCAATTCACGATGCCAAAAGGATACTTCTTGCTTGGCCGCCTTCTTTGTGGGTTTCGGGAGTGGGGCGCGCCGCGCTGGTAGAGAAAGCCGCTGAATATAACCAGCGTTGTTATCTGGAGAATCGCTGCCTGCCAATTTACGGATAGGCTCTCGATGAACGAGCCGCTAAGGAGGAATGCGCAAAGCTCCATGCCGGCGCGATGATGCGCGGCCAACAACCGATTCTGTTCAAGCCAGCCGGAATACCCCGCACCGATTCCGCAGACGACAAACAGCGCGAATAGCGCAATCGTCAGCGAATGATCTCTGATGGTGCCTAGAATGCTTTTGGGCATTTCTACCTCGGTCTCTGGGAAAAACCAAGCTATAGGGTTCCGGTTCCGCTGCGCCTCTCTCTCAAGGCTCGGGTGATTCTGTTTTGCTTCGTCGATGGGAAGTACGCGTTCAGAACGTGCCAAGGCGCGACAGCACGTCAGCCAGCGTTAGCGCGAACAGCGCTGCCAGGAAGACGACGCCCGCCGCGGCGGCGAGGCGAATCAGGGCTATCGATGTCCCCAGTTCCATGAAGAGCAGGATGACGAGACCGCCCTTGACGAAGGCGATCACGATGCCGGCGGTCGGAGTGAAGAACCCCATGGGCACATAGGCGAGTGCAAGGCTGAGAAGGAGCAGTAGCAGCAGTGCGGCCCAGATCAGGCCATTGCGGCGCCACAGCCTCCACACGCTGAAGCGCGGCTCCGCATTCTCCGTGCTCATGAGACCCGTCCTGGCAGATAGATTAGCGGATAAAGGAAGATCCAGATAACATCGACGAGGTGCCAATACAGTCCCGTCACCTCGATCTCGGGATTTTTGTCGAGTTGAAATTTGTCGAGATAACCCAGTAAAGCCAGCCTGGTCACCAGCACGATGCCGATGGTGAGGTGAACGGCGTGAACACCGGTGATGAGCCAGTAGAACCCAAAGAACAATTGCGCGCCGGTTTCGTGCAAGGCGAATTGTGCGCCCGGCAACAAGTGCTTATCGATGTCTTCCTTGTACTCAAAAGCCTTCAGCAACAGGAAGGCAACTCCGAACGAAGCGGTCGATGCAAGGCACGATGTAACCAGGCGGCGAAAATCGCGGCCTGCGGCCGCCGCTTGCGAGGCCACGGCCATTGTAAGGCTACTGGTCAAGAGGATTGCCGTGTTGATGGTGCCGTACCAGATGTCGGTTTGGCGCCCGGCGGCGGCAAAGGCATCGGGATGATCGACCCGGCACACCGTATAGGTCAACATCAGTGCGCCGAAGAACAGCACTTCACTGGCAAGAAACACCCAAATTCCGAACTTACCGGCGTCGCGCTGCCGTTCGAAATATTCCCAAGGCTCTCTAAGCAGTGCGGCTGTGTCCGTCATCGAACTTCCCGCGCGTTCTGGACTTCTGGCGGATCCAGGCCCGCCGATTGTCCCTCGGCGTGATAATCGTAAGGGCTATGATCGACGCGAGGCTGGCGATCGAAATTCTCGGGCGGCGGCGGAGACGTGGTGGTCCACTCCAAGCCCGTCGCGCCCCATGGATTGTTGCCCGCGCGGTTGCCGTAATAGAGCGACCACGCGAAATAGCCGAGCGGGAGCAAATAAGCGACGGCGAGCACGGCCGCGCCCGATGAGGACATTACGTTGTAGATTTGAAACTCAGGCGGGTAGGTGTGATACCGCCGTGGCATGCCGAGATAGCCCGCGAAGAATTGTGGCAGGAACGTCATGTTGAATCCGGCATACATCAGGATAGCCGCAAACCGGGCCCAGGATTCCGGATACAGTTTTCCGGTTATCTTCGGCCACCAGAAATGCAGGCCTCCAAAGAAGGCCGATACGGATCCACCGACCATGATGTAGTGGAAATGGGCCACGACGAAATAGGTATCGGTGACGTGGACGTCGACCGGGATGGAGGCGAGGAACAGGCCAGAGAGGCCGCCGGTCGTGAACAACCCGACGAAGCCGAGCGCATAAATCATCGGGGCCTCGAAGCTGATCTGACCGCGATAGAGCGAGGCTGTCCAGTTGAACACCTTGATCGCGGAAGGCACCGCGATAATGAAGGACAGGAATGAAAAGACCAGGTTCGCATAGGGCGATTGGCCGGACACAAACATGTGGTGTCCCCACACGAAGAACCCGATCCCGGCAATCGCGATCATTGCATAGACCATGAAATCATAGCCGAAGATGCGGCGGCGTGCGAAGCAAGGGATAATCTCGGAAATGACGCCCATTGCGGGCAACACCATGATGTAGACGGCCGGGTGGGAGTAGAACCAGAACAGATGCTGGAACAGGATCGGATCGCCGCCATGAGCGGGATCGAAGATCGGCAGGCCGAGCCATCGCTCGGCCATCACGAGCAGCAGCGAAATCGCCAGCACGGGAGTGGCAAGCACCATGATGATCGAGGTCGCGTAAATCGCCCATACGAACAGAGGCAGCCGGAACCAGGTCATGCCGGGCGCGCGCAACATATGTGTCGTAGTAATAAAGTTGACCCCGGTCGCGATGCTGGCGAAGCCGACGACGAACACGCCGGCTGCGGCAGCTAACACGTGGCTGTTGGAGAACATGGTCGAGTAGGGCGTATAGAAGGTCCATCCGGTATCGACGCCCCCGGCAATCAGCGCGTAGACGGTGAAGGCGCCGGCGGCGATGGTGAGATACCAGCTGAAAAGATTCAGTCGAGGAAACGCGACGTCGGGTGCGCCGATCATGAGCGGCAGCAGAAAGTTGCCGAGCGTGTTCGGTATCGATGGCACCAGGAAAAACCATACCATAACAATACCGTGGAAAGAGAACAGCTTGTTGTAAGCGTCCGAAGTGAGCAGCCCGCCGTTCGGCGTCAACAGCTCAAGGCGAACCAGCGTGATCGCCGCGCCGCCCATGAAGAAGAAAATGGTGATGGTGATGGCGTAGAGGATCGCAATACGTTTGTGATCCGTCGTGGTCAGCCATGATGTCAGTGTCGTTTCGTGCCGGAGATAGTCGGGTCTAGGCGGTAACGGCAAATCGCCCACCATCAACGCGTCGGTCATTTTGCTTCTCCGTCTGCTTGCTTCTCCGTCTGCGATGCCAGCGATCGGATGTATGCCGTCAGGCTCTGGATCTCGCCGTCGTCGAGCAATCCTGCAAAGCTCGGCATGATAGGCTCGTAGCCTGCCACGATGTCGCGCTTGGGCAGCAAGATGGAATCACGGATGTAGCCGTCGTCGGCCTTGACCTGCCTGCCGTCCGAGAGGTTGACGGTCTGGCCATACAGGCCCACGAGCTTCGGCGCGTCAACGCTGGAGGACTCGGCGTGACACCCCGAGCATCCCTGCGCCACGAACAGTTTGGCGCCCTGATGCGCGAGATCATCGCCTTCCGGCTGCCTGGCCAGCCAGTCGGCATAGTCTTCCTGGCGCATCACCACGATGCGCCCGCGCATCATGGAATGGTCGGTGCCGCAATATTCGGCGCACAGCAGCGGAAATACGCCGGTCTTGGTCGCCCGAAACCAGATTTCGGTGTCGCGCCCCGGCAGCACGTCCTGCTTGACGCGGAACGCCGGAACGAAGAACGAGTGGATGACGTCCTGCGAGGTCATCACCAGCCGCACCGGCTGGTCCACGGGAACGTGCAGGGCGTTGATCTCGCGTGCGCCATTAGAGTGCTGGGTCTTCCACATCCATTGCTTGGCGACAACGTGCATCTCGAGTGCATTGGCGGGAACCGACAGGCTGGAAAGATCGACAGAGGCGGCCCACCAGAACAGAAAGACGAACAGGAAGAGCGTGGCCGAGGTCCAGCCGATTTCAAACTCGCGGCTGACAATCTCTGGAAGCGGGCCTCGTCTCGCAGTAGATCCGCGCCGGTAGCGCACTGCAAAGACGACGACGAGCGCGAACACCAGAAGCATGGTCAGTCCGGACAGGACCAGCAGGCCATAAAAAATATGATCGACCCGCACGGCGTGGGTACTGGCCTCGGGAAGGCTAAAGGCCGAATTCATGCCGAGGCTCCCCGCTTGGCCGATCGCCACAACATCAAGCCCAGAGCGGACGCGAGGATCACCACGGTCAGTCCGCCGCCGATCTGAAGCAGTGTCGCGATCTGTCGGGTATAAATGCCGTGAACGGCGTCAAAGCCGTAGCATAGCAACGCGATTCGGCCCGTTAGTCCGCCGATCCGACCGCCACCGGCTTCGATCAGCGCGAGCCTGAGATCGGTGGACTGCAAAGCCAGGCTCGACAGCACGCGAGAGATCCGGCCGTCCGCGGTGAGCGTGACATAGGCGGCAGGATGGGCGATCGCGCCGTTGGCGGCGTCGCGCTGGAAGCGGTAACCGATCGCAGCCAGCAGGGACCGGATAGCCGCATCGCTGCCCGAGAGCACGGAGACGCCGGGGCCGCCGACCTGACCCGAGGTAAAGCGCCGCGCATCGTCGATGCTGTCTTTGGCGTCGATGCCGACCACGACGAGGCTGTAATCACGACCGGGCTCAAGTCCGGTCCGGCCGAGAGCGGCGGCGGCGATGGATAGCGCGGGTCCACAAATCTGCGTGCAGGTGAAATCCGCTGGCACTAACAGTGTCGGGCGTCCGGCGATGGCGTCGCCGAGCGTTATATTGCGGCCGTTGGAGTCCTTGAACACGAGCGCCATGGGCACTTCCGCGCCGGCCGGCGGTGCCAGCGCGACTTGCCCAATCTGCGTCTCGGTCAGTCCGGCCAGCGCGGCCGCGGGCCACAGCAGAAGCGCGACCAACAGGACGGCGCCCATCATGGCCGTGATCCAATCGGATCGCCGGCGTTCGATCCGCTCGCCACGGGATCGGGCGCGTCATAGGCATGACCGCCCCTTGCCGCGACGATCCGCATCGCCTCATCGATCGGAATACGTGCCAGGCCCTTCGAGCGGTCGACCCAGCCGTAGCCCAAAAGCGACATACGTTGTTCTAGTGCGAAGCGCTTCAGATCGTCCTGCGGCCTTTTCTGTAGTGCGGGCGCGGGAAAGGGATTTTCGATCGCTTGCCGGAAAGCGTCGGGAGCACTGGCCCTAAGATAGAAAAGCAGCACGGTCATCATTACCATGACAAAGGCCAGGAAGCCGGCCGCTGCCGTGATCACAATGCTTGTCGCAACATCGGGCGCCTGCGGCATGGCTCGGCCGCCCATCTCTTCACTCGCCATGACGACCCTCCAGCAGCCGGGCAAGCGGCGGTCCAATCAGGAGTGAAACGAACAACAGTATCGCAACGCCGGCGCAGGCAACTGCGACAACGGCGGCCTGATCGTCGAAGGCCGGCACCAGCAGCCAGGCAAAATGCAGCGCCGTCCCAAAGAGGATCATCGCGGAAGCGACGCGCAGACCGCGGCGGCTGCAGCGGACCGCCTTTAACATCAGCATCGCGAACGGCAGGAGAGCGCCGATCATCAGCGCCGCGACTAAGATGGCGAGCCAGCCGGTGCCGGTCCGCCTCAGAAACCATTCCGCCTTGTCCGGCAGGTCTCCGTACCAGGCGATAACAAAGGTCATGAATTCGAGATAGACGACGCCGAGGAGGGTCGCGATCATGAGCCCGCCGATATCGCCCGCGGTCTTCCGCTCGATAGCGGGCGGACCGATCAAGGCCGTGACAGCAAGCGCTACCAGCAATTGCTGGGTTGCGATCATGGCAGCAAAGGCGGTGGCCACGTAATGCGGCTCCAGCGAAAGGTACCAGTCGACCGCGACGAGGCTGATGGACAACCCGAAGAACGCCAGTCCCAGTCCCGCCAGCAGACGGCTTCCCGATCCGGCGGCGAAGGCGAGTGCGAGCAACGACCATCCGACCAGCGCAATCGCCCCGCGGATCAGAAACGACAGCCCATTGAGATACCAACGCGCGACGTCGGCCTGGATCGCGGTAGAATCGGCCGCCCAGGGATAGATGTGACGAATCCCCACCAGCACCGGAATGAACAACAGGATCACCACCGGGCTCATTGCGGCGGCGGGACGCAGCACCGGCGCGGCGGCCCGGCCCCATTCGCCGCCGGTCAGGCGGTGGATCATCATCCACGTCATGCTACCGATCGGAACGCAGCTGAACATCGCAAATACGACGAGCCAGCCGCGCAGCAGCGGTTCGACCGGAATCAACCATCCGAGGATCGGCAGCAAAGCCTCGATGCCGAGCAGCATGGCGATACCGACTACAAGCGGCCAGTGACCGGCTCTGCGCGCGGCAAGCCTTGCTACCGCCGTGCTCATGGCAGCCTGCTCCTGAGTTCCGGAACGTCGGCAAGCTTTGCGTTTTGGGATTCCTGCAGTGCGCGGATGTAGGCCACGATCGCCCAGCGATCGCGCGGCTCGATCCGCGACGCGTAGGAATACATCACGCCATATCCCCTGGTCATGACATCGAAGAAGTGTTGCGCCGGCGCAGCCCGCAGTTTGGCTGAATGGTAGGAAGGCGGAGCGGGGAACCCGCGACGGACGGCCATGCCGTTACCACTGCCGGACATGCCGTGGCAGGGCGAGCAAAAAATGCCGTAGCGCTCCTGCCCACGCGCCAGGAGCTGCGCGTCGACCGCCGGCGGGTGTGAAGCTTGGTTGGCGCGGTCGAGATCGCCTTGCGCCACCACCCCCGCTGGCAAGGGTTGCGCCTCGGTGCCATCGGAGAACAGCGCGGCCGGCTTATAGGTGCCGTAACGGCTTTGCTGCGTCATCGAATGGTCGCCGCAGGCCGTAAGCAACGGAAGGACGGCAAGGGCGAAAAGAACGCGGAAGGTCATGGCTGGCGTACCTCCGTGACCTCAATCGCGCCCGAGGATTCGAGAACTTGACGAAGATTGCGCACCGCTTCGTCGCCCGGCTCGGCGGCGGCGAGCAGGAAAAATCGGTCCTGCGTTGCGCGCTCGAAACCCGGAACTTCGAACAGTCGATGATGCAGACAGGGCAGGCCGCATGATTGCAGCAAGGCAATGACCCCGCAGAGCGCTGCCGCAAAAATGCCGACCTCAAACGGCACCAGCCAGAATACTTGCCAGGAATTCGGTGGCCGGCCGCCGCTATTGATCGGGTAATCAATCACGGCGCTGTACCATTGCAGACCGAACACGAGCGCGGCTGTGAATAGGCCGCCCGCCAGCATGGCGGGGCGAATGCGCGACGGCTTGACGGCCAATTCTTCGGCGAGGCCTTCCACAGGATAGGGCGTGAAGGCATCGAGCACGCGGTGGCGCGCCTGCTTTATGCGGCCGAGCGCATCCTGCAGGGTCTCCGGGGCACGAAATTCCGCCAGCAGCGGACCGCTCATGCGGCGCCCTCCCGGTGTGCGAGTTCCCGCATATCGAACATCGATATCGCCGGCACGATGCGAACGAAGATCAGGAACACGAAG
Source organism: uncultured Alphaproteobacteria bacterium (assembly GCA_963802585.1). GTDB lineage: Bacteria > Pseudomonadota > Alphaproteobacteria > Rhizobiales > Xanthobacteraceae > Bradyrhizobium. Next base: position 248,594 of record CAWDJS010000012.1, on the reverse strand, counting down.
GCAAACAGGCCGAGCGGTGCGATCAGGAACGACCAGTCCCAGAACGTGAAATGGAAGGTACGCCACAGGCTCGGCATGTAGTCATGCGACAGCGTATTCCAGACTATCAGGATCCGTTCCAACCACATCCCGATGTTGATGGCGATGGCAATCGCGAACAGCGCCGGCAGCGAACGCCGCACCCTTGGAAACCACAGCGCCTGCGGCAGCACCACATTGCAGAACAGCATCGCCCAGAACAGCGGCGCGTAGGTGCCGGTGAATTCGAAGGCGACGAGGCCACGATCGCTATGCTTGCCACCATACCATCCCATGAACCATTCAGTCGCATAGGAGTAGCCCATAACGATCGCAGCCGTCAGCAGGATCCTGGCCATCACTTCGAAATGTCGCCGCGTGATGATCGCCTGCAGATCGAGACCCCAGCGGAAGGCGAGCGCGAGCACAATCACCATTGCAAAGCCGGAATACATCGCGCCGACCACGAAGTACGGCGGAAAGATACTCTCCTGCCAACCCGGCATCAGGCTCGCCGCAAAATCGAGTCCCACGATCGAGTGCACCGAGCAGACTAGAGGAACGCCGAGCGCGGCCATCGTGGTGTGCAAGGTCTGCAAGCGGCGCCAGTGCGCGGCCGAACCGCGCCAGCCCAATGCGAAGGCCCCGTATAACAGCTGCCCCATGCGCGACCTTGTGCGGTCGCGCATGGTCGCAAGATCGGGGATCAGGCTGACGTACCAGAACAGCAGCGAAAACAGGAGATAGCTGATGATCGCCCAGAAATCCCAGACCAGCGCGCTCCGCCACTGCGGCCAGAGCGCCATCGTGTTGGGATAAGGCGCGAGCCAATAGGCGTAGACCGGCCGGCCGAGATGAACAATCGGCATGATACCGGCGATCGCGACCGCAAATAGCGTCATCGCTTCCGCGAAACGGTTGATCGAATTCCGCCACTTCTGCCGCGTCAAGAGCAGCATCGCCGAGATCAGCGTACCGGCGTTGCCGATTCCAATCCACCAAACATAATTTGCTATCGCAACCCCCCATACGATGGTGGAGTTGACGCCCCAGATGCCGATCCCCTGATAGAACAGCCAGCCGATCGAGCCGAAGAACCAAAGCGCAAACGGAAGGCTGGCCAGCAACGCGAGCCACCACGCCTTGCCGGCAGGCGCGAACAGCGGCTCGGCAACCGCCTGCGTAATCTCAACGTCGCTTGCACGCGAGGCCGCAAGCCAGCGATGCGGAGATGGTGCGCTTTGTTCGAACACGGCGGTCATGTCGCATCCTCGTCGAAACCTGGCGCGCGGTTAAGAACATCCGAGAGGTAGGTGGTGCGCGGGCGCGTCCCGAGATGTTCGAGCAGCGCATAATGGCGCGGGTCGGTCTTCTGCCGGTTGACGGCCGAATCATTCTGACGGAGGTCTCCGAAGGTGATGGCGCTGGTCGGGCAGGCGCTCTGACAGGCGGTCTTGACCTCGTCCAGGCCGATCGGGCGGTCGTCGCGCTCTGCCGCCCGCCGCGCGGCACTGATGCGCTGTACGCAATAGGTGCACTTCTCCATGACGCCGCGGGCCCGCACCGTGACTTCAGGATTTTTCTGGGCGCGGTAGGATTCGAAGCCGAGGTTGGCGTATTCCTCGCCGTCGGCATAACCGAAGAAGTTGAATCGGCGGACCTTGTAGGGACAGTTCGCTTCGCAGAAGCGCGTGCCGACGCAGCGATTGTAGACCTGCAGGTTCAGCCCTTCGCTGTCATGCACGGAGGCGGCTACGGGACAGACCGGCTCGCAGGGAGCGTGCTCGCAATGCATGCACGGTACCGGCTGGAATCCGAGTTTCGGGTTCGCGGCCGAGCCGTGGTCGTAGACGTCGACGCGCAGCCAATGCATATCGCGGCCACGGCCCACTTCCTCCGGACCGACCACGGCGACGTTGTTCTCCGCCTGACAGGCGATCACGCAGGCGTTGCAGCCGATGCACACGGCGGCGTCGATCACCATGGCCCACGCGTGGCCGTCGTCGGGCGGGGGCTGCGCAGGGAGAAGGCTTGGTTTCGGTTCCGACGCCGTCGCTTGCGGCCTGATTGCTTCGGAAAGCTCATGCAACGGATAGAGCTCCCGCACATCTTCGGCCGTGCGCACCACGTTCTGGGTGATGATGATTTCCTCACGCCGGCTGGTCTTTGCGATCCTCACGTCCGGAATGGCCCAGGGATGAGCTGTGGTGCGGAGGGCATACGCATTGGCGCCGATGCCGCTCCCGATCGCGCCGGCCTTGCTGCGACCAAGCCCCAGGCTGAGACTTGCAACACGATCTGCGATGCCGGGCTCCACGTTGACAGGCGCGTCGATCCGGCGACCGTCCATTTCCAGGCTGACGACGTCGCCGGACGTGAGGCCAAGGCGTGCGGCGTCCAGCGGATTGAGGCCCAGCGCGTTGCCCCATACTTGTTTTGTCAGTGGCTTCGGGCACTCCTGGAGCCAGGCATTGTTGGCAAACGTGCCGTCCCAGAGGCTTGGGTCGGGCCGCAGAACTAGTGTCATCGCAACGCTCGGCGCGGCGGCTGGCGCAATATCCGGAAGCTTGGATTGCGTAGCCACGATCGTCGCGGGGGCGCTTCCGGCAATGACTCCGTCGTGCAACGAACGGGTCCACCATCCCTCGAAATCGCTTCCCCCTTGCGACTGCCAGGTCTCCCGCACGAGTTCGTACGGCGAGGCATCCCCGCGGTTCAACAGAAGCTCCAGCAATTCGTGATCGGTCCAGCTCCGGAACAGCGGCCGGATGAGCGGCTGGACGAGGCTCGCCGTGCCGTCGCTCGATCGCATGTCTGACCAGGTTTCGAGTTCGTGCGTCTGCGGCAGGTGCCAGGTCGAAATTGCAGCAGTCTCATCGACGTAGCGACCCAGATGCAGGCGGAAGCCGGCCTTGGCCGAACGCGCTGCGAATTCGAGATCGGCAGGCGCGTTGTAGCCGGGATTGACGCCGATCATCACCAGTTCGCTGATCTCGCCTGCGTCGAGATCGCGTGCCAGATCGGACAGCGTCGCCGCCTGCCGGCCAGCCGGCGTTTTGCCGGTTTCGATCAGTTCGATCGGCGCCTGCAATTGCGCGTTGATCCAGTGGACCAGCGCGTGCGTCTGGGGAGAAAGCGCTCGGCCCGCGAGCACGATACCGCCCCCCCGGTTGGACATCAGGTCGGCCGCGGCCTGTTTTGCGATCCGTGCTGCCGGTTCAGGAAGCGAGGCCTCGCGGATGTCGGCACGCAACGTCCGCGCGATGGCCACCGCGACTTCGGCGATCAGCTCTGGCTGCAGCGCGATCCGGTGATCGGCCTTGGCGCCGGTCAACGTCGGCGCGGCCTCGATGCTGTAGATGCGCGAAAAATTTCTCTTCTGCGGCTGGCGGCGCGCCGCGAATCCAAGGGCGTCGCGGACCTGATCGGGTCCATGGCCTAGCGGATCGGCATCCAGCGCCACAACAACACGAGCTTTGTCCAGCCGCGGCAGCACGCGGAGCCGCTGCCCGAACGCCTGTGCCGCACCGACCTGCGCATTGTCCTCGTCGACCGGCTCATATGAGTGCCAGGCCGCTTTCGGATACATCTGCAGAACGTCATCGATCTGCCGCAGCAGGGTCGGCGAGGTCACGTGGCCCGTCAGGAGCCTGAAGCCTTCGCCATCGCGCTGGCGCACCTGTTGCAGTTGCGCCTGCAGCGCCTGCCTGAATGCATCGGGCGAGGCGATGGCGCCATCCCCACGAACGACCCGCGAGCGGTCGGGGTCGTACAGCGACAGAACTGCTGCTTCGGCAAAGACATCGGTCGCGCCCAGGCTCGCCGGATGCCGCGGATTTCCCTCGACCTTGACGGGGCGGCCGTCGATCGAGGTCACGATGACGCCGCGGCCGAATCCGGAAAGCGAAAGAGTCGTCGCGAATTTCAGCGCCTCGCCAGGGACGACGCGTTCGGGCATCTCGACATAGGGGATGATCTCTTCGACCGGCTTGGTGCAGGCTGCGAGGCCGCTCGCGATACCCGTCGCAAGCAGGCGGAGGGCCTGGCGCCGGCTCAGCCCCGCTCGACTGCGGGCGAGGAATTGCGATCCCTTGACGGGCAGTTCGTTCAGCGGTGGCATATCGAGCAATCCGTCAGGTGATGCGCGTCAATGTGATAAGCGGCCATGAGCGCATGCCCGGAGCGGTCGCGGTCGCCGGTCGGCCTCCATTCGGGGTCGAACACCGCCTCATGGGGCCGCAGCGCTTCGGCCGGATTGCGATGGCAATCGAGACACCAGTGCATGGTCAAGGGGGCAGACTGCCGGGTCAGTTTCATCTGACCGATCGGGCCATGACAGGTCGTGCAGCCCACGCCCTTTGCAATATGGATGGAATGATCGAAGTAAACGTAGTCCGGGAGCTTGTTTACGCGCTTCCAGTGGGTCGGCTTGTCCTCGGCGAGACTGGCTCGCACCGGCTCCAGCATTTCTGCATTGGTCCACAATTGGGAATGGCAGGTCATGCAGGTTTCGGTCGGCGGCAATCCGGCGAAGCGGGCCTTCTCGACAGAGGTGTGGCAGTAGCGGCAATCGAGCCCCAGGCCCCCGACATGGTGCTCGTGACTGAATGGTACCGGCTGCTCGCGCGTGACGTCCTGATCCGTGACGTAAGGAGAGCGCACGACTTGATAGGCAAGCCCGACAGCCAGGACCGGCAGGACGCCCAGCGACGCCAGCAGCAGCATGGAAACGGTGTTGGCGCCGGGACGGAAGATCTGCATGTATCCGTCTCTTGAAAAAGAACCCAGCAGGGCGCGCAGTTCGAAATGAGCTACGCGCGGATTTTAACGGGTACCGATTTTGTCGCGGGCGTCTTCGACTGCTGGTCGTGGTTGGAGAGCGCCACCAGCGGATTCATCTCGGGGTAATAAGAACCGACACAGCCGTCGGGCAGCTTGAAGGGGGTGACCTTCAAAGGACCGACTTCGCGGTGAATGTCGTCCTCGGCATCGCTGACGAGAAACACCATCTGGCCCTCCTTGAAGCCTGCGCGTTCGATCTCGTCCGGGTTCATGAGCAGAACCTGGCGGGTTCCTTCGATGCCGCGCAGCCGGTCGCTCATGCCGTAAATGGTCGTATTGAACTGGTCGTTGCTGCGCATGGTGAACAGACGGTAGCGGCCGGGGGCGTCCTTGAAACCGATTGAGGTAAGAGTTTTCGGAACCGTGAATTCGGCCTTGCCGCTCTTGGTCTTCCAGATCCGCTCCCGCGCAGCATTACCGCGGTAGAATCCACCTGGAGTGAACATGCGGGCGTTGAAGTCATGAAATTCGTCGGGGTAGGTTTCGGCAATGAGATCGCGAACCAGACCGTAATCGCCAACCCACTCGTCCCATTTCACCTTGGGATTGGCTGGCAAGGTTGCCTTGGCCAAGCCGGCGACGATCGCGGGTTCGGACTTCAGATGCTCGCTTGCCGGCTTTCGCAAACCGACTGAGCCCTGGATCGAACTGAACGTGTCCTCCATGGTGACTGCCTGCGGGCCGCTGGCCTGGATGTCCTGTTCTGTTCGACCGATGCAAGGCAGCAAATAGGCGGACTTGCCATTCACCAGATGGCCGTGGTTGAGCTTGGTGGCAATCTGAACTGTTAGGTCCATCCTGACCCACGCCTGCTCCATCGCAACGCGTTCAGGGATTGCGCGGACGAAATTGCCGCCGAGGCCGAAGAAAGCCTTGACCTTGCCAGCCAGGATGCCCTCGCAGGCTTCAACCGTGTTCATGCCCTTTTCTCGAGGCGGCTCGAAGCCGAATTGTTTCGCGAGCTTGTCGAGCGGCACCAGTTCCGGCTTTTCGGAAATACCGACGGTGCGCTGACCCTGGACGTTGGAATGGCCGCGCACCGGCGAGATACCGGTGCCATCGCGGCCGATATTGCCCTTAAGCAGCAGCATGTTGACGAACATCGCAACGTTCTCGAAGCCGTGGAAGTGCTGGGTCAGACCCATGCCATAGATTCCGATGACGCGATCGGCCTGCACATAGACCTGTGCAGCTCGCTCAATCTCCGCACGGGTCAAGCCGGAGACTGCCTCGATCTCGTTCCAGGAAGTGTTGCGAACCTCTGCTTCGAATGCCTCGAAGCCGTGAGTATGTGCTTCGATGAAGGGCACATCGAGCACGCGCTTGCCTGCTGCCTTGGCCTGGTCGTCGGCTGCGAAGACATGCTTGCAGATACCGAACATCACGGCAATGTCGCCGCCGATTTTGACCTGGTGATACTGGCTGCTGATCTTCGTTTCTTTCCCCGTCAACATTTCGGATGGATTTTGCGGATTGACGAAAACCTCCAGCCCTTTTTCCCGTACGGGATTGAAGGTAATGATCTGCACGCCGCGCTTGGCCGCATCCTGCAGGGGGTGAAGGAAACGCGGGCTGTTCGAGCCTGTGTTCTGCCCGAAGAAAAACATCGCGTCGCAATTGCTGAGATCGTTGTAGACGACGGTGCCGACGCCTACTCCGATAAGCTTTTTCAGGGCGACCGAGGTGGTCTCATGACACATGTTGGAGCTGTCGGGCAGATTGTTGTTGCCATACAGCCGCGCGAACAGGGCATAAAGGTAGGACGTTTCGAGGCTGGCGCGGCCGGACGAATAGAAGATGACGGATTGAGGATCGAGCGATTTGAGTTGCTGGCCGATCGCCGCAAACGCTCCCTCCCATGCGCAGGGGACGTAATGGTCGCTCTCGGCGTCGTAACGCATGGGATGCGTCAGTCGGCCCTGCTGCTCGAGGTCGTAGTCGTTCCAGGTGCGCAGTTCGCTGACGCTGTGTTTGGCGAAGAACTCCGGAGTGCAGCGGCGGCTCGTCAATTCCCAAAGCGTGGCCTTGGCGCCGTTCTCGCAAAACTCGAACGCATGATAGTCGGCCGGCTTGGCCCAGGAGCAGGAGACGCACATGAAGCCTTTTGGCTTGTTCTGCCGCCTCAGCGTGTCGAGCGCGGTCGGCGAGTCCCACTCTTTTCCGAAAATTCGCGCGATGCCCTTGAGCGATCCCCAGCCGCCGGCCGGTCCATCATACTCCACGGTGGCTTGATCGGGATGCTCAGCTGCGGCGTCGGTATCGGCCATCATGCGCTCCTGCAATACCCAGCCGGAGCGGTAACGGCGGTTTCGAAACCGGGTTCCTTTCCCTGAAAAAATTCGCTTCGAAGCGACGCGCCTTTGCTGCCGCAGCCTGGGGCGCCTTAGACTTTCTGCCTAGAGACATTTCGGTCTGGATCGCCGCTGCCGATGTCCTGCCGTATGCGAGGCAACCCGGCGTTAAAAAACGTACACGTTGCAACATTCGTGAACGGGTCACGTTGGACTTCGAACGACATAATTTCCAGGAAGCATCCCATGAACGTCAGCGAATATGTTTGGTATCGATTGTCCGAGTGGGGCTTGAAACGGGTTTATGGATATCCGGGCGACGGCGTCGGCGGACTCGATGTAGCGCTCGAGAAGGCCAAGGACACGATGGAGTACGTGCAGGTCCGGCACGAGGAGATGGCAGCCTTCATGGCGTCGGCGCACGCCAAGTTCACAGGCCAGGTAGGGCTTTGTTATGCGACTTCCGGACCGGGCGCGATCCACCTTTTGAACGGGCTCTACGATGCCAAGATGGATCATGTGCCGGTGGTCGCGCTGGTTGGCCAGCAGGCGAGAAGTGGGCTCGGCGCCAGCTACCAGCAGGAAGTCGATCTGCAGAACCTGTTTCAGGATGTCACCGAATATGTCGGGATGGCGAGCGTACCGGAGCAGGTCCGCCATTTGATTGACCGCGCGGTCCGCATCGCACACAACAAACGTGCAGTCACCTGCGTGATCCTTCCCAACGACTTGCAGGAACTCGAATACGAGGATCCGCCGCTTGCCCATGGCGCGACCCATACCGGCGTCGGTTACGCGGGACCCGCGAAACTGCCGGAAGAAGGCTTGCTCCGAGCAGCCGCCGACGTATTGAACAGCGGCAAGAAGATTGCGATGCTGATCGGGGCGGGCGCGCTCCAGGCTACCGATGAAGTCATCGAGGTGGCGGAGCGTCTGCAGGCCGGCGTCGCCAAAGCGCTGCTGGGCAAGGCTGCCGTGCCCGACGATCTGCCGTTCGTCACTGGCTCGATCGGCTTGCTTGGAACCAAGCCGAGCTGGGACCTGATGAAGGGCTGCGACACCTTTCTGATGGTCGGCTCCGCCTTCCCCTACAGCGAATTTCTTCCCAAACCCGGCGCCGCACGCGGCGTGCAGATCGATATCGACGGCAGCAGACTGAGCCTTCGCTATCCGATGGAAGTCAATATGGTCGGCGACAGCGCGACCACCTTGCGAGCCTTGCTGCCGCTGCTGATGCAGAAGAAAGAAACCTCTTGGCGGCGCGAGATCGAACAGGGCCTCACGGAGTGGTGGGAGATGCTGAAGGAGCGCGCCATGGATTCCGCGGAGCCGCTTAATCCGCAGCGGGTGTTCTGGGAGCTGTCGCCGCGGCTCCCCGACAATGCCATCATCACCGCCGATTCCGGATCCGTCGCGAACTGGTATGCGCGGGACCTGAAGATGCGCCGCGGCATGAAGGCATCGCTGTCGGGTGGATTGGCGTCGCTGGGTGCAGGCACGCCTTACGCGCTTGCCGGCAAGATGGCTTATCCTGATCGCACCGTGATCGCCTGCATGGGCGATGGAGCCATGCAGATGAATGGCCTCAACGTCATGATCACGATCTCTAAATACTGGAAACAATGGTCGAACCCTCACCTGATCGTGCTCGTCCTTAACAATCGAGATCTCAACCAGGTCACGTGGGAGGAGCGGATCCAGCTGGGTGCCGGCAAGACGGAGTCCACCCAGAGCATCCCCGATTTTCCCTATCACAAATATGCCGAGCTGATCGGGCTCAAGGGCATCTTTGTAGATAACCCCGACCGGGTCGGCGCCGCTTGGGACGAGGCGCTGGCCGCGGACCGGCCGGTGATTTTGGAAGCCTACATCGATCCCAACGTGCCGCCGTTGCCGCCGCATATCACGCTCAAGGACGCTAAGAATTTTGTCAGCATGATTCCATCCGAACCCGAACTTGGGAGCGTGCTGAAGAACAGTGCCAAGGAATTGCTGACAAGCGTCCTTCCCGGGAAGGGATGATTATGACATCGGCAGTCTTGATCGACAGCGTGCGCGCGCAGGCATTCGAGATCCCGACCGACAAGCCTGAAGCGGACGGAACGATCAGCTGGAATTCGACCACACTTGTCCTTGTCGAAGTTTCAGGAGGCGGCGAGGTCGGACTGGGCTACACATATGCTAGCGCATCGATCGTCGATCTCATCGCCGGCAAGCTCGCTTCGGTGGTAAGAGGGCGGGACGCATTCAATCCGCAGGCCGCATTCATCTCGATGCAACAAGCGGTCCGTAACCTCGGGCGGGAAGGTCTAGCCGCAACCGCGATCTCGGCGGTCGATGCGGCGATATACGACCTCAAGGCGCGGCTTCTCGGTGTGCCGTTGTTCGCCCTGCTGGGCAGCTATCGCGATTGCGTACCGATTTACGGTAGCGGGGGCTTCACGACTTACACGGACACGGAGCTTCGCGAGCAACTTGGGGGATGGGTGGCCAATGAAGGATGCGCCTTTGTCAAGATGAAGGTCGGTTCAGAGCCAGCCGCCGATCCCGCGCGGGTCAAGGTCGCGAAACAGGCGATCGGCGACCAGGCGGTTTTGTTCGTGGACGCCAACGGCGCCTATGGCGTGCAGCAGGCCTTGGAACTTGCGGAGTTGTTCACCGAACAGCAGGTTGGCTGGTTCGAGGAGCCGGTATCCGCTGATGATTTGGTCGGCCTGCGTGCGACGCGAGAGCGCGCTCCCGCTGGCATGGAGATCGCGGCCGGCGAGTATGCCTACACTGTCGACTATGTGCGCAACATGTTGCAGGCGCAGGCGGTCGATGTGCAGCAGGCCGATGTAACGCGCTGCGGCGGCATAACCGCCTTTCTGCAGATCGGAGCGCTTTGCGAAGCATTTCACATCGACCTGTCCGGACATTGCGCGCCGGCCCTGCACCTCCATGTCGCCTGTGCGTCGCCCCGTTTGCGGCATCTGGAATGGTTTCACGATCATGTTCGGATCGAACACATGCTGTTCGACGGCGCGCCCGTGCCTGCCAAGGGGGGTATTCGCCCCGATCCTTCCCGGCCCGGAAACGGCCTCACGTTCAAACACCAGGACGCGGCGCGTTACGCCGTTTCGGAAAGCACATGACCCGGCCGAATACCAACGAGGTTCTGACGAGCGCGGGGTTGGCGCTGGCTGGGCTTGCAATGGCGGCGTTGTTCAGGAGGGGGCCTTTGCCTCCCAGAGAAATCGGGGAAGGATGCGCCGTTGCTGTCCGGCCGGGGACGTCCGCCACCGTGCTCGCGGCGCGGCGCCTCAATCGCGCGGCCGGCACGCTTGCAGCCTCGGTTCTCGCCGACAGCAGCATCGAACACTACCGGGGTTCGTTTAAGAACGAGGCGATGTTTACGCCGCTGATCGTTTCCGCGTTGACACTTGGCACGAGCATGCACGGCACGTCGGATATGCGGCCGGCCGCACACCGGGCGCGGGATACCGCATATCTGCTCGCGGCGGCGACCGGCCTGATCGGGACCGGATTTCACATCTACAACGTCGGAAAGAAGGTCGGCGGATTCAGCTGGCAGAATTTCTTCTACGCCGCGCCGATCGGTGCGCCTATGGCGATCCTGCTGTCGGGCTTGCTCGGATTCTGCTCCGAGCGCGTCCGCGAGAGCGAGCCGGGCACGCGACCCGAAATCTTCGAGATGCCGGCCGGCCGCGCAATGGCGGCAGTGGTCGGCGCCGGATTGTTGGGTACGACCGGTGAAGCTGGTCTGCTGCATTTCCGCGGGGCGTTTCACAACCCATTCATGGCGCTTCCGGTGACGTTGCCGCCGCTCGGCGCGGTCCTCTTGGCCTCCGCTGCGGCCGCCGGTCCTGGGCGCGAGCACCGATTCACCCGCTGGTGGATGCGACTGCTGGCGGCGATGGGGTTTGCCGGCGTTGGATTTCATGCCTACGGCGTTTCCCGCAACATGGGGGGCTGGCGCAACTGGAGCCAGAATGTCCTCAACGGACCGCCGCTGCCGGCGCCGCCGAGTTTTGCCGGACTTGCCCTCGCCGGTCTCGCCGTGCTCGGCCTGATGAAGGACCATCCCGATGCATGATCTGCGCAAAACCCTTCCCGGTCAGGATCGCTATCCCGGCTACGACGTTCTGGCCAAGCGGCCGGGACCGTCCTGGAATGAGCAGACGCGCCGCGTCGTCACGCGCAGGCTCTCGATCGGCGCAGAGCCCCAATTCTTCGCCGCCGAGGAATTCCACACCCTGAGCGCAATTGCAGCCCGCATTATACCGCAGCCCGCCGCTCGTCCACCGGTCCCGGTGGCGATGCTGGTGGACGAGAAGTTGTTTCGCGGCGAATCGGACGGCTATCGGCTCGCGGGAATGCCCCGCGACGGTGAGGCGTGGCGGCTCGGCCTGAAGGCGCTCGATGCGGAGGCTCAGGCGGCCTATGGCGGACGCTTTCATGGGCTCGCGGAAGGACTGCAGGATGCTTTGTTGGCGCGCATGCAGAGCGGGGAGCTGAAGTCGCAGCAATGGGACAGCATGTCTTCGAAGGACTTTTTCGAGAAGCGGATGGCGCGCGACATCGTTCTTGCCTACTACGCGCATCCGACCGCATGGAGCGAAATCGGTTGGGGCGGCCCGGCCAGTCCGCGCGGCTATGTGCGCCTTGATTTCGACCAGCGCGATCCTTGGGAGGCGGCGGAAGCCGGGAGCGGCGACGAGGCTTCGGTGCGCCGGATCAACCGCCATGTTCGGTGATGACCCCCTGCATACGCCGCGCGCGCGGAGAGGACGCGCGCCCGATGTTTTCCGGCCTGGCGGATGGGTGCCGATGCGCGAGTACGGCGAAGGAGAGGCGGTCGACTTCGCGATCGTAGGGACCGGTGCGGGCGGCGGCACGCTAGCCTGCAAACTGGCGGAGCATGGCTTTTCGGTGGTTGCCTTCGACGCGGGGCCCTATTTCCGTCCCCTGGAAGACTTCGCGTCCGACGAATCCGAGCAAACTAAACTTTACTGGACCGACGACCGCATCGTCGATGGTGCCAATCCGTTGCAAATGGGCAGCAACAACAGCGGCAGGGCGGTCGGTGGCTCGACCGTGCATTTTGCGATGGTGTCGCTTCGCTTTCGTCCCGAATGGTTCAAGTCGCGCAGCCTGCTCGGCTATGGCGCGGACTGGCCGCTCGACTGGCGCGAAATGTGGGATTACTACCGCGAGGTCGAACAGGCGCTGAAGATCGCGGGGCCGGTCAACTATCCCTGGGGACCGCATCGCCCCCGTTACCCGTACCGCGCGCATCCGCTCAATGCGGCGGCGCGAGTGCTCGCCCAGGGATGCGAGGCGATGGGAATTCAGTGGACGGAGACTCCGCTCGCGACATTGTCGGCGCCGCGCGGGCTGGCCCACCCGTGCGTCTATCGAGGCTTTTGCGTGACCGGTTGTTCGACCAACGCCAAGCAGAGCGCGCTCGTGACCTGGATTCCACGGGCGGTTGCTGCAGGTGCGGAAATCCGTGATCTGGCGATGGTCGGTAAAATCGAGGTCGATAACGCAGGGCGGGTGACCGGCGTGCACTATCACCGCGACGGGGCTTGGCATTTTCAGCGCGCGCGCAACGTCGTGGTCGCCGGCTACGCGATCGAGACACCTCGACTGCTGTTGAATTCGGCTACCGGCAAGTTTCCCGACGGGTTGGCCAACAGCTCCGGGCTGGTCGGGAAAAATCTGATGGCGCAATCCAATCAAGCCGTCTGGGGCGTGATGGACCCGGAGGTGCGGTCATACAAGGGGCCGCCGTCGCTGGCGATTACCGAGCACTGGAATTACGAGGACCGAGGCAAGGACTTTTTTGGCGGCTATAGTTACATGAGCCAGGGTCCTCTACCGCAGCTGTGGGCCAATACGCAAATGAGCGCGCGCGGCCTGTGGGGCTCGCGGCTGCTCGGAGAAATGCAAAACTACAATCACGTGGTCGGCTTGAAGATCGTCGGCGAGATGCTGCCGCAGGAATCCAACCGTGTCACGCTTGCCGACGATGTCGACCAGTACGGGCTCAAAATTCCCCGTATCACATATTCCTGGTGCGAGAACGACAAGCGGCTGATCGACCATTCGTTGAAATTCATGAGTGAGGCCCTGCGAGCCGTCGACGCGCGGGACCTGTGGACGCAGGAAGACGACACTTGCCATCTCAACGGAACGGCGAGGATGGGAAGCGACCGCGCCAACAGCGTTGTCGATGCCGATTGTCGCAGCTGGGATATACCAAATCTCTGGATCTGCGACGGGTCGGTTTTCCCCACCGTTGGAGGTGTTAACCCCTCTCTCACCATCCAGGCCATCGCGTGCCGGACGGCAGACCGAATAAACACGCTCGCGCGACGCGGCGAACTCGAGGCTCACGCTTACGGCTGAGTCAAGATTACCGAATTTTTGGGACCGGAGCATGGCCGTGGCCGAGCCGATCAATGAACCGCCAAAGCAGTTAACCGCACCGCCGGTGACGGTCCAAAAGGTCCTCAATGGCCAGAAGGCGCTGGTGACCGGCGCGAATTCCGGGATCGGCCGGGCGGTGGCGATCGCATTGGCAGAGGCGGGTGCCGACGTCGTCGTCAATTATGTCCACGGCGACGCGGCGGCCGATGCCGTGGTCGATCAAATCCGGAAATTTGATGCCAAGGCCTATGCCCATAGGGCCGATGTTTCCGTAGAAGAAGAGGTCGGCGCGATGTTTGCGCGAATGCTGCAGCAATTCGGCACCATCGACATTCTCGTCAACAATGCCGGCCTGCAACGGGATTCAACCTTCCATGAAATGACGCTGGCGGATTGGAACAAGGTCTTGAACGTCAATCTCACGGGGCAGTTCCTGTGCGCGCGCGAAGCCATCCGGGAATTCTTGCGGCGCGGCGTGGTGCCTTCGATTTCGAGCGCCGCCGGCAAGATCATTTGCATGAGTTCGGTTCACCAGGAGATTCCCTGGGCCGGCCACGCCAACTACGCTACGTCCAAGGGCGGCATCCGCCTATTGATGGAGAGCATGGCACAGGAGGTCGCGCCGAAGCGGATTCGCGTCAATGCCATTGCGCCCGGCGCGATCCGGACCCCGATCAATACCTCGGCCTGGGAGACAAGAGCGGCCTACGATCGCCTGATGACGCTGGTCCCTTATGGAAGAATCGGGGAGCCCGACGACGTCGCCCGCGCCGCCGTGTGGCTCGCGTCGGACCATTCCGACTACGTCGTCGGTACCACGTTGTTCATCGATGGCGGCATGACGCTCTACCCGGGGTTCGCGACAGGTGGTTGAGCGCGTCCCGCTGGCCAGCTCAGACTTATCCTTATGCGCTTGTAATGCGCCGACGCAGGAATAATCGGAACGGAAAGCGCCGGCTTCACTTGGTTATTCAGACAACCAGCAGATTGCATGAGATTTCTACTGCACTTCTGCACAGATGACGTGACGCGCCTATGAGCATATACCGCACATCTTCAGCCCAGGTCGTGGCGATTACTGGAGCTTCGGCGGGCGTCGGGCGGGCGATTGTGCATCGATTTGCCCGCGCTGGCTGGCAGATCGGCTTGATCGCGCGTGACGCCGCTGCCCTGGACGAAGTCAAGCGCGAAGCCGAGGAACTTGGCGGCTCCGCCATCGTCGCGACAGCGGACGTCGCCGATGCGGAAGCGGTTTTTGCGGCAGCGGACACGATCAAGAACGCTTTTGGGGCGATCGACGTCTGGATCAATGATGCCATGGTCACGGTGTTCGCGCCGGTATGGCAAATGACGCCCGAGGAGTTCCGGCGGGTCACCGAGGTTACCTATCTGGGTCAGGTGCATGGGACCATGGCGGCGCTCCGTCACATGCGGCCGGTCAATCGCGGATTAATCATGCAGATCGGCTCCGCGCTCGCCTATCGAGGCATTCCCTTGCAATCCGCCTATTGCGGCGCGAAGCACGCTATTCGGGGCTTCACCAACGCGCTGCGAACAGAGCTGATGCATGAACGTAGCGCGATCCAGCTGACGATCATGGAGTTGCCGGCCGTCAATACCCCGCAGTTCGATTGGGCGCGAACACGCATGGCCCGTCAGCCGCGGCCGGTGGCGCCGGTGATTCAGCCCGAAGTGATTGCTCAGGCCGTGTTTGACGCAGTCCGCCATCCCCGGCGCGAGTACTGGATCGGATTGAGCACACTGAAAGTGATCCTGGGAAATATGGTGTTGCCCGCCTTTCTCGACCGCTATCTGGCAAAGGTCGCATTCGCAGGTCAGGAGACGGCCCAACCGGTTTCGTCGGACCGCGAGGATAATTTGCTGACGCCCGTGCATTCATTGCATCGGACACGCGGGCGTTTCGGCAATGAAGCCATAGAACAGGCTATCGTGACCACCGGTCCGCTCGCTCGGTTGGCCCCTGTCCTGATCGGCGGCATTCTCGTGTTTGCAACCGGAATGCTGGCCTCCGCTTCGGCGCGAAGGCCGCGACTGATGCAATACCCGGCCCGGCGTTCAAGGCATCATGGCAACCCGCATTGAGGATTATGCGGCCATCGGCAATTG
Source organism: uncultured Alphaproteobacteria bacterium (assembly GCA_963802585.1). Taxonomy (GTDB): domain Bacteria; phylum Pseudomonadota; class Alphaproteobacteria; order Rhizobiales; family Xanthobacteraceae; genus Bradyrhizobium. Next base: position 232,881 of record CAWDJS010000012.1, on the reverse strand, counting down.
CGAGACCATGGCACTGGTCGGACGCAATGGCTCGACCTGGTGCGGATGGTGAAAGGCCTACGCGGCAAGGTTGCGATGCACACCGAACTGGTCGTCCGCTTCGAATATGGCTCGGTCGTGCCGTGGGTATCGCGCCGGGAGGACGGGCGTCGTGAAATCACCGCTGGGCCAGATCGGCTCTTGCTCGCAGCCTACATTCCGTTCCGAGGTGAAAGATTTTTGTCCTTACGCAATGATGTCGGGTTTTGGCTGAAGAGTACGGCCCCTCCGATCATCGACAATGGGGAAAGTTTCCGCAGGCCTTCTCTCACCTCGCGCTTATCAACACGGCCCATAATCTGGCGAGGGCGAATGGCGCCGTGCATCAACGCTCCCAACAATCGCGACCAAGCATCGATTCGCATCGCGCCGCGACCGTATAAGGCAAAAGCCTACGGCTGGAACTTTCCGGGCCCTCCGGCTTTGTCCGGAATCGAACCTGGCCTCGGATCCTCCTGGATGGCGGTGTTCGGCATGTCCCGGCAGCAATAGCGCGTCGCGAGGGAGCGACAGTGGAGAAAACAACCAGTCGCAACCACTCTGCCGAACGGCCGGCAGATCGTCCAAGTCCACCAAGCCGTCAGATGACCGAGAAAGAGGCGGTTGACGTTGAGGAGAGGTCGAGCCCTCGGACACCCGTGATCTACGAAATCGTGCGCCGCCTCGGTGAGGAGGAAATGAGTCGGCCCGTCACGTCGTTGTGGTGGTCCGGCCTCGCGGCCGGACTTTCGATCAGCTTCTCGCTTTTGGCTCAAGCGATTCTGCGAGCGCATCTGCCGGATTCGACGTGGGCGGTTCTGGTCACAAGTCTGGGGTATTCCGTGGGCTTTCTGATGGTCGTGCTCTCACGACAGCAGCTCTTCACGGAAAGTACCGTCACCGCAGTCCTCCCGGTCATGGCGGACATGACGCCTGCAAGTCTGTGGCGACTGGGCCGGCTTTGGGGGATCGTGCTGATCGCAAACATCGTCGGCACCTTTGTCGCGGCGCTGATCTGTACATTCACTCCAGTCCTCACCGCCGACTTAAGGGGGGCCATGCTGGACATTGCTAGCCAGATCATGGCTCACACGTGGATGGAAATGACTTTTCGTGCGATCGCGTCCGGCTTCCTGATCGCGACAATGGTCTGGCTTATCCCAAGTGCGGAAGCGGCTCAGTTCCATATCATCGTCGTCATCACGTATCTCATCGCTGCGGGCGGCTTCATGCATATCGTCGCCGGCAGTGTCGAGGCATTTTTTCTCGTGCTGAACGGCCAACTCGGTCTTCAATCCATGATCACGGCGTTCTTCGTGCCCGTCCTGATTGGCAACGTGATCGGCGGAACAGCACTATTTGCCCTGATCGCATATGCCCAGGTGATGCACGAAATCTAGGGCGAATAGCGCGCGCCCAAGTGCGGCGCGTCGGTGGTTGTGGAGCGCCCGGTCCCGGAAAATCTTTGAGACCTCCGATTCGAACAAATCGATGATCGGTGCTGGAGCGGTCGTAACCGCGCTTCAGGAGAACATGCGAGCCATTATTTCTGGGGCTAAAGATAACCCACACCCCTCTCTTTTGCGAAATCGACTGGACTGCCGTTCCAGGTGATCCGGCCGTGATCGAGAACGTAAACGCGGTCAGCGGAGGCAGAGCAAACTTGACGTGCTGTTCGCCGAGCAGGAGCGTAAGCGACGTCGTCCTCCGGAGTTCGTCCAGCGCCTTCGAGAGTTGCTCGATCGCGACCGGCGCAAGTCCAAGGGTCGGTTCATCAAGGATGAGCAGCTTCGGACGCATCATCAGGTCCCGGCCGATCGCAAGCATCTGCTGCTCGCCGCCAGAAAGGGTTCGCGCGGCCTGACCTTGCCTCGAAGCCAGGATCGGAAATAGCGCGAATACGCTGTCCAGTTGACCTTGCGGGCATTCGGCTGCAACAAGTGTCCACCGAGGTCGAGATTTTCGCGCACCGTCATGGTTCCGAACAGTTCACGCGATTCCGGACATTGCACGATACCGGATTTAGCGATCTCGCCCGCGCTCATCGGCCTGTTCATGCTCCTTCGGGTTGCTCGATGGCGCGCCCTTCCGGCGCTTCGGCATGCTCAGCCGCGAGCACGAGATAGGCGGCCGGAACAACGAACAGAGTGAATGCGGTTCCGATCAGCAGGCCGCTGCCGATCACGAGACCGATGTTGAATCGGGAGACGGCGCCGGCCCCGGTCGCGACGATCAAGGGCACGACGCCCAGCACCATGGCGGCGGTCGTCATCAGGATCGGCCGCAGCCGCACCGCCGCGGCTTCCTCGATCGCGTCGCGCTTGGGAATGCCCGATCGCCGAAGGTCGTTTGCGAACTTGACGATCAGGATGGCGTGTTTGGAGATCAGGCCCATCAGCGTCACCAGGCCGACCTCGGTGTAGATGTTGAGGGAGGCACCGCCGATGCCGACGCTGATGAAGATCAGCGCGCCGGCCAGCGACATCGGCACCGAGACCAGGATGATCAACGGATCGCGGAAGCTCTCGAACAAGGCGGCAAGAGACAGAAAGATGATCAACAGGGCGAAGGAGAAGGTGAGCAGAAATCCGCTGGATTCTTAGACGTATTGCCGGGAGAGGCCGCTGTAATCGACGCTGTAGCCCCGGGGCAGCGTCTTCGCGGCGAGATTATTCAGAAACTTCAATGCATCCGCCTGTGCGACACCCGGCGCGGCGACGCCCTGGATGGTAGCGCTGTTGAGTTGCTGGAAATGATCCAGCGATTCCGGAATCGTTTTGGTGACGATGTGCGCGACGGCCGACAGGGGAACGGGAATGCCGTTGACGGAGGCGACGTAGTAGTTGAGCAGCTGCTCGGGGCTTTGCCGAAAGCGTTGCTGGGTTTGCGGTATCACCTGGTACGAGCGCTGGTCGAAGCTGAAATAGTTGACATAGCCGCCGCCCAGCATCGCGGCCAGCGTGTTGCCGACGTCGCTCATCCGCAAGCCGAGCTCCGCGACCTTGTTGCGGTCGATTTCGATGACGGCCTCGGGATTGTCGATCTTGAGCGTCGAATCCAGAAAGATGAACATGCCGCTGTTGACCGCCTGTTGCAGGAACTGCTGCGCGACGCCGTTCAGCCGGTCGAACGACTCCGTCGTCCTGATCACAAATTGGACGGGCAGTCCCTGGCTGCCCGGCAGGGGCGGCAGCTGGAAGGCCGCTATCCGCGCGCCCGCCACCCGATTCAACTTGTCCTGCACGAGCGGTTGCAACTCGTTGCTGGACCGTTTGCGCGCATCCCAGGGCTTGAGGACCATGCCGGCGATCGAGGTGCTTGGAGAATCGATCTGGAAGACATGGCTGGTCTCCGGAAACGACGTCAAGATGTCATGGACCTGTCGCGCGTAGAGCAGCTTCTGTTGGAGTGTGGCGTCCGGGGCAAGCGTTGAGGACGCGATGATCACGCCCTGGTCTTCCTGGGGTGCCAGTTCGCTCTTGGCGTTGGTGTAGAGGAAGTAGAGACTGCAGAGCACCAGCGCGGCGAAGATCAACGTGACGGGCAGGTAGTTCAGGCTGCCACGGAGCCGGTGCCGGCAGGCGCCGCGCAAGGAATCGAAGAGCCAGTCGATCTGCCGGGCCAGGCGGTCGATGGCGCTGCCTGCGCCGGCTGTGGGAAGCTTCAGCAGGCGCGATCCCATCATCGGCGACAGTGTCAGCGCAACGACCGCCGATATCGTCACGGTGCCGGCCAGGGTGAACGCGAATTCCGTGAACAGCGCGCCAGTCAAGCCACCCTGAAAGGCGATCGGTACATAGACCGAGATGAGCACGATCGTCATCGCGATGATCGGGGTGCCGAGCTCCCTTGCGGCATGGATGGCCGCGGCCATCGGGTGTTCGCCATCCTCGAGGTGCCTGTTGACATTCTCGACGACGATGATGGCATCGTCGACCACGAGTCCGATGGCGAGCACCAGAGCGAGCAGGGTGAGCAAATTGATCGAGTAACCGAGCGCCAGCATCATCGTGAAGGTACCGATCAACGATAATGGTATGGCCACGGTCGCGATCAGGACGGAGCGCGGCGAGCCGAGGAACATGAAGACGACGGCATTGACGATGATCAGCGCTTCCACCAGCGTGCGGACCACGTCATAGATCGCGCTGTTGACGAAATCAGTGGAGTCGTAGACGATTTGGCCGTGCAAGCCGTTCGGCAACTCCGCGTGAATTTCGGGAAATGCCTTGCGAACGCCGGCGATCACCTGGAGCAGATTGGCGTTCGGCGCGACCTGGATGCCGATGTAGACGGCGGGCATCCCATCGAATGCAACCTGGGTATCGTAGCTGTCGGCGCCGAGCGTGACGTTGGCGACGTCCTTGAGGCGCACGATCGCGCCGCCCGAATGCTTCAGGATCAGGTTGGCGAAATCCTCTTTCGAATGCAGGCCGGTCGATGCAGATAGGTCAACCTGGACCATCTGCCCCTTGGTGGCCCCGACCCCGGAAATGTAGTCGTTCTGCGCCAGCGCCGTGCTGACGTCTGCGGCCGTCAGGCCATAGGCCGCGAGCTTCGCGGGGTCGAGCCACGCGCGCAGCGCAAAGTTTTGTCCGCCGAGGATTTCGGCGGTCTGCACGCCGGGTACGACCTGGAGCTTCGGTTGAACGGCACGGGTGAGGTAATCGGTGATCTGGTTGCGCGCCATCACGCTGCTGTCGAAACCCAGATACATCGCGTCGATGGTCTGGCCGATCTTGACCGTAAGTACCGGTTGCTGCGACTGCTTCGGAAGCTCGTTGAGCACGGAGTTCACCTTGGTGGTGATCTCCGAAAGCGCCTTGTCCGGGTCGAAGTTCAGCCGCAGATTGACCGTGATCACGCTGACCCCGGCCGTGCTCTTCGAGCTCATGTAGTCGATGCCGTTTGCCTGTGCGACGGCGTTCTCAAGCGGAGTCGTGATGAATCCGGCGACAACGTCGGGGTCGGCGCCATAGAATGTCGTCGTTATCGTGATCACAGCGTTTTCGGTTCGGGGATATTGCAGGATCGGCAGCAGCGTCATCGCACGCAGTCCCAATGCGAGAAGCATCAGGTTGACCACGATCGCCAGGACGGGCCGGCGGATGAATAGTTCGGTGAACTGCATCGCGCGGGCGCCTATTCCTCGGTCAGCTTCGGATTGGGCTCGCTGGGCGGTTGCACTGCGTTGTCGATCGTAACCGGCGAACCGTTGTGAAGCTTCATCTGTCCGGCGGTAACGACGAGGTCGATGCAGCCTTACCAAGGTTACTGCGTTCCAGAAGAAGCTTGCTGCTATTGCAGCAAGCCCTCCGAAAGTCACCACCCGACCGCGCGTCGCCATCGCAGTGACTGCCGCGTCGAGACTGATCCTAGTGAGGATCGTCAATGGAGGAATCACAGATAGAAGGTGACGCAATCCAGTAAAGGCAGGACCGTCCCATATTACCTGGAAAGTCCACGGTAGTAGCCACAATGCCATGACGCGAGCGAGAGCGTCGCCCTTCGGTCATTAGGACATATTGTGATATAGCGAAGTGAACATTTTTTAACGAAACTTTTGTTCCATTTGGCCGTTATCAATAAGGGGCGGCTCATTCAGGAGGCCCGCCATGAGTTCGAGGCAGTCCTCAATATCGTCGACCGCATCGATGGCCAAAGACACTCTCTCGCTCACGACCGCCCAGGAGAAGTTGGCTTGGCGAGACCTTAACAAGCAGGCCGCGAGCCAGTCCGCGTCCTCACGCTTCTCTGCATCACCGAGCACCATGGTCCCAAGCGATATCACGCTTCGTCCGATGCCGGCTAAGGTTGCCAGTTAGCTTCCAACATTGAAGCCTTATCAGTATGTGCGACTTTTCGGATGAGATTCTTATCGTGAACCCGACCGACAAGAAGGTCGTGGATGTGATCAATCGCAACGCCTGATCGAAAGCGGGCGCTTGTGCTTGAAGAATTCCCCAGCGGGCTTGGCACCCGCCGGCAGGACTGAATTGCGCGGGTCGACCGTCGACTTGTGCTGAAAGGGGAGAAGTAAAATGCTGAAGTGGCGACGCGAATCGGCTCTTGATGTCTACAATCTAGTATTGGCTCTGTTCTTGTTTGTCACACCTTGGCTTTTTGCCTACGCAAGCGAAGCTGCAAGGATTGACCTGTGGGCGAGTGGTGCCCTAATCGCCATTATCTCGCTCGTGACGTTCGTCGCGTTTTCAAGCTGGGAGGAGTGGCTTAATCTCCTGCTAGGGATCTGGTTGGTTATTTCGCCGTGGATACTTGGATTCACGCACACGCGAGCGATGCACTTCAGCATCGGAATCGGCGCTGTGGTGGCGTATATGGCTGCGCTGGAGATTTGGCTGGTATACGACGCGGCGAGTGAGAAACGTTCGGTATCATCCTGAAGACAAAACGTTGCAGTACGGGACATTGCCGACACCATACTTAGAGTCTGTCCGGGAACATCAAACGGGATTACAGAGTTTTCGGAGCATGAGGCGGATTGATGCGAGGCGCAAGAACGCCAGCGCCTTGCGATTTAGGTTTTCCCAGTCCTTTGCGAGCCGTCGGCAGCGGTTGAGCCACGCAATCGTCCGTTCGACGATCCAACGGCGTGGAAGCACTACAAATCCGTTGGCGTGATCGGAGCGCTTCACGATTTCAATTTCGAGATAGGGGAGGATTTTCGCCAAGGCCTTCTGGAATTCCGGTCCCTGATAGCCGCCGTCGGCAAACAGCTTTTTCAAGAACGGATACATCCCGAACAGCGTCGCAAGAAGCAGAATGCCGCCGTCGCGGTCTTGGATATCGGCCGGATGAACAATCGCGTGCAGCAGTAAACCCAGCGTATCTACGAGAATATGGCGCTTCTTGCCCTTGATCTTTTTGCCCGCATCATAGCCATGCGGATCGATGCAGGCCCCCCTTTTTCTGCGCTCTTCACGCTTTGGCTGTCGATGATGGCGGCGGTGGGACTGGCCTCGCGTTCGCCTTGCTCGCGGCACTCCACATATAGGGCGTGATGGATGCGATCGAGCGTGCCGTCGTAGCTCCACAAATCAAGATAGTCGAAAAGCGTGCTGCGTGGCGGCAGATCTTTCGGTATCGCCCGCCACTGGCATCCCGTGCTCAACACATACATGATCCCGTTCATCACCTCGCGCACGTCGACGTGGCGCTTGTTGCCACCGCGCCTGGCCGGTGGGATCAACGACTCCACATGCGCCCATTCCTCGTCGGTCAGATCGCTCGGATATCGTAGTGCGCTGCGGTCGTATCGTCTGCGGTTCTTCGCCGTCCACATCGGTGACCCTCCTCGAATCAGGCCACCACATTTGAATCACAAATGATTCACTGGATTCAACTTGTTCTCGGACAGACACTTAGGACTGCTCGAATATCGCCTGTCGTCGCCTCGTTTGCGGGGCTAATCGGCGGCTCGTTACTTCTCCTTTGCCCACCCTGCAGGGCAATCTCTTCATGCATTACTGTAATTAGCCGAACGTTCAGGTAAAGATTAGCGAGGGAACGGGCAGCGACATATTGACATTGCTCGAACGCGGAGAAATCCACCTCGGCCAGAATTTACTGCACGCCGTCAAGTTGGACGAACGCCATTTTGGCAGCCTCCCGCTGGGAGTGGTGGAATTGCTGGCAGTTTGCCATCCCTCGATTCCCTTCGCTCACCGTCGCACGATCGAGTTGGCCGCCTTGCCAATTTTTCGTTGCTCCTGATGGATACCGGATTTGGATTTCGCCGTGCTTTCGATGCGGCCAGCCGGATGGCGGGACTGAAGGCGACGGTCATCTTTGAAGGTCGAAACCCTCACACCTTGTTGGCTCTTGCTGAAGCAGGACACGGCGTCGCCATTGTTCCCTCCCAGCTCCAGTGCCACCGCTACCAACTGAGAATCGTCGGTCTCACGTACAGAGGCCGCCCCTTGCGAGAGCCGTTGACGATTTCCTGGGATAAGAGACGTCCATTGCCTCGCTTTGCAACAGACTATTGTGGAATGCTCGCCGCATACATGCGCGAGATCTTTCCGATAAGTCGGCCAACCGAGCCGAAGCCTCCAACCTCCCACAAGCACGCCGCACAGCAGGCGAAGCAGGCACAAAAGTCTCATCCCTAGCCGAACCGGTGCACGCGCTTGTCCGCTTGGCACCATCGCTCGGTTTCTAGGCTTCGGGCAATCCCGCGATTTCAAGTCCATCGCCGAGGCGGGACATAAAACTTGGGGTAAATGGCCACGCACGTCGGGCCTGGGAAATCGTCAAACCGGGGTCCTTTCGAATGAGCTGTCGCCCCATCCGGCGAGCTTCTGCCCGCGCTCCCGTCAAGGCAACCGCCGCTACTGCAATTCTCTGGGCCCAATGAGATTCTGGGTACGCCTCCACCCCGCTCTTGATCCATTTTGCTGCCCGATCATACCGTTCCGCGGCAAAGTGAGCGCATCCCATTCCGATGCAGGTGATATGGCGCAGCGGTTCGAATGGCATCAGATGAAGCGCGATTCTCAGTTCGCGAATAGCGCCGTCGCTGTCGCCGAAATAGGCCGACATCCAGCCGCGGCGAATCCATGCATATGCCAACCACGGATCAAGCGCGAGCGCCCGCTCAAGCCGCCGCTCGGCTTCTTCCAGTCGATGCAGCAGCACGAGCGTGCCACTGCTCAGCGTCAGGGTGAGGGCATCGTCCGGAGCGAGATCGTGTGCCTGTTGCGCCAGACGGAATGCTTGTTCACGATCCGCATCCGGGGTCGAACTGAAATTGTGGGCCGTACGCTGCGCCCAACACCAGCCGGCAACCGCCTTCGGCAATCCATAATCGGGGGCCAGCTCCTGGGGACCGCACAACTCTTCGAGCGCGGCATTGCATTGCTGGCGTTCGACAGCAAAGGCGTACGGCAGCGCTGCCAGCGTCAGTCGGATCGCCTCGTCGAAATCCTGGTCAAAGCGCTGCGGCGATGAATTCCTCGCGCGTTGCACGGTCGCCGACGGAAGCTCACCAAAGGCCTTGCGATACTCAGCCGCGAAACGTCCAAGCTGTGTGAAACCGGCGCTGAGGGCTACAGTGGTAACTGTCGCGTCCGCTCCCCACCGAACGAATTCCTGCCGCGCCCGGGCGAGCCGCATTCGGCGCACCCATCCAAGTGGCGTAGTACCCAGGAACGTCTTGAAATGTGTCTCCAGTGTTCGTGGGCGAACACCGGCAATCTGCGCAAGGATGTCGAGTCGGACAGGTTCGGACAGATGGTTGCGAAGCCAACCGATAGCGCGCACCAGGTCAGCCGGCAATGGCCCGGAGAATCCCATGGCACCTGTGGAGTCGTGAGCAGGATCGTCGCCCGTGATCGGACCAGATTTCGACATCGCAGATGCACCCGAAGAGCCCAATCTTGCGTACAGGATAGTCCGTTTTTGGCGAAATTTGAAGGTCGGAGCGGAAACTGAATAGCCGGGCTGCCGGCAGCGCGACTAACTGTTGCGCTCACCCAATCCGGCGCAACGCTTACAAAGGCAAGAGGCGTGCAGATGTCCTTCCGCGCACCCGGTTCCAGACGCACATTTCGCCTATGGCTTGCCGCAATATTGTTGGCGGCGCCGGCATGGTCACCCGCCTCGGCGCAGCAGTTTGACGTCAAGCCGATAGCCGAGAGGAAAATCCCGCAATTGCCGCCCGGACCGTTGTTCTGGCGCATCGACACCTTCCCCACACTGGCCCAGGCGCAAGCCGCGGCGGGGCCAACTGCGCTCGCCGCAGAAGCCGCAGGCAAGGACTGGCTATTCACGCTCGGTCCAAAGGGCGCGTCATCGTCGGGCGGCACCGAGGTTGCCGAAATTGGACCCGTGCCGCCCATCTCTGCGACCGAATATTTGCTGCGTGTCAATATCACCGGCGGACCGCCGGGGGTAAAGACACCGGTCCACACCCATCCAGGGTCCGAGAGCTTCTATGTGCTGACAGGCGAGCTAAGCCAGCAGACGCCACACGGCACGAGCCATATCCCCGCAGGTCAATTCATGCCCGGACATGGACCCGGCATGCCCATGCAAGTCTCCAGCAGCGGGACCAGTGATCTGACCGCTCTCGTCATGTTTGTCACGGATGCCACCAAACCATTTTCCTCACCGGCCACAATGCCGTGACGCGGCCGAGAGCGTCGCCTTTTGGTCATCAGGGACATCTTGTTGGAGCCATCGAGCGAGGCATGCCATGAAGCGTTTGAGCGAAATTACCCTGACCCTTCTGGTGTGCCTGGGGACCACTGCTTCCGGCACGGCCGCCCAAACAGCCAAGGACATTGTGGGCACCTGGAATCTCGTGTCCGATGTCAACACCTCTGCAGACGGTCGCAAGGTCGAGCCGTTTGGTCCGTCTCCCAGGGGGATCGCGATATTCGACAGCGATGGTCATTTCGCTATTGTCGTCTCGCGTCCCGATCTTCCGAAATTCGCGTCCAACAACCGGATGCAGGGCACGCCTGAAGAAAACAAGGCAATCGTGCAGGGAAGCATCGGCTTCTTCGGCACCTACGCAGTGGCGGACGGAGCGGTCATTCAGCACGTCGAAGGCGCAACCTGGCCGAGTTGGATCGGTACCGACCAGAAACGGACGATCACCTCCTTTGTGAGCGACGAACAAACGTGGACGACCATCGCATCCTTCGGCGGCACAAGCGAACTTCGATGGCGGCGTGCGAAATAAGCTAAGCACCCACTTGCTTCTTTTGAAGAGATGCCCGGGCGGGCGGTCGTCGTAATCGCGGTCTCGCCGTATGCCGGCGAGCCCGCAATTGGAACTCTGAAAGGAACACGGAGTATTAGTTGGGGACAAAACTTCACGCCTTCACCCACGGCACGTCGTGCCCAAGCCTGCTCAGGCGTACGAGCCCAAAGTGCCCGTAAAGATGCGGGAGCGGATAGGTCCCGCCCTTGCGACGCTTGACCTTGTGCTTGATGCGCAACCACCGGCGCAACCGCATCGCGGTGTACCTGAAAATTCGGCTCAAGCAGGCCGGAGGAATAGCCATGGCGGCTGCTGTGCTTCGCACGCGAACTTGCGTGATCGTATTGGTCTTGCTCCTAACCACGATCTCGGTCGCTTGCGCCGCGGATCAGACGATCACCCTGAGGCTCGGCGCTCCGACGGCACTTGCGCTTGAAGGACCTTTCAAGACGGTGCTGATCGGCGATCCGAATATCGTCGATGTTCATACGCTCAACGATCGCAGGATCACACTGGAACCCTTGAGCCTCGGAACAACAAATCTCATTTTCGTTGACGACAGGAGCATTGCGATCACCAACTTAAGAATTGTAGTCTTGGGCCCAAGCGATATCTGAATGGTATTCATCGTTCAACGACCACTTTGCGTCGTTCACGAAGGGTGCGGGGCCCACAGGGCGCGTTCGTCGTGTCGTTTCCGAGGATCGTCGACAACAACTCGAAGCTTGCATGCGCAAGCGCTTGCCTGAAAATAGCCCGCCACGGCCGATGAAGATGTGCACTACTCCTTCGCCGTGGCGCTATGATGTCGCGGCCTGCCGGGCGCTCTAGCGACGATCCGTCGTGGGACGGGTTGAAACGGGACCGCGGCAGCTATCGTGAACAGGAGTGAGAAGCGCCGTCTTGAGAGCCACGGGGCACGGTCGGAAGAGGCGGCGAGTGAGACTGATCCGTGTTTGTGGCAGGCATCAGCAGTCGCTACATCGACTTACTCCTCTCGCAATATCCCGATGATCTGTTCTTCGGTGAAACGACTCGGCTTCCTTGCACTGCAGGGGCATGACATCGAGCGCGCGTCGCCATCCCCTGCTGCGACGCGCCACACCATTGGGCTCGTCCGAAGGCTGAAGCCATCCGGGCCTTTTTCCAACCAAAGTGGCATTGACGCGGCAGGGAGAGAGAGGAACCGTGGCCTCGGAAGAACGTATGCTTTGGGGGGCAACTGATCCAGCCACAAAGGGAGGAAGAAATGCACAGATCGTGTCATTACGGTTCAGCCCACTCGAAAGAAAACGATCTCACATGTGGCGTTTCGCGTCGGACCTTGCTTCACGCCGGTGCAGGCCTTGCGGGAGGCTTATTGCTGCCAACGACGTTCGCCCCTCCGGCCTTTGCCGCGGACCGTTCCCCGATTGGCACCTGGCCGGCAGGGAGCGATGGGACAACCGTCACCGTTGGCGCGACGGTGCCGCGCACCGGCGCCTATGCCGTACAGGGCGAGGACGAACTCAAGGGCATGCAGCTCGCTGTTGAGCACCTGAATAGCGGCGACCCGCTCATCAAGAAGATCGCGCCCAAGGTCGACAAGGGCGTGCTCGGCAAGCAGGTTGCGCTGGTGGTCGCCAACTCCGCTGCCAAGCCGAACGAAGCGGTTCAGGCGCAGCAGCGCTTCATCAACGAGAACAAGATTGTCGCCATGACCGGCTCCACCTCCTCGGCGGTCGCAGTGGCGCTCAACAAGTTCGCCGAGCGCGAGAAGATCCTCTATCTGGTGGCAATCTCCGGCTCCAACGACACAACGGGCAAGGACTGCACCCGCTACTCGTTCCGGCAGTGTTTCTATGGTGAGACGGCGGCGAACGCGATCGGTCCGGTGCTTGTCAAGAACTTCGGCAAGAACAAGAAGGCGGCATTCATGACACCCGACTACACCTATGGCCACACCGTCACCAAGTCGGTGAACGACTACCTGACCACGAACGGCGGCTGGAGCATGGTGACCAACCAGATCTCGCCGCTCGGTACCCAAGACTTCAGCCAATACCTGACCAACATCGCCAATTCGGGCGCCGACGTCATCGTCAATGTGAACTGGGGCCGCGACGCCGTGCTGTCCATTCAGCAGGCCAAGCAGTTCGGCCTGATGCCGAGGATGAAGCTGGTGATTCCTTATCAGATCCCCTTCCTTGCCAAGGAAGTGGGGCCGGAATTGACCGAAGGCGTCTACGCCGCCACCGACTTCTGGTGGACGCTGGAGGACAAGTTCCCGCTGGCCAAAATGTTCGTCGAGGCTTTCGACAAGAAATACGGCTACAAGCCGGAATGGGGTGCCAACAACGCCTACATGCAATTTGCCATCTGGGCTCGCATGGTCTCGGAGGCGGGCAGCTTCTATCCGCCGGACGTTATCAGACAATATGAGAAGGGCGAGACCTTCCCATCCACCGTGGGCGACGTCCACTTCCGCCCCGAGGATCACCAGCTGGTCCGCCCGGTTATCATCGTGCGCGGCAAGGCGCCGAAGGACATGAAGAACAAGGAGGATTACTGGGAGGTCACCGAAGTGGCGCCAGGCGAACCGCTGATGCAGAAGCCCGATGCCTTCGGTTGCCACCTCGGCGACTATACTTGATCTCGCTCGCGAGATTTTCTGCACTTCGTGCGCGAGGCTCGTCGTGGTCAACTGGGCGAATTTCGTATCGCAGCTGTTCAATGGACTGGTGTTGGGCGCTCTCCTGGCTCTGATTTCGTCCGGCCTGACTATCATCTACGGCACGCTCGGCGTCCTCAACCTCGCGCATGGCGCCTTGTTCATGCTTGGCGGCTACGCTGGCTGGGTTGCCTATACTTATACGGGCTCGTTTGCCGTAGCCGTCATCTCAGGCGCACTTTTCGTCATGGTCGTCGGCGTGTTGATGGAACGGGCGGTCATCCGCCACTTCTATTCCAGACCGCATGAGGATCAGCTCCTCGTCACCTTCGGTCTCGGCATCGTCTTTGTAGAGACTGTCCGCTTCCTCTTCGGAAGCTTGTCAAAAGCCGTACCGGCGCCGTCCGGGCTCGCTGGCATCACGTCGATCGGCTTCATGTTCTATCCAACCTACCGGCTGGCGCTGCTCGGCATCGTGGTCGCGGCGCTGGCCGCTCTCTATTTGGCGCTCTATCGCACCCGTCTTGGCCTAATCGTACGCGCTGGCATCGAGGACGCGGACATGGTCGATGCACTCGGCATCGACGTCCAGAAAGTATTCATGGTGGTATTCGGAATCGGCGCCATGGCCGCAGGCTTCGCCGGAATCGTCAACGCGCCGGTTGTCTCGATCGCCCCTGACGTTGGCGAGTTGATTCTGGTGCAGACCTTCGTCGTTGTCGTCATCGGAGGCGTCGGCTCCTTCACCGGCGCGATACTGGGCGGCCTGATCAGCGGCGAGATAATTAGCATCACCTCGATGTTCAATCCCGGCTATTCGTACGTTATGCTGTTCGTGGCCATGACGATGGTCCTGGTGTTGCGACCCTACGGGCTGCTCGGCACGGCCGGTCGCGAATGAGCGGCGTGATCTGATGCGCGGGAAACGTCCCCTTGTCGTTGAGGCGCTGACCGCTATCGGATTAGTCGCGGTGCCCTTTGTGCTGCCGCATTTCGGCTTCGCGCCCACCACCATCAACCGCATCCTGGTGTGGGGCCTGTTCGGTATTGGCTTCGATATACTTTTCGGTTTCACCGGGCTGCTTTCGTTCGGTCAGTCAGCGTTTTACGGCACCGGCGGCTTCGTGGCGGCCTATCTGCTCACCGCCATGAATTTTCCAAATGTAATCATTGCGCTGTTCATCGGCATGATTGCGGCCACCATCGTCGGCTACCTGGTCGGGTTGATCGCCTTAAGGCGGACCGGCATCTATTTCGCCATGATCACGGTGGCGATCGCGGAAGTTTTCTTCTTCGTCGAGTTCAATCCGCTCTCGGCGTACACCGGGGGGGAGAATGGCCTGCCCGGCGTGCCTGAGCCAAGCCTTTATCTTGGCTTCACCACCATCAATTTCGACACGGACTGGTCGCTCTACGCTTTCCTTGCCTTCTGGTACTTCGTCGGCATCGTGATTGCGCTGCGCATCGTGCGGTCGCCGGTCGGGGTGATTCTGAGCGCGATCCGCGACAACCCACTCCGCGCCGCAGCGCTCGGCCACAATATCCACGGCTACAAGCTCACCGCCTTCGTCGTCGCCGCGGCTTATGCCGGATTCGCAGGTGGGCTGCTCGGTGTGCTGCAGGCCTTCATGCCGCCGGACGCCTTCATGTTCGACACGTCCGGCCAGTTAGTCATGCAGACCGCGATCGGCGGCGCCGGCACGTTGTTCGGGCCGCTGGTTGGCGCGACCGTCTGGCTCTACCTTAGCGACTTCTTCCAGACCACCCTGCACCTCGGTGCAACGTGGAAGCTCGTCCTCGGCCTCGTTTTTGTGCTGCTGGTCTGCTTCCTGCGCCGCGGTATCGTCGGGGGGCTGGTCGACCTGATACGGCTCATCGTTCGTCGGCAGGCCGAGGCGCCCGAAGCCTACCCGGCCGCTGTTGCCCCTAGCATCGATGCGGAAGTCGTGCCGCTGACCGGCCGCGACGGCTGGCCAGCAAGCCGTGAAATCATCTTGCGGGCCGAAAACCTGACTAAGCGATATGGGGGCCTGATCGCCAATGACGCCATTGAATTTTCCGTTCGGGAAGGCGAGCGCCGCGGCATCATTGGACCGAACGGCGCCGGCAAGAGCACATTCTTCAAGATGCTTACCTGCGAGATTTCGCCGACGGCCGGCCGCATCATCTTCGAGGGCACGGACATCACCGGTCGCAGCGTGACGAACGTCTGCCAGCTCGGCCTGACCAAGAGCTACCAGGTCAACCAGCTTTTTACCGGTCTCACCGTCCGTGAAAACCTCACAATCGCGGTGCTCGCCGAGAAGCGCGGGCCATTTCGCCTCGACATGTTCCGCAATGTCGACCGTGTCGCCGGCCTCGCCGAGCAGGTTGATCGGGTCCTCTTATTGGTTCGAACTCTCGGAGCGCGCGGATGTGCCCGTTTCCAACCTTGCTTATGGCGAGAAGCGGCGCCTCGAAATCGGGCTGGCGCTCGCGACCTCGCCAAGCCTCTTGCTGCTCGACGAGCCGCTCGCCGGGATGAGCCCGCACGAGCGTATCGAGACGGTACAGCTTCTCAAGTCGATCAGCCTTGGCCGCACCATGATCGTGATCGATCATGACATGGACGCGATCTTCGAACTCGCCGAGCGCATCACCGTGCTTCACGAGGGCCGTGTGCTGACGGAAGGCAGCCCAGAGGAGGTCAAGAACAATATCACCGTGCAGGAAGCCTATCTTGGAGGCATGGCGGCGGCATGAGCCTGCTCGAGGTCAAATCGCTGAACAGCTACTATGGCGACTCGCACGTTCTGTTCGACGTTGCCCTACGCGTCGAGGCGCATGAAGTCGTTGCCCTGCTTGGCCGCAACGGCGCCGGCAAAAGCACAACGCTGAAAAGCTTGATGGGGCTGGTGCGGCCGCGTTCCGGTTCGATCAATTTCGACGGCATGGATGTCGCCGGCAAACCGGCACACGTGATCGCGCGGGCGGGCATGCAACTCGTGCCTGAGGAGCGACGAATCTTTGGTAGCCTGGACGTCGAGGAGAACCTGGTGTTGGCTAGCCTGACCGCCCCGAAAGCGGCGACTCTCGACCACATCTATGAAACCTTCCCGCGCCTTGCCCAGCGCCGCCGCAGCCGCGGCGCCGATCTTTCGGGCGGCGAGCAACAGATGCTGGCGATCGCGCGGGCGTTGATCCGCGAACCTAAGCTCGTCCTGTTGGACGAGCCCTTCGAGGGCCTCGCGCCGGTGATCGTGCGCGACCTGGTCGCGGCCTGCCGCAAGCTCGCCGAGGCCGGACAGACAATCGTGCTGGTCGAACAGAACCTGCCTGCCACGCTGGCGCTCGCCGACCGCGCCTACATCATCAATAACGGGCACATCGCACATGAAGGGCCAACGGCCGAACTGAGGGCGCAGCCGGAGCTGCTTCAGCGCTATCTCGGATTGTGAGCGCTACATTTGCCGTGGGGTGGCCGTCATTTGCTCAATGGAAGGGCCAAGCACGCGGCCGGGTGATCTTACCGGCGCGTCTGAGAGAGAGTGCTGGCAAGCGCTTGCGCCGGGTCCGAGGAGACCTCCCCATGTTTGCGGTCGTTTGGCCGAAAATCGGGTGGGCTGACTACCCCGAAGCGCGTAACACCTGTTGTTTATCGGCCCGAGTGAGCACAATTTCGGGCAGGGGTCGGAAGTGCCGTTTTGACCCGTGGCGCCGCCCACTGTACTCGCCTGCATCGAGCTGGCATCAATCCGTATTTAGCTACGCGCTTATGAGTCCGTGCCCGGGTCTCGCGCGCGTCGCAACTCAGCCTTCAGCCCGTTCGCTTCCTCGTCCCAATCGGCTTCTTCGGCCTTCAGCTTCTTCTCGATCGCCTCGATTTCGGCGCGCAAAGCGGCTGCGCGCTGCGCGTGCTCTTCCTCCGCCTTGTCGAGCGCCGCTTGCGCCTTGTCGACTGCCTGCTGCCTGCGTGCGCGGTTCTTTTGCCTGCCCGTCTCCTCCTTGGCCTCCTCGCGCTCGCGACGCTGGTGCTCCCGTTCGTACGCTTGAGCCGCTGGGCCGGACTTCTTCTTTCCCCCTGAGAGGACTTCCCGAGCCGCGGATCGAGCCCGAGATCGTGTTCGGCCTGGCCCGGGCGCCGGAACCGGAAATGGATGATGTGGCACTCCTGGCGTGTGTCGATTGGGTGGCGCATGGATTTGAAATCGTGCAGTCAATGTTTCCGGGATGGCGATTCTCCGCAGCCGACATTGTAGCCGCATGCGGCGCGCACGGCGGGCTTCTAGTGGGGCCACGACATTGCATTGGAACGTGCGCGACGGAATGGAGGAAGACGCTGTGCAGTTTTAGGATCAATCTTCTTTGCAACGGTCGCGTGGTGGACGAGGGAGGAGGGGCGAACGTCCTTGATGGACCTGTTTCGGCGGTTCGGGAGTTAGTCGCTGTCCTTGCTTGTACGGATTGATCGCAGAGATCTCGTCTGGATCAACATCACAACCAACCCGACGGAGCGGATCGCACGCCAGATCACCGAGGCTTTTCCTTGGGACGGTGCTCCGGGTTACATGATCCGTGATCGCGATCGGATCTATGGCGCCGTCGTGACACGCCGATTGCGAGCCATGGGCATTCGGGACAAGCCGATTGCACTGGCCTTACCTTGGCAGAATGGCTTTGCCGAACGGCTGATCGGATCGATCCGGCGCGAGTGTTTGGACCACATCATTATCTCGGGCGAGGCACATCTGCGCCGGATTCTAATTTCCTATGCCGCTTACTATAATAGCGTCAGAACGCATCGGTCGTTGCACATGGATGCACCAATCTTTCGTCCAATTCAACAGATCGGAAACATTCGTTCACACCCGATCCTCGGCGGGCTTCACCACCATTACGTCCGGGTTTGAGTTCTCGGTACACACAGCATCTTGGAAGGCTACGAACGGCGAAATGCTGCGACTAAATGGCCGTCAGACGTCAGCTACGGGTCGTGTGTCACGAGCGTCGCCGGTCCAAACGGCGGCGCGCAACTGTACGAGAGATGAAGGAGGGCCCTTCGGGTTCGGCAATCAGGTGCTGATCCCAAGCCACTGCAAGCTGCTGCGGTCAAGAGCCGTGGTGGTGAGCGTTGCAGTCAAGTCTGGGCAAGAGTCCAGACGGCAAGGTCGAGAGAGGCGAGCGCAAGCAAACCGTCGATGAAGTGTCGAAAGCGGATTAGGCGATGCCAAAACCGGGGGGTGACCCTTCCTCCGGGATCAGCTCGGGGGATGCCTGAGACTGCCCGAGCGACATCCGGCATGTAGGCGGCGCGAAGCTCGACCAGGCTTTCGTACGGAACGTGAGAACCTGTGCTCCGTCGCGCCGACGGCGCGAAGAGAGAAGCTGCAAGCGGCTCCAACCGCGAGGGTGAGAGTACCGATGCGGAGCGCAGGGGCGGAGCAGCCCGTAGTGGTGTGGAAGGCCCTGTAATGGGGCCGGAGCGAAGGGGCTGCGTTGCGTGTCGAAAGTTCAAGCGACTGCGCCACCAGACCAAGGGCGCAAGAGATTGGTTGGACCGGCTACGCCGGGCCAACCCCACGCTCTTCGCACATTGGGCGCTATGTCATGGCAACGGCCGAACATCGGGAGCCGTGTGACTCGAGAGGGTCATGCACGGTTCTGGGAGCGCCCGGAGGTGAAATTCCTCCGGGCAACTCGACATTCGCGACCAAACTGGACCGTCCGCGCCATGTCCGCTTTCCTCCCGTTAGCGACCGAAGTGCAGATATTCTTGGAGGTCTGGTTCGTGCACAAACGGCCCTCACGTCCCCGAAATCCAACTTCCGCTCTCTCGAAAGCGAACTCAAGTCGGCCATCGCGCCATGACCGTTCAGTGCCGATACTGTTGCAAAAGTTGAAAATCGAAGAACCACGAAAATCTCGCGAAATGAGACGCGATGCGCCCCTACCACGCACCGTAAAGAGAGCAGGGCCCTATTCTTTGCCGTCCCGTGCTCGGCGGACTGCATCACGAATATGTCCGGATTTGATTTCCGATAGGCGCAGGCGAATTAAGAAAGCCACCAAGTGAGGCAGTCTACAAACCAAGACGTCGCTTGAACGACACATATGCCGAACGGGCTGCGGGCGGCGGTTTGGCGTCGTCGTTTGGGAAGAATGCCACCCAATCAGCGATCGCGCAGCTTGGGATCCAGGGCATCGCGAAGCGCGTCGCCGAAAAGGCTGAAGCCGAAGACTGTGAGCGCGATGGCGAGACCGGGAAAGACCGCGATCCAGGGCGCCGTCGAGGCGTATTCCTCTGCGCCGCCCTGCAGCATCAGGCCCCAAGCGGCGGTCGGCTCCTGCACGCCGAGGCCGAGATAGGACAGCGATGCCTCCGCGAGAATCGCCTGGCCGACGAACGCGGTCAGCATGATCAGGAACGGTGCCAGCACGTTCGGCACCATGTGGCGAAGAATGATCCGGGCGTGGCCGAAGCCGCAAGCGCGCGCCGCATCGATATAGGGCGCCTCGCGGATCGCAAGCGCGCTCGAGCGGACGACCCGCGCGCAACGCGGGATGAGCGGGATGGTGATCGCGACGATCACGTTGAAGACGCCGCTGCCGAAGATCGCGATGACGGCGAGCGCCATGACGATCAGCGGGAAAGCCATCACCACGTCAATAACGCGCTGTAGAAAAAGGTCGAGGCGGCCGCCGAAATAAGCGCTCGCCACGCCAAGCACGAGACCGGCGACTCCCCCGACGATCGCGCACGAGAATCCCACGATCAAGGCGGTGCGCGCGCCGAACACGATGCGGGAGAACAGGTCGCGGCCAAACTGATCGGTACCCATGAGGTGCGCTCGGCTTGGCGGTTCCGTCATGACGGCGAAATCGTTCGACGTCGGGCTGTAGGGTGCGATCCACTCGGCCGAAAGGCCGGCCACCGCCATCACCAGCACCAGCGCCAGGCCGACCGTACCGAGCGGCTGACGGCGGCAGAAGTCGATGATGGCGGCGCGCCACGAGCGTGGGCTCTGCGCCGCGTCATCGTCGACGGTCGGAGCGTAGGGGGGCGCGAGATCGACCATGGCGTGTCTCCCGTCAGCCGAAGCGGATGCGCGGGTCGAGCCAGGCGTAGAGCAGGTCGACCGCGAGATTGACGAACACGAAGATCGCGACCGTGAGCATGACGAGGGCCTGGGTCAAGGTATAGTCCTGGTTCTGGACCGCCAGCACGAACAGGCGGCCGACGCCGTTCAGGTTGAACACCTGCTCGGTCACCACGAGCCCTCCGATCAGAAAGGCGAACTCGATGCCGATCAAGGTGACGACCGGCAGCAGCGCATTCTTGAGCGCGTGCCGGTTGATGATCAGCTGTTCGACCAGGCCTTTCGCGCGAGCGGTCCGGATATAGTCCTCGCGCAGAACCTCGAGCATCGCCGAACGCGTCATGCGCATGGTGACGGCGGAGTAGCGGTAGCCGACCGTGAGCGCGGGCAGGATCACCATGGACAGGTTGCGCAGCGGATCCTGCCAGAACGGCACATAGTCGATCGGCGGCATCCACGCCGTGCCGAACAGCGCATGCGAGACGTCGAGAACGGCCAGGATGGCGACGATCCCGAGCCAGAACGACGGGGTTGCGATTCCCGCGATGGCGATCATGCGCACCACATGGTCGATCCGGCTGTTCTGCCACAATGCCGAGATGGTGCCGAGCGGGATCGCGATCGTGATGGCGACCACGGTCGCCATCACGGCGATCTCCAGCGTGATCGGCAGGCGCGCCGCGATCTCTTCGGCGACGGGCTTGCCCGACCACATAGAGATCCCGAAGTCGAGGCGAAAGAAGCCCCAGGCGAAGTCCAGGAACTGGAGCACCAGTGGACGATCGAGCCCGAGCTCGGCGTGACAGACCGCGAGGGCGCGCGGATCGACGCTCGCGCCACCGGAGCCAAGACGCACCATGCAGATATCGCCCGGGACCAGACGCATCAGGACGAACACGAGCGCCGCCGCCCCGAACAGCGTCGGGACCACGAGCAGCACCCGGTTCACGATATATCGGTACATCCTGTACTTCCGATCCTGGTCGCGCCGGCGTGCCCCTCAGCGAATGCGAACGGGCCTACTGATCGAGCCATACATTGGCCAAGTCCTGATTGACGTAGTGGCTCGGGCCGATCTTCCATCCCTTCACATAGGAGCGCAGTGGCACGATCCGGTTCCAGTAGGTCATCACCAGCTCGTGCGCCTGCGTATCGAGCACGTGCTTCTCAAACTCGCGCATCAGTGCGCGCTGCTTCGCTCCGTCGGTCTCGTGCAGCATTTTCTGGTACAGATCGATCTCCGGTTGATCGTCGTAATTCCCGAAGTTCTCGCTGAACACCGCGCGCGGCAAGTATTTCTGGACGTCAAGAAGCGGGTTCACCACGCTGTTGCAGCTTGCCTCGACGACGACGTCGAAGCTGCCGCTTCGCATCGCCTCGAACCACGGCCCGGTGGGCACCACGCGCTGGGTCACGTGCAGCCCGATCTTGCTCCACTCGTCGATCAACCACGTGCCGACGAACTTGTATGGCTGGTCGACGTTGCGGTTCAGGAGCTCGAATGTGAGCCCCTCGGCTCCCGCCTCCTTCAGGAGGCGCTTCGCCTCGGCGCGCGATTTCTCGATGTCGGGCCAGTATCCGGCCAGTGTCTCGAGCTCGGCCCTGGTCGCGGCCAGCGGCGAACCCGGGAACACGACGCCGCCAACCGTCTTCACGTCGGCGATCTTGGCCAGCGCGGGCGCTCCGTGCCACTGGTCAACCGCCAGCGCGAGGGCCCGCCGGACCCGGACGTCGTCGAACGGCTTCCTCTTGTGATTGGGCGTGATCACATTGCCGCAGTTCCAGTCGCTGCTCTGCATGACGATCTTGTCGCCCAGTTCATGCTGGAGCTGATCGCGCGCAGACGGCGGCAGGCCGCGGAACTCTCCGGCCGCGCGGTCGCCGCGGATCGCATCGACGCGGACCGCCTGCTTAGGCGCATAGATGGCGGTGAAGCCGTCGAGATAGGGCTGCCCAGCATGATAGTAGTCGGGATTGCGCACCCCTTTGATCGACTGGCCGATCTCGTAGCCGGCCGGCTTGAACGGGCCGGAGCCCATGATGTTCTTCTCGTACCAGCGCGGGTCCTTGTCGAGGATGGCCTTCTCGTAGATCCAGGTGAAGGGATCGGCGAGCGCCGGCAGGAACGCGCCGGTGGCGAATTTCAGGCGGAACACCACGGTAGTCGGGTCGGGCGCCTCGACCTTGTCGACCATGACATAATAGCTCTCGCGTGCACTCGAGACGCCTTCCGGCGGGTGGATGATTTCCCGCCAGCTCGCCGCCACGTCGTCGGCGGTGAGCGGCGTGCCGTCGTGGAACTTAACGCCCTCGCGGATCTTGAACGTATAGGTCTTGCCGTCATCGGTCGGCGTCGGCATCGCGGTGCACAGATCGCAGACGAAGTCGGTGGTCGAGGACGGATTGTCAGGATCGACGCGGATCAGCACGCTGTAGAACGGTGCCGCCGAATGTACCGTCGCGAAGGTGGTCTCGCGGTGGCCGTCGAAGCTCGGCGGCGCATCCGCCGGGATCATGTATGTGAGCGTCCCGCCACGCTTCGGGGTGTCGGCAGCCGCCGCAGGGCCGGCCATGGCGGCGACACAAAGCGCCATGCCGAGACCGGCTGCCGCTAATCCTGACGTCCTGATCATTGCCCTTCCTCCGTTGTTGTTGGTTTGGATCATTTTCCGACGCCGCGCGCCGCAGCCGTAGAAACGCCCAGCTCGACGCAATCTAACGCACCTCACTGCAGGCCACCCAGTGGCCGGCTCGCACCTCGCGCAGCTCCGGACGGACCCGGCTGCAGGTTTCGACCGCGATCGGGCAACGCGGATGAAACGCGCAGCCCGGCGGCGGGTTGATCGGGCTCGGCACCTCCCCCTTCACGGGTCGGAACCTGCGGCCGGCTTCGACGCTCGGATCCGGCACCGGCACCGAATCGAGGAGCGCCCGCGTGTAGGGATGGAGCGCGTTGTCGAACAGCAGCTCGCAATCCGCCAACTCGACGATGCGGCCAAGATACATTACGGCGACGCGATGGCAGAGATGCCGCACCACCGACAGATCGTGCGCGATGAACAGATAGGTGAGGCCGAAGCGCTCGCGCAGGTCCTCGAGCAGGTTGACGATCTGCGCCTGGATCGAGACGTCGAGGGCGGATACCGCCTCGTCGCAGATGATGAATTCGGGATTGAGCGCGAGAGCGCGCGCGATCCCGACGCGCTGGCGTTGGCCGCCCGACATCTCGTGCGGGTAGCGATCGACAAAGTTCGGACTGAGGCCGCAGATCGCGAGCAGCTCGCGCACCCGGGCTGCGCGGCGCGCCGCATCGGGCTCGATGGCGTGTACCTTTATCGGCTCGGCGATGATGTCGCCGACCTTCATGCGCGGATTGAGCGAGCTGTATGGATCCTGGAAGATGACTTGGATGCGGCGCCGCAGTGCCCGGAGCTGCTTGTGCTTGAGCTTGGCGAGGTCGACGCCGTCATAGAGTATCTCGCCGGCGGTCGGCCGTTCGAGCAGCAGGATGCACCGGCCGGTCGTCGTCTTGCCGCAACCACTCTCGCCCACCAGGCCTAGCGTCTCCCCCCGGCGAAGCGTGAAGTCGACGCTGTCTACCGCCCGCACTTCGCCGACCACGCGGCGCGCGAGGATACCCTCGGTGACCGGGAAGAGCTTCTGCAACCCTTTCACCTCGAGGAGCGTCGGAGCATGGGTTGCGGGCGCCGTCATGCTACCGCTCCTGCCGCGGCGACGATCTCCTCGCCGCGCAGGCAGGCCGCGAGGTGGCCGGCCGGCCCTGCCGGCTCGAGCGGCGGCCGCATCTGAGCGCAGGCGTCCACCGCGAAGCGGCAACGCGGGCGGAACGCGCAGCCTTGATCGAGGCGAGTGAGGTCGGGGGGCTGGCCGCTCACCGGGTCGAGGCGCGCCTGGCGCGGGCGATCGAGCCGAGGCACCGACCGCAGCAATGCCATCGTGTAAGGATGGCGCGGGTCGTGGTAGATCGCCGCTGCCGGGCCGCTCTCGACGATACGCCCCGCATACATGACGTTGACCCGCTTGGCGTAGCGCGCCACCACGCCGAGGTTGTGCGTGATGATGATGAGCGCCACGTTGAGTCGGCGCGTCAGCCCGTTCATCAGCTCCAGGATCTGCGCCTGGATGGTCACGTCGAGCGCGGTCGTCGGCTCGTCCGCGATTATGAGCTTGGGATCACAGGCGATCGCGATCGCGATCATAACGCGCTGGCGCATGCCACCCGAGAGCTGGTGCGGATAATGCTTGAGGCGGCGGGCCGGATCGGCGATGCCGACTAGGCCGAGGAGCTCGATGGCGCGCTTGTGCGCCGAAGCGGAATCGGCGCGGCGGTGCTGCTCAAGCGTCTCGGTGATCTGCCGGCCGATGGTGAGAACGGGATTCAATGATGTCATCGGCTCCTGGAAAATCATGCCGATGTCGGCGCCCCGCACTTCACGCATTTGCGCGTCCGTGAGCTGCATAAGGTCGCGGCCGGCGAACAGAATCTCGCCGCGCGTAATCCGCCCGGGCGGATGCGGAATCAGGCGCAGAATCGATAGCGCTCCGACGGACTTGCCTGATCCGCTTTCGCCGACGATCGCGACGGTCTCGCCCTGCTCGACGGAATAGGATATCCCGTCGACAGCGCGCACGACTCCCGCGCCGGTCCGAAACTCGGTATGCAAATCCGTGATCTGTAGGAGCGGCGCCAAAACACCCTCCTGACGTTCCTCTGGAAGTTATTCTTTTTTATCAGGTTTTCGGCATTGGTATCGACCGCCGAAGGAGCTGTCAACGATGGCGCGCCGCCGCATCCAATGGGCGACGCCACTCCGGCGGTGATTTGTCGCAGCAAGGTCTCTCTGAAAAACGGCTCCGTTGCGGGAAGAATGTTAATCGGCGTAGCGTCCCGATGCTGATCGGCACGCTAAGCTATTGATCCGCCTTAGCGGTGGAGGGGGCGTTATTGCGCGCTTGTTCACAGGTGCCAGCCTGAAGGACGACCGCATCCAACGTCACCGCGCTAGTCGCTGGGCCGATTATTCGGGTACTGGAAGGCCTTCTTCGTTGAGCTTGGCAACCACGACGCCATTGCCAATAACGTCGCCAATGAAGCATCCGCGGATCTTGTTTTGGTCTCGCCGGCATGCGCATGGCCGGAGTGCCGGATGGGTGAACCGAGCGGGTAGAACTGTTCGATGTCCGGCAGCCAAAAAGCGGCAAGGTTCAAAGCGAGCAAATGTTTTCCGGTTTGCGCTCAAAGGCAGACCGCTCCCCTTGGTTTCTGAACGAAACGGAGACCGTCCGAAATCTATGCGGCCATCAGCACGTGGATGTCGTGGTCCTCGTCCAGTCTTTCGATTTTGCGCTGGAGCGTGCCGGCTCGTTCGGCTCCAATGATGGGATCAGCGAGTCTATGAAACTTGGCGGCTAGACGCCCGCCCTGGCGGTCCAAATCCCGATCCGGAATCGCAACATCGAAGGTCGCCTCGGCAGTTTGGCCACCGGTGGTCTTGATCATAACCTGGGCATCCCGGCCTGCACTGCGATCACCGTGCACAGTCACCCGTTCGCGAACCATGGCGAGCGTCGCATCACGTGCGTTCTCATCTGAATAGGTCTGGATCGCGGCTGTATCCTTGCCGCAGGCCGCAAGCGCCGCGGTGTGGCGCAGGCTGAACTTGGTTTCGAGGCCGCTCTGCGGCGAGGCGATGTTGCACACCGATAAATGTCCCGGCGCGACGTGGAGGTCGATGCTTGCCACATCGGGACCGCTGAAAGCCAATTGCCGGCGCAACAGCTTGATCGCTTCGATGCTCGAATGGGTGAGATAGCAGGCGGCGTGATATTTGAAGAGCGTCTCCACAACTAGGCTGCCCGGACGCGGCAATGGCACATCGACCGACGGATCGCTGTCGCTCTGGGTAGCGACGAAGCCCTGCGCCACTTCGAGTACGCCAGGATTGGCAGTGAATCCGCGCGCCGCAAGGCGTGCAGCCAGCACGCCGTTGGCCGCAGCGCGACCGGCATGGAACGGCTTAGCCATGGTGCCAAACATCGATTTCAGCCCGGCCGCCTGGGTGCCGGCAAGACCAAGCGCAATCGCCATCTGCGCCTCGTCGAGATCGAGCAGGAGCCCGGCCGCCGCCGCCGCACCGAACGAGCCGACGGTAGCGGTAGAGTGAAAGCCACGCTCATAGTGCGAGCGCATTACCAATGAGCCGACCGACCCAGCCGCCTCATAGCCTGCGATGAAAGCACGCAGCACGTCCATTCCCGAGCGGCCTTTCGCTTCGGCGATCGACAGCACCGCCGGCAGTACCGCGGCCGTGGGATGACCGATCAGCGGATGAACGTCGTCGTAGTCGAGCGCATGGGAGGTCGCACCGTTGATCAGTGCAGCATCAACCGGCGAGCAGCGGAGATTGAAGCCCACAATCGACGATGATCCTTGCCCAGAGGTCGCTATCTCCTCGCGCAGAATGCGCGCTACTGGCTCGTTTGAGCCTGCGAGCGTTACACCGTACCAATCTAAAACGCACTGTTTAGCCACCGTCAGCGCTGCCCGATCGAGCCCGGCGCTACGATAGCCGACGATGTGGCGGGCGAGCTTCGCGGTTTGGTTTGGCATTGTCGCTCCCTTGTCCTTTGTTCGGCTTTATGGATGCGGCACCGTCACTAAAGTCGCGCCAACTCAATGGTTGAGGGGGCATAAATGTCTCCGCCCCCGGCAGGATTTATCTATGAACCGGTAGGATCGCCGTTACCCATCGGTCAATGGATCAGGTGGATTGTGAACTATTTCACGTTTGCTGAATAGGTCCGCTGCGAGCCGCCTCCGCCTGTCTGCCCATTGTCTGGTAGCAGACCTCGCGGGACGAAATCGTCATGTTCGTTCCGGGCCCAAGAGCGGCCCTCTCATCGAATGCCATTTCGCTTGATGCCCGATTGTCACTTTCAAAAGGACAGCATCGGTGACGCATGCGAGGCTTAAGGCAAACGCTCGCAGATCGACATTCCCTCGGAAAGGGTGTTCACTATAAGTGACCCGAAAGAAGGTCTCGGTAACAACAGACACATTCATTGTTCACGATAGGGAGAAGCGAATGTCCTTCGTCGCGCGACGAGTGGCGGCGTTTTCGACCGTCATCATTTTGCTTGCTGCCGGCGGAAGCAACGCACTTGCTCAGAAGAAATACGATCCCGGCGTCACCGACACGGAGATCAAGATCGGCAATATCATGCCCTACAGCGGGCCGGCGTCGGCCTACGGCGTGATTGGCAGGACTGAGGCGGCCTACTTCCGAAAGATCAACGCCGAAGGTGGAATTAACGGCCGCAAGATCAACTTCATTTCCTATGACGACGCATACAGTCCGCCAAAAGCGGTGGAGCAGGCGCGTAAGCTGGTCGAGAGCGACGAAGTTCTCCTGATCTTCGACCCGCTCGGCACGCCGTCGAACACTGCTATTCAAAGATATATGAATGCGAGGAAGGTCCCGCAGCTATTTGTCTCTACCGGTGCGACCAAATGGAATGATCCGCAAAACTTTCCGTGGACCATTGGCTGGCAGCCCAACTACCAAAGCGAGGCGCGGATTTACGCGAGGTATATCTTGAGGGAAAGGCCGAACGCGAGGATCGGCGTCCTCTATCAGAACGACGATTACGGTAAGGATTACCTCAAAGGCCTAAAGGACGGCCTCGGCGACAAGGCCGCGTCGATGATCGTAGCGGAGGACGCCTATGAGGTGACAGAAACAACTATCGACTCGCACGTCGTCAAGATGAAATCGCTTAATGCCGACGTGTTCGTCGATGTCGCCACGCCGAAGTTCGCCGCACAGGCCATCAGAAAGACCGGCGAGATCGGCTGGAAGCCACTGCATATCCTCAACAGCGTCGCCACCTCCATCG
This sequence comes from uncultured Alphaproteobacteria bacterium, assembly GCA_963802585.1. GTDB lineage: Bacteria > Pseudomonadota > Alphaproteobacteria > Rhizobiales > Xanthobacteraceae > Bradyrhizobium. Next base: position 204,491 of record CAWDJS010000012.1, on the reverse strand, counting down.
GCGCCGTGATCAAACCGGCCGGCTTCGAGAACGCGCAAGGAATCATTTCGGTCGCTTATCTGATGGACCCGCTCGACCCGACATGGAGAGATGATCCAGGCATGAAAGCGTTCGACGAATTCCTGACCAAGTATTTTCCCGAAGGCAATCGGGCCGACAGTCTGCTGGTGACGGGTTATAACATAGCCCAGACGCTGGTTCAGGTGCTGAAGCAGTGCGGGGACAATCTCACGCGTGAGAACGTGATGAAAGAGGCCGCAAACCTCAGGGGTTTCCGAACTACAAATCTTCTGCCCGGTATCACGATCAACACCAGCCCAATCGATTTCGCGCCGATCAAGCAGGTCCAGCTCAGGAAATTCAAGGGCGAGACATGGGAGCTGTTCGGACCCATGCTCAGCAGCGAAATCGGGGGCTAAGCCGGGCTCTGCCAAAACGACACGACCGCTGGCGTACTCATTTGACAATTTGCCCTTCGCTAGTCGCTTGGTGGCACTGTTGTCGATGACGGTCCATTGGACGGGCCAGGCATTTGTCGAGGGCGAAACCCATTTCCGGAGGTAGCTCAAACAGTGGTTTTAGTCTAGCAAGGTCGAAAATGCTTTATCTTTCAATGGGAGTTGACTGACACTCTCTCCTCCGCTGCACAGTTCTCCTTTGTATTCGATCGTTCGGACCGACAGCAAACAAATGAGCGGCGCGACAAAGGCTGTTGCAGTAGTTTCCCGACGTCGCTGTGGATTGGCGCCGAACCTTGACCCCTGCAAGGTGAAATATATCAGGATGTTACCGCGCCGATCGGTGTTCGGACCCCACGCCGAATAACAGGCGTCACATAACTTCTCTTGGATATCCATTTTCCAAGCCCGAAGATTGTATCCTTTGCTTCCGCCTCCGCAGCGTCCCCCGGTTTTTGTGCGCCGTCGCAGCCGATTTTGCGATCGGGTGGCAACGGGTCTTGTCCCGGAGAGGGAATCCTTGCTTCCTTGTCGTTCCTTAGTAGAGGAGAATTGGAACGGTCACTCGCTCGCACAGATGCTTGGGAAAGTGCGAATGAACGCTCGTGTCCTGAATGACTTCATTCTCAGGCGAAATCTCCCGGACGAACACCAACTGGTTCGGTCTCTGTTTCCGTCTTAGAAGACAAGCTGAAGTATCTCTCGCGGATCGCAAAATATCTCCCACAGATCGCATTCATCCCGACTTCCGGTTTTTGAACCCCGCAAATGCCCAAACAGACAAACAAACAAGTGACGCCCGTACGGGTGTTTTATTCGTGGCAAAGTGACTCGCCGGCGGAGACGAACCTCAAGGCGATCCGAAACAGCCTCGACAAGGTGGAGGGCAATTGCGCGGCCTGCCACACCCTTGGGTATATCGTGATGAACTCGGTGTATCTCAATTCCGCGGGCTGGGACGCCGAGGTAAACAAAATGATCAAGGCTTTCGGTGCGCCGATCGACGATGCCGATGCCAAGGCCATCGCCGACTACCTGAAGAAGAACTATGGCTCCTGAACGGATCCCTGCCGCCAGACCGGCGTCGCTCCTTCCTTACGACGGACCGGGTCTGTCGTGGATCGGCCGCCTGGTCTGGGGGCACGAGGCGCAATCGTGTCCCGTTCGACCGACGTCATTTTTTGAATTGTGATGACTTAAGCTCGAGATAGATGCGATACGCGTTTCCCCTGTTATTATTGCTGAACGCGGGAAATTGCCTGTATTTGGTCCAGTCGGCTTGATCATAGGCCGTATCGAAGTCCCTCCAGTTCTCGACGGCATTGCTCATGGCGCTGCGGACATAAGCAATGTAGTCACGGGTGAAGGCTATGGCCTCCCTCGCCGCGGCAGATGGCTTGCCGTGCCCGGGAATGATGAATTTTGGATTGAGCCCTAAAACCTCATCGAGCGCTTTCAGCCACTGCGAGGTATTAACGTCGTCGCTATTCATGAACGGAATGCGGCCGTTCTGGACGATATCTCCGGCGAACAAAACTCCATCGGGTTCGACCATCATCATGATGTCACTACCGGAGTGAGCAGGGCCGGCGTAGATTAACGACAAACGTTTTCCGCCGATGGAAATCCCCATTTTATCGTTGAAGGTTATATCTGGAGGAACGACCCGCGTATCCTTGTTGATCCACGGAAACAATACTCCCCTTCTTTGATCAAGGCGCTGATCGGCCCGCTCGTCCGCCGTTTCGCCATTTTCCTTGTACTCGGCCGCGCGCTCCTGGGCCACGATCTCCGCCCCGGTATGATCCTTGAATGCCTGCAATCCGTAGATATGATCGGCATGATAGTGGCTTGCGATAACGAACCTGACTTTCTTGTCGGTCCGCTTCTGGATATTTCGCAGAAGCGCCCACCCGAGGCTTGGTGTTCCAAGCGCGTCGAACACGACGACGCCGTCATCGGTAATCACAAATCCCGCGTTCGAAGTGTTTCCCTCATTTTCCTTGCCAGGAATTCCGGGACTTCCAATGCTGTAAAAAATGTTCGTGTCTGGAACCTGTTGGATCATTAGGGGGCGACCAAGAGGCGCGTATGACTCCTGCCCTTGTGAATGGCTCGCCGTCGCAGCCAACATGGCAGCACACGCCATGGCTACGACTTGGACGAGACGTTTCACGCAATGTCCTCGCAATACAGCCTCTTGAGCACTCTGATGAGCTTCGTCACCCGGGGATCCGCAATCCGGTAGTAGAGCGTCTGCGATTCTCTGCGAAATTCAACCAAACCATCCTCACGCAATTTAGTCAGATGTTGCGACAGGGCGGACTGACTCAGTTTCACAGCGTCAACGATGTCTCCCACTTTCATCTCTTTGCGCATCATCAGATAGCAAAGAATGAGGAGGCGGCTTTCGTTGCTCAGCAAATTCATCACGCGCGCCACATCGGCCGCCTGTTTTGCCAAGAGCAGATCATTCCGCTCGTTGCCGGTGCGCGACTTTATCGAAAGGTGACGGTGCTCATTTGATTTTTCCATCCCGGACATTGCGGTGCACCATTAGAGTTTACTGATTTAGAATTGACTAATTTAGTAACGAGCGATACACGATAAACTAACAAGAGAGAAATTCCAAACGTCGCCGTGCGGAGGATTCGTGCAGCCCAGATTCTGGAGGGACATGAAGGTATTGTCCAGAAAAGAAGATTCGGGCAGGATTCGCGTCGCTCGACGGTCGCTGCTGCAAATGACGGGCGCGCTCGCCTCTGGGCTGCTGCTCGATAGCCGACGCGTTCATGCGGAAGAAGCTGCGCCGCCCGCGGATAATTCGTGGTCCCAGTCGCTGGGCGCAGGTGTTGTCGATCGTCCCTATGGCAAACCCGCCGATGCCGAGGCTGGCGTGATCCGGCGGAACGTGCCCTGGCTCACGGCTGGAACCCAGTCGTCCATCAGTTTCTCGCCGCTGCAGGACCTGCACGGGATTATCACTCCGAACGGCCTGTTCTTCGAGAGATACCATGCAGGAAGGCCCGACGTCGATGCGGACCAGCATCGGCTTATGATTCATGGTCTGGTCGACCGGCCTTTGGTTCTTACCATGAAGGATATGTTGCGGTTTCCTTCCACCTCTCGGATCCATTTTATCGAATGCCCCGCCAATGGCGGGATGGAATGGCGTAGCGCTCAGTTGAATTCGCTGCAGTTTACGCACGGCATGATCAGTTGCGCCGAGTGGACCGGGGTCAAGCTGTCGACGCTGCTGCAAGAAGTGGGTCTCAAGAAGGAGGCGAAGTGGGTTCTCGTCGAGGGCGCAGATGGCGCGCACATGGCGAGGAGCCTTCCGATCGAGAAATGTCTCGACGACTGCCTGGTGGTCTATGCGCAGAACGGGGAAGCGTTGCGGCCCGAACAAGGATACCCGCTGCGTTTGCTGGTTCCCGGTTGGGAAGGAAACGTCAGTGTAAAGTGGCTCCGCCGCATCAAGGTGGGCGACAAACCCTGGTACACGCGCGAAGAGACTTCGAAATATACCGATCTGATGCCGGATGGAAAGTCGCGGGGGTTCACTTGGCTGATCGACGCCAAGTCAGTCATCACGTTCCCGTGCCCGGAAAAGCCGTTGAGTGGTTCGGGCCTGTATGAAATCCGCGGCCTGGCCTGGTCCGGCAACGGCAAGGTTAGGGAGGTTCACGTTTCGACCGACGGCGGCGCAAATTGGCAGAAGGCCGAATTGAAGGAGCCTGTTCTTTCGAAGGCGCTGACGCGGTTTTCATTCCCTTGGAGGTGGGACGGCAAGCCCGCGCTCCTGGAGTCCCGCGTGGTCGACGAGACCGGCTTTCTGCAGCCCACGATCGCGGAGTTGCGAAAGAGCCGCGGCACCAATTCCGTTTACCACAACAATTCGATCCAGACCTGGCAAGTGAAACCGGATGGGGGCATCTTTGATGTTCAGACGAGTTAAGCCCTCTTGGCTGCTCCTGGCTCTTCCCTTGCTCATTTCCTTCTCGGCGGCCGCCCCGGCCGCCGAGAAGCAGCTATTCGGCTATGGCACGCCAGCGACGCCAGCTCAGATTGCGGGCTGGGACATCGATGCCCGAGGCGACGACGGAATAGGGCTGCCGGCGGGCAAGGGCGATGTGGCGCGTGGGACGGAAGTGTTTGCGGACCAGTGTGCAGCCTGCCACGGGACCTTTGGCGAAGGCGAAGGTCGCTTCCCCAAATTGGTTGGCGGCAACGGATCGTTGACGGCCGACCGGCCCGAGCCCACCGTTGGAAGTTACTGGCCATTTGCGGTTACGCTCTGGGACTACATCAACCGCGCGATGCCAATGCCATCGCCGCATACGCTTCCGGCCGAGGACGTCTATGCGCTTACGGCCTATATTTTGAACCTCAACAATATCGTGCCGGACGATTTCGTGGCTGACAAGGATAGTCTGCCGAAAGTGAAGATGCCTAACCACGACAGCTTCACCTGGACTGATCCGCGGCCGGACACTGCCAACAAGCCGTGCATGACAAAGTGTGTCGACCCGAGCAAGGTCAAAATCGTCTCGACCGCCGAGGGGCAAAACCTCACGCCGCGCACGACCGGCCCGCTTGATGACATGCAGCCGAAATGAATTGCCCGGAGCAACGCATGCGAACCTTCTCGCGCCGAACAATTTCAGTTGTTTGCAGTCTGCCGCTGGCTCTTGCCTCCATATTCGCCGCTCGAGCGCAATCCGGAGCTGATACCAAGGCGCTCGACGGAAGGACTCTCGCCTTCGATCGCGGCAAGGGAAACTGCTTGTCTTGTCACGACATCAAGGGGGGCGATCTGCCGGGCACGATCGGTCCGCAGCTCAACAACATGAAAGTACGCTTTCCCGATCGAAACGAACTGATTGGAATTGTATCCGACGAGACCAAACGGAATCCCCAAACGGTGATGCCGCCGTTCGGGCGAAATCTCATTCTCAACGACAAAGAGATTTCGGCGATCGTCGATTATCTCTACACGCTTTGAAAATCTGACGGGAGACACTTTCATGGAGACGTCGTTCCATCCTCTTCTGCGCCCGTCGCGGCGCGGCCTGTTACAGAGTTTCGGCCTGGCCGGCCTGGCAGGGCTCGGCCTGAACGCGCTGCGATCCGTCGCCGCATTCGCTGCGGACGCGGCTGGCTGGCCGGTGGAAGCTTTCAGGCAAAAGTCGGAGGCGGAAGCGCTCAAATCGCTCTTTGGCAAGACGGCCGAAGCCTCTGACAAGGTCAAGCTTGAGGCACCCGACATCGCCGAGAATGGCGCGGTCGTGCCGATCAGCGTCAGCACGACGCTGCCGAACGTGGCGTCGATCTCGCTGATGGTCGCGGAAAATCCCTATGCGTTGGCCGCCTCTTACAAGATTCCGGAAGGAACGACGGCGGCCGTTTCCAACCGCTTGAAAATGGCGAAGACAAGCAACGTTGTCGCAATCGTTAAATCGGACGGAAAGCTTTATAGCGCCACCAGAGAGGTCAAAGTGACCGTGGGCGGCTGCGGCGGCTAATTCAAGGAAACATGATCATGGCATCGACAATTCGTGTACGTGCAATCGCTGGCGCCGAGACTACCGAAGTGCAGGTGCTGATCCAGCATCCGATGGACTCGGGATTTGTGAAGGATGCGCAAGGCGCGCTGATTCCTCCTCATCACATTGAAACCGTTGAATTTGAAGCAGGCGGCAAGATAGTGTTTACCGCGCTGTGGGGGCCGGCGGTCTCCAAGGATCCGTTCGTCAAATTTAGTTTCAAGGGTGCAAAGAAGGGCGACGATCTCAAGATCACCTGGGTCGACAACAAAGGTGCAACCGACACGACCACGGCAAAGATTCAATAAAGCACGGCCGTCAGCAGGAGGGACGAATGGGGCGAAAGAGTATTTTGCTCGCGGCGATCATCAGTCTCTTTGGGGCTCACTCGTCTTGGGCGCTTGAAACTTCCGCGCCCGATCGAGACTTCAAGGTGTTTCGTGACTACTTCGCGAAAAAATTTCCCAATGTTCCTTTGAACGATTTCGTTAATGGTCCTTATTCGATGAATGAGGATATGCGCAAGCAGTGGATCGAGAAGGAAGATTTTCCGCCCTATGATTTCGCCCTGGATAGGGGCAAGGAGCTGTTCTCTACGCCTTTCAAGAATGGGAAGACGTTTGCGGATTGCTTCCCAAACAAGGGGATCGGTATTCGCCAGAACTATCCTTATTTCGACGAAAACAAGAATGAGGTCATTACGCTCGAACTCGCGGTAAATCGGTGCCTGCAGGACAACGGCGAAAAGCCGTATTCCTATGTCAAGGACGACATGGCGGCGGTGACGGCGTATATGGCGTTTACCTCACGGGGTAAGCCGTTTGACATCAAGATTCCGAACAATCCCCACGCGCTGCAGGCCTACGAAAGCGGAAAGCAGTATTTCTATCAGCGGCGCGGTCAGCTGAATTTTTCCTGCGCCAGCTGTCACGTCCAGAGCCCGGGTGAGCGCATCCGGGCAGAGGTGCTCGCGCCGGCCCTGGGCATTCTAAATGCGATGCCGATTTATCGCTCGGAGTGGGGCGGGATGGGCACCATCAGCAGGCGTTTTACTTCCTGCAACAGTCAGGTCCGCGCGACGCCCCTTGAGCCGCAGGATCCCGAATACCGTAATCTTGAGTATTATCTGTCCTATCTCAGCAATGGGCTGCCGATCTCCGGTCCCGGCGCTCGTCCTTAGGAGAAGCGATGATGCGAGGCAAGAAGATCACCCTTGTCATACTCTTATCGGCTGGCCTTAGCGCGACAGCCACGGTTGCTCAGGCACCGGCAGACGGATTCAAAGAAGCATACGCGGCGGCGCAGGCCGCAAACAAGAAGGCGGGCGATCTGAGGAATCAGTGGACCGCAACAAGCGCTTCCCTTGCAGCCGCGAAGAAGGCAGCGGATGGCGGCGACTACGAGACAGCCACGAGATTGGCAAAGGAAGCAGAAGCGCTCGCTAACGCTTCCATTGCCCAAACCGAGCGCGAAAAAACTCTTTGGAAAGAGTCGGAAATCCACTGATTCGCAAAATATAGAGGCGGGGATGCCAATTCGTCGAAGGGAGTTTCTGAAACTGGCGATGGCGGCTCCCGCGATCGCGAGTCTGCCGCGCTTGGGTTTCGCTGCGGAAGGTAGCGCGATTTATGATTTGAAGCCTTTCGGGAATGCGCGCGTGCTGCACATGACCGATACGCACGCGCAATTGCTTCCCCTGTATTTCAGAGAACCCAACGTCAATATCGGCGTAGGCTCTATGATGGGGAAGTCGCCGCATCTGGTGGGCGAGAGCTTCCTCAGGCAATTCGGGATCGCGCCCGGCACCGCCGAAGCCTATGCGTTCACGTTTCTCGATTTTGAACAGCAAGCCGGCCGTCACGGTAAGCTGGGTGGCTTTGCCCATTTGAAAACCTTGGTCGATATGATGAGAAACACGGTGCCGCCAGGACGTTCGCTCCTGCTCGATGGCGGCGACCTGTGGCAAGGCAGCGGACTGGCCAACCTCACCAAGGGGGCCGATATGGTCGAGGCAGCCAATCTGCTCGGCATCGAAGCCATGACGGGACATTTTGAATTTACTTACGGAGAAGAGGTGCTTCGCAGGAATCTCGGCAACTTCAAGGGTGAATTTCTGGCGCAAAACGTGTTTCTCACGGAAGAAGCTGCGTTCAATGACGCCAAAGCCTTTGATCCCGCCTCGGGCCGTGTCTTCAAGCCCTATGTCATCAAGGAAATGGGAGATTTCCGGGTTGCCGTCATAGGACAGGCGTTTCCCTATGTTCCAATCGCGCATCCGAGGCGCTTCGTGCCCGATTGGACGTTCGGCATCAGGGATGACGAACTTCAAAAGGTTGTCGATCAGGTCCGCAGGACCGAGAAAGCCGATGCCGTCGTGCTTCTGTCGCACAATGGTATGGATGTCGACCTCAAGCTGGCGAGCCGCGTAACGGGAATCGATTTCATCCTGGGCGGTCACACCCACGATGCCGTGCCTCAGCCGGTCGGCGTCGCCAACGCCGGCGGCAAGACGCTTGTGACCAATGCCGGCTCTAACGGCAAGTTTCTGGGCGTCCTTGATCTCGACCTCGCGAAGGGCCGTATCAAGGATTTTCGGTATCGATTATTGCCGGTGTTCAGCAATGAGTTGAAGGCCGATCCCGATATGAGCGCGCTCGTCGCGCGACTTCGTGCGCCGCACGCCAAGACACTGGATGAGAAGATCAGCACCGCGGGTCGCCTGCTTTATCGCCGTGGCAATTTCAGTGGCACGATGGATCAGTTGATTTGCAGTGCGCTGCGGCAACAGCTTGACGCGGAAATTGCGCTTTCTCCGGGCTTCCGGTGGGGAGCCACCGTGCTTTCTGGAGAACCTATTTCAATGCAGGATATCCTGTCGGAAACGGCGATCACTTATCCTGAAGCCTACGTTCAGTCGATGACGGGAGAGCAGCTAAAGGAAGTGATGGAGGATGTCTGCGACAACCTGTTCAATCTGGATCCCTACCATCAGCAGGGCGGTGACATGGTGCGGCTTGGCGGAATGTCGTTTGGCTGCGCGCCGAACGAAACCATCGGAAGGCGAATATCGGATCTGAAGCTCGCGAACGGAAAGCAGATCGAAGCCGCGAGATCGTACCGTGTTGCCGGATGGGCTTCGGTGAACGAGCAGAAAGGCGCCCCGGTTTGGGAAACCGTCACCGATTACTTGCGAGGATCCAAGCACCTGGCAGAAGCGAATGGAAACGGCGTTGAGGTAAATGGCGTCGAAGGCAACCCCGGGTTTGCTGGCAGTTAATGAGTACAAATCGAGTTGGAAACCGGCGGCGCACTGAGATCACAATCGGACATTCTTGAAGGACACATGACATGCGCATTTTCCAGAAAATAGTCGTGGCCCTCTCAATATTGCTCGCAGTGTCTAGTTCGAGCTTTGCCGGCGACACCAAACTGCATCGTGTGACCATCCAGGTCGATCAGAACGACCCCGCCGTGATAAATCTGCTGTTGAATAACGTCACCAATATCATCGAGACGTACAATTCAAAGGGTCAGGACGTGCAGATCGAGGTCGTTGCCTACGGTCCCGGTCTACATATGCTGCGTGACGACACGTCTCCGGTCAAAGACCGGCTCAAGCAAATATCGGAGTTCAGTTTCCCGTCTCAGATCAAATTTTCTGCATGTAACAATACCAAGGAGGCAATGGAAAAGCGGGAGGGGCACCCGATCACCATCGTCTCTCAGGCCGGCCTTGTGCCGTCCGGTGCAGTCAGGCTGATGGAGTTGCAAGAGGACGGCTGGAGTTATCTAAAGCCGTGACCTGCAGGCGATCGGGAGAGATCATGATGAAATGGTATTGTGTCGCCAACGTTGGGTTTTGCCTTGCTTTGAGTGCCTTCGCGACCGCAGCGCCTGTTCGTGCCGACGATGCGCTCGTCATCTACAAATCCCTGTCGCCAGACGTGGCGCTTGAGGCGGCCCAGGGTGCACTGAAGCAATGCCGCGTTGACGGCTTTCAGGTGGCCGTCGCGGTTGTGGACCGCTTCGGAGAGGCGCAGGTGATGTTGCGCGATCGGTTTGCCGGAATACCTGCTTCCCGAACGGCCACAGACAAGGCTTGGACAGCGCTCGGCTTCCGCGCAAACACTTCCGACCTCTCAAAGTCGATACAGACCGGACAGCTTGACGCAAGGCTCGCCAGCCTGCCTCGCGTCACCATGCTGGCTGGCGCATTGATCATCGAGACCGGGGGGACGCTGGTTGGTGCGATTGGCGTCTCAGGCGCGCCGGGCGGCGACAAGGATGAGAAGTGCGCGAAGGCGGGCCTCGACGCCATCCGCGACAAGCTGGATTTTTAGCGTGCTTCGGGGATGCGATCGGCGCTATCGGCAAAATGATGTCCAGCCCCCGTTCAACGGGATTGGTGACGGGAAGCGGAGTTTCGCCTGATACTAACTGAGGGAATGATGGTGATGACCCAATTCACGCCTATTGCATCACTCGTCGGCGGCGCACTTATCGGTCTCGCGTCGGTACTGTTGATGGCTTTCACCGGACGTATCGCGGGCGTTAGCGGCATCGCAGTCCGGCTATTTCCACCATACAGCGACGGCGGATTGGCGGGGCGGATTGCATTCATTATCGGGCTCGCCTTGGCGCCGGTACTCGTCATGCTCGCGACCAGGCATGCGCCGGCCCAGACCATACGTGCCGGCGGAATACTCCTGATCGTAGCCGGCCTGCTCGTCGGCTTCGGCTCGGTTTGGGGCAATGGCTGCACGTCCGGCCATGGAGTTTGCGGACTTTCCCGACTGTCCATGCGTTCTCTCGTCGCGACCGCGATCTTTATGGCAACTGCCGGCATCACGGTCTTCGTCACCCGTCACTTGCTGTGAGGCTCACCGTGTCTGTCATCATACAGTTGGCGATCGGACTGCTGTTCGGTCTTGGCCTCGTCGTCGCCGGCATGTCGAATCCCGCCAAAGTTCTCAACTTTCTGGATTTTGCCGCCATTCCGGCGGGGACGTGGGATCCGAGCCTTGCCTTCGTAATGGCGGGCGCCATTGCAGTTACGCTGGTCGGGTTCCGACTGGTGTTCAACAGACCGCAACCGATCTTCGGAGAGAAATTCCATTTGCCAACTGCGAGCGAGCTGGATGCCCGCATTATTTGGGGCCCCGCCATCTTCGGCGTGGGATGGGGGCTCGCGGGATTCTGTCCCGGCCCCGCCTTTACCGCCCTCGGCTACGGGACGACCGCGGGGCTTATCTTCGTAGCGGCTATGTTAATCGGCATGCTTGCCGCGCGCAGCCTCGTAGCCCATCAGCCGCAGGCCGCCACAGACAAGCGCAGTCTCGAATTCTAACGCCGCCGGGAGCCATCCATGTCCAAGATTCTTTTTGCCGTCGATCTTTCAGTGAAGCCGGAGGTGACGGCCTTCTTCGACGAGCCGACGAATACGGTCAGCTATATCGTCAGGGACCCGGGCTCGAATGCTTGCGCGATCGTCAACTCCGTGATGGACATCGACTATGCGGCCGGCCGCATCGGCTACAAATCGGCGGACGCCCTCATCGCATTTATTCGAGAGAACGACCTCAAGCTCGAATGGCTAGTCGAGACCCATGTCCATGCCGACCATCTTTCGGGCGCGCCTTACATACAAGGAAAGCTCGGCGGAAAAATCGGCATCGGCGAAAATATCACAATTGTGCAGGAGACATTCGGCAAGATTTTCAACGAAGGCACGGAATTCCAAAGGGACGGAAGTCAATTCGATCAACTATTCAAGGATGGCGACGCCTATCTGATCGGAACGATGACCGCCCATGCGATGCACACGCCTGGCCACACGCCGGCCTGCATGACGCATGTGATCGGGGACGCTGCTTTCGTCGGTGATACGCTATTCATGCCGGACGGTGGCTCGGCTCGTGCCGATTTTCCGGGTGGGAATGCGCGCACGCTCTATCGGTCGATCAAGCGCGTACTTTCGTTACCGGAAGCAACCCGGTTGTTCATGTGCCACGACTATGGTCCGAATGGTCGCGACATTCGTTGGGAAACGACGGTCGCGGAGCAGCGCGCGCACAACATTCACGTCAAGAACGAAATCACGGAAGACGAATTCGTCGCGATCCGCGAAGCGCGCGACAAGACTCTCGCGATGCCAAGACTGATCTTTCCCTCGCTACAGGTGAACATGAGAGCGGGTAGATTGCCACCGCCGGATGAGAGCGGAAAGCGGTTTCTGAAGGTTCCGATCAACGTCCTCTGAGTTTTGCAGCGGACAACTCGTCGCTGGTCTCGGCCAATGATGAACTACCTTGAAGGGAGTTATCCATAAATCCGAAGGCAATCGATCAAAATCTGTCTGTGTCCGAGCAGATCGCGTCGCAAGACATCACCGCAATCGCAAGCGCAGGCTTCAAATCGGTCATCTGCAATCGGCCGGACGGCGAGGGCGCCGATCAGCCGGTCTTCGCCGAGATCGAAACCGCGGCGAGAGCGGCCGGACTTGCCGCCGCATATCTGCCGATCGTTTCTGGCAAAGTTTCCGACGAGGATGCTGCCGAGTTCGGGTTACTCATGGACAGGCTGCCGAAGCCGGTCTTAGCCTATTGCCGGACAGGGACGCGTTCAACGACGCTGTGGTCACTTTCGGAAGGCGCTCGCGGACGTCCTTTACCTGAGATTTTACTGGCCACCAAGTCTGCCGGCTACGATATGTCAGGCGTGACGCGCCGCATCGCTAACGGCGGTAAGACGCCAACCGACGTGGCCGATGCTACGCATGAGGTCGTGATCATTGGAGGCGGTGCGGCAGGCATCGCCGTCGCGTCAAGCCTGAAGGCCCGGAAGCCCGATCTCGATATCGCCATCATCGAGCCGGCCGACGTTCACTATTATCAGCCTGGCTGGACAATGGTCGGCGCCGGCATTTTCGATCCAGCCACGACCGCCAGGACAATGGCGTCCCTCATTCCTGGCGGCGTCCGCTGGATCAAGGCAGCCGTCGCAGCGTTCGAGCCCGACAAGAAGGCTGTTATTCTTGATGGCTGCCGAGTGGTGAAATACCGGTCGCTCATCGTTGCTCCAGGCCTCAAGCTCAATTGGGCTGGTATTAAAGGTTTGACCGAAACGCTCGGCCGCAACGGCGTCACGTCGAACTATCGCTATGACCTTGCGCCCTATACGTGGGAGCTGGTTCAAGGTCTCAAGAAGGGCCGCGCCGTTTTCACCCAGCCGCCCATGCCAATCAAGTGCGCAGGCGCTCCGCAAAAGGTGCTCTACCTATCGGGGGACCACTGGTATCGAACGGGCCGCCTCAAGGATATTGAGATCGATTTCTTCAATGCCGCAGCAGTGCTGTTCGGCGTGAAGGAATACGTTCCGGCGCTGATGGGCTACATCGAGCGCTATCATGCCAAACTGCATTTCCAGCAAACGTTGACACGAATTGACGGGCCGGCACGCAAGGCCTGGTTTACGAAAGTCGATACGGAGGGCAAGAAATCCGAAGTCGAAACAGATTTTGACATGATTCACGTGGTTCCGCCGCAGGTCGCTCCGGATTTTGTCCGCGTTTCGCCGCTCGCCGACCAGGCTGGCTGGCTTGATGTGGACCAGGCCACGCTACGCCACAAGACGTTTGAGGGCGTCTACGCGCTCGGCGACGTCTGCAACGCGCCGAACGCCAAAACGGCGGCGGCCGCACGCAAGCAGGCGCCGATCGTCGCGTATAACCTCCTAAAGGATCAGGGAGTGATTGAAGGCGGTGATGCAATCTATGACGGCTACGGCTCCTGCCCGCTGACCGTGGAGCGCGGAAAGATCGTGCTCGCGGAATTTGGCTATGGCGGCAAGTTGCTTCCGACCTTCCCAAGCTGGCTGATCGACGGCACCCGGCCAAGCCATATTGCGTGGCTGCTCAAGGAGCGGATGCTTCCACCGATCTACTGGATGGCCATGCTGAGGGGCAGGGAATGGTTGGCCAAACCTCAGGTTATGACGTGACCGTTCTTCGCCAGTAGCGAGCCGCGGGCCCGGCACAAATATCCTGAACGAAGTCATGCTTTGTCTTGGCTGCGACAAGACAGGACCACGGGCCTCAAGAGATATTCCGGAACTGAAAATGATGGCGTTATCCGTATTGCAGATCGGATTCGGTCTGCTTTCAGGCTCGCTGGTTGGTTTTTCGCTAGGCCTGGTCGGCGGCGGCGGCTCGATCTTGGCAGTGCCGCTCATGGTCTATTTGGTCGGGGTTGCCGATCCACATGTCGCGCTCGGTACGAGCGCCATCGCGGTCGCTGCAAACGCCGCGGCGAATCTGGCCAACCATGCTCGCGTCGGAAACGTAAAATGGCATTGCGCAGCAGTTTTTGCCGCTGCGGGCATAGCCGGAGCTTACGGCGGCTCATCACTTGGCAAGATGGTCGATGGCCAAAAGCTTCTTGTTCTGTTTGCCCTATTGATGCTCGTCGTCGGCGCGCTCATGCTCCGCGGGCGTTCGGGAGAAGGTGATGCGACGGTTACGCTGAATCGGAAGAACTTCACCGCCTTGATCGCGTCCGGTTTTGCAGCGGGGGCCATTTCGGGCTTCTTTGGTATTGGGGGTGGATTCCTGATTGTACCTGCCTTGATGCTTGCCACCGGGATGCCGATCTTGAACGCTGTCGGATCGTCTCTCGTCGCAGTGACTGCCTTCGGGCTGACGACAGCCGCGAATTACGCGTCCTCTGGCTATGTTGACTGGATTCTTGCGGCTGTGTTCGTTACGGGTGGCGTGCTTGGAGGACTGCTCGGCGCCCGATTCGCAAAAGCACTTTCAGCCAGACGAGGTGCGCTTAATACCGTCTTCGCCGTGCTGATCTTCGCAGTCGCGATTTACATGCTGGCGCGAAGCCTGATCAATATCTAGCCAGGTACTTCATAGATATTGGTTGCGCGACTGCTGCTTGCTCGAGTTCCGCTCTACCCGAGATAGCGATCGAGAATGGGAAGTTACGCGGATCTCTGATGATGGTCCTGCTATCCGCAACTTGGAGCATGAGCGAAAGCACAGTAGTCATTCCGCAGGAGCTAGACGGTTACCCGGCCGTGCCACTTTCTCCGTAACGTCGCCGTCGACGTCCGAACCAAGGTCGTCGCGCCAAGGCCGCGCCCTTTCCATCAGAGTCAGGATGACGACGATGGCCGCGGCGAAGCCAAGCGCGCCCTGCCAATAGGGGATTCCGGCCAGATCGGTGAAGATCAGTTTGGGTCCTGTGCCGATGAGTGACTTGGCGAGCCAGGGCTGAGCGTAAGAGAACGCGACCGCGCCGAACAGTCCGCCAGCCAGGGTAAAAATGGCATCGCGATAGCCGACGCCGATTTGCGCCAGCGTTGTACCGGGGCAGGCACCCGCAAGCGAGATGCCTGCGCCGAGCATCAGCCCGCCAACGATATCGGCGGCGTACAGCGCGGCCTTGGGCTGGAGCTTGACGAAGCCAAATCCATTGAGGAACGCCAGCAACACGGCGCCGGTTGCGACTGCTGTCAGAAAGACCTTGAGCATGATCCAGTTGCGCAGTTGCATCTGGCCAACGATGATTCCCGGCTCGAACACCCGTGACTTCTCGAGCGCAAGGCCGAATACGATCCCCATCAGCAGGCCACTGACGATTCCAATTGCAACGGAAGACATGTTCGTCCCTCCCGAGGTCAAATCCGACGAAGCAGAAGTGAAGCGGTAGCAATGCCGCCCGCGAACATCGCGGCTACCGCTACGGTAGAGCCGACGGACAATTGCGCCATCCCGGACAGACCGTGGCCGCTGGTGCATCCATCGGCGATCCGCGCGCCGAACAGCATCAAAAATCCGGCAACAAACGCGACCACATAGCGCAAGCCGGCGGAAGATGAGCCAATGGCTTTCGCCCAGATCGGCGAAATTGGCGCCCGGACAGCGCCCGACATCTTCATCGATGCGAATGCGCCCAAGGCAATGCCGGCGACCAACGCCACCTGCCAGAGATTCTTGGCATTGGCGGCGACGTGCTTGGCCGCGTATTCGATGCTGAATAGCGAAGGATCGATCAAGCCGGCGATCGCGTCGCCGACCGTGACATATGAAGAAGAGGCGCCGAGTGCGGTGTCGATGATCAGGAATGCTGGAATCTGCAGCAGGCCGATCAGGATGCCCGCGGCATAGGGCGACCAAGCCTTGTCAAAAGGCGACATCAGGCAACTCCTTGCTGTAAATTAGCGTTGTCTAATATAATGCCACTCAGGACGCAGGCCATTGACCTAGATCAATTCGAATGCTCGAACGCCGCGAATTGAATTCAACGTTCGTAAGGCTCGTATTTCCGAGTGCGGGACCTCGCCAACTCAAGCTGGATTCGAGCCTGCCTGAGTTATAAGAGAGGCATGTCGAACGTTTGGTCTTCATTGCGCTAAGTCAATGATGACCGTTTCCCATCGGATATCCTCAACAAGTTCTGGGTGATCTTGATTTCAAGAATTCGCTGCGAGGACAAAATTCTGGAAACACTCATCAATTTTTTTGGCGATGCGGGTCTGCTTCTCGGGGGCGGGGCCATTATCGGGGCTGTTTTCGGGGCATCCGCCCAGTTTAGCAAATTCTGTTTGCGTTCCGCCGTCATCGAGTTTTCCCATCGTTCCCTCGGCCCAAAGGTTGCTGTCTGGCTCTTGACGTTCTCAGCCGCTGTCGCTGCGACGCAAGCCCTCATCTCTCTTGGTTTGCTTGACGTCGCCGGAGCTCGCCAGCTTGCTGCGAATGGTAGCCTTTCTGGTAGTCTGATTGGTGGTCTCATGTTCGGGGCTGGAATGATATTGGCCCGAGGCTGTGCCAGTCGCCTCTTGGTATTGTCGGCGACCGGCAATTTGCGTGCGCTGCTTTCCGGACTGATATTGACGATTGTGGCTCAAGCCTCTCTGAGAGGTGTCCTTTCGCCTATCAGGGAAAGACTCTCCGATTTATGGATCGTCCAGGGGGGCCCATCGCGCAGCCTGTTGTCGGCATTGAATGCGTGGCCGGTTTCGGGCTTGGTCTTAGGCATTCTATGGCTTGCGTGTGCAGTGTGGCTCGCGCGGCGCGAACGAATTGGAAGTTGGGCGGGAGCGGGTGCCGCTATGGTGGGTATCGCCATCGCCGCAGGCTGGTTGTTCACATTTAGCGTTTCCCAGGTCTCGTTCTCGCTGGTCCAGATCAAGAGCATCAGCTTCATCGGGCCATCGGCAGATACGCTCATGGGACTGGTGAATTCTCTGTCATTGCCGCTAGGGTTTGATACTGGATTGGTTCCCGGGGTCTTCGTGGGCTCGCTGGTCGCCGCCCTGATCAGGGGAGAATGGAAGCTGCAGGGATTTCACGACGGCCCGAGCATGGGGCGCTATTTGGTGGGCGCGGTGCTGATGGGCTTTGGCGGAATGCTGGCTGGGGGATGCGCCGTTGGGGCAGGCGTCACCGGCGGATCGATCTTCGCTTTGACGGCCTGGATCGCGCTCCCTGCCATGTGGGCTGGAGCGATAGCCACCCATCTGATTGTCGATGGGAATGTCGCCGACCCGGCGCTGCCGAATGATGATAGAGAGCTGGACTTATCGGCTTCAACGACTTTTTGAAACTGCAGTGTGCTTGCGAAGATGATGGCTCGGCGCGGCTGCGCTACGAGTTATCATCCGCCTCCATTAACCGGCTGTATCCGGCGACGTCTGCCGCCAGAATTGCCATTAGACTAGCCGCCGCTTTTGACCCTCAACGGGCTTTCTGGGCTACCGGTCACATCGGCCACCTTGGTTCTGCGGCTTCTGCTTCGGAACTCACAAGATCATTCCTGCCTGATATCGGGCTTCACGCTAGGCCGGGGATGCAATTGAGCAGGTCCCTTCCGCCTACTCCGTATGTCCCCTTAGGGTATAGACCCGAATTTTCTGACGTTTCATCTTCCGCTATCCATCACGATGGTCTTGACCGATGGAAGGGAGGCGAGCATGCGACTGGGACTAAAGCTCGTTGCTTTCGGAATCATCCTTCTGCTGCCGAAAACCAACCTCTATCTGTCCAACGCTTATTTCTCGGAGGCGAAAACCGCTCCTGAGCATGCGATGTCAGCCCCGATAGCCCATTGGGACGCTAACTCGACGAGTTGTCTCACAGTCTCTGCTGAAGATAAGCAGGCCAAAAGCTCTACGTGTGCAGCGAAGTCTGGGCACGACGGCAGCAACACCTTGGCCGTTCACGCGATGGATAAGAGCCCGAAAGGCTCATAAGCAGCTGGGGGCAAAGATAGAGGTGACGGCAGGGTTTGGGCATTGATCTATATCCTGCTCAGCGTGGCGATGGGCTGGCCGACCATTCCCGGCTTGCCACTTTCGTCGCTGAGAATAGCTTTAGTGGTGCTTGCCTTCCATCCCGCCAGTCTGGGCTTTCGTCTGGCGTGAGGACACCGAAATCAACCCGACATGGGTGGGAATGTTCGCCGACCCAGCGCTGCTGAATGACGGTGGGAGAACTGGATTTGTCGGCTTCAACGCCTTTTTGAGCGGGAACTGCAGTGCGCTTGATGCGTCCCCTTTGCGACATCGCGCTTAAGCATCCGCAAAAGGGTGCCGGCCGATCTTCAGCGGTTCGCGCCTAGCGAGACGTGAGTTGCCCCAGGAACTCCGTAGCCGCCATGACTTGAATAGATGACAATCTGATTTTCCAGTCGTGACAACACCCGCTTCAGGATACGTGAAGCCTGGTCGAAGTCCAGATGCTCGACAGGCTCGTCGAGCAGAACAACTGGACTATGGCTGAGGAGCGCGCGGGCAAGATTCAGCCGCTGCGCTTCGCCGAGGGACAGCACATCCTGTCCGATCCAGGTGTCGAGTCCGCCCGCGCCCGCGAAACGGTCGTCGAGCTCAACGGCGGCAAGTGCCAGCCGGCACTCGGTTTCGGATGCGTTTGGCGCGAAAAAGTTCTCACGGACGGTATCGGTAAGGATAGCTGCATCGTGTAGGCAGAGATGCGACACTGCGCGGCGGTAGCTGCTGAGCATCACCACCCCATCGCCAATGAATTGACCGTGGTTGTCGGCGCCGATCCAGCCGGCGATCTGTTTGAGCAGAGTCGTCTTTCCCGTGCCGCTCGCGCCGACAAGCACGGTTGGATAGCCGGCGCGGAAAGTCAGATTGATCGCTTCCCCGAGGCGGCGGCCATTAGGCGTCTGGCGCGGAACATTCCTGAGCATCAAGCTTTGCAAGACCGGCAGGGAAGATGATGGCGATGTGTCCGGCACGGGTACAGTGGACCAGCCCTTGAGCCCTTCGCGCGCGGCGTGTTCGCGTATACTTCCGAGCACGATGCGCGAGACGCCATGTGCCGCCTCACCCAGGGCGAGCCAGCCAAACCCGAGAAACGCCGGAACGAGCAGGGTGCTGCCGCGGTCTCCAGCGTACCAGGCGGCGATCAGGACGCTGATCGCCACCAGCGGACCGGCAAGTCCGGCAAGCATGTCGAGCACCGGTAGTGCGCGGCGTTGAGCCAGCCGCCCGGCTTCCGCATCGTTGAAATCAGCAAAAGAAATGCCCAAGATGCCGCAGAAGGCTCGCTCGACCTGCAGCGGCACGACCGAGGCCAGCGCCGTCCCCAGTAAACGGCCTGCAGCCCGCTGCGAAGCTCTCACGGTGGTCCACCGCAGGTCGACTATCGGCCTCAAGCCACGAAGCGCCGCGACTAGCGCGGCCGACAAGAGCACCACCGGTACCAGTGCCAGAGGGGTCAGCCAAGCGGTCGCGCCGGCGAGTGCTGCAATTCCAGCCAACAGAACAGCTGCCGGCATACCCACGCGCAAGCGTGCATAGTCGACGTCTTCGACGTCATCCATGTAATCGGACAGCCGGTCCTGGTTGCCGAGTTGCCACCCGGCGGCGCGGGTGGCTGGGGCTTGCGCCATTGTCAGGAACAGTTGTGCGCGTCGTTTCACCTGGTCCAAGAGCGCGGCGCGATGTCCTACGACACGTTCACCATACTTTCCAAGCGTTTTGCCCAGCGCGAACAGCCGTACCAGGGCTGCCGGAGTGTGAAAATTGAAAGCTAGCGCGACCGGTCCCGCTCCGGCCAGCGCAACCGCGCCGAGGAACCAAGCGGAAAGGCCGGTGAGCAAGATCGCGGCCGCTGAGGCTGCGACGGCAAGCACGATGGCCTGCGGCCAAGGTGACTTGGCGCGCAAGGAAGCCGACGCAGGTATTGCTGCGACGATCAAGGACGCGGATGATCGTATGCTCATGCGGCGACAGCCTGCTCGGTTTGAGGCCGAGGTCGCAAGGCGTGATGCCGGCTGGCCGCTTCAATTAGCTGCTCGTCGTGAGTAGCCACGATGACCAAACGCCGCTCGGCCATTTTGGTCAGCGCCAGCCGAACCGATTTCGCCGTCTGGGGATCGAGTTTGGCCGTCGGCTCATCGGCGAGGACCGCGGTATCGGAAAGCATCGTTCGTGCAATACCGACGCGCATGCGTTGTCCTCCGGAGAGATTCTCGCCACCTACTGCAATGCGGGCGTCGAGTCCGCCAGGCAGCAATCGTTCATCAAGCAACCCGACAGACCCGGCCGCCTCCCGAAGCGCGGCACCGTCGGGCGCGCTGCGGTTCCATGCGATCGCCTCGCCGAGCGTGCCCGCTGGCACATAGATGTCGGTGGATATCCAGTCGCACCGCCCGGCCATCACTTGAGGCAGGGGTCTGAAATCGGACGGTGGCGTTTGGATGCCGGCCAACATCCGCAGCAGAGTCGACTTTCCGGAGCCACTTGGTCCTGAAATCGCTACCAAGCCGGCAGGAGGAAGATCGGTCGGGTCGAATATTCCAGCGACGGTGAATGGCTTTGGTTCCACCCCGCCAGCGCTGAACTCCTCGGTTTTGTCGAAATACCAGTCGAGCTCCCTGGCCGCGGCCTGACCCTCCGCCTTGACATGATATTGTTCCGCATAGCGGCGGAACGGCGTGAAGAATTCCGCGGCGATAATGAGAATGAACAAGCTTTGCCAAAGCACGAGGCCTGAAAATCCGGGAACGCGCACGAGGCCGAGATGGCTTAGGCCAAGCAATACGGCGAGCACAGCGATGGCCATTGCGGAAAAGAAGTCGATGATGCCGGCGTTGAGAAACGCGACCTTGAGCACGCTCATCGTGCTGTCTGCATAGAGCGTCATCCGCTGCTCGATTTTGCCATGCTCGCGCGTCAAAGCATGATTGGCCAGGATGGTCGGCAAAGTCCGGATGCGATCCGAGAATTGCGCAGCGAGCCGGCCGAAGGCTTTCTCCTGCACCTCGGCTCTGCCGCGGACGACGCCGCCGAGTGTGGCAAAGAACATGATCATGATCGGAACCGCGAGAAAGAGCGTAAGCGCCGCTTGCCATGACAGAAAGGCCACCGCCGTGGCTGCCAGCAACGGACCGATAGCCAGCATGGATTTCGCCGCGCGGTGGCTGATCACGAGGCTGGCAACCGCGCCTGGATAGCGCTGTAGGCCGGAAATCAGTGCACCGGCGGGCTTGGTCCGGATGCGCGCGGGCGACATTGCCGACAGCGCATTCTGCAGCGCCGCCCGCAACCTCTTGACGACGAAATGCTCGGCATTCGCCGCACGAAGATCGGCGAAAAGACCGGCACAGCCCGAGAAAGCGAGCCCGGCGAGCGCGCTGGCCAGCGCGATCAGGTCGAAAGTTGCGTCTTCGATCAGCCGTCCCGTGAACACCGCGAGCGATCCCGCGAAGCCGATCCGAAACAGCGAGCGTGCGATCTGCCAGCAAAGCGTGGCACGCAGGCCCGCCCTGCCGAAGTCGCGGGCCAGGTTCATTGGATTGTGATGCTCGAGTGAAGGCTCCGCGGCGCGTGCCCCGGTTGCCCGGCTACCGCGGCGCTGCGCCGGCGTTTCGTCAGTCGATATTCGCATAGCTATTTCATGCCGCGAACTTTGCGATCGTCCATTGATCCACCTCAATTAATCTGCCGCGAGAACGGCTAGGCCATCCCAAACTTCTCGAACGGCGCGTGTCCATGACCAATCCCTTGCTCGTCGAGCTTTCGCGACTGCAATTCGCGCTGACGGCGATGTATCATTTTCTGTTCGTCCCCCTGACGCTTGGGCTGTCGGTCCTCGTGGCGATGATGGAAACCGTCTATGTGATGACGGGCCGAACCATCTGGCGCGACATGACTAAATTCTGGGGCCTGCTGTTCGGCATCAACTTCGTCCTTGGTGTCGCTACCGGCATCACCATGGAATTCGAATTTGGAATGAATTGGGCCTTCTACTCGCATTACGTCGGCGACGTCTTCGGCGCACCGCTTGCGATCGAAGGGCTGATGGCCTTCTTCCTGGAAGCAACCTTTGTCGGCCTATTTTTCTTCGGCTGGGACAAATTGTCCCCGCGCTCCCATCTCGCCGTTACCTGGATGGTGGCTCTTGGCAGCAACCTGTCGGCGCTGTGGATCCTGATCGCCAATGGCTGGATGCAGAATCCGGTCGGCGCCGTTTTCAATCCCGATACCATGCGCATGGAGGTGACGGATTTCGTGACGGTCCTGTTCAATCCCACCGCGCAGGCGAAGTTCGTGCATACGGTGTCTGCAGGATATGTCTGCGGTGCCGCCTTCGTTCTGGGTATTTCGGCCTTTTATATTCTGCGCGGCCGCCACATCGAACTCGCGAAAAGGTCGTTTGTGATCGCGGCCGCCTTTGGCGTTGCGGCTGCGTCGTCGGTCATCGTGCTCGGCGACGAGAGCGGGTATACCATCACCGACAACCAAAAGATGAAACTTGCCGCCCTGGAGGCAATGTGGCAAACCGAAGCGCCTCCGGCTTCGTTCACCGTATTCGGCGACCCGGATATGCAGGCGCATGTGACGCATTATGCCATCGATATCCCGTGGGTGATGGGACTGATTGGCACACGCTCGATCGACCAGCAAATTCTCGGCATCTTCGATCTCGTGAAGAAGGCTGAAGAAAGAATCCCTAACGGTCTGATCGCCTATGATGCGCTGGAGAAGCTAAAGAAGAACCATGCCGACGTGGACGCGCGCGCCGTCTTCGACAAGACGCGCGGCGATCTCGGCTTCGCCTTGCTGCTGAAGCGCTATGTCGAAAACCCATTGCAGGAGACGCCGGAGCAGATTCACGACGCGGCCTGGTCGACCGTACCTTCCGTGCCCTACATTTTCTTCACTTTCCGCTTCATGGTGCTGTTCGGCTTTGCACTGCTTGCCGTGTTCCTGATCGCGCTGTGGTACACCATGCGAGAGGCGGAGGCGCCGCGCTGGTTGTTCCGGCTCGCGCTTTTCGCGTTTCCGCTGCCCTGGCTCGCCGCGGAACTTGGCTGGTTCGTTGCCGAGTTCGGACGGCAGCCCTGGATCATCGATGGCGTGCTGCCGACCTTCCTCGCAACCTCGGAGCTGGGCGTCGCCGATCTGGCACTGACCATCGTCGGCTTCACGGCCATCTATGGCGTGCTCGCCGTCATTGAATGCAGGCTGATGCTGCAAGCCATCAAGAAAGGTCCCGACGCCGTGAGCGAAATGGGCTCCTTTGGTCAATTCGCAACCGGCACCGACGCCGGCGCCAGCGCCGGCTGAGTGATCCTCACACTCTAGGGTAGGAAACACGGTCATGATCCACGCTCTCTTCGACTACACCACGCTGCGCCTGATCTGGTGGGTACTGCTCGGCGTCCTCCTTATCGGTTTCGCCGTCACCGACGGCTTCGACATGGGCGTTGGCGCGCTGCTGCCCTTCGTGGCGAAGACCGATACCGAGAGGCGGGTCGCCATCAACACGATTGGCCCCGTATGGGAAGGCAATCAGGTTTGGTTCATTCTGGGCGGCGGGGCGATCTTTGCAGCCTGGCCCGCGCTCTATGCGCTGAGCTTTTCCGGCTTCTACCTCGCGATGTTTCTGGTGTTGTTTGCGCTGATCCTCCGCCCGGTTGGTTTCAAATATCGGTCGAAGCGCGAAGGTATTAGCTGGCGCCGGAACTGGGACTGGGCGCTATTTGTTGGCGGTGCCGTTCCGGCACTGATCTTCGGGGTCGCGGTTGGCAACGCGCTTGAGGGCGTGCCCTTCCACTTCACCAACGATCTGCGGCCAATCTACGAAGGTACGCTGTTTGGCCTGCTCAATCCGTTGGCGCTTTATTGCGGGCTGGTGTCGCTCGCCATGCTGGTAATGCACGGCGCCGCATGGCTCAGCTTCAAATCGGAGGGCCCGGTGGCGGATCGCGCCGCGGCGTTCGGATCGAAGGCGGCTTGGATCACCGCGGTCCTATTCGCAGGAGGGGGCATTCTGATATGGCTCGGTGCGTTCGGCGGCTATCTGGTGACGAGTTCGATCGTGTGGGATGGTCCATCCAATCCCCTTGGCAAATCCGTCGCGATCAATTCGGCAGCTTGGCTACAAAATTTCCGCGCCACGCCCTGGCTCGCGATCGTGCCCCTGATTGGCATTGGCGCACCGCTGTTGGCCGCGGCGGGCTTCAACGCACGCCGGGCGGGACTGACCTTCCTCGCCTCCAAGCTTGCTGTGGCGTGTATCATCGCTACGGTTGGGCTGTCGATGTTTCCCATCATCTTGCCGTCGAGCAGCCATCCGAGTGATTCACTCGCCGTATTCGACGCCTCGTCGAGCCATGCGACGCTTCGCAACATGCTGATCGCGACCGTAATCTTTCTGCCCATCGTGCTCATGTACACCGCTTGGGTCTACAAGGTGCTCTGGGGCAAGGTGAGCTCAACAACAATTCTCAAAGCCGGATCGTCGGCTTACTGAACAAGCGAAGGCGGAGACAAGACGATGTGGTACTTTGCGTGGATTCTGGGCCTCGGATTTGCGGCCACCGCCGGCATCCTCAATGCGCTCTGGTACGAACTTCGCACGGTTCGTGAAAGGACTGAATCCGGCGCGCCTACGATGCCGACACCCTGACAGTTGACGCGTAAATGGGGCGCGAGTTTGTCGGCGAATTAAGGGCGCTCCGATTTGGAAGTTGGGTCTCGTTGACGGGTTGACGAACTGGTCGACCACGGCGAAGTGAAGAGTTATCGAGCGAATGAGCGCAGTTGACTCATCTCAATGCGGTCTTTTCTCCACAGTCGCTTCGTTTGGATGCGGCGAATTCGCTCAATCAGACCCGATGGCAGGTGGTTCGCCGCAGTCTAAACATCTGGCCGACACTGACGGTCAGGCCGGGATTCCTGATGCGGGTGATGGTCGAAACACGATCTCGTGCTAAAGCCCAAGAATCAGCGGTTCGATCAATCGCAAGAATCGGGCGTTGGGTGTTGGAGATTTCAGGCTGTCGGCGTTGCGCGACATTTGGCAGAGATCGGGTGTGGCGCCTCCCGGCAACCAGGCCACAGCGTGCCCCCCCTGCTCCGGGCTTAAGAAGCAACCATCAGATCCCGCGAGAAGATTGGACCGCAATCAGGCTGTTCAGACGAAACCAATTTTCCGGCCGTAGCTCAAACAGTAGCTGTCTGCCTCGCGAGCTCGAAAACGCCTGTTCCTCAATGGGGATTGTCTCCACCGCCGCACTGTTTTTCCTCGTATCCTATCGTTTCGAAGCGACAGTGAGTGGGGGCGACAAAGCCGTCGTGTCGCTTCTAGTTCCGCGATGTTACCCCTAGTCACCGCGCAAACCGTAGCTTTTGAGCGTGGGGTCGGAGGATGGATGCGCGACTAAGAACAGAGGGCGGGTAAGACTCAAGCCGCTCGAAGTCGAAAGCGAAATTCAAAACGATCTCTACCTCATCGTCTTCAGCGTCCACATCGAAAATTGAACCTACCGGTATTGGAACGATGGCAGGCAGTGCTGCCTAACCCTGGCTCGTTCAAGTGCGTCGCTAAGGGATGCGCAAATAGCTGGGATGCGGCACGCTCTTCGCAAAAAGCCACACGAACCAATCAATCCAGGCGATGCGCCGAACGCAAATCGAGCCGCATCACCTTGAAGTCCGGGGACGTTTACATCGAGCGCGAGTGGCAACTGGGGCGGTTCGCAATCATCGAGGCAAGACTTAGAAATTTGGCGCGCCACGGCCGATGAAGATGGGCACTATTGCTTCGCCGTGGCGCTATGATGCGGCGGCCGACCAAGCGCTCCAATCCGCTAATCTGCGACGGCCTGCCATCTTGCGCTTCGCCTCACGGCCGGCTGCCTTCCCGATTTCGTAGGGTGGTCCGATTACGTTCGATCACGGCCCTTTCGATTTAGTCCGCGGGGTTGATGAGGTGTGCCACCATCTCGGCCAAGGCAGGGTAAAATGCGACCTGGCGGGAAGGGCAGCTCTTGGCAGATTTTGTTGCAAAAGTCGGTTTCTGCTGACGGGCGGTCGGCCATTTGGTTAGGGGGCCAGCTTTGATCCGCCGGCCCTGACGCTCTCTTCGCAACTGCCACGCTATGCAATACACAGGGCCCCGGCAGGTGGTGGCCGAGCGACCAGCGATGCAAGTCGTCGCGGGTTCTGACAATGGCGGCCAGAACAAACTCATCCTGAGCACCTCGTGGACCTCGCAGTCGAAGCCGGCCGAGCTTCAGGATGCGCTTGAGGTGCGCGAACCGCATCTCGATCTTCTTGCGCTCACGGCGTGACTGCTCGAAGGCTTCGGTGTCCGCAAGCGAACGGGCAACGTCTCGGGCGTGTTCGTGGATGTCGCGCGGGATCTTGCGCGCAGGTTCTTTCGGGCAGCACTGCGGTTTGAGTGGGCATACATCGCAGTCGAGCTTGCTGGCACGATAAAGAAACGTCTTGCCCTCATGCACGGTACCACCCGTGCCAAGCCGCTTCCCGCCAGGGCAGTGGTAGACGTCGTCGGTCGGGTCGTATCGAAAGTCGCCACGCGAGAAAGTGCCGTCGTCCCGCTTCGATTTATCGAACACAGGAATATGTGGCGCGATGCCCTTCTCCTCGACCAACCAGTTCAACATCGGAGCCGCTCCGTTGGCGGTATCCCCGACAAGCCGCTCCGGCTTGAGGCCGAAGCGCTCCTCTGTTCGCTCTAACATGGTCTTTGCCGCGCCGACCTCGGCCTCCCGAATGGAGCGGGAGGTCTCGACGTCAACGATGACGCCGAACTTCACGTCGATAAGATAGTTGTCGGAGTACGCGAAGAATGCCGGCCCCTTGTGGGCGCCGGTCCATTGCGCCGCGGGATCGGACGGCGAGATGAACTTCGGGACAACGTCGCTGGCGGCGTATCGTCGAGGGTCGCCAGATACTCCTTCACCGCGCGGCTTGATCTCTGCAGATCACGATCCCTGCGCCAATCCTGACCTCCGATCGAGCGTTGCTTGTTGGCGTCGGCAGCAATCAGGCTCGCATCGACTGCAAAGCCTTCGCCACCAGACCGGCAGCAATGCACGCCTCGACGACCCGCTCGAATACGCGACAAAAAACCTCTCCCTCACGGAAGCGTTCATTGCGGGCACGCGAAAACACCGAATGATCTGGGATAGCGTCCTCGATGCCGAGCCTGCAGAACCAGCGATAGGCAAGGTTCACGACATCGACTAACCTTGAGATCAAGGGTTACCATGTAGAACATCGCACCCATTAGGCGTTGTTTGTTAGAAGGCGTAGAGAGACGCAACCCGCCCGGCGGAGCAACGGGCTGACCCGCGTGTTCTGGCATTCTGGCCCCGCGGAGCGATCGCTGCTAGGTGAGGACGGGCTTGGTCACGCCGGCTCACTTGGTTTTTTGGAGCGCTTCGCCAACCTCACTCCTGCGCCCCCACCATTCTCGGGGACGACCTCGACGCGGGCTTTCTTCGAGAAGGCGGTGACTAAGGCGGCGCCTGTCTCCGGGCGCCCTCCAAATGGGCTCGAAAGCTCTCCGCGACAATCTCCGCCTTCAGTTCATCCGGCCAGC
The DNA here is from genome assembly GCA_963802585.1 of uncultured Alphaproteobacteria bacterium. GTDB lineage: Bacteria > Pseudomonadota > Alphaproteobacteria > Rhizobiales > Xanthobacteraceae > Bradyrhizobium. The sequence continues at coordinate 176,592 of CAWDJS010000012.1, read as the reverse complement.
GCTTTCGACCCACGCCAGCATACACCTCGATACGCGGCGATAACGGGTCGTCTTATGTCGTCCGAATGGTCGTCCATTATGAGCACCCTCGCCGAAGATGACTCTTCTAACCGTGCTCTCAAGACTGCGCACAAACAATCCGAAGGGCCTCGGTGCTACGCTTACGGTCGACTTTCGTATCCCGCGGCGTTCCGGTCGCGTGATGGTAACCCTGTTCCGCGACTACCCGCATCACGCCGAAGCCATCGCACATATGTTTGCGCTCGCCGAACAGGTGGACAAGGAAGTCTCGTGCATCAACGGCACTGCGCCGGATGGCGAGCACAGACGTTTGCAGCCGGTAGAATTGGAAGCACGCGGTCTCGAACGATTTACCCGTGACGAGCCAAGCCTCACCACCACCGTCGAACTTCGCGACTTCGAAAACAGCGCGCGCAAGTTGTGGCCGGTGCAATGCGGAAGTTTCGCGGCGGCCTATGCCGAAAGCATGCCCGCATCTATGCCGCATCCGAGTGGACGCTGGGGTGAGCCGGAAGTAGCGGCCCGTCGACGCGCCGAAGCGGAAAAACAGAACCGCGAGATCGCGGCCAACTACCAGCGAATGGCGGCTGACCAAGAGGACCGTCTGGAGCGCGAAAGGATTGCCGCGCTCAGGCGGTGAAGGAGAACGGGCCGGGGGAATCCCCGGTTGCGAAAAGTACCGCTTCCGGATGTCCGGAAGGGTTCTGGAACCGGGACCGGCATGGAACCCGACCGGGTTCCGGGTGGATTTCGGGTTCCATGCCGTCGCGTGCCGGACCGGGAGGTCGAATGTTACCTTTTTCGCCTCTGGACGGGCCAGAAAGGCATCCTGGAGCGATTTTGAGGGTGGCACCCGTGGTGAGACTGGATCGAGGGATCGGACGCGTCCTGAGCCCTCCCCAAGGTTCCGGGCCGGGCACCGGGAACCGGGGAAGGCCAGATGTGGGCCAACCCGGACGGTAGCATCCTCTCGGTTTCGGTTTGGCCCGCAGCCTCGCGGTGCCACGCCGTTTCTCGGAAGTTCGTTCAAAGATTTATGGCTTCCGAGCGGTCAAGTCAGCGGGTGACCGAAACAACTGCTGACATGCTGGCGGTCCTTTCGAATCGGGGACGTGGCCAGCAACCTACCTCGACCCCACAAGGGCCGAGCGCCAGCGGCGACGCTTTGCAAACTCCTTTCGCGTCGCGTGGCAGGCAAACGACCTTCGCGAGGGTCGCGACCACGAAGGCCCGGTTCGCTCCTTTTCTAACGATGGGGTGGACCGGGCCGCGCTCGTCGGGACGCCGCAAATTGCAGGGCCGGATGATCGCGACGATGGCAACCTGGCGTGCGGCGTCGTTGATTGGTTCGGCTTGAATTGATGTCCGCTTTGCCCCCACAAGCTGACATATGACCGGTTCTGGTGCGAAACGCACGTTTGCGACAGAAATTCGTTAAGGTGCAAATCGACGTTGCCACGGCCGTGCCGACATTAACCATATGGGGGAATCGCGCATTAAGGACCCCCCGATGGTTAGTGCGCCTTTAACATTTTTGCACAAGAGATAGACCCCTAGCGCGGAGATCAACACGCAAAGCGAATGATGGCGGACATTCGTCTTCTAGGAGGATTGTTTGAGGGCGCTTCTCATGATCGCACTCGCGGCAACCTTGGTCGGCTGCAGCCGTCAACCACCACACCAAGCGGCTACGGGACCATGCACTGACGAACGCCAGTTCGCCTGTCTGCCCAGAAAGGCTCATCAGCCGATCGAATTCGCGTCATTGAAGACCGATCCGCCGACAGAGACCAAGCTCAAGAGCGAAAAGCCGCCGCCTCTTCGGGTCCGTGACAGGGCTGCCCGTTTCATCACCAAGGAAGAAAAACCTGCAAGCACCAGAGCAAAAACTGAGCCTACGGCAACTCGCATCCCGCTACCGCCTCCCTCGTTGAGGACGCAACTGGAGCCGAAAAGCAAAGCCGCTGCGGATTCGGGTGCGATAGGGCAGCCCACTGCCGTTCTCTCTTCGAATTCTAAAAGTAGAACCATGCAGGAGCAGGTGGCGGCCGCGATCGGGGTCGCGGAGCGAATGACGGTTGCGGATTTGGCAGCTGCGCGTGACGATGTCGAACCCATCAAGGGTGAAGCGCCCGACAATACGGACCTCCTGGTTGCCGTTGTAATGGCTCGTCCGGAGGTCAAGTCAGTAACCGATCTTGCGGGTAAAAGTGTTGCGATGGATGAAAGGTATTCTGCATCCAGCGTTGATGTTTGGGTCGGGTTTGTGGTGTCAGGGGTCTCAGTCGAAGTGAGTGCAGGACACACCGCGGCGATCGATCGGCTCAGCAATGGCGAGGTGACGGCTGCTGTGCTGGCCCTCGTGTCTGCGGACGCAGCGGACGGGTTTCCTGAAATCGCTGGCTTCAAGATTTTTCGCGTCCCGCTTTGGCCATCTGCTCTGAAGGCTCGGCCTTAACCAATGAGCGAAACGATCTTCAAAATCTGAGCCTGTTGCGATAACGCCCAAAATCTCGAAATTCTAAGCTAAGGGCTTGTGACAGTTTTCGTCGCACGAACTGGCGGCTCGCCATGAGGCATCAGGTGGTGATCGTGATGCTGATCTGGTGGAACGTTGATTGAGCAAGCGGCCGCGCCAACCATCGCGTTGCTCGCCGTGCCTAACTTCCTTGTGGGTCAAAACGCGAAGAACTCAATGTGAGCAAATCTGGACCGCTGTACCCTGCTAAGCGGACCTCAGCGAGACGTGCCGCCACTTCGCCGATGGGTCATTAGCGACGCAGCCGGACCGCCAGCAAGCCCGGCTATGTCCGCGATGCCCCAAAAAGCGGAAGTCAATTCAGAGCACTACCGACACCGCGACGGGCCATTGGGGGTCTATGACGAAGCCGCACATCCGCGCCGCGCTTGCCGCATGCCGCACGCGGAGCAGATAAACTTGCCTTCGATATCGAACAAGCAATCATCGTCGGTTATTGGGTGAGGCGTCGTCACAGTTGCCCGGTATCGCGCGATGCCTGACCCTTGATAAAGAATGCCATCGGAATGTTGGACAGATGCCTTTCCGAGCTCGACATGAGAAGTAGCCGATTGACGGTGTTCTCTTGAATGCCGCCGACCGGAAAAGCGCAGAACATTCGGGCTTCCTCGACAGAGATAACGGCCTTTTTGACGGCGCTCTGGGCCCGCGCGTGTATTCGGGAAAAGCGGGCGGCCAGATGTTTCTCGTAGTTTGGTTTTTGTTCGCGCTCATCAAGCTTTGAAAGGTACCCGAACACATCGCTCATCAGGGCTGGGTACTCGGCGAAAGTATCGCCTGTACCCGGCTTCACTATGTCCTCAACGACCTGCGGAATTGCGAACGTCGAACTGTTGATTTTGTCTGCAAGCGCGTTCGCGATGGTTCCTGCCGTTTGGACGCGCCGATGGATGGTCCTCTTAATCTCGTTCCATCGGAAAACACTGTCGGTCACGATACTGGAGCCGGTCGCCTGCGCTAGATATATGGTCATCTCGAAATTTGGGCAAAGTTTCATCACGCTGAAACGGCCGGCCTTTTCCTCGGCCAGCGTGCTTTCCTGTAAAACTGCGAGAGGATCTCGTTCCTTCAGCAGCTCGATGCCTCGGAGAACTTCCTCTGGACTAGCTCCAGCAACGGCCGCCGAAGGTGGCATTTTCAGCATCTGAGATTGGATGATCTCTTGGGGCAACGAAAAAAAGGCGCGCTGCGCGTCCTCTCTGGCAAGCTTTTTATGCCGTGGATCATCCTGTGCGGGGTCGTACTCAACTCCGTCAGACCGAGACCTCGCCATGTGCCACATTTGATCTCGTAGATGGAAGTCGAAATTGCATACATCGGGAATGAGGTTGACCAAACCGCAATCGACAAGCGGCATAATGGTGAGAAAGAAGACAACCGCCTTGAGAAATTCGTGGCGATAAGCCGCAGGATTTTCGACCGGATTGTACTCCCTCTTGATCGTTCCGGCGTGCACAAACGGGTGCTCGATAATCAGCTGACCGAAATAGAGTGACGCTCCGAGCGCAAATTCGGTGATAGCGTTGGGATGGATTGAGCCGGTGTAGACTGCTCGCGCGGTGCCGTCGGGTTTAGGCAGCAGCTGAAGCAAATCGGTCTCGAGCGGCCACAAGAGTTTATACAACGAATATATCTTGCTGATCTTTTCGTCAGTCAGTTCGCGTCGAACGGTTACCCAATCTTTGTCTTCGTGGAGGCCAAGGACATTTGCTATGCCGTTGTACAACATTACGTTGCGCTCACGGATGCTGGCTTCATTCCACGTCGGACGTAGCTCGGGCGGCTTTGTCTTGCAGCAATTCTCAAAACGCTTTCCCGATCCACAGCCGCATATATCCCAAGGGCGCGGCGGCGTGGACGGTGGCTTTTTCTTTAGGAAGTCCCACTCTTTTTCGGTCCTGCCGAACTCGTCTTGGTAATGGACGCTCCCATCGTCATAGCGCACGAATATCTCGCCGCCAAACTTCCAGAGCTGGTCTTTCGGAGGCAGAAGCGTTTCACGAAGCTCACTCCATGGATCGGAAACCATCTTTTGAGCCTCGTTGACCGCCTGTTCCGCGAAACCCTGCATCCAGAGCGCCTGAGCCAATGTCGCCCGGTCCGCCGCATGGTCGGCTCTGGCAACGGCTTGACGCCGATCCTGCTCATTGCCGGTCTCCCGGCGCACCCGTCCACAGCATCATTCGCGTGAGGCAATCGACGGAATCCGTCTGCTGTCCTCGCAGATCAAGGAAGAGGTGCCCAAGCGTCTAGCCCAATTGGAAATGCGCGCCAACCAGCGAGATATTTTTGCTAAACACGCGACTGCACTCGCGGAGCGCACCGGGAAGCTTCGAGTGGTAACTTGACCCCGCCGTCGACATCCGCAAGCGCGCCGAGATCAAGGCCGGGTAGACCTGATAAGTCGTGTTCCCGCTTAAGGTTAAACCGAAACTCTCGGTTGCATTGCCTAGCGACGTCGCCCTTCCGCCATTATTGTGATGGGAAGGAGCACTTGATGGCAGAAGAAGAATTGCGGTTACTCAGATTGGTTAAGGCGTTTGTGAAAATCAAAGACGAGAGGCGGCGTCTGGAAATTATTGAACTCGTCGAGGCTGCGGCAGAAGAGTATCCGGAGCCGGAATAGAAGCAGGGCCGCCGGGTGATTCAGCCGGCGGCTTTTCATTTATCCTTTGAACGGCGGCGGCTACGCCGTCATCGAGCCGGGTGTTGGCGCGCCTTAGCGGCGCATTTCGGCCCTGGCGGCACGGCGCAACAGATACGCGTGCCAGTAGCGACCCCGGGGACCCGCCGCATTGCTCGGCCTGGGGTAGCGGTACTGATCGGCATAGACGAGAAGCCGCGTTACCTGATCCGGGGAAAGCTCAAGGTAGTCGCGTTCAAGGGCGCCTGCGACCATCAGCATATGCCGGGCGGTGAATGGGGGAAGGTGGTTGAATTTAGCCATGTACTCCTGCCCAGCGTTGGCGCGCGGCGGCACCCGGCGCGATGGCGTAAGATTTATGATGTAGCGAGGAAAGTGCGGCCTCAAGACGTGACCAGCGCGGTACAAACCCGACTTGAGGCCGCGTGCGCCGATCGGCGGATCGAACGCTCTTTCATTGTGTTGATTCGGCGCGCGACATTGCGACGTGATGGCGGCCTATCGGAGAATCTTCGATGTCGGAACGGAGACGTGGAGTTAACGGGCGCTAACTTCTTCGAATCCGCCGCGATGCGGGCACGGTGGCGCGCGCGTCGAGATCAGCGCTGTGGCAGTCGGGGCACTGTGCGTAACAGAATCGACGCCGCTAGCTGCAACTGGGGGGCAATTGGTTTTCCGCGCGCGCGACTCGACGTATTTTGCGGCTGCCGGGCTGGGGAGTCTGATGGCGATAACAGAGGTTGAGAAGTCGTCCCGCTTGATTATGGAGCGGACGTTCTACACGAAGCTTGGACCGACGCCGGCTTTCCCGCCGAGCCCGGCGGAGACCGGGCAGGTCAAGCCGGCGCGTGACGACGAGCCGTTGATCAATCCTCAATCCGCTAAGCGTTGAACGCTGTCGTCTCGATCTCGCCATCGCGCCGCGGCGCGAGCCGAAGACTACGCGGCAACTGCTCGCCCAATGATCAACGACTGGTGAGGATCATCACCGACGCCTTCGCAAACCGCCTCCCGGCTGAGGCCGAGAAGCCGCCGACGATATAGTGACGTCGGCGGGCGCTTCATCAGGAGAGGAGAGCAGCTCTCTCCTGATGTCGGCTGCAAGCAAGCGCCGGACATCGGCACAGCCAGCGAGATCGCGCAGCATGTAGCGCTTTGCCCGGCCTCTGCGATCTCTTTCACGAGCGCGCATGACATCACCAAAATCACGCTTCCAATCGTCTCGTTTTATTTTAAGCTTAAAAGCATCGGGTGGCCCGCCCAATTGCGCGCCACGATGCTCATCCTTTGAACCGCGGCGGTTGCCGCGTGATGTCTGCCGGCGTCGGGATCGGCACGGCCTCCGGAACCCGCCCGGCGAGAAAAATATGATATCGGTTGAACACGGTCGTCACCAGATCGCGAACCCGCCGCGGCGCCAATCGCGTTGTCGAGTCGATGAACTGCGTCGAGAACCCGCCTTCGCCCCAGATTGCATTGACGCCGATCGCGGCGTCGGCCGGCAGCTCGACCACCATGACATCGCCCTCGCGGCCGATGACGTGGCCGTGGTTGCCTTCGGTGATCTGGCAAGGTTACTGCGCGACATCTGCGCGCGAGCGCGGGCGGGATATCGATCGGTTTTCGGGGCATGCGGGAGATGTAGGGGGGCCGCTTCAGGATTACGAATCAATCTGGATACTGTGTCTCGCTGGCGACAGTGTTCCCTGACCCGACCAAGTACACTGCGGTCCCGCCATTCGATCAACGGCGGTGCGGTGGCAGCCGAGCATCCGTATCTCGGGGGGTTACTTGAAGACACGGGGCCCGGCTGCCTGGCCGCGCGGCGGTGCGGCCACTGCAAAATCTAGCGTGCCTGCCGCGGGCTGTAAAAGGGGCCGCTCGGTGGCAGAAGGAAGTCCTAATCACCGGTATCCTATGTCGCCGATCGGTCCCTGAACATTCCAGTTGAAATCTGGCCGCACGTCGGCATCGCGCTTGCAGCAAGCCGTGCACACGAACCGCGGCTCGATATCCGATAGCCGGACATCATCGGGCCACGCGTCTCCACCGATCGCAAGCGAGTGGCTGCACTTGTAGTCAGAGCAATAGACCAGGATCCCGCGCACACCTCTATTGCGCATCTGGGCAAAGGGGATCTTCACCGGGCGATCGGGCATCGCCCATGATTCCCCAGGCCGACCAGTCGCGCAAATCATCAATCCCTTGGGCAATGGATGAAGCTAGCCTACCGCACCTCGCGGATGTGGATCATCGATTGATGTTTTGTAACTTGTTCCGGCCCTGCTTGCGGTATTCGATGCGCGTCCAAGTTTCTGAAGGGGGAGATACAATGCGTGGGCTGGTTCGGTTGATCATTGCAACGACGATGGTCTTCGCCTCATCGCCGGCATGGGCTCAGCGCTACGATCCGGACTATCCAGTTTGCAAGGAAGTCGTCGACAGCGACGGCTCCCGTATGGAGTGCTTTTACACATCGATGGAGCAGTGCAAGCAAGGTGGTCAGGGTACTGCCGGGACCTGCCTGAACAACCCGTACTACCGTCCGCCTCCAACCGAAGCGACGCCCGCAGCGGAGCCGCGCCCCACACCGTCTCCAACGCCTGCGAAAAAGAAGAAGGGCTGAGTGCGCTCGCGTGGGGATGGGATGTGGGACGGCGGCGAGCCAGAGCTGGTCGCGGATATGGAAAGGTCGCTAGCGGCTTGCGTCGCATTTCTCAATCGAAGCACGTGCCTGATGCAGGCCCCAATTACGAAGCAAAAGGCTTGGTGGGGCTGCCGCTTCCGGATCGGCAAGGGCGCGTCGCTCGACGAACGTCATCCGCGCTTTTGGGCCTTGGCGATAACGATCGCAGCCGTCAAGCGACCGATCAAGTTTTGGGCGGTTTCGATCTCGTGGATTCGCAGCCAGACCTGACCTTCGACGCCTTTTATGCGAGCTGCGGCGGGCAGTTCGATGACGCCGCCTACCACCCTGAGATCTGTGACATCGTCGATATCGATCTCGTTTCTATTGATGATCATGCTGTTCCCCGTTTGGCATTCGCACGCCTAGCGCCGACGCGGCCGAACGCTAAGAACATTCCGAGCAGTCGACATCATTACCTGGCATTTCGAACAGAAAGAATTTTCGAACGTTTATGCTGCCTTACCAGCCAGAAGGCCGACAATCGTGCCAAATCCAGCCTTCCACGCAAATCCCAGTAGTGTCTCAGTTTGAATTTTTAACATTGATCCGCGAGCCACTAAGGAGCGCGATAGCACGATAGGTATCCGCTCTTTTCATACCAAGTATCTTTGAAGTTGCGGCACATGTACTGGCCAAACCTGTAACGCTCGGAATAGCCGACAAGCACGACAATCGCTGCTAAAAAGACAGCCCCCAGCGCCCATCGTGGGCCAAACTTGCTAAATCTCAACGCGCCCATCCCTCCCTTGCGTCGCCGACCTCTTTCGCAGTGTTGATGGCTTGCCTTTCGGATTGCAATTAGTGATCCCGCGTCTGCAGAAACATTTCCCTCACATCGATCACCCGCAGCTTCTTCTCGCGCGCACCAAGATGCTCGCTAAGCAGCCACGCCTGGCGCGCTGCGATCTCGTCGCGTTTGATGCTGTCCTTTGTCGCGTGATAAAGGCGCATGTCCTCGACGAAGCGGCGCGCAGAGGAATCAGTTGATACGCTTCCAGGTCGTGCCGCCGCAGAACAGTCCGCCGAGGGCGCAGCCCTGTACCTTGAGCTGATTCGGACCCGCCATCGCAATGGTGGAGTCGTAGTCCTTGCCGGAGCTGGGATCGTGGATGCGGCCGGTCCATTTACTGTTGTCTGACGACGGCTTCATGTTGATCAAGACAAGTTCCTTGCTCTTCTCGCCGTTCGTCTCGCCGTAGCCGCAGAGGTTGGCGCCGCACTGCTCGACGCGTACGTTGCCCTTGTTGTTGCCCTTGTTGTCTTCGGTTTGCCAAAGGCCGAGCGGCGTGGTCGCGGCGGCGGTTGCCTCCTGCACGGGCGGCGCCAGGGGCGCGGCGTTGGCAACCGGGGCCGGCGTGGGAACGGTGGCTTCGTCCGACCTCTTCAAACGATCAAGTTGATCTTCAACGGTGTTCGAGCGAGCCGGTGGGGTCGACGGCAGGCCGGTCAGGCGCTCGCTGTCAGTATCTGCGGCAGGCGCGGGTGCCGGAGGCGCGTTGTTGGCGGCAGCCGGAAGCGGCGCGGGCGGGGGCAGCGAAGCTGGGGGCGGCAAGCTGGTCGCGACATCGTCGTCATCCGACTTCCGGCCCTTGAGATTAATGTTCTTCATGTCGACAGTCGAACCGTTTTTCGTCACCGAGATGCACGACAGCGAGTTGCAATTGCGCGGCGCCTCGATGCGCATCTTCTGGCCGTCAATACTGAACGAAAAACCGTCACCGGCCTGCGCGGCGGAAGACGCCATCAACAGCGCCGCAGCGGGAGCGAAATGGAATGTCTTCTTCATGGGTGGCTCCATCGCCGGCGGCTGGGGGCCTAACGGATCATAACCGAGCGGCGGTAAGATAAGCCTACACGACCGAGATTTGATGCCTGTTACCCGTCGACGTGAGAGCGCCGACGGGCTTTTTCATTTGGTCGAGCGCTGGCGCAAATCGTTCGGAAAATGTCGCTGCCTTGGCGTCCCAGACTGCAGCAACTGAAGACGTGATCAGGTTGTGGAACCCTGCAGCGGCGGCTGCCAGTAAGACGGCACCGATTATCAGAGCACGCATTACGCCCTCCCTAATGGGGGTGTGACCCGACGCCAACGCTAGGACGGCTTTGTTTCAGGAAGGCTTCGCTGATCTGGGAAAACGGTTTCCTCCCTGTGACGGTTTTGCGGCGAGCGGTGGTTGGGGCGGTAACGGGCCGTCAACCGGATTGAGCTATCTTGCGGCTGTCGCGGTTTCCCGACTTTCGCGAGTCCTCCGCGACACGATTAACCCGCCGGTTGTGAACTCATCCGGCGGGTTTTTCTATTTTCTCGTAATCGAAATATCGGGTGCTGTGTCTGCCCTCAAGCACGCGCCCACACTCGCAGAAGATCACTTCGTTTTTCGCAAAGGGAACCTCTTTCGGCATAATCCTATATGCCGTTCCGCATGGGCAACAGAAGCGCAGGCGACCTTCATCCTTCATCCGAGGTTACCACGCGCACCGCGAGTCGTCGGAACCCGACGGGCCACGACCGGGATTATCCTGGCCATGCGAAACGCGGGGCTTCGGTCCCACGCGTTTACTCTGTTGGCTGACCGTACATCGCCTTAAGGAGCGAAGTCTTCTCGGCAAGGATAGATCGCATGCGCGAGAGATCTCCGGTTCGGCGTGCAGCTTCCAGATCTCTGTTCAGCTCAGCGCAGCGAACAACGAATTGGGTCGGGCTCATGTCGTCCTCCAGCATGAGAATCACCCAGCACGACTAAGCATACCACCTCTCTCAATAAACTCGGCCGCACCGCGGCCGCCGGGCTTCGGTCCGCGCTCAAACCTGTGTACCGACTCAACGCAGAAGCGTACCTTGCACCGGGGTGTTAACGCAGCAGCGCCGGGGGGCGGGAATGCGCGACGTTTCAAAACTGAAGTTCATCGGCTCGGTGTTCTGCAGCCAATATCAGAGCCAGGCGAAGTTTTATATCGACGAGATGCATGTATCGGGAATGCGTCACCTCGTGGTTGTTTATGAGAATGATGCAGACGACTTCATTGCCGGCATTCCTAATGAGTGGGCAGACGAAAACGTGCAGGACTTCATCTTCTGGCCGATGAAAAATCCGAACTCGCCCTATCCCGCATGGGAGGTGCCGGCGCGCGCCTATGGCAGTCCAACGCTTTATGCTTGGTGGAAGGGCCGGCCTCCACTTCAGCGAGCAGTCTCTGCGCGGACTCAGAAATAGCCCGTGGATTCGCTGGCGCCAATCGGTCCTCGCTCGGGAGTCCACGGACCAAACCCGCACCAGCGGGCTTACTGGAGTCGTGCAGGGGCGATCAATTGACGAGGCCGCGGGGCTTCGGTCCCGCGCTCGCTTTAGGACCAGGGCGGTTCTTCGGCGGCCTCAATCGAGTTTTGAACCGTCATGCCTGCTAAGCGCAGGCCACTCAGCAACACGGTTTTGACGGAAGCCGTATCAAAGCCGATATCTCTGGCATTTGGGGGAAGAGCTTCTGTTCCTTTCAGCCGGACCGCCACATGCAATTGCTCGCAAAGATGTCGAACGGTGCGGTTGACTTGCTCCTCGGTCATTCTTCGCCTCCGTGTCCGTCATCGCTCCCACTCAAACTGGAACTTGGCATCTCCTGCTTGTGGCGGCTGCTCATTTTTGCGGGGTGGCAACGCCGAGCTCAACTCAGCCGTGCAGAGAATCCCCCGATCACATTCATCTGCGAGCTTAAGAAGTAGGTCCGCAATCGCCTTGTCCTGCTAGGCGAGGGCCAGTTTGCGATACGGGATCGCGCGGACAGTGCTCATGGAGCATCTCAAATCCCAACGCCATACCCCTGATTATAGCCCGCCAGCCAAACCCGCACCAGCGGCCTTCCTGGAGTCAGCAACGGTTATTGGCGTCAGTGCTGGGGCGGCCACGCGGTAGGAGGCGGACATGCCCCAGTTAACCGCCAAATCGGCGGAGAGTGAAGCTCGGCGAATCGAATAAGGTGACGCCTAAATTGGAGAGGCGAGATGCAGGCGGACAAGTCGCTGTTAGACCACATGATAAACTCGATGTCGGATTTTGCGGCGAGAAAAAAGACCGCCAAAAAGGTCAAGCGGACGATGGCTGGTCGGCCTTCCAAGAAAACCAAATCGTCAGCCGCTCGAAAGGCAGTCGGCAAGAACAAGAGCGCTAAGAAGGCGGCGAAGAAGACGGCTAGGCGTCGCCGCTGATGCGTCCAAGGGCTCAGCCGAGGCCGCAACAAACGCACGGGCGGCGCTACGGCCCCGTTCATTTAACGACTTGAAATGTCGCTCGCCGCTGCTGTGCCTCGAGATCCCGCGCCTTGCGCAACAGGCTGCGCAAGATATTGAAGGCGCGCTCCCTGGACCCGCCTGCCTGGATCTCCGAGTCGACAAACCTCTGGATCGCGCCCCAGAGCTCGCGCTCCACCGGGTGTAGGGATTGCAGCGCCGTTTCCAACTGTCGGCTCAGCTCGCCGTGGTCGTTTTCACCTTCGATTTGAGGCCCTCAGGTAGCACACCCATCCCGTCACGCCGGCAGGTTTGTTGCCGCTCCGACAAACGATCTTACAATCCCGCGAGCCTCGGGAGGAGCCTTTCATGGCAATGGGGACGGTAAAGTTTTTCAACCTGACCAAGGGCTATGGCTTCATTAAGCCGCAGGACGGTGGTCCGGACGTGTTCGTGCACATATCGGCGGTCGAAAAAGCCGGCTACACCAATCTCGCTGAAGGTGCGCGGGTCAGCTACGAACTGGTCACAGGGCGCAACGGCAAAACCTCGGCGGAAAATTTGCGCATTAGCTAACGCTGATAGCCGGTGACGCCGGGCCCTTTTTCTGGGCGGCGGGCGTTCCGACGAAACCATTTTCCAATCACTACGAAGCCGTCCGGAAATAATCACCAGCTAGGAATAATCCAGTCGGTATTTGCGTGAGTGTGATTTATGTTGCTGAGGGCCCTTATTGAGGCAATGGACGAGGTAGCTTCATCGGCTGCAAAGCCGTCTGCCGCCGATCGTAAGGCCCTCGCCAATCGTCTGAAGCTGCCCGCCATGCCGCCACCCCCAGGAATCCTCGTCCATCCAGGAAACCATCCTCCAGGGGATTCGGCTGCTCGAGCGGCAACCCGCTCCTGCGCGCGATCGCAAGGATATCCCGAGCGCCGCCGGTAGATAGCATATCTCAGCAGATACTCGACCGCGACGCGGCCAAGACGGTAAGAGCCACGATCGCGGGGCTTTTGGTCCCGCGTTTCTTCGCGCTTGCGCCAAGTCAGCTAGGCCTACATAATCCAAGGCATGGAACAGGCTAACAAAATCGCAGGACGTCTTGTCTTCTTTGGAGCGGCGGTGGTCGCGGCGATGATACTCGCATATTTCGCTCACGATGAGCTCGGAATGCGTCTTTACGTCATTCGAGACGATGCCCTTGTGTCAGCTCTTCTATGCTCCGGCATGTTTGTAATAGCGCTCTTCTCAAGTCGATCCGACAAGCGCAGATAGGAAAAGTCGGGGCCGCCCCGGCCGAGGCTCGAAACTAATCGAGGGCCGCGGCTCCAGTGCCGGGCGGCCATCCTCGTGGCTCAATGCCGTCGAAGGTTTCTTGGCCAAGCTCTCCAGACGCCGCCTCAAACGCGGGGTCTTCCGATCGGTCCGCGAACTCAAGGCTGCCATCAACCGCTTCCTCGACGAAACCAATAGTGACCCAAAACCCTTCTCGTGGACCGCCGACCCAGACAAAATCGTCGCCGCCGTCAAACGAGGGCACCAATTGTTAGATTCGATCCACTAGACAGTTCATTTATATAGCATGACCCGAAGTGGAGGAGGCGATGAGGATGATCTCAATTCTAAGCCATGGCAACAAAGCGGCCTCTCTTGGCGCGGCATTCGCCCTGCTGTCGCTCACAGGCGTTACGCCCGCTGCTGCCCAGAAACTCGCCCCCGACCAGGTTCATCTGAAGGTCTCCGGCGCCACTGTACCAACGACAAGGATTCTGGCGGTCGGTCATTGGACCCCAAAGGCGACTGCGGCTGAGGTAGGCCACCTGCTTCCGACCGAGGTTCGCGACACGGTACGCCTTTATCTGGATGGGGTTATCGACCAATGGTTCATACAGCAGGATAACTCCGGCGTTGTCTTCCTCCTAAACGTAACCGACGCTGACAAGGCGCGCGGGCTCTTGGAGACGCTGCCCCTCGGGCAAGCAGGATTGATGGAATTTCAACTGACGCCGCTCGGGCCGATCAGCGCGCTCGGTTCGTTGATCAAGGCGCCCGTCAATTAAGCCATTCGGCCCGGGGCACTTGGGCTTTACTGCGTTCGCAGGAGCCGTTGGTTGACTGGCGGACTTGGTGCTCAGCGCACGGAAGGCGGACAATGGGAAGCCGCTAGGATGCTTATGGCATCGCCTACCTGCATGCGATTGGCGTCACAAATTCCGCGTGCTAGATCGACCGGAATTCTGGGATACAGTTCGCGATACAAATTGTGATACATTGTCTTGAGTGTGGCCTAAAAAGATCAGTAATTTCAATGTTGTGGAGAGTAGTTTTAGGCGCTCCGAGCGTACCATGAACCCGCGTCCAGACCTGCGTTGAAATCGCGCGCTCTGAGCCGCCCCGTCCTGATCAATCCGTCATTGTGGAAGCAAGTTACGCGGCTCGTCTGGCTGTGATTGTTGCAGCGAATTCGAACACTGGATCGACGACACGCGGCATGGCCACGGCACGTTGTCGGAGTCGGTCAAAGCATCGTGCCTTCGCACCCCGGACTACAAAAGTTCCATTCTTGAAAATGGTCGAAAATCGTGTCGCTCTGGACTGATTCCCGTAAGAAAGGCAGGCAGTCCATCATCCGAAATTGTGCGCGATCCTAACCGAAATTGCGAGGACTGCTTTTCACCTGTTGCCGACCCTTCGCTTCTGCTCTAGCAGCAAGTCCGGCTGTCTTCGATGAGGGCCTTCTGGAGCCGCAAGCAATCAGACTGGCGCCGATCACGTGAGCAAATGAAGTGCGACCAATGAGGATGGCCAATCGCGAAGGGTTCGCCCGACCTGTTGCGGAAAAGCTCGGCCTCACTGTTCCGGAGGCTGCCACACTTTCCTCGTTGGGCCAGACATCGATCTATAAAGCGATCAGGGAAGGGCGGTTGACGGCGCGGAAATACGGCACACGGACCATCATTACGCGGCTTGACTTGCAGGCGTTCCTGGAATCGTTGCCGCCGACCAACACATAGAAACGGCCGTTGGGTCGTTTGAGGGCGGATCGACGCAAATCATCAGGCAGCCTGATCCGTGGCGATGAGTTTAACTTGTAGCTTCGTCGCAAAATCGGCCCAAGCCTGCAGCACGACGCGCCGCTTTTTCAAGGCTTGGCCGTGCTTGTAGGCCTTCTCGGCATCGTCACCTGTGATGTGGTGCATACAATGCTCGACAATCTCCTCCTCGAAGTCAGTCTCCTCTTGCGCCCAGGTGCGGAACGTGCCGCGCAAGCCATGGACGGTCAGGCTCGGATCGCCGGAAATTTCCTTGAGCGCCTTCAGCATCGTGTTGTTCGACATCGGACCGTCGAGCTCACGCCCAGGGAAAACGTAGTCGTTGATCCGCTTCTCATACATCTCGCGAAGGATGGCGAGCGCCTGTCGCGGCAATGGGGTGCGCTTGTCGTAAATGTTTTTGGTGCCGGTTCCACCGTCCGTCTCGCCGGGAGCTGCCGTCTCGGTGCCGGCGCCGGCGATATCCCATTGACCGCGATCGAGATCGAGTTGTGACCAGCGCATGTTCAGAATTTCGTGGGTGCGTGCCACCGTCAATAGCGTGATTTCGACGGCGCGAGCGCTTTGGTCGACGACGACCTTGAGCTTCAGCATGAACGCCGGCACATCCTGGTAGGACATCGCCTTGTGATGGCCGCGAACCCGACCCCGCTTCGGCGCCTTGCCCATCCTGGGCTCGATCCGCGTCTCGTAATCTGCCGGGTTATCCCTGCGCAGCTCATCGCTAATGGCGACTTTGAAAATCTTTTGCAGGCGCTGCCGGACGTCACGGCAGGTTTCGACCTTATGCCGGATCGGATCGAGCACCAGCTTGATGATGTGGTCGGTGGTGATTTCGTCCATCCGCATTTTGTGCAGCGGTTTGCAATGCACATCGATCTGGTGCTTGAGCTTGTTGCGCGAGGATACGTGCTTGAGGCTCTTTTCGTAGGTCTCGCGCCAGAGGGTCGCGTAGGGACCGAATAATGGACAAGCCTCCGCACGCCGCGCCTCATCACGGACTTCCTTGGGATCGCCCGCCATTGGCCAGCGTACGGCGGTGGTCGAGGGCCTTTTTCCTGGCATTGCCCAAGGTGACATCCTTGGCCGACCCAAGACCCATGCTGTCCTTGATCCCTTTGCGCTGATACCGAAACAGCCAGCGGCGGCCGCCTGAAGGCACCACGATCAGATAGAGGTTATCGCCGCAAGCGTAATCGCCCGGACCGACGCTCAAATAGTTCTTGGCGTTGATCGCGACCTTCCCGTCCTGATCACTTCGAATCTTCATGGGAGATTCCAACTCCAGACACTCGGCAAATTTGCTCGGCGCGATGCGAAGGGAGATTCTAACTCAAATCGAGGGGTAGTTTAAGGGGTAGTCCGGCGGAAACATGCGGGCGACCGCCAGCGACGGCACACGACCGTCCACAATGCAAAAAGCCCAGTCAAACAGGGCTTTCTTCGACATCGAGACGCTGATCGGCGATGGTGGATGAAGGTTGGCGAAGGTGGTCTTGGTGCGCTCGGAGAGATTCGAACTCCCGACCCTCGGAATCGAAATCCGATGCTCTATCCAGCTGAGCTACGAGCGCGTGAGAGCCCGGATAGCAGAGATATCCGGGCCGTTCCAGCCAGCGAAAATCAGAAGCAGGGATGGCGGCGGCCGTCCTGGCCGATATAGGCGGCCGAGCCCTGATAGCAGTAGTTATTCGACGGGCCGTCATAATAGGCGAAGGTGCCGGCAACGTAGCCCGGGCCGTAATTATGGAGATAGCTGATCGGGTAGGGCAGCCCGTACCAGTAGTGATAGCCGGCATAGCGGTGATGGCGGGGTGAGAGGCCCATATCCGCCGCGCCCGCCTGGCTCGGGGCCAAGACGGCCGTAGAAAGGACGGCCGTGGACAACATGACGGCGGCGAAAAGCTTCCACTTGTTCATCTCGATTCTCCGGAATTCCCGCTAAAGCGACCCTATCTAAGCCCATTTTGGTGACAGTCTAACCCTAAACGGCAGAAATTCCCCGTAAAAGGTCGGTGGCTTGTGCCAAATTTTGCCCTTTTCGTGATGCTTAACTTTTTCCCAACGCAGTCAAGCGACAGTTCGGCGGACCGGCCATCCGGGCTGGTCTTCCCGCATCACAAGGGTTTTGGGGTCTCTCACCTCTCCATGCGCATCACGCCTCTCGCTCTGCTGCTGCTTGGCCTGTTCGCCGCCACCCCGGCGCGCGCGGTGTTGCACATCACCCGCGATCACGGCGGCTATGTCGAGGAATACAAGACCAAGTACAAGCGCATCCGCGACACCGGCGATCGCGTCGTCATCGACGGCATCTGCAATTCCGCCTGCACGCTGGTGTTCGGCATCGTGCCGATGAACAAGATCTGCGTGACGCCAAAAGCCAGCATCGGCCTGCACCAGGCCTATTACGACAAGGCCTTCACCTTTGGCATCAAGGTCACCAGCGCGGAAGGGACCGCCGACCTGATGTCGTATTACCCCGAGGCGGTGAAGGACTGGATCCGCCGCAATGGCGGGCTCACCACCGAAATGAAGAAGATCAAGAACGGCGACGAGCTCTGGAAGATCGTCGATCCCTGCCCGGAAGAGTGGTAGGCGATCGGCCTTTCTCCGCCGTAATACCCCGGGGAAGCGGGGTATCCAGCACGCCGCGGCTTCTCGATTTTTAAAACTAACAGTCTGGAATACTGGATCATCCGCTTTCGCGGATGATGACAGCTGTGCGCTGGGCTGCGCCTTTCGCGATCGACCGCTAGAACGTCACGACGCTGCGGATCGACTCGCCTTTGTGCATCAGGTCGAACGCCTTGTTGATGTCGGCAAGCGGCATCACGTGGGTGATCATCGGGTCGATCTGGATCTTGCCCTGCATGTACCAGTCGACGATTTTCGGCACATCTGTGCGGCCGCGCGCGCCGCCAAAGGCGGTGCCTTTCCAGACCCGGCCCGTCACCAGCTGGAACGGCCGGGTCGATATCTCCGCGCCCGCAGCCGCGACGCCAATGACGATCGACTGGCCCCAGCCGCGGTGACAGGCTTCCAGCGCCTGGCGCATGACCGTGACATTGCCGGTGCAGTCGAAGGTGTAGTCGGCGCCGCCGATCTGATCCTCGCCCGCCTTGGTCATGTTGACGAGGTGAGGGACGAGGTCCTTGCCGAGCTCCTTCGAATTGACGAAGTGCGTCATGCCAAAACGCTCGCCCCATTCCTTGCGGGCGGGATTGATGTCGACGCCGATGATCATGTCGGCACCGGCAAGCTTGAGGCCCTGGATGACACTGAGCCCGATGCCGCCGAGCCCGAACACGGCGGCCTTGGCGCCTTCCTCGACCTTGGCGGTGTTGATGACGGCGCCGATGCCGGTGGTGACGCCGCACCCGATGTAGCAGACCTTGTCGAAGGGGGCGTCGGAGCGGATTTTCGCGACTGCGATTTCCGGCAGCACGGTGTAGTTCGCAAAGGTCGAGGTGCCCATGTAGTGGAAGATCGGCTTGCCCTCGAGCGAGAAACGCGAGGAGCCGTCGGGCATCAGGCCCTGGCCCTGGGTGGCGCGGATCGCGGTGCAGAGATTGGTCTTGCGCGACAGGCAGGAGGGGCACTGCCGGCATTCCGGCGTGTAGAGCGGGATGACGTGATCGCCCTTTTTCACACTGGTGACGCCGCGGCCGACATCGACCACCACGCCCGCGACCTCATGGCCGAGGATCGCCGGAAACAGGCCCTCGGGATCGGCGCCCGACAGCGTGAACTCATCGGTGTGGCAGACGCCGGTCGCCTTGATCTCGACCAGGACCTCGCCTGCGCGCGGCCCCTCGAGTTGGACGGTCGTGATCTCCAGCGGCTTGCCGGCGGCGACAGCAACGGCGGCACGAACATGCATGGCAATTCCTCATTCTCTCGTTTCGCTATGTCATACGGGGCGGGCCCACCCTCGGCAAAAGGGCGCAAACCTCGTGGCTCTCGCACTTCGGCACGGCTTCGTGTTTGATCAGTCGGACGATCATCGCCCATGACTCCGCGGACCAGATGCGAGCGCAAATCATCAATCCCTTGTGGCAATGGATGAAGCTAGCCTACCGCACCTCGCGGAGTTGCGACATAGCACACGATCGGGCAGTCAAGACAGCGATGACTCGCGACTTCAACCAATTCGCCGCACGCGCGGCGCCCGCCGTCTTCGTCCTGCTTTGGAGCACCGGCTTTATCGCCACAAAGTACGTCCTGCGTGATGCGGAGCCGCTGACTTATCTTGCGATCCGCATGGCGTTCGTGGTCGGCCTGATGGCGATCATCGCAGCCGTCGCGCGGCCGCAATGGCCAGACTGGGCCGGCGTCGGTCACAGCGTCGTCGCAGGCCTGCTCGTGCACGGCTTCTATCTCGGCGGCACGGCGGTCGCGATCTCCCATTCCATCCCTGCCGGGCTGTCGGCGCTGATGCCGGGGCTGCAGCCGATCCTGACCTCGACCATCGCTCACCGCTGGCTGGGCGAGCGCGTCACGCCGCTGCAATGGATGGGGCTCCTGCTCGGGCTCGCAGGCGTCGTGCTGATCCTGCACGATCGGCCGCTGACCGGCGAGGCGGGGTGGGGCTGGCTCGCCTCCGCGATCTCGCTGCTCTCCATCACGCTCGGCACGCTCTACCAGCGCCGCTATTGCAGCAGGATCGACTGGCGCTCCGGCAACCTCGTGCAATATGTCGCCGTGACGGTGTTCTTCGCCGCCGGCGCCTTCCTGTTCGAAAGCCGCGAGGTGCACTGGACGGCGGAGTTCATGCTGGCGGTGGCCTGGCTCGCCGTGGTGCTGTCGATCGGATCGATCGGACTGCTGTACTGGCTGATCCGTCGATCCGCCGCAACCTCGGTCGCGAGCCTGTTCTACCTCGTGCCGGCGGTGACCTCCGCCATGGCCTATATCCTGTTCGGCGAGCGGCTCGATGCGATCGCGATCGTGGGCATGGCGGCCTGTGCCGCCGCGGTGTTCGTGGTCAACCGGCGCGCCTGAAGCAAGCCCCAAAACGAAGAGCCTCCGGCTTTCGACCGGAGGCTCTTGCGGGTTGAGACCGGCTCAACGCTTCGACTTCTTCGCCTTCTTTTTCTTCTTGGGCGCCTTCTTTGCGTATTTCTTGGCAGCCTTCTTGGCTTTCTTCTTCGAAGCCTTCTTTGCCGATTTCTTCGCGGTTTTCTTCACGGCCTTCTTGGCTGATTTCTTCGCGGCCTTCTTCTTTGCGGCCTTCTTCTTGGTCACCGGCATCGGAGCTGCCGTCATCGGAGCGGCGGCGCTCATCGGCTCCTGCATGTGTTCGGTATTGGGTTTGTCGTCGTCCATGTGGTCCCCCAGAGTTTTCACAAGCGGTTACGATAGCGGTATTTACAAAGCTGTCAAAGAGAAGCGCTGCAAACTCACCTCGCGCGCAGCTTCGCATAGGCCGCGAGCGCGCGTTCGCGCGCCGGTCTGTGGTCGACGATCGGCTCCGGATAGGAGCGGCCGAGTTCCACGCCGGCGCTCGCGAGTTCAAGCGGGGTTGCCCGCCACGGCTGGTGGATCGAGGGTGCCGGCAGGACTGCAAGCTCGCCCACCCAGCGCCGCACATAGGCCCCATCGGGATCGAACTTCTCGCCCTGCAGCACCGGATTGAACACCCGGAAATAGGGCGCGGCATCGGCGCCGCAGCCCGCCACCCACTGCCAATTGGCGGGGTTGCTGCCGGCATCCGCATCGACCAGCGTGTCCCAGAACCAGCGTTCGCCACAGCGCCAGTCGATCAGGAGATGCTTGACCAGGAAGGAGGCGACCACCATCCGCACCCGGTTATGCATCACGCCGGTGTGCCAGAGCTGGCGCATGCCGGCATCGACGATGGGGTAGCCGGTCAAGCCGCGCTGCCAGGCAGAGAGGGCCTTGTCGTCGCGCTTCCAGGGGAAGGCGTCGAAGCCGGGCTGCAGGTTCTTATTGGCGAGATCGGGCACGTCGAACAGGAGATGCCGGCAGAACTCGCGCCAGCCCAATTCGCTGAGGAACTTTTCGATGTCGCCGGCAAGGCCGCGATGCTCGGCCGCGGCAAAGCGGGCGGCGTGCCATATCTGGCGCGGGCTGATCTCGCCGAAGCGCAGATGCGGCGAGAGCTGTGAGGTGCCGTCGCGGTCGGGGCGGTCGCGCTCGCCGGCATAGCCCTTCACGCCCTCGGCAAGGAAGGCCTTCAGCCGCGCCTGGGCGGCCTTCTCACCGGCTGTCCAGGTCTCGCGCAGCCCGCCGGCCCAATCGGGATGGCGGGGCTCGAGGCCGAAGCTCTCGATGGCATCGCTCTGAACGCCTTCGCCCGGCCGTAGCGACTTCGGCGCGGGCAGCGGCGAGGGCGGGTTGCCCAACGCCAGCACGCGGCGCCAGAACGGCGTGAACACCCGCAGGCCGCGGCCGTCCTTGTTGCGAATTAAGCTGGGTGAGACCAGGAGGTCGCCCGGAAAGCTTTGGGAGTTGATCCCGTCCCTTGTCAGCGCGGCCTCGACCGCCTCGGCAACGGCGATGTGCGGGGCCTGCGCGATCTCGTTCCAGAAGACGGCACTGGCTCCGGCCTCATGCGCGACCGCTGGGACAAGCTTGGCAGCCGGCCCCTGCCGCAGCACCAGCGTGGCGCCTTTGGCCTGCAGGCCCCCCTTGAGCACCCGCAGCGACTGCGCCAGCCACCAGCGCGCCGCGCCTCCGAGCGGGCGCAGCCCCGGGCTCGCCTCGTCCAGCACATAAAGGCCGATCACCGGCGCACCGGCCCTGGCGGCCGCATGCAGGGCCGGGTGATCGGATAGACGCAGGTCGTCGCGAAACCAGACGATGATGGGCGGTCGGTCCGCCATGCTTATCGCTGCGCTTTCAATGCCTTCCTCATGCCAGTCGGGCCCGGACGACTCATCAAATCCTATCGTTAATGCGATTGTAAGCAAAATCCGGAACTATGCCGGCATTCGAGGAGCGATCCCCATGCCTGTTACTGAAATTGGAAAGTTCCTGCCCTCGCTAAAGCTCAGGCTCGGCACCAAAGCAGTGATCTGCGCGGTCGTGTTGATCGCGATCAATACGGCGCTTGTGGTCGGCGCCGGCTATTGGTCACTGACCAACGAGTTCGGCGCCAGGGCGTTCCGGGACATCGAGATCAATCTGCGCACCCTTGCACTGACCTTCGGCGAGACGTTCAAGGACGCAAGGATCACGATGAAAGACGGTGTCGTCAGCCGCGTCGAAATTCCCGCGATGCCGGAGTTCAGGGATCATGCCATCGTCGATCGTGCGGTGGCCTACGTCGGCGGAACTGCGACCCTTTTCGTCTATGACGAAGCATCCAATCAGTTCGTCCGTCGCTCCACCAATGTGAAGAAGGAAAACGGCGATCGCGCCGTCGGCACGCAGCTTGCCGCCGACCACCCGGCTCAAGCCTTGCTGCGGCGGGGGGAAGCCTACAAGGGACCCGCGACGTTGTTCGGCAAGAAGTTCATGACGGCCTATTTTCCGATCTCCAATCCGGCCGGCAAGGTGATTGGCGTGGTCTATGTCGGGATCCCCATGGAGGCGCTCGATGCCATGCTGGCGCAGGCGATCCGGACCATGGCCGCCGCTGCGGCGGTCGCGGCGCTGCTCGTCCTGCTTGCGACCATGATGATCGTCCGGCGCATCACCAGGCCCCTGACATCGGTGACCGAAAGCCTGACCGCCATCGCCAACGGCAAGAGCGATGTGGAAATCCGGTGCGACGACAGGGCTGACGAAATCGGAGAGATCGCGCGGACGGTTGCGGTATTCAAGGCCAACACGCAGGAGCGCCGGCGCCTTCGCGAAGAGCAGGCCGCGGCCGCCGCCGCCGCTGCCGAGCAGCGAAAAACCGAACTGCGGAGCTTTGTCGAGGAATTTCGCGCGAGCGTCGGCAGCATCGTGGATCATGTGCAGAATTCATCCGGCGATTTCGAGCGCGTCGCGCGTCAGCTGACCGAGACAGCGCACAGGACAGCCGGCCTCTCCGGGCAGGCTGCGGACGCCTCCGAGAGAGCGTCGGAGCATGTCCGTTCGGCCGCGGTGGCTTCCGACGAGTTGTCGGGCTCGATCTCTGAAATCTCCCGCCGCGTCCAGGATTCCAGCGCCATCGCGGCGGAAGCCGTCAAGCAGGCCGAGGCTACCGACCAGCGGATGACCGAACTTTCGGAGGCCGGCAGCCGGATCGGCGACGTGGTCAAGTTGATCACCTCCATCGCCGAGCAGACCAATCTGCTCGCACTCAACGCCACCATCGAAGCTGCGCGGGCGGGCGATGCCGGCCGTGGCTTTGCGGTGGTCGCACAGGAGGTCAAGAGCCTCGCCGGCCAGACGGCGAAAGCCACCGAGGAGATTTCGAGCCAGATCGCCAACATGCAGCTGGCGACCGAGGAATTGGTCGGCGCCATCAAGGGCATTGGCCAGACCATCGGGCGCATCAGCGAGATCGCGACCTCGATCTCGGCGGCGGTTGAACAGCAGCACGCCGCCACGCAAAACATCGCGCATAGCGTCCGCGCGGCGGCGAGCGGTACGGCCGATGTCGCGGCCAATACCCGGAACGCCGCGCAGGGAGCCGGCGAGACCGGCGAAACCTCGGGACGGATGTTTGCATCCGCTCAGGCGCTTTCGGGCGAAAGCCTTCGCCTCAAGGCTGAAGTCGAAAGGTTTGTTCAGGGCGTTCGGGCAGCCTGAGCGTGGTCTGGACCTCGCGCGGATTGCGCCGAGCTACTGCGCCGGCTTCGGCTTGTGGCGGTCCAGCCTTTCGATGGCATCGTTGAGAACCGACCTTATCCGGTCGATTCCCTGAGCATCGAGGGACGAGGCATCGAGATAGAAATCCAGCCCCTTGATCCGTTCGACCATGACCTCGCCGGTGCCGGCGTCGCCGTCGAACACGCTATTGACCGAATAGGGAATGACTTCGCGGCTGATGCCCTTCATGGTAATCGGCGCCAGCGCATGCGCCTCGATGATCTCGCGGGCGAGCGCAAAGGTCTCGTAGCTCACGACGATGCCGCCGGGCTCGGCGATCGATTGCAACCGCGCGGCCAGGTTGGCCTCGGCACCGATGATCGTATAGTCCATGCGATCGGAGCTGCCGAAATTGCCGACATTGCAGTAGCCGGAATTGATGCCGATACGCGACTTGAAGGGCTGCTCGACGCCGGCGGCCCGCCATTTCGCATTGAGCTCCAGGAGGCGGCGCTGCATGTGCCAGGCCATCCGGATGCAGGCCTGCGCATCGGCGCGGTCGCCCTTGGTCTCGGGATCGCCGAAGAAGATCAGCATGGCGTCGCCGATGAACTTGTCGATGGTGCCGCCGTGCTGATGCGCGATCTCGGACATCTCGGTGAAATATTCATTGAGCAGCTGGGTGATCTGCTCCGGCTGCAGCCGTTCGGTGGTGGCGGTGAAGTTCTGGATATCCGAGAAGAAGATCGTCAGCTTCTTGCGCTCGGTATGGATGGTGACGTCCTTCTGGCCGCTGAAAATGCTCTTGTAGACCTGCGGCGAGATGTAGCGCGAAATCTTCAGCGAGAGCGACGCGAGGAAGTCGTTGGCCTGCTCCAGCTCGCGGTTCATGCCCTCTATTTGCAGGGACTGGCGGCGCTGCGTGGCGAGAAAGGAGATGCCGCTGATCGCAGCCAGCGCGAAATAGGCCAGCAGATATTTGAACGAGAACAGGTTGGCCGCGATCGGCTGGCTGATCGACACCTCCTGGATACCGCGGACGTCTCCGACCTTCCAGTCGTGCTTCGGGCTTTCCGGGTGCACGTTGTGGCAGCTGACGCAGGCCGGTCCCATCATCACGGGCACGATCAGCCGCACCTCGTCGTGAAAGGCCGAGCTCGTCGCTTCAACGAGTTTCTGGTCGGGATTGTCGCGCAGGCTCTGCAGCGAGGCCTTCTCGAACTCGTCGAGCGTGTGCGGCGAGCGGCTCTTGAACGGAAAATCCGACACAAAGCGATAGGCGATGTTCTGCTGCTGCTCGCTGATCACGCGGCCGAGCTCGAGCGAGAGTGTCGCCGGGATCGGGATCGCGCCCGGCACGCTCTCGTAATTGTGCACCACCCGGGTTTCGCCGGGATGGGCCAGAACCCGCCCGACGACATTGCTGGCGTAGTAGGCGCGGACGCTGCTGATGACCGAGTTGAGGTCGCTCGCCTGCCTGCGCAGCGCCGCATCGGCGAGGTTCTTCAGATCAAGCCAAACGGCGAGCGGCAGCGCCGCCAGCAGCAGCGCGACCAGAATTCCGGTCACCCAGGGGGAGCGGCTATCTTGGGGATTCTTGGCTTCCATTATCGGATTTCCGGTTCATCGGCCCACGGCAGCGACAGTTTCGTCGGCAGGGCGCGGGCCCCTATTCCAATACGTTGCAACTCAACTGGCTTTGATACGTACTGAATCAGAGGAATGGCAAGCAGGGCCGGAGGCCGTTTTGAAACATACTATCGTGCTCTATCTCGCAACTCTGATTGTGCTGATGGCGCTGGACTTCCTTTTCCTCGGTATCCTTGCCAAGGGATTCTTTGTCTCCGAAGTCGGCGACATGCTGGGCGAGGTGATGCCGCTGCCGGCGATCCTGTTCTATCTGCTCTACATCGTTGGCGTGCTGATTTTTGTCAGCGGCAGCGCGCACGCCACCGTATGGTCCACGCTGCGCTATGGGGCGCTGTTCGGATTGTTCTGCTACGCCACCTTCGACCTGACCTCGCTGGCGCTGCTCAAGCATTGGAGCTGGGCGGTCGCCGCCGTCGATATCGCCTGGGGCGCGGTGGCGACGGCGGTCTCGTCGACCGCCGGCCTGTTCGTGGCCAATTGGCTCGTGCCGAAAACCTAGCCCGTCATTCCGGGATGGTGCGCCAGCACCAGACCCGGAATCTCTAGATCCCGGGTTCGCGCTAATGCGCGCCCCGGGATGACGGCCTTTCGGCCGTCACTTAGGCTGCGGCACGATCCGGATATACGGCTTCGGCGACTTCCAGCCCTGCGGATAGATTGTCTTGGCCTCGTCGTCGCTGACGGAGCCTGCGATGATCACGTCCTCGCCCTGCTTCCAGTCCGCGGGCGTCGCGACGCGATGCTTCGCGGTCATCTGCAGCGAATCGATCGAGCGCAGGATCTCCTGGAAATTGCGCCCAGTGGTCATCGGGTAGACCATCACCAGCTTGATCTTCTTGTCCGGGCCGATGACGAAGACGTTGCGGACGGTCTGGTTGTCGGCCGCCGTGCGCTTGAGGGGATCGCCGGAGATGGCCGCCGGCAGCATGTCGTACAATTTAGAGACATTGTAATCGGTGTCGCCGATCATCGGATAGTTCGGCGCCGTTCCCTGCGTCTCCTTGATGTCCTCGGCCCATTTCGAGTGCCGGTCGACCGGATCGACCGAAAGCCCCATCAATTTGACCCCTCGCTTGTCGAATTCCGGCTTCAGCCTGGCCAGCGCACCCAGTTCGGTGGTGCAGACCGGCGTGAAGTCCTTGGGATGCGAAAACAGCAGCACCCAGGAGTTACCGATCCAGTCGTGGAATTTGATTTTACCTTCGGTGGTTTCGGCCTCGAAATCGGGGGCGACAGCGCCAATCTGAAGTGCCATGTGACAGCCTCATGTCTTTCAAGTTGCAGGGAAATTTGTCTTTGCCAATATAGCCGGCAAGGGTCTTTGTGTGAATGGCGTGGACGAATAGGGGAAGATCATTCCCCCGTCTACGGAACCGCCTAGCACCATATGTTGATCAGCGTCGCTGCGACGAAAAAACCATACGGTCCGTAAAAGCGCGGATTGCCCTGATGTCGCCTTTTATGGCCTCCATCACCCGCCCCCTGCCACAGCGGCGCCCGGTTCCCGAACCTGTTAGGGAATAAATGCGACCAATTGGCAACCATTTAAAAAACTCGATGTGCGAGTTTCGAATCGTTAACCACTCGTTTACGCCGGCATCGACATGCTGGCCCAGAACAAGAAACTGAAATGAGAAGTGTGACTATGACTGCCCCGAAGTCCAAGGCTATTGCGAAGGCCGCCGACGCCACCAGCGCCCTCGAACCATCCTGCTGCGGCACTGCCGCCCACGCGCTGACCATCGTGCGTGACGGCGTGATCACCGGCGAAGGCCCGACCACCAAGGGCCGTATGCATTTTTCCCGCGCGCTCGATGCCGACGACGCCGCCTGGTGTGCGCGCATCCTGACCGCGTCCGCCGTCGAGCATCAGCCCGTAAGCCGGGCCGAGGCCGAGGCGCTGTTCGAGATCAACGATGCCGCGACCGAGCGCAGCGATGGCGGGCGTTTCGACGACCTGCTCGCCAAGGCGGTCGCCCATCATGCCGCTTCCATCTCCGGCCTGCCGGTGCCGCCGCGCACGGTCGCGCTCTCGCCCGACACCGACATCGAGAGCTGGGCGCCGACCCAGGCCTCTGGCGTCAACACCGAAGTCCTGGAGTGGATCGCAAGCCAGATGCGCGGCAACCGCCGCTCCAACCGCACGCTGATGGCGATGGTGGCAACGCTCGCCGGCGTCGCCGCGCTGCCGCTGGCGCACATTCCCTACGTGTTCGATATCGGGATGTAAGCGCATCCCGATATCCAATCGGTCTTGAAGCGGCGGGGTTATTTCCCCGCCGTTTTTTCTTTGCCGTTGCCGGTCTCCGCGTCCAGACCGACAGTGCGGCCCGGGAAGCCCGCGGTGTCGAAATAGCGCTGCGCGCCGACGCGCTGGAAGTTCAGCACCGTGCGCAGGCCGTTGACCGAAGCCGCAGACTTGATCGAATCCGAGGCCGACTTGGGTGTCGCGCCGTTCGGCATCGCTTCCGTCATCACGCGCCCGATCAGATGGCCGTGGGGCTTTGGCGTGAGCCCCAGCAGCTTGGCCGCGGTGGTGCCGACGTCGGCATTGCTGACGGGGAGGGTGTCGGCATAGCCCGCCTTGAAGTCCGGCCCGATCGCCGCCATGAAATTCATGGTGTCGCCGCGGCCGAAGCTGCCATGCATGCCCTGGCCCTGGCGCAGCACGGTGTCGGCGACCTCGACCGAGCAATTGGTCGGCTCGTTGCAGCCGGCCACATAGGAGCGGAAATTGACCACGATCGAGGGAACGGGCGTCACCGCCTTGCCTTCCATGTTGATCGCCGACATCGGCAGCGTGCCCGGGAACTTGCCGAGCTCGTCGTCGACGAACAGGCCGCTGACATAGTCCTGGTCGAGCAGCGCTTCGATGGCGCGCTTGGCGAGCTGCTTGTCCTTGTTCGGCAGGTAGACCAGGTCGGAGCCGCCATTGGTGGCGACCACGAGATCCGGCTTGGCGGGATCCTTGCCGAGCAGGCCGTTGCCGGCCTTGGGATGGGCTCCGTCGCCGACGGCGGCATTCTTGTCATTGGGGTCGAACAGCGGCAGCTTCAGCGCCTTGGCAAGGTCGAGCGCAAGGAAGCCCATCGGGAGGAAATCCTTCGGGGTGTCGTCGTAGCTCACCTTGGCCGAGGGGCTGGTCTTGCTCTCCTTCGAAATCGTCGAGAAGCCGTGGTCGGCCGAGACGATGACGTTGGTATTGGCGGCAAGCCCGAGATCGTCGAGGGCTTTGCGGATCTGCGCGAGGTTGTCGTCTGCGTTCTTGATGCCGGCCATCGAGGTCGGGCCGTTGATGCCGGGGGTGACGGTGTTGAGGCTGTCGCCCTGATTGTGCTGGCTGCCGTCGGGATCGCGCGACCAGAACACCAGCACGAACGGCTTGTTGCGCGCTTTCAGCATCGGCAGCACCACCTTGGTGGTGACGTCGGCGAAATAGGCCTGCTGTGCGACATTGGCGGCGATCGTGCCCGGCGTCTTGGCATCGCCAACCTTGCCGTTGTCGCCGCGTCCCGGCGCCGTCAGCGGCAGGTTTGCCTTGTTCATGGCGTCCTTCATCTCGTCGGAGAGCGGAACGCCGGTCTTGCCGCCGGTGGCGTCGTCGACCACGATGGTGTTCTTGCCGCGGTCGGCGTGATCAAAGATCAGGGTCGGGCCGACCTTGCCGATGGCCACGGTGCTGATGCCCTTCTCGCGCGCCATCTTCAGCACGGTCTCTTCGTCCAGATAATCGCCCTTGAAATGGTCATCGACGTCGGCGAGCACCGCGTCGTTCTCGAGGAAGGGGACCACCGTGTCGCCGGCCGGCGCGGAACTAAAGCCGGTATAGATCGTATTGGAGAAATCGCCGGTGTCGCCGAGATAATGACCGGTCGCCATCGACGAGGCGTTCGCGGTGGTGAAGGTGGGGAACATCGAATGCGGGTTCTTGAAGTTGACGCCCTTGTCGCGGAGCGCTGCCATCGCAGGCGCCGTCTCCGCCGTCACCTTCAGCGCGCGCAGGCCGTCCGGCACGAACAGGATCAGGTTATGCGGCGTGGCATTCTGTGCCGAGGCGGCGCTCGCGGCCAAAGTGAAAAGGCTTGCGGATAGCAGCAAACTTGCGCGGCGCATGACGATCTCCCTGAAAGGCTGATGGACGGCTGGTTGAGCCGTGCCCTGTCTAGTTTTGCTGTGCGACAGATTTGTTACAGCAAAATAGTCAATTGGTGAGGTTACGATTTCACCTGGTGCAGGCGGTTGAGCAGGGGCGATCGCTCACTTCTTCCGCGCGTCGAGCTGCACTTGGATGGCGCCGGCCAATTCTTCCATCGTGTAGGGCTTTGACAGCACGCGAAAGCCGTCTTTGGCGGCGGGTGCGGCGGCCTCCTGATAGCCGGTGGCGAGCAACACCGGCAGGCCGGGTCTTCGTTTGCGGATTTCGCGGGCCAGCTCCACGCCGTTCATGCTGCCGGGCATCATGATGTCGGAGAAGACGAGGCTCACCTGGCGATCATTGGCGAGCGCACCGAGCGCTGCCGTCGGGCCGGCGACGCGGGTGACGCCGAAGCCGATCGATTTCAGCATTTCGGTGGCTAGCGCCGCCACCTCGTTGTCGTCCTCGACCAGCAGCACATGGCCTTCGAACGATCCGTCGGTGCCGGATTTGAGTATCTCGGCGGGCGCCTGGATTTCGCCCGGCACCTTGTGCGTCCGGGGCAGCAACAGGCGCACGGTCGTGCCCTTGCCCGGTTCGCTCTGGATGTCGACATGCCCGGCCGACTGCTTCGCAAAGCCGTAGACCTGGGCAAGTCCGAGGCCCGAGCCTTTGCCGATCTCCTTGGTCGTGAAGAAGGGATCGAACACGCGCGGCAGCTGATCGGCGGGAATGCCGGTGCCGGTGTCGGTGATCGCAAGCTCGACGAAATCGCCGCTGAGGCTGCCGAGCGAAAATCCCGGCCGCTTGCAGCCTGCGATCCTGATCTTGCCTTCGCCCGACATGGCGTCGCGCGCATTGACGCAGACATTGATCACGGCGAGCTCGAATTCGCCGGCATCGACCTCGACCGGCCAGAGCCCGTCCTCGAAATCGGTTTCGAGATGGATGTCGCCGCGAAGCGAGCGGGCGAGGATCTCCTGCATGCTGTCGATTTGTCTCACGATATCGATCGCTTCGGGATTGACCGGCCGCTGCCGCGAGAAGGCCAGCAGGTGACGGGTCAGCGCCGCGCCGCGCTTGACCGCCTGCCGCATGCCCGCGACGACCCGCGCGCGCTGGGCGGGATCGATCTGGCGCTCCAGCAACTGGACGCCGCCCGACAATACCGCCAGCAGATTGTTGAAATCATGCGCGACGCCGCCGGTGAGCTGGCCGAGCGATTCCAGCTTCTGTGCGCGCCGCAGCGCTTCCTCGGCCTGCCTGCGTTCGGCGAGCGCATCCTCGACGCGCTTTTCCAGCGTCGCGTTCCATCCGCGCAGCGCTTCCTCGCTTTCGCGCAGGGCCTTTTCGGCGACGATCTTGGGCGTGGTCTCGGCGACCGCGCAAAACATGCCGGCGACAATGCCGTCCTCGTCGCGCACCGGCGAATAGGAGAAGGTGAACCAGGTCTGCTCGTCAAAACCGCGACGGTTCATGAGCAAGGGCAAGTCTTCGCGATAGGTCGCGTCCCCCGCCATCGCGGAATCGATCAGCGGGCTGATGTCTGTCCAGATCTCCGACCAGATGTCCGAGAAGCGGCTGCCGAGCGCGCGCGGATGTTTCGCGCCGAGGATTTCGGCGTAGGCGTCGTTGTAGAGAAAGCCGAGCTCCTTGCCCCAGGCGACGAACATCGGAAAGCGCGATTCAAGCAGCAGGCCTACGACCGATCGTAGCGATTGCGGCCAGGTTTTGGGGTGACCGAGCGGCGAGGCGCTCCAGTCATGGCCACGCATCAGGGCGCCGACCTTGCCGCCGCCGGCCATGAACTGCAGCGATCGATCGACCGTGTCTCTCATCGTAATGCCGGCGCCCTTCGTGGATCAGCCAAGCATCGAAAGTTGTCGGAAACAAGCGAGGCCGACGGCTAATCGCCCTCGCGGGGCGGGCCGAACACGGAAGAAGTTCCATCTTTCGGGGGCGATCATCTGACCACCGAGGCCTTTTCCGCGATGGCCTTTTTCAGGATGCGCGACAGCGATTCCACCGAATAGGGCTTCTGGATCAGCTCGAAACCGTGATGGGCGTTCTCCGCCAGCACATTGCTGTAGCCGCTGGTCAGGACCACGGGCAGGCCGGGGAAGCGTTCGCGGATGACGCCGGCGAGCTCGAGGCCGTTCATGCCGGGCATGATCACGTCGGAGAACACGAGGTCGACGGCGAACTCGTCTTCCCCCAGGATCGAAAGCGCAGCGCGGGCGTCGCTAACCCGCCGCACCGCATAGCCAAGGTCCTCCAGCAGTTCGGTCGAGAATCTTCCGACTTCGTCGTCGTCTTCCACGAGCAGCACGCGAAAACCGCGGCCGGTGGCGGCCGGCTCGCTCTTGATGGCGGCGATCTCGGCTTCGCTGGCAGGCGCTGGGGCTTGCGGCAAATAGATCGTGAAGGTCGCGCCGTGTCCGAGGATACTCGCGACTGCAATATCGCCACCGGACTGCTTAGCGAAACCGAAAGCCTGGCTGAGCCCGAGACCGGTCCCTTTGCCGACTTCCTTGGTGGTGAAGAACGGCTCGAAAATCGCTTCGAGATTCTTTGCGGCAATGCCGGTACCGGTATCGGTGACGGTGACGGCGATGAAATCTCCGCTGCGCGCGGGTTGCGCGCGAAGCGGCGGGATCGTGCCGGCCTTGCCGACCGCGATCTTCAATTTTCCTTCGCCATCCATGGCGTCGCGGGCATTGACGGCGAGATTGATCAGCGCGGTCTCGAACTGCGCGACATCGGCGATGGTGAAGGCACTGAAATCGGCGATCTCGGTCTCGATCTGGATGCGGCCGCCGACAAGGGGACGAACCAGCTCGGCGACGTTCTCGACTTGGGTGCCGACATTGAACACCTGCGGCCGGAGCGGCTGGCGGCGAGCGAACGCCAGCAGTTGCCCGGTCAGCTTGGAGGCGCGTTCCACCGTCTCCGAGATCGCATCGACATAGCGGCGGCGGCGTTCTTCCGGCAGCTCGCGGCGGCGCAGGAAGTCGGTTGCCGATCGGATGATGGTCAGGAGGTTGTTGAAGTCGTGTGCGACGCCGCCGGTCAATTGACCCACGGCCTCCATCTTCTGCGACTGGCGCAGCGCTTCCTCGCCCCGGCGGCGTTCGGTGACGTCGACCGCTTCCGGCACCGCACCGGTCACCGCGCCATGGCGGTCGTAGAGCGGCCGCATCGCGAACTCGAAATCGCGATCGCCGATCGGCAAGCAGAGCGTCATGTCGAGGCGAACTTCCTCGCCTTTGAGCACCTGGTTGAAGGCGTCGTGGACGGCCTCGGGCATGCCTGATGTCCCGGTAAACCAGGGCGTTTCCCAGAACGGCGCGCCGATCACGCCGCTGCCGTCGGAGTGGATGCCGGCCAGCGCGGTCTTGTTGGCGTAGAGCACATTGCCTTCGCTGTTGAGCAGCCCCTGATACTGATTGCTGGTCTCGAGAATGGCGCGCATCTGCGCTTCGTTGGATTCGAGTTGCGCGGTGCGGTCGCGGATGCGCCGCTCCAGGGTCTCGTTCAGACCCCGCAATTCGATCTCGGCTTCCTTGGCGGCGGTGATGTCATGGGCGACGCCGATAAAGCCGATATGCTTGCCGGTCGGATCCCAGCGCGCTTGCGACTCCGAGCGCAGCCAGCGCCATTCGCCGGCGGCATTGCGATAGCGCGCCTCCAGCACGAAGGGTTTTAGCGAAGCCTCGCCGCTCATCTGCTCCTGCAGGATGCGCGGCAGGTCGTCCGGATGCAGCACCTTGCGCCAGTCGAACGCGATGGCCTGCTCGAAGGGCAGGCCGAGGAAATCGAGATAGGCCTGGTTGGCAAAGGAGCGCGTGCGGTCGAGCTTGGTCACCCAGATCGGAACCGGCGCGCTGTCGGCGATCAGGCGGAAGCGCTCCTCGCTTTCGCGAAGGGTCTCCTGCGCCAGCATCTGGTCGGTGACGTCGATATGCGCACCGATCAGGCGCAGTGCGCGGCCATCCTCGTCGCGCTCGATCTCGGCGATGACGTGGATCCAGCGCGTCTCTCCGTCGCTCGGCCGGATGATGCGGTATTGGGCAGTATAGTCCTTGCTGCTGCCGCCCCTGACCGTCTCGCGATAATACTGAATCATGCGCTCGCGGTCGTCGGGGTGGATGCGGTTGGCCCAGTCCTCGAACGGTTCGTTGCTCGATTCGGGCGGCAGCCCGTGGATGACAAGATATTCGGGCGAGTGGCGGTTCTTGAAGCCGTCGCGAAGATCGACTTCGACGCCGCCGACGCGGCTGATGCGCTGGACGCGCGCGAGCTCCGCTTCGCGCTCCTGCAGCGCCCGATGCGCCTTGTCCCGCTCGCGCGCAGTCTCTTCCAGATGCCGCCGCAGGCTTTCAGCGGCTGCAGTCTCGCGAAGGCTGTCGTTCGAGCCAGTCATAGGTGTCTTCCGGGACGAGTTTCACACAGGAAGCGCGCCTTGGCTATCTGCCACTCCATCAGTTGCCAATCGACAAAGAGAAGCCCCGCGACCTCGGGCGAGGTTACCGCAGGGCTCGGCGTCGGGGAAACGCACTCGTTCAATGCAGCCTCATGTATATTGTTCCATTGTCGGAGGGAACGATGGCGCGGCCAAGGCGTCTTCGCAGGCGCAGTATTGATGGCCTTTGAGGAAATGTTTTGAAGCTTTTTGTCTGTCAGGTATGCGGCAACGTCCTTTATTTCGAAAACAGGGCCTGCGGCCGGTGCGGCCATCGTCTGGCGTTTCTCCCCGAGGAGACGACGCTGTCGGTGATCGAACCTGACGGCCAAGGGATCGGTCAAGCGTGGCGGGCGCTGGCGAACGGCAGCACGGGGCGCATGCTGTGTGCGAATGCCGAGCATGACGCCTGCAACTGGCTCACCGACCCCGGCACAGCTGAGCATTATTGCCGCGCCTGCCGGCACAATGGCACCGTGCCGGACCTTTCCGATCCCAAAAATCTCGCGGCCTGGCGCGATCTGGAGTTCGCAAAACACCGGCTGTTCTATTCGCTGATCAGGTGGAAGCTGCCGCTCGTGACGCGCAACGAAGATTCTACCCATGGCCTGATCTTCAACTTTCTTGCCGATAATCCCTCGCGCGGCGAGAAGATCTTGACCGGGCATGACAACGGCCTGATCACGATCGCGCTGACGGAAGCCGACGCTCTCGAGCGGGAAAAGCGTCGGCTCGAGATGGGCGAGCCCTATCGCACGCTGCTCGGCCATTTCCGCCACGAGGTCGGGCATTATTTCTGGGACGTGCTGGTGCGCGACGGCGGCGAGCTGGAGGCCTGCCGCGCCGTGTTCGGCGACGATTCCCTGGATTACGGCGAAGCGTTGCAGCGCCATTATGCTGAAGGGCCGAAGGCCGACTGGCAGCAGAACTTCGTCTCGGCCTATGCCACGACGCACCCATGGGAGGATTTTGCGGAAACCTGGGCGCATTACCTCCACATCATCGACACCCTCGAAATGGCGTCGGAATTCGGCATGGAGGTTCATCCGGCGGCCGACCGGATCGGCGCGCTGTCGGCCCGCGTCGCCTTCGACCCCTATGCGGCGGTTGATTTCGACACGGTCGTTGGCGCGTGGTTGCCCTTTACCTTCGCCATCAACAGCGTGAATCGCGCGATGGGTTTGCGCGATCTCTATCCCTTCATCCTGTCGCCGGCCGTGATCGCAAAGCTCGGTTTTATCCACGGTCTTGTGCAGGGCGTGGCCAAGAGAAGGTGAAGGGAAGGTGAAGCAGGTGAGGGAGCAACCGGGTATGGATTGACTTTTGATGAGAACAGAAAGAGAACATTGGGCCCGCCATCCAGCCTCCGTGGGGTCGAAACGAATGCTTTCCAGCCCGCGACCTGACGCTGTGGACGACGGCGAGCTGGAAGCTGCCGTCGACGGGGCGATCGCGGCCTGCGGCGGCGACCTGCGGGCCACGATCCGCGCGCTTGTTGTCGCCAACAATTTTCTGGAATCCGAGGTGGGCGAACTGATGAAGGCGGTATCGCACGCCTACGCCCGCGGGCGATTTCAAACTTATTCGGGCTAAGCGCCGGCAGGCGTTTGTCGATGACGATAGGCGGTTGCCACCGCCTCATTTTGCTGTAGACGCAATTGTGACGCCCGGCCCCTCATGCCAGATTGCGAGGGGAGGAACCCGCCCAAAGGTCACAAACAACAAAATGTTCAAGAAAATTCTGATCGCAAATCGCGGCGAGATCGCCTGCCGGGTGATCAAGACGGCCCGCCGCATGGGAATTGCGACGGTCGCGGTCTATTCCGAGGCCGACCGCGACGCGCTCCATGTCGAGATGGCCGATGAGGCCGTGCTGATCGGCCCGCCGGCCGCGGCCGAGAGCTATCTGCTCATCGATAAAATCGTTGAAGCCTGCAAGAAGACGGGCGCGGAGGCCGTGCATCCCGGCTACGGATTCCTGTCCGAGCGCGAGGCCTTTCCCCGCGTGCTGGCGAAAGCCGGCATCGTCTTCATCGGGCCCAATCCGGACGCGATCGCCGCGATGGGCGACAAGATCGAATCCAAGAAGGCTGCCGCCAAAGCCAAGGTTTCCACGGTGCCGGGCCATCTCGGCGTCATCGAGGACGACAAGCATGCCGTGAAGATCGCCGACGAGATCGGCTATCCCGTGATGATCAAGGCCTCCGCCGGCGGTGGCGGCAAGGGCATGCGGATTGCGCATTCCAGGGCGGAAGTTGCGGAAGGATTCAAGCTCGCCAAGGCCGAGGCCAAGTCTTCCTTCGGCGACGACCGCGTCTTCATCGAAAAATTCATCGTCGATCCCCGCCACATCGAGATCCAGGTGTTAGGGGACAAGCACGGCCATGTGATCTATCTCGGCGAGCGCGAATGCTCGATCCAGCGCCGCAATCAGAAAGTGATCGAGGAGGCGCCGTCGCCGCTCCTGGATGAGCAGACGCGCCGCAAGATGGGCGAGCAGGCGGTCGCGCTCGCCAAGGCCGTCAAATACGACTCTGCCGGCACCGTCGAGTTCGTCGCCGGACAGGACAAGAGTTTTTACTTTCTGGAAATGAACACGCGGCTGCAGGTCGAGCATCCCGTAACCGAGCTCGTCACCGGCATCGACCTGGTCGAGCAGATGATCCGCGTCGCCGCCGGCGAAAAGCTCAAGCTGGCGCAGAAGGACGTGGCGCTGACGGGCTGGGCGGTCGAATCGCGCGTCTATGCCGAGGATCCCTTCCGCAACTTCCTGCCCTCGATCGGCCGGCTGGCGAAATACCGCCCGCCGGAGGAGAGCAGCGCCCACGGCATCACCGTGCGCAACGACACCGGCGTGCAGGAGGGCGGCGAGATCTCGATCTTCTACGATCCGATGATCGCAAAGCTCGTGACCCATGGGCCGTCGCGTGCCGCCGCGATCGAGGCGCAGTCGACCGCGCTCGATGCGTTCTATGTCGACGGCATCAGGCACAACATTCCGTTCCTGTCGGCGCTGATGAATCATCCGCGCTGGCGCGAAGGAAAACTTTCGACCGGCTTCATCGCCGAAGAGTTTCCCAAGGGCTTTTCGGCGCAGGTCGCGCAGGGCGAGATCGCACGGCGGCTTGCAGCCGTGGGCGCGGCCGTCGATCACGTGCTGGGCGAGCGCAAGCGGCAGATCTCGGGACAGTTGGTTGGACGGCCGGTGAAGCGCGAGACCCGCCGGGCGGTCTGGCTCGGACGCGACGAGATCATCCTCGACATCGCGCGCGAGGACAGCGCCATCGCGGTGCGCTTTGTCGGCGCCGATGGCGCAGTCGGCAAGCCGCATCTTTTGGTGTCGTCATGGGCGCCGGGCGAGCCGGTCTGGCATGGCACGATCGATGGTGCAGCGATTGCGGTGCAGGCGCGGCCGATCGCCAACGGCATTCGCCTCGCCCATCAGGGCGTCGAGGCGCCGGTCTACGTCTTCACCGAAGCGGAAGCGGCGTCCGCGCGACTGATGCCGGTCGTGACCGCAACCGACACCGGCAAGAAGCTGTTGTGCCCGATGCCCGGCCTCGTGGTTTCCATCGACGTGACCGAAGGGCAGGAGGTCAAGGCCGGCGAGACGCTCGCGATCGTCGAAGCCATGAAGATGCAGAACGTGCTGCGCGCCGAGCGCGACGGTACGGTCAAGAAGATACACGCAGCGCCCGGCGCGACCTTGGCGGTGGACGCGCTGATCCTGGAATTTGCTTAAGGACAGTCATTCCGGGATGGTCCGAAGGACCAGACCCGGAATCTCGAGATTCCGGGTTCGGTACTGCGCACCGCCCCGGAATGACATTGGGGAGAGAGATGGCCTTTCGTCAACGCCGAGAAAAACTACGTTCGATCCTGTCGGGCTTGCGCTGCATTCGTCCCGGCTCGGTCTATGATGCGATCTCGATCCGCATCGCTGAAGACCTCGGCTTCGAGGTCGGCATGTTCGGCGGCTCGGTTGCCTCGCTTGCCGTGCTCGGTGATCCCGACATCGCGCTGATCACGCTCACCGAGTTGGCCGAGCAGATGCGCCGGATGTCGCGCGCGGCCACGCTGCCGGTGCTGGTCGACGCCGACCACGGCTATGGCAACGCGCTCAATGTCCGCCGCACGGTGCAGGAGCTGGAAGCGGCCGGCGCCGGCGGCCTCACCATCGAGGACACGCTGCTGCCGCAGGCGTTTGGCGAAAAGAAAACCCAGCTGATCTCGCTGGAAGAGGGCGTCGGCAAGATGAAGGCCGCGGTCGACGGCCGCAGCGATCCGACGCTGGTGATCCTGGCGCGCACCGGCGCGATCTCGGTCACCTCGCTCGGCGATGCCATCGAGCGCGCGCGAGCCTATCAAGACACCGGCGTCGACGGGCTGTTCTTCACCGGCATCAAGTCGCGTGACGAAGTGGAAGCGATTGCGGCCGCCACAAGGCTGCCGATCGTGCTCGGCGGCGCGCCGGAGGAGATGATCGATCTCGACTGGCTCAAGGACAAACGCGTCAAGATTGCACTGCAGGGCCACGCGCCGTTCGCGGCCGCTACGCAAGCGGTCTATGAGACGCTTAAAGCCCTGCGTGAAGGAATCTTGCCCAAGCAGTTGAAGGGCCTCGCCTCGGCCGAACTCACCAGCCGCGTGACGCGGGAGACTGATACCAAAGCGCGGCTCGCTGCGTTTCTGGCGCTGAAATGAGCAGAGGGCGCGCCGTTCTCCATGTGACCATCCGAGGCCGGGTGCAGGGCGTCGGCTACCGCGCCTGGATCGAATACCAGGCCACGGCGGGCAAATTGGAGGGCTGGGTGCGCAACCGTCGCGACGGCAGCGTCGAGGCGTTGTTCGCGGGTCCTCCAAAAGCGGTCGCGGAGATGATCGCGCTGTGCCGGCACGGTCCGCCTGGCTCGCGCGTCGAGGCGGTGCTCAACGAGGCCGGCGGCGAGGAACTGCTCGGCCAGCGCAACGCCGGCGAGGCGTTTTCCGTGTTGCCGACGGTTTAGGCCCGCGCGCGCACCCATCGGCGCAGCGCAACGGCAGCCCAGATCGCCTCGACGACGCCGAACGGCCACGCCCCCTGTAGG
This sequence comes from uncultured Alphaproteobacteria bacterium, assembly GCA_963802585.1. Taxonomy (GTDB): domain Bacteria; phylum Pseudomonadota; class Alphaproteobacteria; order Rhizobiales; family Xanthobacteraceae; genus Bradyrhizobium. The sequence continues at coordinate 137,387 of CAWDJS010000012.1, read as the reverse complement.
AAGCCATACGCAGAGCCGAGACCGCAGGCGACGGCGAAGCCTAAGATATAGAGCTGGCTCCGCTCTTCGAGCGCGTAGCACACCAGCATCGCCGTCACCGCGAACAGTCCGAAGGTCGTCAGCGCATCCATGCTCACCCGCTTTGCGATGCAGCCTTCTTCTTGACGATTCCCATCGTCTTGAAAACCAGGGGATCGAGCAGCGGCCAGGAGGCTACCGCAGCGGTCAATAAACTCGCAGCGACCATCAACGCCTTCGTCCGGCGCGCGATCGGCTGCGCTGTCTTTCGGCGCTGCCAGGCGATCCAGAGCCAGGCCGCGATGACGGCGGCGATCGCCAGCCGCGTCACCCAGCCATGCGCATGATCGAGCACGGCGATCGATCCGCCGGCCAGTGCGAGCAGGGTGGCGGGTAGCGTGAACGGCAGCAGGCAGCACGCCGTGCATGCGACTGCAGCCAGCGCAGTGATCGATGCGGTCGCCGCGACCTTGTTGCCGGTTTTCTTCGGCGCGGCGCAGGCGCAGCCGGGCGAGTCCTTTGATGGCAGCTGGCAGGATGGATCGATAACGCTCATGTGATGCTCATAAGGTTGTTGCGTGAACGCGTGATCGGATACCCCCTCAAGCCACTTGAGGTTCAAGCGAAGAAAGCGAGGGGGCGATGCGGATTGGAGTCTTGGCCGAGCGGACCGGCACCACGGTCCCCACCATTCGCTATTACGAGGAGATCGGCCTGCTTCGGCAGGTCTCGCGCAAAGGCGGCCAGCGCGTCTACGACCACGAGGACACGCGCCGTCTCGCCTTGATCCGGCGCTGCCGCGATTTCGGTTTTTCGATTGAAGAAATTCGCGCATTGCTGTCGCTGATGCAGAACAACACGTCCTGCTGCGAAGCGCGCAAGCTCGCCGAGGGGCATCTTGCCGACCTGCGCCAGAAACTCGCCGAGCTTCAGGCGCTCGAGCGGAGCATCGCGTCGCTGGTGATGGCCTGTGCTGCGACCTGCGACGGCGGCGCCGCCGCCGACTGCGTGATCCTGCAGCCGCAATAGGGGACATTCCCAGGGAGGCCTGGCGCAGCCGTTGCCGCGCGGGCCTCTTGACATCGGACCTGTCTTACCTGATATTTCTGTTATGACAGAAATAACCGACAGAAAGAAACTCCCTCCCGCGGTCCAGCGCTTCATCCTGCAGTGGGGCGACATGGGCGACCAGTGGGGCGTCAACCGCTCGGTCAGCCAGATCCACGGGCTGCTGTATCTCGCGGAAGCGCCGATGACGGCCGAGGACATCGCCGACACGCTCGGCATGGCGCGCTCCAACGTGTCCAATTCGATCAAGGAGCTGCTGGCCTGGAACCTGATCCGGCGGGTGCCGATCCTGGGCGACCGCCGTGATCATTTCGAGGCCGAGACCGACATCTGGGAAGTGGCCGCGCGGATTGCGGCCGGGCGCAAGGAGCGGGAGATCGATCCGGCGATTGCGGCGCTGCGCGCCTGCGTCGCGGATGCGACCGACGACCCCGCGATCAGCGCGGTCGCGAGCAGGCGGCTGAAGGAGATGCTGGCGTTCACCGAGCTCACCGAGCGCTGGTACACGCAGATGCTCAACGTGCCGCGTCCGCGGCTCGTCGCCCTGATCAAGCTCGGCGAGAAGATCGTCAGCCTGTTGCCCGTGGGAAAATCGAAATAGCGGAAATTTCTGGGAGTGTGCGATGGCGTCAGCAAGATTATCCGAGATCGCAAACGCTTCCGAAATATTGCTCGACGATCATCGCTTTCACGCGCTGCTCCCGGCCGATGAATGGGGACGCCTGCCGCTCGCGGTGTGGCGGCGCTTCTCCAAGCGCCTCGCCGGCGGCAAGACAGTGGTCTATGTCGGCGAGGTCGAGGAGTCCTTTCACAGCCGCGCCGGCTGGTGGCTGGCGCAGATCACGCGCCTGATCGGCGGACCGCTTCCGACCGGCACCGAGACGCGCGTTCCCATGATCGTGACCGTGACGGAGGACGCTGCCAGCAATGGGCAGGTCTGGACCCGCATCTGCGCGCGCAGCAACGGCTTTCCGCAGGTCATCCATTCCGCCAAACGCTTCGCCGGCCCCACAGGTCTGGAGGAATATGTCGGCTTCGGCATCAGCATGTCGCTGCTTCTGTCGGTCGAGCACGAAGCGCTGTTCTTCCGCAGCGCCGGCTACTTCCTTGGGCTAGGGCCATATCATGTCGCGCTGCCCGACTGGCTCACGCCGGGCGCGCTGACGGTCAGCCATTCCGATCTCGGCGGCGGCACGTTCCGCTTTACGCTCGAGGTCACCCACCCCAGCCATGGCCCGCTGATCCGGCAGTCGGCCGTGTTCCGGGAGGCCACGTCATGACTCCGCTGCTGTGGACCCTCGTTGCCATCCAGGTCGCGATGGGCGCTTTCGATACGCTCTATCATCACGAGTTGACGGAGCGGCTCGCCTGGCGTCCTTCGCAGCGCCACGAATTGCAGCTGCACAGCATCCGCAATTTTCTCTACGCGTTGCTGTTCGTCGTGTTCGGCTGGTTCGAGGTGTACGGCATTCTCGCGATGGTCATCGTCGCGGTGCTGGGTTCCGAAATCGTCATCACGCTGATGGATTTCGTCGAGGAGGATCTGAGCCGGAAGCTGCCGGCCAGCGAGCGCATCAACCACACGCTGCTCGCGCTCAACTACGGCGCCGTCCTGGTGTTGCTGCTGCCGGTGCTGATCGATTGGGCCATGCGGCCGGCCGGGATCAGGGCGGTCGACCATGGCTGGCTCGGTATCGCGGCTGCAGTCGCTGCGGCGGGTGTTGCTATTTTCGGCCTTCGCGATTTCGCGGCGTCCCGTCGCCTGGCTCGTCTGCGCTGTGTGCCGGCGAAAGACCTCGTCGAGAAGCTCACCGGCCATCAGACCGTGCTGGTCACAGGCGCCACGGGGTTCATCGGCAGCCGCCTCGTTGCCAGCCTCACGGCCGCCGGCCATCAGGTGATCGCACTCGTGCGCAATCCGGCCAAGGCAGAGACGCTGGCGCCGCCGATCACATTGATCACCAGCCTCGATCAGTTGTCGGCGACGGCAGGGATCGATGCGATCGTCAATCTCGCGGGCGAGCCGATCAGCGATGGCCTCTGGACCGATGCCAAGCGCCGCAAGATCATCGAGTCCCGCGTCAAGATGACCGGCGATGTCGTGAACCTGATCGCGCGGCTGGAGCGCAAGCCGTCCGTGCTGGTCTCCGGCTCCGCGATCGGATGGTATGGCCTGTGGCAGGACCAGCCGCTGACGGAGTCGGCGAAGTCGCACGCCTGCTTCAGCCATGAGCTGTGCGAGGTCTGGGAGCAGGCGGCCCGCGAAGCCGAGACGCATGGGGTGAGGGTGGTTTGCCTTCGCACCGGCCTCGTGCTCGGCACCGACGGCGGCTTCATCACGCGGATGCTGGCGCCGTTCGAATTCGGCCTCGGCGGTCCTTTGGGCTCCGGCCGGCAGTGGATGTCGTGGATCGAACGCGACGATCTGATCCGCCTGATCGCCCATGTGATCGCGAAGAAAGAGATCGCTGGTCCCATCAACGCGACCGCGCCGATCCCCGTCACCAACAACAAGTTCACCGAAGAGCTAGCCCGGCGGCTGCACCGGCCGGCGCTGTTTCGCATTCCCGACGCGCTGCTGCGCCGGATCGGCGGTGATTTTGCCAGCGAGCTTCTGTTGGGCGGTCAGCGCGTCCTGCCCAATAAGGCGCTCAGCAACGGTTTTGTGTTTCGCCACGAGACGTTGCGCAGCGCGTTTGACGCGATCCTGTGAAATTACGCCCTGCGAAGCTAACGCGGCAGCTTCGCGATCGCCTGGCTGAGCTGATGGATCTCGTAGGGCTTGCGCAGGATGGGGAAATCGCCGCGCACGCCGGCGGCGGCCTCGCTGTAACCTGTCGCGAGCAGGATCGGAAGCTCGGGGCGTATCTGCCGCAAGCGCCGCGCCAGGCTGAGGCCATCCATCTTGCCGGGCATCACGATGTCGGAGAACACGAGGTCGATGCCCTCGCGCGCGATTTCGCGCAGCGCCGACTCGGCGTCCGGAACCCGGAGCACGGTATAGCCAAGCTGCTCCAGCAGGCTGGCGCTGACCGAAGCCACGTCGGGATTGTCTTCGACGAGCAGCACCGTGCCGCTGCCGCCGATCTCCGCAAAACTGGCCCTGTCGGCCAGTGTGCCGGGTTGCTGTCGCGGCAGGAGGATCGTGACTTTGGTGCCCTCGCCGAGCTCACTTTCCACCCTGACCGTGCCGCCGGCCTGATGGGCGAAGCCATGGACCTGTGAAAGCCCGAGGCCCGTGCCCTTGCCGACCGCCTTGGTGGTGAAGAAGGGATCAAAAATCTTGTCGAGCACGTCGGGCGCGATGCCCTGGCCGGTATCGGCCACGCTGATTGCGACGAAATCGGACGCGTTCGCCTCGTCGGCGGCGACATTGCGGGCTGCGACCCTGATTGTGCCTCCGAACGGCATGGCATCGCGCGCGTTGATCACGAGATTGACCAACGCCGTTTCGAGTTCGGAAACATCCACCGTGATTGGCCAGAGCCCGCGGTCGAGGTCGAAGGCAAGCTGCACCGAGCTGCCGACGCCGGTGTCGAGCACGTCGCGAATGGCCGCGATCCTCTCGGCGACACCGATCGATTGCGGATTCACGCTCTGCCGTCGCGCGAAGGTCAGCAACTGGCTGGTCAGCGCCGCGCCGCGCTTGGTCGCGGTCTCGATCGCGGTGATCGCGCGCTGCTGCTTGGGGTCATTGCCGGCGGTCTTTTTCAGGAAGTGCAGGCTGCCGGAGATGATCATCAGGATGTTGTTGAAGTCGTGCGCCACGCCACCGGTCAGTTGGCCGAGCGCATCGAGCTTTTGCGATTCGGCCAGATGCTTCTGCATCTCTTCGAGCTTGAGCTGGGCTTCGCGGCGCTCGGTGATGTCGCGGGTGATCTTGGCGTAGCCGACCAGCGAGCCGTCCTCCTGGATCGGGTCGATGATGACGCTCGCCCAGAAGAACGTGCCGTCCTTGCGGACGCGCCAGCCTTCCTCCTCGTAGCGGCCCTGTTCCCGGGCCATCCGCAACGCCCGCGCGGGCTTGCCGTTGGCGCGGTCGGTCTCGGTGTAGAAGCGCGAAAAATGCTGGCCGAGGATTTCTTCCGGCGAGTAGCCTTTGATACGCTCACCGCCGATGTTCCAGCTGGTCACGATCCCGGTGGGGTCGAGCATGTAGAGCGCGTAGTCGGCCACGCCCTCGACAAGAAGCCGGAAGCTGCGTTCGCTCTCGAACAGGTCCCGTTGCTGTGTCGGTACGCGCAAAACCATATAGACCCCGCCTTGACTGCCGAAAACGCAGATTGGCGGGTTTGGTTCCAGCTTTCCCATGACTTTTTGCGCCGAGGCGGGGAAGGGTTAAGCCGTCGTTGCCGGCAGGGGAGCCTCGATCGGGCCGAAAACCGCCTCGAACGCCTGTTTCAGCGCCACGTCGACGTCGGTCGGGCTGACGGGATGGCCGAGGTCGACCAGCGAGGTGACGCCATAGCGGGGATCGGCCACGCCGCAGGGTACGATCGCCGAGAAGTGGGTCAGGTCCGGCTCGACATTGATGGCGATGCCATGGAACGACACCCAGCGCTTCAGCCGGACGCCGATCGCGGCGATCTTGTCCTCGGAGCCGGCCCCCTTGTCCGGCCGCCTGACCCAGACGCCGACGCGATCTTCGCGTCGCTCGCCGCGGACGTTGAAGGCCGCAAGCGTCCGGATGATCCATTCCTCGAGGGCTGCGACATAGGCGCGGACGTCGGGCCGCCGCCGTTTGAGGTCCAGCATGACATAGGCGACCCGCTGGCCTGGCCCGTGATAAGTCACCTGGCCGCCGCGCCCGGTGGCAAACAGCGGAAAGCGGGGGTCGAGCAGGTCGCCCGCCTTGCCAGAAGTGCCCGACGTGTAGAGCGGGGGGTGTTCCAGAAGCCACACCAGCTCGCCAGCCTCGCCTGACGCGATGGCGGCGGCGCGCGCCTCCATGGCGGCGACGGCCTCCAGATAGTCCACGGGCGAATCCGAAATCCGCCATTCCACGGCGCCGCTTCCCGGCGCGGCGAAGGTGGTCAAATCGAGGTTTTCGCGGATATTAACCATTGGATAACCATAACGTGGTGATCTCTAAGCCAGATTTTTAGTCCAGTTCGGCGGTCAGCAAGTGCCCACCCTCGATAAAGTCACCGTCGATCTCATGGTCGTGCTTGGGACCACCTCGATGCCCATCCACCAGGTGATGCGGCTCTCCCGCGGCGCCATCATCGAATTGGACGCCACCGAAGCCGACGAGGTCAAGGTGCTGGCCAACAATCTGCCGGTTGCGAGCGGGGTGGTGCTGGTCGACCGCAACCGCATCGCGGTCGAGGTCAAGCAGATGCTGCCGAAATTGCCGGGAAGCCGCTAAAGCGCGATGTCGTCATTGGGCTTTAGCTTCCTGTTTGGGCAAGATCCCTCGGGTCAAGCCCGAGGGCATGCTTTTCGGAGAACCGCTGCCCACCCCGCATCAAGTGCGGGGCAGGCTTTTCCGGATCGTGCCCTGGCACGCGAAAAGCCGGCGAAAACCCCGGATTTGAGGGGCGCGCAGGTCTTGTACCCCCAAGGTCGATTTGTTACATCGGCGCCGTTGATCCGGCCGGATTTGTCCGGCCGGCTGATACCCTTCGCGCTCGTGGCGGAATTGGTAGACGCGCTGCCTTGAGGTGGCAGTGAGTAAAATCGTGGGGGTTCGAGTCCCTCCGAGCGCACCAGGGGCAATAAGTCGTTGATAAAAAGTGTTCTTCTTGTCGTCCACTCTCGCGGTTTGCTTTCAGAGAATATTACTACCCACAAGTCTTACTCGGTTCCGACTGGCTCCCATGAGCTGGTCATCTCTTTGCTCCCGCGGTTCGCGCCTCTCTAATTCAAATTCACGTCTGCATCCGGTGATAGAGCGGATTTAGGGGAGGCAGGCGTCGGCGTCTGTTTATGATCCAACTTCTGGTCGCGGCATTGCGGTCGATAAATGCGCGCCGATCCGCTTGCCCGCATTGTGGATCGTGATCGTCATCGCGCGAGCGGACCGCCAACCGCAATCGGCGGTCGATCCGGGCGTCGCGCGACGGCTTGGCCCGAAGTCCTAGCGTGATACGTTGCGGCAGCCGTTCATCGTGGAGTAACGACGTGCTGCTTGAAACACTTCTGCCACTAGGCAAGGTCGATCCCGGCCTGCGCGCGCCCGAAATGCCGCTCGATCTCCACTCCATCGCCACTGAGGCGCGCCTGCTGGAAGAGATCGGCTACGACGGACTGGTGGTCGAGGAAACCAAGGACGATCCGTTCGTCCTGCTGGCGCTGGCGGCGCAGACGACGCGGACCCTGAAGCTCGGCACGTCGGTCGCGATCGCCTTTCCGCGCAGCCCGACCGTGACCGCGATGAGCGCGTGGACGCTTCAGAAGCTGTCCCGTGGCCGCTTTACGCTCGGCCTCGGCACGCAGGTGAAGGCCCATATTGAGCGACGTTTCGGCATGCCTTGGACGCCCGCCGGGCCGTGGATGCGCGAGTACGTGGGTGCCGTTCGCGCGGTCTGGGATTGCTGGCAGAACGGCACGCCGCTCGACGTCAGGGGGCCGCATTACAACATCAACCTGATGGTGCCACTGTTCAATCCTGGCCCGATCGAGCATCCCGACATTCCCATTCATATCGCGGCGGTGAACCTGGTGATGTGTCAGGTGGCGGGCGAAGTCGCCGCGGGCATCCGGCCGCATCCGGTATGCACGCCATCCTATATCGAGAAGGAAATGTTGCCGGCGGTGCGGGCGGGTGCAGCCAAGGCGGGAAGGTCGCTGGATCGCTTCCAGGTCTGCATGAAGCCGCTGGTCGCCACAGCCGCCAACGAGGCGGAACTGGTGCCCAAGGTGCGCGATGCGCGCGCGCGGATCGCCTTCTATGCCTCGACGCCGCAATATCGCGCCGCGTTTGACCATCTCGGTCTGGGCGATCTCGCGGACCGGCTGAAGCTGTTATCGCGCGCGCAACGCTGGGAAGAGATGCCTCAGCACATCAACGACGATGTCCTGCAAACTTTCGTGACGATCGCGACCTACGACACGATCGGCCGCAAGCTTTGCGACCGCTATGGCGGCGTGGTCACCACTTGCGAATTCTCGATCGCGGTGAAGAACGACGGCGATCGCGAGCGTCTGCGCCAGCTCGCCAGCGACATCCAGTCCGAAGGCGTTGCGCGCGCCCGGCGCACCATTCTCGGAACCGCAGCCTGATCGCGGCTCGAGCGCACCTTCAACCGGAGAAATCGATATGAAACTCGGACGTCTTGGAGTGTGGTACGGCACCGACAAACTCGACGGATCGCAGTTGCGCGATTTCGTACGCACGGTCGAGAATAACGGCTACTCGATCCTGTGGTACCCCGAATCGCGGGGCTACGAGTCGATGTCGCTGGCGGCCTGGCTGCTGTCGAGCAGCGAGAAGCTGGCGATCGGCAGTTCGATCGCCAACATCTATGCACGCGATTCTTACACTGCGCTGCGCGCCATGGTCTCGCTGAACGCGCTCTACGGCGACCGGTTCGTGCTCGGTCTCGGCGTCAGCCACATTCCGATGGTCGAGGGCCTGCGCGGCCATCGCTACGACAAACCGTTGGCGGCGATGGGCGCCTATCTCGACGGCATCAACAAGTTCGCGCCTGCCGGCGAACTGCCGCCGGTCGTGGTCGCAGCGCTCGGTCCGAAAATGCTGGCGCTGAGCGCTGCCAAGTCGCGCGGCGCTGTCCCGTATAACGTGACGCCGAAGCATACGGCTGAGGCCGCCGCGGTCCTCGGGCCTTCGAAATGGCTCGCGGTGGAGCAGAAGGTAACGCTGGAAACCGATCCCGCGAAGGCGCGGGCGCTAGGGCGCAAGGAACTGTCGCGCTACATGGTGCTGCCGAACTATCGCAACAGCTGGCTGCGCCAGGGTTTTACCGAGGCTGAGCTCGCCGACGCCGGTAGTGACCGGTTCATCGATGCGATGGTCCTTTGGGGCGACGCCGACACGATCAGGCGCGGCCTGCGGGCGCACTTCACGGCCGGCGCCACGCATGTCTGTCTGCAGCCCGTCCACGCGGATGGCGATTTCGCCGCCCGCGACCGCATGCTGGCCGCGCTCGCCGATACCTGAGGCGCAAGTATGCCGCCCTGCCTCAGAGCAGATCGGCGACGGCGTTGCGGTAGCGGCGCATGGCGCCGACATGGTCGGTCATGCTCCGGCCGGCCATGCGCTTGTGGTGGTAGCCGCCGAAGGTGTTGTGCAGCGTGACATGCGTGACGCCCGCCTTCTTCCAGAAGCTGATTTCCTCGCGCCAGTCCTTTTCGGTGCCTGTGCCGGTCGAGGTCCAGACTTCAAGCCCCACCGACGCCGGATCGCGTCCCTCGGCTTCCACCAAGCGGCGCAGCTTGTCGAATTCCGCGACGGCCTTGGGTCCCGGCGGTTCAGACAGCATCATCCAGCCGTCGCCCCACTTTGCGATCCGCTGCAGCGTCACGTCCATGTGGCCGCCGAACCACAGCGGTATTTTGCGGTGTGGCGGCAGCGGATTGATGCCGGCGTCCTGGAGGCGGTGCCACTTGCCCTCGAACGTAATGTAAGGATTAGCCCACAGCGCTTTCATCACCTGGACCTGTTCCTCGGACCGCTTGCCCCTGTTGTGGAAATTCTCGTTGAGGCCGACGAACTCCAGCTCGTTCCAGCCCACGCCGACGCCGAACCGGAAGCGGCCGCCGCTGAGCACGTCGAGACTGGCAGCCTGCTTGGCAACCAGCACCGTCTGGCGCTGCGCGAGAATCAGCACCTGGGTGGAGAGTTCGACCTTTTTCGTGCAGGCCGCGATGAAGCCGAATGCCACGAACGGGTCGTGGAACAGGCCGAGCCCACCCGCACGACCGCTGGCGGGGTTGGCCGGGTTGCCGCCGAGCACGTGGTCCGCCAGCGTCAGACCTTCGTAACCTTCGGCCTCGGCGAGCTCGGCGAATTCGCGCACGATTCCGCCATCGCCACCGATGTCGCCAAAAGGCAGGGCAATTCCGAGATGCATGGTCGCTTCCTCGCTTTGGCTGGTTGCTGGTTTCGCCGCTAGTCTATAGATTTCCGCGACGGGTACCACGGCATCGGTATCGACCGAACTCGGGTCTACCCGAGTTCGGCAAATATCAATATCCAGGTCGGCAACAGCCGACTTGGATCGCGCCAGCCAGGAGACGTTGTGTGATCAAGCTCGGATACAAGGCATCGGCGGAGCAGTTTGCGCCGGGCAAGTTGCTGGGCTTCTCGTGCCTTGCCGAGGAAGTCGGTTTCGATTCGGTCTTCATCAGCGACCACTTCCAGCCTTGGAAGCACGTCGGCGGCCATGCGCCGTTCTCGCTGACGTGGCTGGGCGCGCTTGGCGCCAAAACGTCGCGCGTGGTCATGGGCACCAGCGTGCTGACGCCGACTTTCCGCTACCATCCCTCCATCGTCGCCCAGGCGTTCGGCACCATGGGCGCGATGTTCCCGGGGCGCGTCGTGCTCGGCATCGGCACCGGCGAAGGGCTCAACGAAGTGCCTTCGACCGGCCAGCCCTGGCCGGAATTCAAGGAGCGCTTCGCGCGCCTGCGTGAAGCCGTCACGCTGATCCGGTTACTCTGGACCCAGGAGCGGGTCAGCTTCGAAGGCCAGTACTACAAGACCGAGAAGGCGACGATCTACGACCGCCCGGAGGCGCCGGTGCCGATCTATGTCGCAGCCGCGGGTGCCCTCGTGGCGCGTTACGCCGGCAGCTCCGCCGAAGGATTCATCTGCACCAGCGGCAAAAAGCCGGAGCTCTATACCGAGACCCTGTTGCCGAAGGTCGCCGAGGGCATCGCGGCGTCGGAGGATCCGACGCGGTCCTACGATCGCATGATCGAGGTCAAGGTGTCGTTCGACACCGACAAGGTGCGCGCGCTCGAGGACACGCGCCACTGGGCGGCGCTGGCGCTGACATCGGAGGAAAAGATGACGGTGGAGGATCCCGTCGAGATGCAGCGCCTCGCCGACGCCCTGCCGCTGGAGCGCGCCGCCAGTCGATGGATCGTGTCCAGCGACGCCGACGAACACGTCGAGCGGATCGGTTACTATGTCGGCCTCGGGTTCCGGAATCTGGTGTTCCACGCGCCGGGACCAGACCAGGCGCGCTTCCTGAAACTCTACGGCGAGCACGTGCTGCCGCGGTTGCGCAAGCGTTTCGGTTGAGCGCGCGGGAGCGGCCGATGAAACGCAGCAACGCCGTCGAGCTCCTCGCCGTGCCCGGTATTCCGCTGGTGCGCAAGGACGACGATCTCGTCGCCCTGATCGGCGAGGGGCTGGAGCGCGGTGGCATCGTGCCGCGTGGCGGCGATGTCTTCGTGCTTGCACAGAAGATAGTGTCCAAGGCCGAAGGGCGCACGGTCGATCTCGCGACCGTCGAACCCTCGACTGAGGCGATCGAACTCGCCGCCAGCGTCCAGAAAGATCCGCGCCTGGTCGAACTGATCCTGTCGGAATCGGTTCGCGTCGTGCGGACAAGGCCCGGCCTCCTGATTGTCGAGCACCGGTTGGGCTTCGTGGTGGCCAATGCGGGCATCGACCAGTCCAACGTGGCCTCGCCCGATGCCCCCCAGCAAGCCCTGCTGCTGCCGGTCGATCCCGACGCCAGCGCGGCGATATTGAGGAGACGCCTGTCGCTAAGGTTCGGCGTGCCGATCGCGGTGATCATCAACGACAGCTTCGGTCGTGCCTGGCGGCGTGGTACTTGCGGGGTCGCGATCGGTGCGGCCGGTCTCCCGTCGCTGATGGATCTGCGTGGCTTGCCCGATCTGTTCGGCCGCGAGCTTCAGGTCAGCATCACCGGGCATGCGGACGAGATCGCGGCTGCAGCCTCGCTCGTGATGGGGCAGGGGGCCGAAGGCCAGCCTGTCGTGGTCGTGCGTGGCCTGACATGGCGCGGCGCTGACAATGGTGCGTCCGAGCTAGTGCGCCCGGCCGCCGAGGACGTGTTCCGATGAGCAAACGACTTGTCGTCGCGCTGTCCGGCGGGGTCGGCGGTGCGAAACTGGCCCTCGGTCTGAGCCTCGTCCTGCCGGCCGACGAGCTGCTCGTGGTCGCCAACACCGGCGACGATTTCGAGCATCTTGGATTGAGCATCTCGCCCGATATCGACACGCTGACCTATGTTCTCGCTGATATCGACAATCCCGTCACCGGCTGGGGCCGGCGTGACGAGACGTGGTCGTTCATGGACAGCATCGGCGCGCTCGGCGGCGAAGACTGGTTTCGGCTCGGCGACCGCGATCTCGCGCTGCATGTCGAGCGCACCCGTCGCCTGCGCCTGGGGCAGACGCTGTCCGAGGTGACATCAGGCATTTGCCAGCGCCTCGGCATCGGTGCCCGCGTGGTGCCGATGAGCGACGACCGCGTGCGTACCCGCGTGCGCAGCGAAGCGGGCTGGATCGACTTCCAGGACTACTTCGTGCGCCAGCAGTGCCGGCCGGTTGTCCACGAGCTTAATTTCGACGGCGCGACGCTCGCCCGGCCGCAGGCCGGCATCACGGCGGCGCTGCGCTCGGGCGACGTGCGGGCCGTGATCATCTGTCCGTCCAATCCCTTCATCAGCATCGAGCCGATCCTGGCGGTCCCCGGCATGCGCGATGCGATCAAGGCGAGTGGCGCACCCGTCGTCGCAGTGTCGCCAATCATCGGTGGGCGGGCCGTCAAGGGCCCGGCCGCGAAGATGATGCGCGAACTCGGCCTCGAGGCCAGCGCCGCCGGCGTCGCTGCACGCTACGGCGATCTGCTGGATGGCTATATCGTCGACCACGCCGATGCCGATGCGACCGGCCATGTCGGCGCGCGGGTCACGATCGCCAGAACCCTGATGACGAGCCTGCATGACCGGGAGACGCTGGCGCGGGTGACGCTTGACGCCGCGGACGCACTGGTTGTGCGGCGATGAGCGACATCTGGGCGGTCATTCCGGTCAAGGAGTTCGATGGCGCAAAGCATCGGCTGTCGGGTCTGCTGTCGCCGCCAGAACGCCGTCTTCTCGCCGAGACCATGCTCACGGACATGCTCGACGCCGTTGCCGGCTCCCGGCGTCTCGCCGGCGTGATGATCGTCACGCTGGATCGGCATGCGACGGCTCTTGGCGAAAAGATCGGTGCGCGGATCGTGACCGAAGGCGCGCGGGACGGACATACCGGCAGCGTGAACGCCGGCCGCCGCCTTCTCGCGGGCGAAGGGCGTGGCGGCATGGTCACGATGCCCGGCGACATTCCAGCCACCCGCGCCGGCGAGATAGACGCGGTGTTATCGGCGCATCTCGCAGCGCCCTCGTTCACGATCTCACCGGCGCATGACGATCAGGGATCCAATGCCGTCGTCTGCTCGCCGCCGGAATCAGTGCCGCTTCGCTTCGGCGACAACAGCTACTTCCCGCACCTCGACGCCGCGCGTCTTCAGGGCATCGAGCCGACCGTGATCCGTCAGCCCGGAATCGCTGTTGATATCGACCATCCGGCCGATTTGGCGCTTTTCCTGCGCCTGCCGCAATCAGCCGGCACCCGTACCCGCACGCTGCTTGATGAACTTGGCGTGCCGGCGCTGCTGGCCAAGCGGGGTATCACTTAGCCGACCGCCGCCTTCTTGCGCGGCGGCGTCAGCACGATCGGCTCCAGGTCGGCCGCGATCATGGATGCCGCGCGACGGTCTTCTGCGACCTGCCGATAGAGCGTGTCGCGTTGCATCGGCTCGCGGCCGATCGAGCGGATGAGCGCTTCCATCTCGTGCGGCGGAAATTCCTGGCCGTGCTGGGTGCCTGCGGCGCGCGAGATGCTCTCGTTCATCAGCGTGCCACCGAGATCGTTGGCGCCGGACTCCAGGCAGACTGCGGCGCCCGCCGGCCCCATCTTCACCCAGGACGTCTGGATGTTTGATATCAGCGGATGCAGGGCCAACCGCGCGACTGAATGCATGAGCACGGCTTCGCGGAATGTCGGGCCGGGACGCGCCATGCCGAGGCGGTACATCGGCGCTTCCATGTGGACGAAGGGAAGCGGCACGAACTCGGTGAAGCCGCCGGTCTCAGTCTGCAAGTCGCGCAGCGCGAGGAGATGTTTCGCCCACGAACGCGAGGTCTCGACGTGCCCGTACATGATGGTCGAGGTGGTGCGCAATCCCGCCTGGTGGGCGGCACGCTGCACGTCGAGCCATTGCGTGGTGTTGATCTTGTCGGGGCAGATGATGGCGCGTACGTCGTCGTCGAGGATTTCGGCCGCCGTTCCGGGCAGGGTGCCGAGACCGGCCGCCTTCAGCTTCGCGAGGAACGCGTGGATCGGCAGTCCGAGCGTGGCCGCACCTTGCGTCACTTCCAGAGCCGAGAAGGCGTGGATATGCATCTCGGGGACGACCGCCTTGATCGCCTTGCAGATCGCTTCATAGGTGGCGCCGGTGTAGTCGGGATGGATGCCGCCTTGCAGGCACACTTCGCTCGCCCCGCGATCCCACGCCTCGATCGAGCGACGCGTGATTTCCTCGATGGCGAGATCGTACGGTGAGCCACGCAGATCTTCGTGCGTGCGGCCTTTCGAGAAGGCGCAGAACTTGCACCGGAAGTAGCAGATGTTGGTGTAATTGATGTTGCGGTTCACGACGTAACGCACGACGTCGCCACTGACCGCGCGTCGTAGCGCATCGGCGGCCTGCGCGACGTACCGGTAGTCGGCGTCGCGTGCCGCGAACAGGCGCACGATGTCATCAGAGGCGAGCCGTTCGCCCGATGTGGCGCGCTCGACGATTCCCGCGATGCGCGCGTCGACGCCGCGGTCGAGCACCAGCGGCGCCGGCGGCGGCCTGGTGTTGCCCGGCGCCCAATCGTCGTCGCGCGCAAAACCTTCCGCGTCGCTCATGCGCCGCACGCGGGTAGCGATGCCGGGAGCCAGCCATTTATCGGCGAAGCGGACGTAGGCGGGGTAGACGGGCAGGCGGTTCACAAGCAGCTTACCGGCGTGTGCGCTCTTGCGGGCGAGTTCGGCAATGGCAGGCCACGGCGCTTCCGGATTCACGTGATCGGGCGTGACCGGTGAGATGCCGCCCCAATCGTTGAGCCCCGCGCCGATCAGCTTTTGATAAACTCCGGGCGACAGATTTGGCGGCGCCTGGATGTTCATGTCGGGCCCGAGAATCAGACGCGCCGTCGCGATGGTCCACAGCAGGTCGTCGAGATCGGGTTCCCCGGAATTGGCAAGCTTGGTGTCGGGCTTGGCCCGAAAATTCTGGACGATGACTTCCTGGATATGACCGTGGGCGGCGTGCAGACCGGCAATCGCCTCCAGCGCGTCGATCCGCTCGTCGCGTGTCTCGCCGATGCCGATCAGGATGCCGGTCGTGAACGGAACCTTCAGTTCGCCGGCCAGACGCAGCGTCTCCAGCCTGACGGCAGGATTTTTGTCGGGAGAGCCGTAGTGAACGCCACCCTGCCTGCAGAGCCGCTCGCTGGTAGACTCCAGCATGACGCCCTGGCTCGCCGTCACCTCGCGCAGGCCGGCAATCTCCTCGCGCGTCATCACGCCGGGATTGGCATGCGGCAGCAGTCCGGTCTCGCGCAGCACCAGCGCGCACATCGCGGTCAGATAGGAGATCGTCGTTTCGTGGCCGAGCGCCTTCAATGCGTCGCGCGCGGCCTGGTAGCGCAGCTCGGGCTTGTCGCCGAGCGTGAACAGCGCTTCGGTGCAACCCGCGGCCGCGCCGGCGTGCGCGATGGCGAGCACCTCGTCGGGTGAGAGGTAGACGGGCTTGCCCGCGCGCGGCACCTGCGCGAACGTGCAGTAGTGACAGACGTCGCGGCAGAGCTTGGTGAGCGGAATGAAGACCTTGCGCGAGTAGGAGATCAGCCTTCCGTGCGCGGAATCGCGCAAGGCCGCGGCTTCTGCCATCAGTTCGGCCAGCGGTGCGTCGAACCGCCGCCGCGTCGCCTGTCTACCGGCCGTCGTCATAATCCGTCGTCTCCGCCCGAAGAGGGCGCATGTCGTCGCGGGACGCGCTTGCCGTCACCCGCTGGTGGCCGCATGGTGTCGCATCGACGCGAGCGATGCAATACAAGGAAGGATGCAACAAATGCTGATCGGCTTCAACGCTCCGACCGCCGGGCCCCTGTCGGCCGCGGATAACCTTACGAAGATCGTGGTTGGCGCCGAGGCGATGGGCTTCGACTACGCGACGTTCAGCGATCACGTCGTGATTCCGACTGCGATCGCGGCGGAATATCCCTACAGCGCTTCCGGGGAGTTCCCCGGCGGCACGCGTGGCGAGCGGCACGAACAGCTGACGGAGGTCGCCTGGATCGCCGCGAAAACGACGCGCCTGCGTCTCGTGACCTCCGTCATGGTGGTGCCGCATCGACCGGCCGTGCTGACCGCCAAGATTCTCTCGACCATCGACGTTCTCTCGGGCGGCCGGCTGACGCTGGGTATCGGTGCCGGCTGGATGCGCGAGGAGTTCGAGGCCATCGACGCGCCGGATTTCGATGCGCGTGGAACGGTGACCGACGAATATGTGCGCGCCTTCGTTGAACTCTGGACGAGGGATGCGCCGAAATTCGACGGCAAGCATGTCCAATTCTCCAACATTGGCTTCGACCCGAAGCCCGTGCAGAAGCCGCATCCGCCGATCTGGGTCGGAGGCGAGAGCGGTCCGGCGCTGCGGCGGGCTGCCCGTCTCGGCGATGCCTGGTATCCGATCGGTACCAACCCGCAGAATCCGCTCGATAGCCTGACGCGTTTCAAGACCCAGGTGACGCGCTTGCGCAAGATGACCACTGAGGCGGGGCGCGATCCCAAGGCTGTCGGCCTGAGCTTGCGCGTCACGGTGTTCGGCGAGACGGCGCCAGCACAGGCTAGTGATGGCGAACATCGCCTGTTCGCCGGCGCGCCTGCAGCCATCGCCGCCGACGTCAGGGCGCTGCGCGACATGGGCGTCGGCTGCATCGATTTCGGCTTTGGCGGTTCCACGGTCGACGAAGTCCTTAACGGCATGCAGAAATTCAAGGCCGAGGTTTTGCCGCTCGTCTAGGGCCTGTACTCGCAAGGTCGGGTTCCAAGGGCAAAGCGGAAGTTGCCCCGCTTGGTCGTCATCGAGGGCTTGTGAGTCGGAGCGGACAACCGAGGCTGACAAGCGCCATCGCGGCCGATAAGTTCTCTATCGGTCACACATGTTCAAGCCCAATCGGCGGCAATCGACCGCCGGTAGAAACCATCAGGAGGACCGATGAATACGCCTCTCCGCAGCGGTATTTTCCTTGCTCCGTTTCACGCCAAAGCCGACAATCCAACGCTGGCGATGGAACGTGATTTCGAGCTGCTGCAGCACCTCGACCGGCTAAACTACAGCGAGGCGTGGATCGGCGAGCATCACTCCGGCGGTGTCGAGATCATCGCCGCACCTGATATGTTCATTGCCGCGGCGGCCGAACGTACCAAGCACATTCGGCTTGGCACCGGCGTGGCGTCGCTGCCGTATCATAACCCCTTCATGCTCGCGAGCCGCATCGTCCAGCTTGATCACATGACGCGTGGGCGCGCGATGTTCGGCGTCGGCCCCGGTGCGCTGGTGTACGACGCCCACAAGATCGGGATCGACGCCGGCGATCAACGGCGCATGATGGATGAGGCGCTCGACGTCATCGTCGCGCTGTTCAAAGGCCAGACGGTCAACAAGGAGACCGACTGGTTCAAGCTCTGTAACGCCAACCTGCAGCTTGCGCCCTACACCAAGCCGATGATCGAGATGGCGGTCGCGAGCGCGCGCTCGCCGGTCGGCGCAATGGCGGCGGCGCGCCACGGCATCGGCATGCTGGCAATCGGCGGCGCGACGCCGACTTCGATCGCCCATCACACAGCGAACTGGAATCTCTACGAGACCGAGGCGCGCAAAGCCGGCCATGTGCCCGATCGCGCCAAGTGGCGCGTCGTGACGTTGATGCATATCGCCGAGACCCGCGAACAGGCGAAGAAGAACGTCAAGTTCGGACTGAAGGCGTTCGCCGACTACTTCCGCGAGATCGCGACCTTCCCGATCATCCCGCCTGATGTGCCCGACGACTACGACTGGCTGATCGAGAGCGGCACCGCATGCATCGGCACGCCCGATGATGCGATTGCCTACATCGACAAGCTGCTCAAAGGCTCGGGCGGCTTCGGTGTGATCATGGAGCTCGCCCATAACTGGGCCGATTGGGACGCCACCCGCCGCCATTACGAGCTGATGGCACGCTACGTTCACGCCCATTTCCAAAAGAGCTTTGCGCCGCGCGTCGAAGCTTACGCCGCGGCCGCGACGCAGCAGAAGGAGTTCGCTGGCCAAGCGGCGCAGGCGGTGCAGTCCGAGATCGACAAGCTGGCGGAGCGGCAGGCGAAGACCGGGACCTGAAGGAGCGGACGCTGCCGGCGTTGTCGGAGTCCGCAATGGGGGCCCAAGACCGACATGCAAACATGTCGGCTTCAACGTCGCTTTCCGAGAGCAAAGCGGACGCGACGAATTATGAGTGCGCGACCACCTGGCTGCCTCCACCACCT
Source organism: uncultured Alphaproteobacteria bacterium (assembly GCA_963802585.1). Taxonomy (GTDB): domain Bacteria; phylum Pseudomonadota; class Alphaproteobacteria; order Rhizobiales; family Xanthobacteraceae; genus Bradyrhizobium. The sequence goes on along the minus strand of CAWDJS010000012.1, from coordinate 118,739 downwards.
GCTCAGCCACCAAGTTGGCGGATCAAATTCGCCCAGCGGTCGAGTTCCGGCAGGATCGTATCGGCCTTGGCGGAATCGAGGCTGACGACCACGCGTGAGACGCCGTCGTCGCGGTCGCGCTTGAGCAGGTCGAGGTTCTCCCTGGCGCCCCAGATCGTGATCGGCACCGACGCGGGATCGCGGCCCGCCTCAGTCGCCATCTCGCGAAACTTCGGCAGCAGAGCCTGCACGTCGGCATACTGGGTGCGTGAGCGATGAGGCATCCAGCCGTCGCCGTAGCTCAGGGCGCGTCGCGCGCCGTAGGGGAATGCGCCGCCGACCAGGATCGGCGGATGTGGTTTCTGGACCGGCTTTGGCCAGGTCATCATCGGGTCGAAGTTCACGAACTCGCCATGATACTCGGCCTTTGATTTCGTCCAGATCACCTTCATGGCCTCGACGCGCTCGCGCGCCAGCTTGTGGCGGCTCGCGAAAGCGGTGCCGTGGTTGGCCATTTCGTCCTCGTTCCAGCCGTTGCCGATCCCGAACAGGAATCGGCCGCCCGAGACCTGGTCGATCGAAGCGACCTGCTTGGCGGTCTGGATCGGGTCGCGCTGAGCGATCAGGCAAATGCCGGTCCCGAGCAGCAGCGTTTTGGTCACCGCCGCGGCCGCACTCAGCACCACGAACGGGTCCATCACATCGTAATACTTCTTGGGAAGATCGCCGCCACTGGGGAAGGGCGACTTGCGCGTCAACGGAATGTGGGAGTGTTCGGGCACCCAGAGCGAATCGAAGCCGCGCTCCTCCAGCGCCCGCGCCAGTTCGGTCGGCGTCATCGAATAGTCCGTGAAAAACATTTGCCCGCCGATGCGCATGGTTCTCTCCCTCATGGTGTCGCTCGCGGACCAGGTGGCCGGCGATGAATTTCGCGCCGTTATCGATCGATCGTTGTGACCTTCGGACGTCTCGGCCACCGCGCCTCCGCGCGAGGCAGTACATGCTCGATCAGCAGCCGGGTCTGGGCCAGGATGGCGTCGTCATCGCCGCCCAGTGGCCGCAAGATGAACTTCGACACGCCAGCGTCGACATATTCCGCGATACGCGCGAGGATCGCCTCAGTATCGCCCACGACGAATACCTGCGTAGCGTCGCGGCCGGTACGTCTGGCGTAGGCATCCATCGCCTTGCCGACGCCGGGCGCGTCCCGGCGGCCGAAGTGAAACGCGAAGCCGGCGCCGTAATGATCTTCGTCGATCGATCGGCCGGCCTCGGTGGCGGCAGTCTTGATCGCGGCCACGACGCGACCGGCCTCAGCCGGCGGGTCGCCGCCCGCCTGCCATCCGGTGCCGATGCGCGCCGTGCGGCGGATCGCGGCGTCACTCGAACCACCAATCCACATCGGCAGGTCGGGCTGTACGGGCTTCGGCGCGATGGTGACGCCCTTCAGTCTGTAAAAGGCGCCGCTGAAGTCGACCTCGTCCTCTCGCCACAGACGGCGGATGATGTCGAGGCACTCGTCCGTCTTGCGGCCGCGTGTCTTGGTGTCGATGCCAAGCGCCTCCCATTCGGGCGCCAGCGGGCTGCCAATGCCGAAGGCCGGCAGCAGGCGGCCCTCCGACAGCACGTCGATGGTGGCGCACTGCTTGGCCAGCATCACGGGGTCGCGAAACGTCAGCGATACGACGTTCATGCCGAACCGCATGCGCCGCGTGCGCCCTGCCAAAGCCGCCATCGTGGTCATCAATTCAAGGAAAGGTTGATGGCCGACGATTCGGTCGGTCTGCCAGATCGAATCCACGCCGCCGGCCTCACACATGTCGATCCAGCGCCAGTACGCCGCCGCGCCGGAAAACGGAAACTCCGCACAGCCCAGTCCGATCCCGACACCCATGCGCGTCCTTCCCGCCCTAGGCTGCTGCGGCTTTGACGCGCGGCGCCACGTCACGCACGAAGCGTTCGAGACTGGCGTTCATCTGCTCTGGCCGCATGCCGGGCGGCACTGCCCAGGTGACGAGGTCGGTGATGCCGTATTCGCGCACGAAAGATGTCAGCTCCTTCACGCAGTGCTCGACGTTGCCGACCACCCATGTCTGCGGGATGCTGGCCTCGCGCGTGTTGCCCGAAACGCCGCCGGCAGCGCTCTCGTCCTTGTTGAAGCTGCGATAGACCTGGCCGCGATAGCGCTCGGCGGCGCGCACGGCCGGCCAGTCGCGCTCGGCGTCGTCGGTCACGAGGCAGGAGCGGATGATGCCGACGCGATAGCTGTCGGGGTTGCGGCGCGACGCCTTCAGCGTCGCCCGCCACGGATCGAGCACCATTGACCGCGCGCCCTGCGGCAGAAAGTTGCTGTCATGGCGTGCCGCGCGCTGCGCGCCGGGCTCCGACATCGCGGCGATCCAGAGCGGCGGGCCGCCCGGCTGCACGTAGCGCGGCCTGACCACCACGTCGTCGAAATCGTAGCGCTTGCCATGGAAGCTGAACTTCTCGCCGGTGAAGCAATGGCGCAGCACCTCGATGCCTTCGTCCATGAGGGAGACACGGCGTGAAACCGGCAGACCGAAGCCGCGGAACTCATGCGGCGCGTAGCCCATGCCGACGCCGACCTCGATGCGGCCATTGCTGATATTGTCGAGCACCGCGAGGTCCTCGGCCAGCCGCAGGGGATGGTTGAACGGCAGCAGGCAGACGTCGCTCGATAGCCGCACACGTTTGGTACGCGCGGCGATTGCGCCCGCCATCGGCACCCAAGAGGGCAGATAGCCGTCATCGAGGAAGTGATGCTCGGTGAACGACACGAGATCGAGCCCGAGCCCGTCGAGCATGATCACCTGGTCCATGATCGCGGCGTACAGGCTCGGCATGTCCATGCCCAATTCCGGCGTGTTGCGGAAATCGTAGACGGTGCCGACGCGAAGGGGTGGACGCATGACGCTTGTTCTCCGCTGGTCAGGATATTTGCCGGGAGCGCGACCGGAGTGGCGTGCCACCGCGGACGGCCGACCAGACCGCTTGGTAGCCCAGCTCTTCCGCGCGCTGCACGAGTGCAACCGGCACGCCCAGATATGCGTCCCTACAACCGGTTGCCAGGCCAGGCTTCATCGTCATGTCCTCCCGTGGTCCGAGGATACGAAGCGTTGGGTCGCTTGAACAGATGTCGACGCGTGCCGGGAGGCTGCCATGAACGGCGCGGCTCCCCGATGCCCTCGCCATGTGCCATGATAGCTTTTGGAAGGCGCCGATCGAACGCGCCGCTCGATCGGGGAAGAAACCGCCGTCATGAAATTCGCCCTGCACTTCGGCAACCTCACATTCCCCGACCCTGAAGGCGCCCGCCGTCTGGTGCGTCTGGCGGAGGCGGCCGGTTTCGATTCGGTGTTCGCTGTCGAGCACGTCGTGTTTCCCGACAACTACACGAGCGTCTATCCCTATGCGCCGGGCGGCCGATTACCGGGCGGTCCATCGGCGAAATTTCCCGATCCGCTGATCTGGCTGACGTGGGTGGCCGCCGCCACCACCCGGCTTCGCTTCATGACGGCCGTGATGATCCTGCCGCAACGCAACCCGCTGGTGCTGGCCAAGGAGGTCGCCACGCTCGACTATCTCAGCAGCGGCCGGATCGAGCTCGGCATCGGGGTGGGTTGGCTCAAAGAGGAGTTCGAGGCGCTCGGCATTCCTTTCGAGGGTCGCGGCAAGCGCGCCGACGAGTATGTCGCGGCCATGCGCGCCTTGTGGGCCAGCGACGGTGCCAGCTTCGCGGGCGAGTTCGTGAATTTCGAGAAGGTCAGCTGCAATCCGAAGCCGGTCGCGAAATCGGTGCCGATCGTCGTCGGTGGCCACTCGGAAGCGGCCGCCCGCCGCGCCGGCCGCCTCGGCGACGGCTTCTTCCCCTCGATCGGTGCGCAGGTCGACACCATGCCGTTGCTCGACATTGTGCGCCGTTCGGCCGAGCAGGCCGGCCGCGATCCGGCGAAGGTAGAACTGATCCTCGGCTGTCCTGGTGCCCTGCCGAATTCCGGCGCCGACCCGCGCGCGGCCGTCGAGGAGCGCATCGCCCGGGGCGCAGGGCGCCTTGCGCTGCCAGTGACGGCGTTCCTGCCCGATCTCGAAACGACGCTGGCCCGCTTGGGCGAGGAGATCATCAAGCCTTACGCGAATGCGTGAGCCCCGAGCTAAGCTAGCGCGTTCCCGCCTGTGCTTTGATAATCCCGTTCGTTGTCATCGGCGCGGAGCCACTTCGCGACGGGCGAGCGTGTGGAGCGACGGCTGGCGGCGGCCGGCCGCCACGTACCCTAATGGACTGGATCCAGCACGACCACCGGTATTTCGCGCTCGGTCTTGAGCTGATAGTCGGCGTAGGGCGGCCAAAATTCGAGCGCCTTTTTCCAAAGTCGGAGGCGTTCCTCGCCCGCCGTTGTCCTGGCCCGCGCCCTCATCTTCTTGGTCCCGACTTGTACCTCGACGTCGGGGTTCGCCAGAATGTTGCGATACCACCCCGGGTGTTCGGGCGCGCCTCCCTTTGAGGCGATCACGAAGTAACTGCTGCCCTCCGTTCCGTAAAACAGCGGGAATATGAATTTATCGCCAGACTTGCGGCCGGTGGTGGTCAGCAGCAGTGCCGGCGCCGTGATCTCACCGTGCTGGGGCACGGTTACCTTGTACATGTGCCCGTCGGTTCCGCCGCTATCGATATAGCGGTTCGCATGCTCGACCATCCAGCCCGGCAGGTTCGGAGCGAGTTTCGCTTCAGCCATCGTACCCTCCTTCAGAGTTGCAGGGAATATACCATCGGACGGCGGATCGGCCAATTCCCGCTTCAAGAGCAAACCGATTTGGCGCTTGCAGAGTGATGACGTTGTTGTGTCGCGATCGATACGCGTGTTGTTGGCCTTTGAAGCGATCCGATGACGCAAGAGGCTGGTTCGACCGGGCGCGAACCGCGGCGACCGCGCAGCAGGCAGCAGACTGGTTCGCGAAGATTGATGCCGCGGTAGGGGCAGTGCAGGGAGTTTCAGCTCTCGCGCTCCGATACATCGAAGAGAGAGACGAAGCAGTAGCCACGCCCGGAGACGGTGACGATGAATCGATTCCCCTCCCGCCCGTCACGCAGCGCGCGACGCAGCGCAGACACGTGGACCCTGACAGTGGCTGGGCCCACAGAGATATTGGGCCACACCCGAGCCAGCAATTCGTCATTGCTGACCAGATCACCATGTCCCTGAAGCAAAACAATCAGAATCTCCAGGGCGCGACTTCCTAGCGGCACGGGCCTGTCGCCTTCCAGCAGGAGAAGCCGCATAGGAAACAGGCGAAACGATCCGAACGAAATTCTGATTGACGTGAGGCTGGCCGGTTCGGCTCGTCTGCCAGAGAGTGGCTTGTCTGCATCCGGACTTTGAGTGGCTCGGCCCACGCCAAGTCCTCGTTCGGGCCCGGGCGACGGCGGATCTGCCGCCAAAATCTTCAGGCAAAATCGGAATCGATCAGCTGGAAGCGGTCGAAGTGCACGTCGTGCCCATCGGTACGAGTATCGCGCAACTGCACCAGAATCGGCCGCCGCAAACGCGCGGGCAGGGCGGTGCCCGGCAGTTTGGGCAGCCGGCTGTTGGCGCCGGCATAGACGAAGCCGCGCCGCTTCCAGAAGCGGCAGGCGGCGCGGACGAGTTCGTCGACCGCGTTGTCGGCAATCTCGGCCGAGGGCCGGGCGAAGAAGGCGCACAGTGCCGTGTAGCTCACGCCCTTGGTCTTCCGGTGCGACGACACCAGGAGCAGGTGCCTGCTCGTGTGCACGGCGTAGTCGCGCGTGGGATCGTCGAGGCGATTGAACAGGGTTTCGGCGTCCCAGTGCGAGCCGTTCTCGGTCACGGGGCAGCTGAAGCCGGACAACAGTTCGATCGCCTGATCCCGCTTCATCGATCGGAGCAGGCCGGAATAGCTGATGGCGCCTGCCGCCGGTTGCCGCAGCGAGAGGCCGGCGCGAATCGGCAGCCACAGCACGGGACTGAGCTTCAGGAAGCGGGCGTTCAGCATTACCGACCTGTCGTTCGGCAACGCCAGAATGTAGCGGATGTTGTGTTTGGCGCAGTACTGCTCGACTTCCTTGTAGAGCTTGCGCACCAGTTGGGCCGATCGATAGGCCTGCAGGATGAAGAGGTCGACCAGCTGCACCGCCGGGTGGACTTCGCCGGCCACGCAGACACTTTGGCCGATCAGCGCGATCTGGCCGATCTTCCGGCCGTCGTCGGTCGCGGCGAGTACCGTGGTGCCGCGGCCGAAACCGCGCTCATACAGCCATTTGATTCGTTCGGCGGAAAAATGGACGTCGCCAAGTGCAAACGCCTCGGTGGCAATCTTTGCCGTCAGCTCGTAGTCAACCGCCGTCTCTTCCGAAACCGTGACGATGGGACCTGCCTCGTCGTTCCCGGCGGCCACAATGTCGCAGCGGTGCGGCAAGGCAACTTCAAATTCCATTCAAGCTTAACGGGAGGCAGAGGGCAGTGATCGCGGTTAGCCATATTCGTCGCTGCTGATGCCGTATTCGCGGTAGATCTCGACCCGGTCGAGATCGGGAAACAGCCGGCACTTGGCCTGCGCCAGATGCAGGCTGACGGCGGCGGGCTCGCGGCCGTCGGCGAGCAGCTTCCTGATGTCGTCCATATGGGTCCGCGGCTGGTGTTTGCGCGGAAGCTGCTCAAGGGCGACCAGCGCCGTCGCCAATGCTTCCGTGACAACCCATCCGTCGTGACCGGTGACTCCCTTCCTAGGCATCAGTTCACCCCACAATTCAGTGGCGAGACATAGTCTACCGCGATCCTGCGGCTGCCGCCATCGAGGTTGGATGGCTGCGATCACTCTACCTTGAGGCCGGCGAACTTCACGACCTTTGCCCACTTCTCGGTTTCGTCCGAAATCAACTTCCCGAATTGGGCAGGCGTTCCCTCGATCGGCTCGCCACTGATGGCGGCAAAACGCGCCTTCATTGCGGCATCGGCAAAGGCGGCGTTGGTTTCCCTGTTGAGACGTTCGACGATGTCGGCCGGCGTCCTGGCGGGGACGGCGAGGCCGTACCACTGGCTTGCCTCATAACCGGGCAGAACGCTGCCGACCGTCGGCAGCACCTTCAGCACTTCGGCTTGCGTCGCGCTCGTCACCGCCAGCGCGCGCAGCTTCTCCGTCTTGATGTAGTCGACGGTCCCGGGCGCCGCCGCGAACAGGAGCTGCACCTGGCCGCCGAGCAGATCCGACAAAGCCGGCCCCTGACCACGATAGGGGACGTGCGTCATGTTGAGCCCGGCCATGGAGTTGAACAATTCGCCCGCCATGTGCGGCGCGCTGCCGGTGCCGGCCGACGCCATGTTGATCTTGCCGGGATTGTCCCTGGCATAGGCGATCAGCTCGGGGATCGACCTGGCCGGTACGGCCGGATGCACCAGCACCACCATCGGCACCCGGATGACGCCGGCAACCGGCGCCATGTCGCGCAGGAACACGAAGCTCAATTTGGGATAGAGCGATGCGTTGACCGCGTTGGGCAGCGTCGCGAGCAGCAGCGTGTAGCCGTCGGGGGCTGTGTTCACCACGGATTCGGTGGCGATGTTGCCGTCGGCGCCGGTGCGGTTCTCGGTCACGAAGGGCTGGCCGAGCCGCTCGTTGAGCCACTGGCCCATCAGCCGCGCGGTGATGTCGACGCCGCCGCCGGCGGCAAAGCCGGCGATGATCCGCACCGGCCGGCTCGGATAGGCGCCTTGCGCCGAAGCGAGATTTGGCAAGGCCGACAGTCCGGCAGCGCCGGCAATGGATCTGAGAAATTCACGCCGTTTCATGTTTCCGTCCCAACGGTTTGGTACGGGCCATCGTAACGGCAAGGACTCCCTCCCGGAAGCGTCAACGGTGGGGAAACGGAAAGATCGGGGTTGAAACGCGCGCCACGCGCGTCTAAACGGACTAGGCAATCCTCCGACCGAGCGCGGCGAAGCGGCGCGTCCTTTGCCTCCTGTTACAACGTTGGCGTACACCGACAAGCGCGGCACAACCGCGCGCGTCCGGTTATTCGGCCGGAAATCCGACATATGCGTTCGATCTTCAAGGCCTGAGCAGGCATCGACACGGGCACACGCATGAGACTCATGAGCTATATCTACCGCTTCCTCACCAATTTCGGATTCTTGGTGATGGTCTATCTCAGCCTGAACTACATCGAGAAGTACAACAACCGCGCCATCCTCGCGATCGCGATCCTGGTCTATGCCGGCATGCGCATGGCGACGGCGTTGCGCTCGTTCTATTTCTTCCAGCGCATCGAGCGGCTGGAGATCGAATCGCGCCGTGTCATTGCGCTGGTCACCCAGGGCGGCGCGCAATCGCCGATCAAGGCTAAAACCGTCGCCGACGTCACGCTGCTGCGCCGTGACGGCGAGGTCAAATCCTACATCGATCTGTTCTTCCTCGCGGCCGTGGTGTTGTTCTGCGTCGCCAAGATCATCCACGACTAGCGCGCTGGCGGAAGCAGCCGCTTCGACAGTTCCTCGAACAGCATGCGGTTGCCCTCGGCCGAAAAATGGTCGTCGCCGAGGATGTAGAGGTGTTCGTACCAGTCCTTGTCGCGATCGGCGGCGGCGAAGAACACCGGGAACAGGTCGATGAATGCCTTGCAGCGGCTGGGGCAGAACTCCCGCCATAACCTGACCTGACGGCTGTCGCGGTCGTTCTGCGCGATCTGCTGCGCCCACGGATAGACCACGATGGTGAGCGGAATGCCGTGGGCAGCGAGCAGCTCCGACAGTCTGCCCATGTTTTCCAGCGAGCGCGCGATGCCGCCATCGACCCCGAGCGGCCGGTATTTTTGGGGATCGGGGTTTTTCGTGGTCCAGCCGATCCGGTTGTGATCGCTGTCGATCGCGGCGCGCTTGTTGCCGAGCCGCAACTGGATCCAGCGCTTGATGGTGACGCGGACACGGTTGGTGACGACGAAATGGTCGATGAAGAAATCGCGCTTAACGGCGGGCGCAGGCACCGCGCCGGGCGGCGTGTTGCAGAACTTGCGATAGTTCGGATCGTCGTCGATGCAGAAATACGAAGTCGCTTCGTCCTCGACGTCGGAACTGTCGGACAGCAGCACGACCTCGTCGAATTTGAGTCCGCGGTCGAGGAGATATTTGATCTTCTTGTAATAGATGCTGGGCGAATAGGACGCGACGCCGGCATCGAGGAATTCGACCTTGTCGGCGCGCGCCTGTCCGGCCTGTTCGAGCAGGCCGGCAAAGGTGCGGTCGAAGGGCAGGCCGATGCCTTCGGCAAAGGAATCGCCGATCAAGAGGATGCGCCGCGCGTTCGACTGAAGCGGCACGTCGCGCGTCGACGAATCCTTGAAGCCGAGATTGTTGGTGATCAGCCGATAGCGCGCCTCACCCCAGACGTCATAGCCGTCGAATTTGGGTGCGAGGCCGTGGTCGTAGACGGGATCGTAGATGCGCGCGACGCGCTCCTGCTCCTGTCCGCGGGTAAAGGTGGAATAGGCGAAATCGAAGGCCAGGAACAGCGCGAGGCAATACAGGAACATCAGGCAATTGAGCAGGACCCGCCGGGGCGCGAAGGCGGCCCTCCAGAAGCCGGTCTTCGGCGGCGAAGCTCCTTGATCCGGACCCGTTTCCTGCATTCCTGAATGCTCTTGCACCACCGTTACCCCGGTCAGAAAAAGGCCAAAAAAAGCGGGACCTTGGCCTTCCCAGCTGATAAAGCACCCCAGCCTGAAACGGGTCTTGTCGACACTTGTGATGAACCAGTCAACCCACGAGAATTTTAGCCGGGACGACGCCTCTTCGCCCGGTTCTTCGGACCGCACGTTTGGCCTGGTCATGGCGGGCGCGCTGGCGCTGCTTTCTCTCATCAACGGCTGGCACCACGGACGTGCGTGGCCGTGGGAGCTTGCGGCCGCGGTGCTGTTCCTCGCCGCCGCCTGGCTCAAGCCGTCGGCGCTGCAGCCGCTCAACCGGCTGTGGATGAAGCTCGGCCTCCTGCTGCACAAAATCGTCAATCCGATCGTGATGGGGCTCTTGTTCTACGGCACGATCTGGCCGACCGGGCTGGTGATGCGGATGCGGGGCAGGGACCTGTTGCGGCTGAAACGCGAGCCGGCCTCCGACACCTACTGGATCGCGCGCGCGCCGGGACCCGCGCCTGAAACCATGAGAGATCAGTTCTGATGTTGGATTTCGTTGCCGAGCTCTGGCGCTTCATGCGCGTGCGCAAGAAATTCTGGCTGCTGCCGATCCTGATCATGATGGTGGTGTTCGGCGGCCTCGTCGTGCTGACCAAGGGCACGGTGTTCGCGCCGTTCATCTACACGCTGTTCTGAACGCATGCGCATCCTCGGCATCTCCGCGTTCTACCACGACAGCGCAGCCGCGCTGGTCGAGGACGGCCGCATCATCGCTGCCGCGCAGGAGGAGCGTTTTACGCGCAAGAAGCACGACGCGTCGTTTCCGCGCAACGCCGTCAACTATTGCCTGGAGGCGGCTGGCGCAAAACTCGCCGAGATCGATCATGTCGCCTTCTACGACAAGCCGTTCCTGAAGTTCGAGCGGCTGCTGGAAACCTACGTTGCGCTGGCGCCGCAGGGTTTTCGCTCCTTCCAGATGGCGATCCCGCTGTGGCTGAAGGAAAAGCTGTTCCAGAAGAGCCTGTTGCGCAAGAAGCTGAAGGAGTTCGACGAGGAGATAGCGGCCGACAGGCTGCTCTTCACCGAGCATCATCTGAGCCACGCGGCTTCGGCCTTCTTTCCGTCGCCGTTCGAGAAGGCGGTGGTGCTCACCATGGACGGCGTCGGCGAATGGGCGACGACGTCGGCGGCGATCGGCGAGGGCAACCGTCTCGAAATCTTCCAGGAGATTCACTTCCCCCATTCGCTGGGGCTGCTCTATTCCGCGGCTACCTATTACACCGGCTTCAAGGTCAATTCCGGCGAGTACAAGGTGATGGGGCTCGCGCCGTATGGCGAGCCGAAATACGCACAACTGATCCTGGACCATCTGATCGACCTCAAGCCGGACGGCTCGTTCCGGCTCGACATGTCCTATTTCGACTATTGCACCGGGCTCACCATGACCAATGAGCGGTTCGCAAAGCTGTTCGGCGCGCCCGTGCGCACGCCGGACAAATTGCTGACGCCGTTCCACATGGATGTCGCCGCCTCGATCCAGGCCGTGCTCGATGAGGCGGTGCTGCGGCTGACGCGGAGCCTTGCGGCAAGGACCGGCGCGCGCAATCTCTGTCTTGCCGGCGGCGTTGCGCTGAATTGCGTGGCCAACGGCAAGGTGCTGCGCGACGGCAAATTCGATTCCATCTGGATCCAGCCGGCGGCAGGCGATGCCGGTGGCGCGGTGGGAGCGGCGCTGGCGGGCTATCACCAGTTCAAGGACCAGCCGCGCACTGTCGGCAATACGGATGGCATGGCGGGCGCGTTCCTGGGTCCAGAGTTCTCGCAGGCCGACATCGAGCAGCGCCTCACGACGGCAGGCGCACGCTTCACCGTGCTCGATGAAGGCGCCATGGTCGAGACCACGGCGAAGGCGCTGGCCGACCAGCTCGCAGTCGGCTGGTTTCAGGGCCGGATGGAATTCGGCCCGCGCTCGCTCGGCGCGCGCTCGATCCTCGGCGATGCCCGCTCGCCGGCCATGCAAAGGAATCTCAATCTCAAGGTCAAGTACCGCGAGAGTTTTCGCCCTTTCGCGCCCGCGGTGCTGCGCGAGGATGTCGCCGACTGGTTCGAGCTCGACTCCGACAGCCCCTATATGCTTGTTGTGGCCGATGTCCGGAAGGACAAGCGCCGCGCCATGACGGAAGCCGAGCAGGCGCTGTTCGGCATCGACAAGCTCAATATCTCACGCTCGGAAATTCCGGCCGTCACCCATATCGACTATTCGGCGCGCATCCAGACCGTGAGCGGCGCGACCAACCCGCTGTTCCATCGTCTGCTCACGCGGTTCAAGGCGCTCACCGGCTGCCCGGTGCTGGTCAACACAAGCTTCAACGTCCGCGGTGAGCCGATCGTCTGTACGCCCGAGGATGCCTTCCGCTGCTTCATGGGCAACGAGCTGGACCTGCTGGTCGTGGGCCGCTGCGTGATGAAGAAGACCGAGCAAAATCCTGATCTGAAGCAGGATTACAGCTCCGCCTTTGAACTGGACTAGGGGGTCGACGTACTAATCGCTTGTTGCCGTGGATGGGCTACGGAGCGATGGCCCATGAAGATGATCTCTTTTGCTTTCTCGATTGGCGCGCTGCTGGCCTGCGAAGCACCGGCGATGTCGGCGCAACCGGCAGGGCCGACCGCTGAATACAAGCTCGAAGAGAAATACACCGTCAAATCGCCCGACGGCGCCACGACCGTCGAGGAATATTTCAAGACCGACAAGGACGAAAACTACTTTTGGCAATTTTGGGCGCGGCGTTCCGACTCCATGACACTGCTCGGACCTGAGCAGGAAGATTATCCCGCCGACTTCCGCTTTACCCGCGATTCCCGCTGGCTCGTACGCATGCAGAAGACCGGCTCGGGCGAGGGCAGCCTGTTTCTGTACAAGCTCGGCCTGCAGGGTTTTGTCGCTGCAACAAAGAAACCGTTCGGCGATCTGGCCTGGGCTTTTTTCTACAGCCGGCCTGAGTCCCGAAAAGTCATGAAGCCGGACTTCCATATCAACGAGGGTCTGTTGAAGGGCACTGACGACAATTACCAATGGACCGGCGAGAAATGGCCCGACAGCCGTTATCTTCTGATCGGGCTGTGGGGTGAGGTCGAGCCGAATGGCAAGCATCACCAATTGACCACTGTGCGCGACTGGCGTTGCCGCTACGACCTGCAGGAAGGCAAGTTCGACGTGCCGCAGATTTTTGCCAAGAGCAACGCCGAAGCGCTTGTGCCGAAGTCGCCCGGCGACGATCAGTGATCCGGCCTCAGGTCCTGCGCTTCTTCAGGCTCGCGACATGGACGGAGCGCTTTGCGGCGGGCACCGCCGCGCGGACCTGCCTGGCGGCAGCCGGTGCGTGAGCGGCCGGAGCCGCATGCGCGACGCGCCTGATCTGGCGGCCGCTGCGTCCGCGTCGCCCCCGCGGCTCGCTCGCCGCCGCGACCTTGGCGCCGGCCGGAATCTCGCCCTCGGCAAAATGATGCATCGAGATCGGGAAGGGCTGGATCGTCGCGCGCGCCTTTTCCGGAATCTCGAACAGGGCCGCGGCGGGCGCCGGCAGCGACGCTTCGGCGCCGGCAATTTGTAGCGGAGCCGCCGTTCGGGGCCACGGCGCTTCCTTCGGCAACGGCACGCCGCGCCCGCGAACGGATGTCGCAAGCGATAGCGAAACGCTTCCTTCGGTTGGATCGAAATCCAGCGCAGCGGGCGCCGGCAGCATCTCGTTCTCGGCGTATACGAAGTTCGGAAGTTTGGGCCAGCGCGCAATCGGCACGCTCTCCGACGGCGGATGCATCTGCCATTGCTCCGGCTCGGTCGGCGTCGCCGGCTCCTGCAAGGTCGCCGGCACGACATGGACGATGCGATAACCTTGCACCTTCATGTCATGCAGGATCTTCGGCAGTGCGCCCACGGTGCGCTCGTGAATGTCATGCAGCAGCAGGATGCCCTTGCCCATCTCGTCGAGCCGCTTCATCGCGAGGTCATGGACCTTCGCGGACGAAATACGGTGCCAGTCGTCAGCGAGGAAATCGGTGCTCCAGATCTGCAGGCCCTGCTTCTCGGCATAGGCCTCGACCGGCGGCGCGCGCATCAGGCCGGGAATCCGGAAAAACGGCGACAGCTCATTCGGATCGGTCATCGCCGCCTTTATCGAACTCGATGCCCGTTTCGATTTCCTGCCCGGCCTGCTCCTCCGACATCTTGTGGAAGGTGAGCGGGTGGCGCTGGCTGTGGCTGGCGACGGTGTGACCGGCGGCGATCAGCTTGCGCACGCCCTCGGGATTTGCCCTGGCCTGCTCGCCGATGGTGAAGAAGGTCGCCTTGACGCAGTTGTCGGCCAGGATCTGCAAAACCTGGTTGCTGTAGCGCGGCAGCGGGCCGTCATCGAAGGTCAGCACCACCTCGTGATCCTGCAGCGGCAGGGTTTCCGGATATTGCATCGAGCCGATCCGGGGATGGGCGCGGGGATCGACCACCAGCGTCCGCGAGGTACCGATCGCGTCGGGATGGCCGGGACAATTATTGGCGGGCGCGGCCTCCTCGGCCCCTGCTGTGGAACAGGCTAGAAGCGCGAGGCAAGCGACTACCCAACGCGTTGTCCGGACGCCATTCAAACGATTACCAACCATGATGCACCGTCTGCATTTCTAGAAAGAACGGACGACCAACGGGGCACATCCGAACGCCGCCTCAATCCTCCCAACCCTCGCCTATGTTCTGATCAGGGTACCCCGTCAAAGTCAACGGCCGGGCCGGTCGGCACGATGTGAACCACATGATAATGATTGTCACGGAGATATCGCAAAAATGCCGGCAACATCGCTGCCGTTCTGGGCTGCGAGTCGTGCAGCAGGATGATCCCCTTGCGCGCGACCCTGAGGCGCCAGGTCAAAAGCCAAAGTTCCCGCGCCGGCGGGATGTGATCCCAGTCATTGCCCCAAAAATCGGCCCCAAACACCACAATTCCGCGCGATCGCAACAGATCGAGTGTTGCCGGTGTGGTCAGGAAGCCCGGAAAGCGGAAGAACGGCGTGGTGGGGGTCGTGGTCGCAACCCCGTGCTCGGCTTTTTCGACGGCCGCGATGCCGTCGTCGATTTCCTTGAAGGCGTTGCTTTGCGGCATCGCATGTAAATCAAAATGCGTCCAGGTGTGGTTCCCGATGGTGTGGCCTGCGGCGGCGATCCGCCGCACCATGCTGGGATGTTCGGAGGCCGGCTTGCCGATCATGAAGAAAGTCGCGAGCACGCATTCCTTCGCCAGCGCCGCAAGCACTTTCGGCGTGGTCGGCGGCCAGGGGCCGTCATCGAAGGTCAGCACCACCTCGTGATCCCGCAGCGGCAGCGTATGCGAATAGTTTTTCAGGCCGATCCGCGGAAACGAGACGGCGTCGACCTTCAGAATGCGCGAGGTGCCGAGTGTCCCCTTGCGCGGACAGCCCTTGGCATGCGCGATCCCGGTCCACACAAGCGAGATCAGCAGCGCCGCGGCCGGCGCGCGGGTCAGAGAGCAGACCGTTTTAAGCCGGCGCATCTTTGGCATTGCGCTTGGTGTTGCCTATTGGGTATTGCCTCGGCCATAGCTCAGACGAGTTGAACCCTTCTGTCAAACCGGTGAGGTGACCATGGCCGAACATCTGGACCTTGCCCCCTCGACGGAAGCCTCCGTGCTCGAGCGCTTTCCCATGCGCGACGAGGAAGGCGAAATTCGCCCCGAATTCATCGCGGAAATCGCACGCTGTATCAAGGCCGATGAGGCGCCGTTCCTGCGCGAGGTCGTAGCCGAACTGCATGAGGCCGATCTCGGCGATCTGATCGGGGCGCTCGATGCCGACGACCGCGTCCGCCTGGTGGAACTGACCGGTACCGATTTCGACTTCTCGGCGCTGAACGAAGTCGACACCACGGTGCGCGAGGAAATCCTCGAAGAGCTCGAGCCCGAGACGGTCGCCGAGGGTGTTCGCGAACTGGAATCCGACGACGCCGTCGAATTGCTGGAGGGACTCGACGAGGAGGACAAGGAGGAAATCCTCGAGAAGCTGCTGCCGCAGGAACGCGAGGAGATCGAGCGCAGCCTGGAATATCCGGAAGGATCCGCCGGACGGCGGATGCAGACCGAGTTCATCATGGTCGGGCTCGATTGGACGGTCGGCCAGGCGATCGACTACATGCGTGAGACGCCCGATCTGCCGGATCGGTTCTATGAAATCTATGTGGTCGACCCGCAAAAGCGCTGGCAGGGCGCGGTCCCGCTCGATGTGCTGTTGCGCGCGCGGCGGCCGATACCACTCAAGGATTTGATCGAGGAGGACCGCCGGCGTGTCGCGGTCACCGACGACCAGCAGGAGGTCGCGCGGCTGTTCGGCAAATACAATCTGGTCGCGGCCCCCGTGGTCGATGCCGCCGACCGGCTGGTCGGCGTCATCACCATCGACGACGTCGTCGACGTCATCGAGGAGGAGGCGGACGAGGAGATCAAGGCGCTCGGCGGTGTCACCAGCGACGAAGAACTGTCCGACAATTTCTGGACCATCGCCAAGGGCCGCTTCAACTGGCTCTTGATCAATCTTGCCACCGCGTTCCTCGCGTCCTCCGTGCTCGGCCTGTTCGAGGGACAGCTCGAAAAGATGGTCGCGCTCGCCGTGCTGGCGCCGATTGTCGCGAGCCAGGGCGGCAATGCCGCTACGCAAACCATGACGGTCGCGGTGCGGGCGCTCGCGACCCGCGAACTCGGCTCGAGCAATGCGCTGCGCGTCACCATGCGCGAGCTCCTGGTCGGCCTCGTCAACGGCGTCGGCTTTGCCGTCATCACCGGCATCGCGGCGGTGATCTGGTTCAAGATTCCCGGCCTCGGCATCGTGATCGGGCTTGCGATCATCTGCAATCTGGTGGCCGGCGCGCTGGGCGGCATCCTGATCCCGATCGTGCTGGAGAAGTTCCGCGCCGATCCGGCCGTGGCCTCTGGAACCTTTGTCACGACCGTGACCGACGTGGTCGGTTTCTTCTCCTTCCTCGGCATCGCCACGCTGTGGTTCGGGCTGCAATAATTCAGGCCACACCGCGGCCTTTATCGTTAATCGGAACTTAACGTGCTTCGACCATGATGCGCCGCACGGGGTTAGGGGTAGCCACGATGCAGCGGTTGCGGTTGAAGGCAGACGGACGGATTGTCGAATTGCGCGATGGGCAGGAGTTCCCGCTGGCGCCTGATGCCTTCGCCCAAGTGGCGGAGAGCGGGGCGGAGAGCGGAACGCCGGAGGTGCGCGATTTGCGCCGCCGCGCGCAGCTGACCCAGCAGGAATTCGCGGCGAGGCTCGGCGTGCCCGTCGAAACCATCCGGAACTGGGAGCAGGGCAAGCGTGCCCCGCGCGGACCGGCCCGGGCGCTGCTTGCCGTCATTGCCCATGCGCCGGACACCGTCTTCGCCGCACTCGCCAAAAGCTAACCAAGACGTGATGATTGCCCGCGCCTGATCGCGCCTGCCGTTGGCAGCGTGCGGCCGGCGGGACATAATGCGCTCCGTTGTTTGCGCATGATCTTTTCGGAAAACCGCTACACACCCCGCATCAAGTGCGGGGCAGGCTTTTCCGGATCATGCGCTGTCGGCTACAGGGCGCGCTCATGCAATTCGTCGAAGCCAACGGCGCCAAAATCCCCTCGATCGGTCTCGGCACCTGGGAACTGCGCGGGCGAACCTGCACGCGCATCGTCGAGCAGGCGCTTAGATTGGGCTATCGTCACATCGATACCGCCCAGGTCTATGAGAATGAACGCGAGGTCGGCGACGGCCTGCGCGCTTCCGGGGTCAGGCGCGACGACGTCTTCGTGACCACAAAGGTCTGGACCACGCATTTTGCTCCGAACGATCTGGAGCGCTCGACCAAGGAGAGCCTGGTCAAGCTGCGCATGCCGGAAGTCGATCTCTTGCTGCTGCATTGGCCCAATCCGCATGTGCCGCTGTCGGAGACGCTGGGCGCGCTGGCGCATGCCAAGCGCATGGGTCTGGCGCGGCATATCGGCGTCTCCAACTTCACGGTGGCGCTGATCGAGGAGGCGGTCAAAGCCTGCCCGGAGCCGCTGGCATGCGACCAGGTCGAATATCATCCCTATCTCGACCAGGCCAAGGTGAGGGAAGCCTGCGTGGCCAACGGCATGGCGCTGGTCGCCTACAGCCCGGTCGCCAGGGGCCGCATCAAGGGTGACGAAACCTTGCTGCGGATCGGCCGGGACCGTCGCAAGAGCCCGGCGCAGGTCTGCCTGCGCTGGCTGGTGCAGCAGAATGTATCGGCGATCCCGCGCACCTCGCGCATCGAGCGGCTGTCGGAGAACATCGACATCTTCGATTTCGAGCTGTCCGGGGACGAGATGGACCGCATCGGCCATCTCGCGACCCCCAAGGGCCGGCTCACCGACTTCGGATTTGCGCCGAAATGGGATTGAGGCCATCCCGCGAGCCGCTATGCTGGCGCGTGGGGAGCGGCTTTCTGCCATCGGTCGGCGGCGATGGAAGTTCGACAATACATACGACCTGACGTGACGGTGTCGGCGCTCGTGCACCTGTCGCTGGTGGCGTTCATCGTGATCTATACCGAAGTGCGTCCGTTTCGTCCGGTGGTCGAGAAGATCGTACCGGTCGAAATTGTCGTGGCCGACGACGCCAAAAAACCCGATCCGTTGCCGACGCCGCAACCATCGCCGGATTTTTCCCAATTGACCAAGCCGGAGTCGCCTTTGGGTGCTCCGGCGGCGGCTTCCTCTCCAGCGGCTCCGCCCCCGGCCGCAACTGCGCCGCCGGCAAAACAGGCCGCCGCCTCCAGACGACACGAAGCTTTGGCCCAGCCGCAGCAGCAGGCCGCAGCGCCAACTCCACCCGCGCCGGCGTCGTCAGCTGCGCCCGGTTACGCGCCGCCACAGCCCGATCTCACCGTCAAATATCATGTGATGCTCGGCCTTCCCGAGGCGCCGCCGCCACCCGCCGCGTCCGGCGCCCAGCCGGGCGAGGGCGGCGATGCGACGCCCGCAACCAGCAACCTCGCCTCAAACCTGGTCGAGCCGTTGCGGCGTCATCTGAAAACCTGCTCGAAACTGCCGGCCGCGCTGTCACCGACCGATAATGTCGCGATCAAGCTACGGGTGCAGATGACGCCCGACGGCAGGCTTGCCGGCGAGCCGGCCCTGATCGAGGGCTCCGCTTCGATCAAGGGCGTGGAGTTGATGCGCGGCGCGATCGCGGCCCTTGCAGCGTGCCAGCCTTACGCGATGCTGCCGGCGGATCGCTACCGCGAATGGAAGGTGCTCGACCTTTCCTTCACGCCGCATGATTTCAATTCTTAGAGCATCTGCCTGATTTTCGATGACGTGTGAATGAAGGGGCGAGGGGATTACATGAAGAGGCTTGCGTGGGCGCTCGCGCTGTCGGTTGTCGCCGGCGTGATCTGGATGCCTCTTGCTGCGCTGGCGCAGCAGCCGGAGAAAATGCATCGCATTGGCTGGCTGCAGGGTGCCGCCTCGACCAATCCGATCTATGCGGGATTTCGCCAAGGGCTGGGCGAGCTCGGATATGTCGAAGGCAAGAATGTCGAGCTCGTCATCCGATCCGCCAATGGCAGCCTCGATCGGCTTCCGGCGCTGTTGAAACAATTGCTCGACGCCAAGGTCGACATGCTGTTCGTCGGTGGCGATCAGGGATTGCGGGCGGCCAAGGAAGCGACCAGCACCATTCCCATTCTGGTCGTAGTCTGCGATTCCCTCGACAGCCTCGTTGCCAGCATCAACCGGCCGGGCGGAAGCGCGACGGGACTGACCTGCCTGTCCTCCGAAATCGCCGGCAAGCGGCTGCAGCTATTGAAGGAGATCGTTCCCGATGTTTCCAAGGTTGCGGTGCTCTACAATCCCGAGGATCAGAACAAGCCCGCCGAACTGAAGCAGATGGGGGACGCCGCGTAAAAGCTCGGCTTGACGCTGCGCAGCTTCGAGGCGCGCACGACGGAGGCGATCGACAAGGCCTTTGCCGACATCAGCGACGACCATGCGCAGGCGCTGGTCATTCTTGCCGACGTGCTCATGGTCACCAACGAGAAGAAGCTCGGCGAGCTGACGCTGAAGTACAAACTACCCGCGATCTACGGCTTTCGAGGATTTGCCGACGCGGGCGGCCTGGTCTCCTATGGCAGCAGCCTTCGCGAGACCTACCGTCGCGCCGCTTCCTATGCGGACAAGATCCTGCACGGCACCGATCCCGGCGAAATCCCGATCGAGCAGCCGACCCGCTTTGAGTTGCTGATCAATCTGAAAACCGCCAGGGCGCTGGGCCTCACCATACCGCCCTCGGTGCTCTCGCTGTCCGACGAGGTGATAGAGTAGACGCAGTTCAGCTCCCCATCGCGCGCCAGGCGTTGGAGGCAAACTGCCGCCGCCAGATCACCACCACGACCAGTGCTGTCGTGACGAACAGCACCCACGGACTGACGAACCAGCCGAGATAACCGAGCGCAAAAAAGAACGCGCGCTGGCCGCGGTTGAAATGGCGGCCGCCGGATTCGAACATCCGGGTGGTGCGGATCACATGGGCCTCGGCCTCCGGCGTGTCGCGCTGGGACGGCGGCGGCATCGCGCCAAGCAGGATGCAGACATAGTTGAACAGCCGGTAGGCCCAGGCGAATTTGAAGAAGGTGTAGACGAAGATCAGGATCAGCCCGACGCATTTCATTTCCCACAATGCGGGCGAGGGGCTGATATCGACCGGCAGCTTGCTCAGCACCACCAGCGCGTCGCTGGTGGCGCGGAGCAGCGCGAGCCCGGCGCCGATCGCAAGCAGGCTGGTGGAGGCGAAGAACGCCGTGCCGTTCTGCAGGCTGATCATGATCTGCATGTCGACCATGCGGGCGTCGCGGTCGAGCACGCGCCGGATCCAGGTCTCGCGATAGGCGTGCATGCGCGCCGACAGGCTGTCTTGCCCATAGGCCGTGCGCTCCAGCGTATAGGCGTAGACGCTCCATTCCAGAATGAAGAAGCCGACTGCCAGAATATCGACCGTGTATCCACCCATGCTGCGCTCCATGCCCGCGCGTGCTAGCGCATGATCCGGAAAAGCCTGCCCCGCACTTGATGCGGGGTGTGAAGCGGTTTTCCGAAAAGATCATGCGCCAACAAGAATCTAGAGCGCGATGACGATTTATCGTAATCTCATCGCGCTCCCAGCGCTCGCCTAACATGGCAGCCCAAGGCGCCAAAGAGGATTTGTGCGATGGCTCTGACGCTCGTGATCGGCAACAAGAACTATTCGTCCTGGTCGATGCGGCCCTGGCTGGCGATGCGCGCCGGCGGTATCCCGTTCGAGGAAGTATTCATCCCCCTCTATACCGAGAACAAGGCCGACAAGGATCGCATCCTCAGCTTCACCCGGTCGGGCAAGGTGCCGGCGCTGATCGACGGCGACATCACGGTGTGGGATTCGCTTTCGATCATCGAATATCTCGCCGAGCGCTTTCCCGAAGCCAAACTCTGGCCCGAGGATCGCGCCGCGCGCGCACATGCGCGTTCGGTTTCGGCGGAGATGCATTCGGGATTTTTGCCGCTGCGCAACGAGTGCGGCATGAACCTGCATCGTCCGGTCCGCTCCGTCGCGCTGTCGGCGGATGCGCAGGCCAATGTGGCGCGGGTCGCGCAGATCTGGACCGAGTGCCGCGAGCGCTACGCTAACCTCGGGCCGTTCCTGTTCGGCCCGTTCACCGCGGCGGACGCGATGTACGCGCCGGTCGTGCATCGCTTCCGCACCTATGCGATCAAGGTCGCCCCGCAGGCGCAGGCCTATATGGAGACCATGATGGCGCTGCCGGCGTTTGCGGAATGGACAAAAGCGGGGCTCGCGGAAACGCTGGTCATCGAAAAATTCGAGACAGTTTGACGAGCATTGATCCGGAAAAGCCTGCCCCGCACTTGATGCGGGGTGTGTAGCGGTTTTGCGAAAAGATCATGCTCAATCAAAAACCTAGGGCGCGATGACGATTTAACCTAGTCTCATCGCGCCTTTGGATGCGGATGTGACTGACATCCCGGCTTGACGCAGCCCTGCTAAAGCGGTCTCAATCGCGCGGTCCGCTCGCGCGTCAAGCGCAGATCAGAAAAGGAAAATCGGCCATGGGCATTCTCGATTCACTGGAGAGTTCGGGCATCCTCGGTCAGCTCGGCGCGGCCGTGCTTCCTGTCGTGCTGGGCGAGGTGATGGGCACCGGCACGCAAGGCGGGACTTTGAATGCGATCGTCGCCAAGCTGCAGCAGGCCGGTCTTGGCGATCAGGTCAAATCCTGGATCGGAACCGGCCAGAACCTGCCGATCAGCGCCGACCAGCTGAAGCAGGTGCTGGGCAGCGACGTGGTCCGCCAGCTCGCCGCCAAGTACAACATCCCGATCGACCAGGTCGCCGAGGTGCTGGCGCATCAGCTGCCGGTCGCTGTGGACAAGGCGAGCCCGGACGGCAAACTGCCGCACACAGCCTGAGACAATGGTGCCTTAAAAAAACCATGGTCGAGGAGCCACCGAGATAGGACCCAAACCCTATCATCGGTCTATCATCCTGAAATGCCAGCAAAATTTGCGGATTTGCCATGTCCGGATGTTACTGGCCAACGCTCACGAACGCGTGCTATAGACCCAACCGGGTTTCCAGCCGGCCGTGCAGCGGGACTGTTAGCGCGACCGGCTCTCTGTGTGATGGAGAGGGCGTTGAAGCACAAATTTGCTGTTGGATCGACCGTCTACTTTACCGCGAGCAACGTCTCGCGTCCGGCCGCGAGCGGCACCTATGAGGTGATCCGCCAGCTTCCCGTCGAAGGCGATGACTGCCAGTACCGGATCAAGAGCTCGACGGAAGCATTCGAGCGGGTCGCCAAGGAAAGCCAGCTCGCAGTTTCCTGAAAGAAGCGGGCGGAACCGGCTGATAAGTCTATCGAATTGTGCTGATGGCATGGGATGAGGGAACGTTTCCACGCCGTTAAAAGGCCCCCGTTCGCGGAAACGTTCTGCGTAAGTAGAATGCGATGAGAGTTGGCATTTTGCTTTGCTGAATCTGTTTCAAATTGCGTGAGGGATTTCGCCCATGAATTGGGCTTGGGCCACATCGTTCGATCAGATCTGGCGTTCGCCATCCTTTCCGATGTGGCTGACGCTGGCTGCGGCCGGATTCTTCGGGATCATCGTCCTGTTCACGATGTTGCGCGCCGATAGATCGGTCGCGAACGGCGCCTTGACGGTCATCACGCTGGTAGCGGTCGGCATTGCCGTGGCCTCGACGCTGCGCACCTATACTCCCGTCACGCGCACGAACGAAGGGCGGCCATCGCCGATGGCGCCCCCCGGCCTGGCAGCGCTGTCCTGCATCGACGATCTTGCCGGCGACGTGGTCCAGCAGGCCTGCGAGAAGGCGCTGTTCGGCTCTGCGGAGTCGACGGCTGCTGCCGTGAACTACATGGCGGCGATGATCACGCGCCTGACGGCGCTCGGCGATGCCACGACCGCGCAGCGCACCATGACATCGGAGACGCAGGCCTTGCGCCGGGCGATCGAGCACGACCGCTACGGACTGGTGGCGCAGGTGCTGCTGGTGCGGGAGCGCTGCACGCCGATGGAATGTCCGGCCTATCGCTCGCTGACCGACAACCACCAGATCATTACCAACATGGACGAACGTCTCTATGACGGCTTGGTCGCGCACTATGCGCCGTTATGGAACGCGCCGCCGGTCACGACTGCGTCGACCGGGCCGCTTGGCATGCTGCAGCCGTCGGTACCGACCGGCCGGCCTACCAATGCCGAATTTCCGAGCGCCGCCAACACGCCCCCAGTCAGCATCATGACGCCGGAGCCGGGGACGGGGGCGAAGCCTCCCGGCGCCGCGAACGCCGCGATCCCGCCCGCCACCCGCCCGGCGCAACCGCCGCAGGCGGCGACAGCTCCGACTTCGCTGGTGCCTCCGTTTTCGCCGCCGACGTCGGCGAAAAAGCAGCCCGCGGCGAAGCAGCGTCCGGCCGCCGCGACCGCGCCGGCGGCGCCGCCCCCGCAATCCCCAGCCGCGTCTGAGGATCCCGCTGCAAACGATTGATCCGCAGCGGCTCGAAAGCTAATTGGGGGGTATGCCCCTACACATCCTCAAGCTCGCCGTCGGCTGCGATTCCGTCAAAGAACTCAAGCAATGGGTTGCCGAACGGATGAAGACCGCGAAAAACAAAGGTCTTCCGCAGCGCCACATTCATGTCACCCGAATGGTTCCGAAACGGACCGAAGAGATCCTCTCGGGCGGCTCGCTCTATTGGGTCATCCGCGGCGAGATCGCCGCGCGCGAGAAAATCGTCGGCATCGAGCCGTTCCGCGACAAGGACGGGATCGGGCGCTGCCGGTTGATGATGCAGCCCAAGGTGATCGCGGTGTCGCCGCGGCCGATGCGCCCGTTCCAGGGCTGGCGTTATTTCACCGACGATTCGGTGCCGCCCGATCTCGGCAAGGCCACCGCCGGCAGCATCGCCGCCATGCCGGAGCCGATGCGGCGCGAACTGCGCGATCTCGGATTGCTGTAAGCTCGACGTAAGGTCGCAAGACCTACATCGCCATCCTACACCGCCATGTTGTCGATCAGGCGCGTGTTGCCGATCTTCGCGGCGACCAGGATGCGCAGCGGTCCATCCTTGATCGAGCTGACCGGCGCCAGCGTCTCGGCATGGCGTGCTTCAAAATAATCCAGTGCAAAACCCGCGGCCTTGATGATCCCGGCGCCGCCGGCCAGCGCCGCCGAAACGTCGTCGCCGGCCCGCAGCCGCGCCGCACTTTCCTTCATGGCGCGGAACAGTTCCGGCGCCACGCGCCGCTCCTCCGCCGACAAATAGACGTTGCGGGATGACATCGCGAGCCCGTCGCGCTCGCGCACGGTTTTGCAGCCGATCACCCGCACGCCGAGGTCGAGGTCCCGCGCCATCTGCGTCACAACCCTCAGCTGCTGAAAGTCTTTTTCGCCGAACATCGCAAAGTCCGGGCGGCATTGCGTGAACAGTTTGCCGACCACGGTTGCGACGCCGCCGAAGAAATGCGGCCGGAAGCGGTCCTCCAGGCCTGCGGTCGCCGGACCTTCCGGCACGATCCTTGTGGCGAAGCCGTCCGGGTACATCACCTTGACGTCGGGATGCCAGATCACGTCGACCTTCTCGGCGGCGAGCTTGGCGAGGTCTTCTTTCCATGTGCGAGGGTAGGAGCCAAAATCTTCCGTCGGGGCGAACTGAGTCGGGTTGACGAAAATCGAGACAATCACGCGTTTCGCGCGGCGTTTTGCCAGCCGAACCAGGGACACATGCCCGTCATGGAGTGCACCCATGGTTGGCACCAGCGCCACTGTGGCTTTTCTGGCGCGAAAGCCGTCGACAGTGCGGCGCAGGACGGGGACCGTGCGGGCGATCATGGGGTTGCGTGACATCTTGTCTCGATCGGTTGAGGAGAGCCTGCCGCATCGTAAGCGTTCAACAATGAAAGACCGACATTACCAATCAGGCTACGCTCGCGCCAAGCAAGCAAGGGCGGCATGCGGTAGCGGGCGGTCTTGGCTCAAAAAACATCGACGGCAATTGTGGGGTTGATCACAGACCGCACGGAGTAGCCATGGATTCATGATTAAATTAGTCGATCAGCAATTCGAGTGTGTTAGCGCGCATTTCGCTTGACCGCAGGCGCGCGCGATTTGATGATATCCACAGGGGTCGACAAATGCTGGTGCAGGCTAGCCAAGGACAATCCGGCTCGGCGCACGTCGTGGTGCTGGGCAACGAGAAGGGTGGATCCGGAAAATCCACCACGGCGCTGCATATTGCCGTCGCCCTGATGAAGGCCGGCCAGCGCGTCGCCACCATCGACCTCGATTGCCGGCAGCAGAGTTTTACCCGTTACATCAACAACCGCAGCGCCTGGGCGCGCCGCACCGGCCTCAGCCTCGAGCTGCCGGTGCACAGCTGCATCAAGCTCGGCCAGACCATGCAGATCGCCGAGAACGAAAATACCGAGCTGCAGCAGTTCGCGGATGCCGTCAGCGCGGTAGAGCGGACCTTCGACTTCATCGTGATCGATACCCCCGGCACCGACAGCTATTTGATGCGGCTCGCACATTCCATGGCGGACACGCTGGTGACGCCGATCAATGACAGCTTTCTCGATTTCGACGTGCTCGGCACCGTCGATCCCCAGACCTATGCTGTGACCGGTGAGAGTCATTACGCGGAAATGGTGCGGGACACCCGCCGCAAGCGGCGTCAGCTCGATGGTGCAACCACCGATTGGATCGTGGTGCGCAACCGCCTGTCGATGATCGGCTCGCGCAACAAGCAACTGGTTGCAGACGGGCTGAAGGAACTTTCATTCCGGCTCGGCTTCCGCTCGATCGACGGCTTCGCCGAGCGCGTGGTCTATCGCGAGTTCTTTCCGCGCGGCCTGACTGCGCTCGACGATATCGACGAGGCGACCCTGGGCACCCGGCCCAATCTCGGCCATGTCACCGCGCGGGAAGAGGTGACGAGTTTGCTGCGACAGCTCAAGCTGCCGCTGGATGAACGCGGGCGCAGGCGGGCGGCGAATTGGGCCGAGTGGTTCACCCAGATCGACAAACCGCTGGAAGTCCACGACATTATCGGCGCCTAGCGTCGGCGACTCCCGCCAAAGCATATACTCCCTCGACGAGCTCGCGTAAGCGTATAGTGCCTCGACAAGGGCGGCGGCCTCACACCGGCTGTCGCGCCCTCGTGGGCCAACGGTCCGAGGAATGACCAAGAAGAAATTCGATCCCGCACCGGCGTTGATGTTGCAGGTCGAGCAGGCGTTCATGACGCAGGGCTATGGCGCCCTGACCATGAGGGCGATCGCCAAGGCCTGCGATTTCTCGACACGCGCGCTGTACTTTTATTTCAGCAACAAGCAGGACACGTTTCGCGCCGTCGTGCGGTTCCGCAACGAAGTCGCGCTCACGACCGGGTTCGAGGCCGGACGCAAGCGACGGGAGGCGGGCGGTGACGCGCTCGACATTTTGAGCGACATCATCAACATCCGCTATGGCGACACCAGGCGTATGGCCAATGCTTCGCCGCATCTGATCGAGCTGAACGCCCAGGTCTTTACGTTCTGCACCGACATCCTGCCGGTCTGCATCAGGGCCGGCGCGCTCGACGTTAGGGTGCCAGCGCGCGATCTCTGGATTTCGCCGCACCACGCGATGTTCATCGATGGCGTGCTGATCGAAGCCAGGGACCTCGTCAACGGCGTCTCGATCGTGCAGGCGGAGCAAGTCGAGCAGGTCGACTATTTCCACGTCGAGCTGGATACGCATGATGTAATCGTGGCCGAGGGCGCGCTGTCGGAGACCTTCGTCGACGACGACAGCCGCGGCATGTTCGACAACGTGCATGAATTCGACGCGCTCTATCCGGATGCGGCCAGGCAGCCGGCGCGTTACTACGCGCCGCGTCTGGAAGGCGGCTACGAGGTGGAGGCGGTGCGGCGGCGCATCGCGCTGCGCGCAGGCCGTGCAGCCAGCGACACCATCGGCAAGCTCCGCGGCTGTGTCGATCTCGTCAGCGCGCATTGCGTTGCCGGCTGGGCGCAGAGTGAGGATCATCCGGAAGCACCGGTGTGTCTCGACATTCTTGCCGGCGGCCAACTGCTCGGAGCGGTGCTGGCGAACACCTACCGCGAAGACCTCGCGCAAGCAGGTCTCGGCAGTGGTTGCCACAGCTTCACCTTCGAATTGCCGCTGGGCCTTGCCGCGGTCCATGACGCCATCGAGGTGCGCCGTTCGCTCGACGGCGCGCCACTAGAACTCGCCGCCGTCGAAAAGCCTCGAAAGCTTCGGCAGCACGGCTGAATTTCAGGGAACCTTGGCCACCCCGCGTCAGCAAAATCTTCCGCGGGGGTTGATCCATATTAATGTGCGGTTCAGCAAGAGGCGTATAAACCCACTGAATGTCGGGTTTTACCCCGATTTTACTCAAGATTTGAACCAGACCTTGATTGGTCGCGGCAAACGGTGCGGAACCGGATGCGACGGTCTGGTTTTTGCGCGTCTGCGCAAGGACTAGCTGCGGCGCACAATGATAAGGCGGTCAATTCACAACTTTTAGTCTTCCTGTCACGTGGCCGTGACGTATATTAAGGGAATAAGACGACCACAGAGTCCTGAAGGCTGGATCAAGGGGGCCCAAGGCCCATTCCCGAGGACCACTATGAAACGTGGAATTGCGGTTTTCTGTTCGGTTGGCGCGCTGTTTGCGGTCGCTTACTTCTCGGCGAGCAAATGGGCGATCCGCCATGAGACGATAACGTTCTATGACGCCGAGCGCGACAACCGCCCGGTTGCCGTGGACATCGCTGTCCGCCGCGACAAGGAAGCCCAGGCGGATGCTGGCATGCTGAAGCTGCCGGTGACGGTCCTCAACCACGGCAACACCGTGAAGTTCACCGAATACTCTTTCCTCGCGAACGTGTTCGCGGCACGCGGCTACCTCGTCATCTCGATCCAGCATGATTTGCCGACCGACGCGCCGATGGTGACCAAGGTCGGCGAGCTCTATGTCGGACGTCTGGCGCAGATCGAGCGCGGCGTCGCCAACATCAAATTCGCCGTCGCCCAAATGAAGGATCGCGAGCCCAATGCCGATTACGATCATCTCACCGTGGTCGGGCATTCCATGGGCGGCGACATCACCATGTATTTCGCCAAGCAATATCCCGATCGTGTGAAGAAGGTCGTGACGCTCGACAACCTGCGCGTGCCCTTCGTCACCGGGGGCAAGTTCAAGATCCTGAGCTTCCGCTCGAAGGATCCGGTGTTCAAGACCGATCCCGGCGTGATCCCTAGTGCGGATGAGTGCAACAAAGAGGGTATCACCGTCGTGAACACCAACTTCCAGCATAACGACATGCGCGATACCGGATCGGAAGAGGCCAAGACCTCGATCCAGGGCATGCTGGACAAGTTCCTGGCCGATACCGACGAGGCGAGCGATGTCTCGCCGGTCGAAGCCAGTGCGCAGAAAATGGTCGACCCCGGCCCGGTGGCACCCTATGTACCCACGGGTAGGGCAGCCAAGCCGGCGAACGCACTGACGCACTGAGCGTTTCAGTCCGGCGCAGCCAGAGGCGAGCGCCGATGTCGAGCGAGCCGACCAAATCCAGATCCAGCGACGTGACGTCGGCGCAGGCCGACGGCAAGACCGGGTCGCTGCCGGATACCAAAACCTCCACCTCCGATGCTATCGCCGCCTTCGTTGCGAAAGCGCGCGCCATGTCGCCGCTCGCGGAGGGCGCGCGGGGACGGCTCGTGTTCGCGCTCGATGCCACCATGAGCCGGCAGCCGACCTGGGACATGGCCTGCGCGCTGCAGGCCGACATGTTTCGCGAGGCGGCTTCGCTTGGCAGCCTCGATATCCGCCTGGTCTATTATCGCGGCTTGAACGAATGCCGCGCGAGCGGGTGGATTTCCGACAGCGCGCAGCTTGCGAAGCTGATGGGGAAGATCGATTGCCGCGGCGGCAACACGCAGATCGGCAAGGTGCTGTCGGAATCGCGCCGCGAGGCGGTGGCCTCGGGCGTGCGCGCGGTGGTGTTCGTCGGCGACGCCATGGAGGAGAATGTCGATGAGCTCTGCGCCAAGGCCGGCGAGCTCGGTCTGCTGAAGGTGCCGGTCTTCATGTTCCAGGAGGGACATGACGAGACCGCCGAACAGGCGTTTCGCGAGATCGCGCGGCTGACGGGCGGGGCGTGGTGCAAATTCGATCCGGGCGCCGCCGCGCAGCTGCGCGAACTCCTGCGCGCCGCGGCCGCCTACGCCGCCGGCGGGCGCGAGGCCTTGAAGCGGCTGTCGACGAGCGAGAGCGGTGCCGCGAAATTGCTCGGCCAGATCAAGTGACCGCTGCTCTTTTGGCGCGCTCCCGCTTATATTGACGCCATGCCGACCCTGATCGCGGGCGCCGTCGCCGTCATCCTTCTCTATTCGCTGCTGCAGATGTTTCGTGCGGCCAATCCCGCCGTGCTCGCGCGCGCCATCAAGATCCTCGGCGGCGTGGTTTCGCTCGCGGTCGCCGCTTTCGTGGGCCTGAGGGGTGAGCTCGCGGTGGCGATCCCGCTCGGCCTTTTCGGCGCAGGCCTGCTCGGCTGGGCGCCGTTCGGCGCGGGCAGTTTCGGCAAGTTCGGCGGCCTGTTCTCCGGGTTGAACACCCAGCGCTCGGCCGGACAGACCTCGCAGGTCCGCTCGCAGTTTCTCGAGATGATGCTCGACCACGACAGCGGCCGGCTCGCCGGCCGCTTCATCGCCGGGCCCCATGCCGGCCAGTCGCTCGACGCGTTCGATCTGCCGCAGCTTGCGGCGATGATTCCGGACTTCGATGCCGAGAGCGTCGCCTTACTTGAAAGCTATCTGGACCGCCGGTTTCCCGCCTGGCGTGAGAACGCGCAGCGCAATACGGCAGGGGGGCAGCGCCGCGCGGCGGCGAGCGGCAAAATGACGGACGAGGAAGCCTATCAGATCCTTGGCCTGCAGCCGGGAGCGAACCGGGACGAGATCGGCCGCGCGCACCGAGCCCTCATGAAGAAACTGCATCCCGACCAGGGGGGGTCGACGTATCTCGCTACCCGGGTAAACGAGGCCAAGGATACTCTGCTTCGCACGCATAAGGACTAGCTCCGGCAACGCCAACGAACGCTACTGACCGAAGGCCGTTGCCTGCTTCTCCGTATGACGCCCGCCGTCGCCCGCCCTTGTCAGGCGTGGTCGAACTTTCCCTTGTGAAAAGCTTTAACCGTAAATTCTTGACGAGAGGTTTGCAGCGGCCCGTCATCGCCGAAAACAAAAAGCCCGCGCTCCAAGCGCGGGCTTTTCGGTTTCTCTATGCGTGATCAGCTAGTTGCGAGCGGTCATGCAGGGAATGTCGGTCCGGCGCAGCGCCCGGCACACGGCTTCGGCCTGATCGTGCTCGAGGCCGGCAAAGCGCGCGCGGTAGAGCTTGCGGTTATCCTTGGCGATCACCGGCTCGGTGAACGGGTCGGCCTTGCTGAGCAGGCCGCGGGCGCCGCTGCGGGCGGCTTCGATGCGCTTTTGCGCCTCGTCCTCGCTTTCGAGCGCGCCAACCTGGACGATCCAGCCGGTGTGGACGGTGGCCGGCTTGTTGGCACCGGTCTGCTGCACGGCTTGCGGCTGGGCTGCCGGCTGCGGGGCAGGGGCGGCGTTGGCCACGACCTGCGGCGCCGGAGCGGGAGCCGCTGGCGCTGTGTTGGATACCGCCGCGCTGGAAGCCGGCAACACGCCGAGCACGCCATTGCCGGTACCATAGCCGGGCGGCTGCGGCGGCAGTTCGGTGCGCATCGTGGTCGGCACGTAGTCCGGTTTGGCCGGCTCGACCCGGGATTCGGCTGCCTTGGCCACGACCGCGTTCGAGGTTTCCGGCACGCTCGGCGCAGCCTGCGCGATCGTGCTGGTAATGGGAGGCGCGCCCTGGGCGGGGCCGGCGGACGCGAGCTTCATATTGCCGGCCTTGACCTGCACCGTCCTGACCCGCACCGGCTTCATCGGCTCCGACGAGCCCGGCACCAAAGACAGCGGCTGGCCCTGGATCACGCCCGAGGTCATCGGGGCCGGTTCGACGCGGGCCTGGGTCTTGGAAGCGGGCTGCGTCGGCGGAACAGCTGCGGTGGCCTGCGCGAACGCCGCGGTCATCTTCGAGACCGGCGTACGCATCGCGGGCGGCGCCATCGGATCCTGGGAATCGGCTGCGCTGGGCGCTGCGGACGCCGGCGGTGGCGCGGCCTGGGCCTGCACCATCTGCGCCGGTGCCGAATCCGGATCGGCGTCGGCGACATCGACGGCGTCGGAGCCGTTGCGTTCGGTGATCGCGGCAACGGTGCGCGTGCTGGCGGCCTTGCCGAGGTTTTCCGCGAGCAGGTTGCGCATGATGGCGTCGCGCGAGCCGCCGCTGCGGCCGCCCATGACGACGCCGACCAGGAAGCGGTTGCCGCGATGGATCGAGGTCACGAGATTGAAGCCGGAAGCGCGGGTGTAGCCGGTCTTGATGCCGTCCACGCCCTCGACGTCGCCGAGCAGGTGATTGTGGTTGCGGATCGACTGGCCGTGATAATTGAACACGGTGGTCGAGAAGTAGCGATAGTAGCGCGGGAAGCGATCCTGGATGGCGCGGCCGAGCGTCGACTGATCGCGCGCGGTGGTGACCTGCTCATCGTTCGGCAGGCCGGAGGCGTTGCGATAGGTGGTGCGGCTCATGCCGAGCGCGCGCGCCTTGCGCGTCATCATTTTCGCGAAATCGTCTTCGCTGCCGCCGATATATTCGGCGATGACGACCGCGGCGTCGTTGGCGGAACGCGTGACCAGGCCCTTGATCGCATCTTCGACCTTGATGGTCTGCCCGGGATGAAGGTTGAGCTTGGTCGGATCCTGATCGGCGGCATGCGCCGATACCGGCATCTCGCTGTCGAGCTTGATCTTGCCGGAGTCGAGACGCTCGAACAGCAGATAGAGCGTCATGATCTTGGTGAGCGAAGCCGGATGGCGGATGCCGTCCGGGCTGTTCGACGTCAGCACCGCGCCGGAATTGCCGTCGACGATGATCGAGGAGAACTGCGGGCTGTAGCTGCCGCGATCGTCGTCATCGCTGGAGTGATGCGCGACGTGACGATGGCGATAGTAGCGGCGTGCATCGGCGCTGTCGGTTGACGCGATGACAACGCCGGCGATCGTGACCAGCCCAAAAACGCCAACTCGCAAAAGGCGCGAGGAAGCCGATTTGTTACGAAGCATGAAATCCCCGTCCCGTTTCTGACTTGATCACCGGCTCGTGAGGCAAAATTGTGCCCGCGTTCCCGTGATCTTTCCCTGCCTGAACCCTGTTGCCGCCTTTGCCATCGCCTGAGGCCTTCGAGGTACACGCTGCCATTCTAGCCAAGGTATTGTTCGCAAATGTTTTTCGTCATTTGCGGGAAGCTGAACAGGTCCGGGAATCAGGGTAGGTGCCGCAAGTTGCCAAAAGATTAAACAACCGTTGCGGAAATCTCCGGTGTTCTCGGCAATTTTGCTTGTTTTGTGCGTTGCACAATATTCTTGACTGTTATTGTGCGCTGCACTATATAAGAGTTGAGTCAAGGGAAGCCGGGATCGGCCGGCAGAAGCGCAGTCTGGGAAAAGGATACCATCGATGTTCAAGGTTGAAGACATTCAGAGCTACGGCAAAGAGCAGTACGAGACCGCGATGTCTCATGCCACCACCATGCAGAGCGGCCTCTCGGCCATCGCCAGCGCCTATGGCGAGTACGCCAAGAAGTCCTATGAGGACAGCAAGTCCTTCGCCGAGAAGCTTTCGGGCGTGAAGTCGCTCGACAAGGCGCTCGAGGCGCAGAGCGAATACGCCAAGACGGCGTACGAAACCTTCGTTGCCGACTCGCAGAAGATCGCCACCCTCTACAGCGATCTCGCCAAGCTGGCGTTCAAGCCGCTCGAAGGCGTGGTCGCGAAGTTCACGCCGGCGCACTGAGCGCCGGCATCTCTCGCTACGAATCGAAAAGCCCGGCTGTCGCAGCCGGGCTTTTTTGTGTGCATCGTAGAGTGCGCGATCACCACGGTCGCGGCAATGAGAAAGCCATTCCGCGGCGAAACGGTAGCGGCCTTTCCAGGAGTACGGCAGCGCTCCGGTGAAGACGTGGTTCCTGAGGAAGGGCGGCGAAGGCGCCACAGTCGTCAACAGGCGCCGATCGGCCGCTGCATTGTTTTTGTCAAATCAGCTGGAATTGATTAACCTGACGGGATCGCCGGGTCGGGAATCGGACTGCCGCCGGCGGCATTGGCTTTGGCCAACGCTGCGCTTGCGGAAGGCTTGGGACTGACCCATATTTGAGCCATCGATCCGGACGGGGTCGGACCGGCTGGAATACGCGATCTGGAATGATGGGATGCCACGGTGGCTCCAGCAAGGAGAGCATCCACTGGCCGCCGTCTGGTTTCCCGTGGGGAAATTGAACACCTGTGCCATGTCGCAACTGATTTCCAGTCTTGATCTGCCTGCCGCCACGCTGTCGTCGCGCCCCCGAATGGGCAATGACGAGAACCGGTCTACCGGTCCGGGCGGGCCCACCACTTCCGTCATCACCAAGGTCAAGCCGAAGACCAAGCGGCCGAATCTCTACCGCGTGTTGATTCTGAACGACGACTACACGCCGATGGAATTCGTCGTCCACGTTCTGGAGAAATTCTTCCAGAAGGACGTGGAGGCCGCGACCAAGATCATGCTCCATGTGCATCATCACGGTATCGGGGAGTGCGGCGTGTTCACCTACGAGATCGCCGAGACCAAGGTGACGCAGGTGATGGATTTTGCACGCAAGCACCAGCATCCCCTGCAGTGCGTGATGGAAAAGAAGTAACGGCACGCCGGAAAATTACGGGGCCTGCGTTTTCCCGCCCAAATCGGAACGGGTTTTGCATCGAAAATGCCGGCGACGCGTTGTCCCTTGTCGCGGAACCGGTCTTTTGCCGCGGCTGGGTATAACTATATGTGACAAAGGTTGTTGTTGCCTGACGTGGCAACGGCGATCATGATGGCCGGGGGCCAAGAGGACACGAATGCCGACTTTCTCTCAAAGTCTTGAACAATCCCTGCATCGTGCGCTGGCGATTGCAAATGAGCGTCATCACCAATACGCGACGCTCGAACATCTGTTGCTGTCGCTGATCGACGATTCCGATGCAGCGGCCGTGATGCGGGCCTGCAGTGTCGATCTCGACAAGCTGCGCACCAGCCTCGTCAACTATCTCGAAACCGAATTTGAAAATCTGGTCACGGACGGGGCGGATGATGCCAAACCGACCGCGGGCTTCCAGCGCGTGATCCAGCGCGCCGTGATCCATGTGCAGTCGTCCGGCCGCGAAGAAGTCACTGGCGCCAATGTGCTGATCGCGATCTTCGCCGAGCGCGAAAGCCATGCCGCGTATTTCCTGCAGGAGCAGGACATGACGCGCTACGACGCCGTCAACTACATCAGCCACGGCATCGCCAAGCGTCCGGGTGTTTCCGAAGCACGCCCGGTGCGCGGCGTCGACGAGGAGACCGAGGCCAAGGGCAACGACGACTCCAAGAAAAAGGGCGAGGCGCTCGAGACCTATTGCGTCAACCTCAACAAGAAGGCGCGTGAGGGCAAGATCGATCCCGTCATCGGCCGCAATTCCGAGATCAACCGCGCGATCCAGGTGCTCTGCCGCCGGCAGAAGAACAATCCGCTGTTCGTCGGCGAAGCCGGCGTCGGCAAGACCGCGATCGCGGAAGGGCTCGCCAAGCGAATCGTTGACAGCGAAGTGCCGGAAGTGCTGGCGGCCGCCACCGTGTTCTCGCTCGACATGGGCACGCTGCTCGCGGGCACGCGCTATCGCGGCGATTTCGAGGAGCGGCTGAAGCAGGTGTTGAAGGAGCTGGAGGCGCATCCGAACGCCATCCTGTTCATCGACGAGATTCATACCGTGATCGGCGCCGGCGCCACCTCCGGCGGCGCGATGGATGCATCCAATCTGCTCAAGCCTGCGCTCGCTTCGGGCACGATCCGCTGCATGGGCTCGACCACCTACAAGGAATACCGTCAGCACTTCGAGAAGGACCGCGCGCTGGTGCGGCGCTTCCAGAAGATCGACATCAACGAGCCGACGGTCGAGGACGCGATCGCGATCCTGAAGGGGCTGAAGCCGTACTTCGAGGATTATCACCGCCTGAAATACACCAATGAGGCGATCGAGGCCGCGGTCCAGCTGTCCTCGCGCTACATCCACGACCGCAAGCTGCCGGACAAGGCGATCGACGTGATCGACGAATCGGGCGCGGCGCAGATGCTGGTCGCCGAGAACAAGCGCAAGAAGACCATCGGCATCAAGGAGATCGAAACCACGATCGCCACCATGGCGCGGATTCCGCCCAAGAGCGTGTCGAAGGACGATGCCGAGGTGCTGAAGCATCTCGAGCAGACCTTGAAGCGCGTGGTGTTCGGCCAGGACAAGGCGATCGAATCGCTTTCGGCCTCGATCAAGCTGGCGCGCGCCGGCCTGCGCGAGCCGGAGAAGCCGATCGGCTGCTATCTGTTCTCGGGCCCGACCGGCGTCGGCAAGACCGAGGTCGCCAAACAGCTCGCGGCGTCGCTCGGCGTCGAGCTGCTGCGTTTCGACATGTCCGAATACATGGAGCGGCACACCGTGTCGCGCCTGATCGGCGCGCCTCCCGGCTATGTCGGCTTCGACCAGGGTGGCCTGCTCACCGACGGCGTCGACCAGCATCCGCATTGCGTGGTGCTGCTCGACGAAATCGAGAAGGCCCATCCCGATCTCTACAACGTGCTGCTGCAGATCATGGATCACGGCCGGTTGACCGATCACAATGGCAAGCAGGTCAACTTCCGCAACGTCATCCTGATCATGACCACGAATGCGGGTGCGGCGGATCTCGCCAAGCAGGCGTTCGGCTTCACCCGTTCGAAGCGGGAAGGCGACGACCACGAGGCGATCAACCGGCAGTTCGCGCCGGAGTTCCGCAACCGTCTCGACGCCATCGTCTCGTTCGCGCACCTCAATGCCGACGTGATCGGCATGGTGGTCGAGAAGTTCGTGCTGCAGCTCGAAGCCCAGCTCGCCGATCGCGACGTCACGATCGAGCTGTCCGAGCCCGCCAAGGCCTGGCTGATCCAGCACGGCTATGACGAGCAGATGGGCGCGCGGCCGATGGCCCGTGTGATCCAGGAGCACATCAAGAAGGCGCTCGCCGACGAGGTGCTGTTCGGCAAGCTCAAGGGCGGCGGGCATGTGCGCGTCGTCGTGGTCAAGGACGAGGCGACTGCTTTGGACAAGATCGGCTTCGAGTTCGTCGAAGGCCCGGTCACGCCGAAGCCGGAAAAGCTGCCGGTGCGCAAGCGCAAGCCGCCGAAGTCGAACGGCCCGAATGGCGGCGGCTCGAAAGCCCCGCCCTCGAAGGGGCCGCTGGTCAAGGCCTGAGCGACCGCAACAACGAAATGCAAAAGGCCGGCTGCTGAGCCGGCCTTTTTGTTGTGTTCAGTTGCCCAGATGCCGCCGGTACCCCTTTTGCCCTTCAGACGAGCGACCTTGGCCGACGCTGCGGACGTGCGGGCGCTGACGCGCGCAGCCTATGCGAAGTGGGTGCCGCTGATCGGCCGCGAGCCCAAGCCGATGTCTGCTGACTATGAACGTGCGGTCAGCGAGCACGTCATCGACCTCTACGAACAAGGCGACGAGCTTCTCGGTCTGGTCGAGATGATCCCGCAATCGGATCACCTGCTGATAGAAAACATCGCGGTGCGCCCGGACCAGCAGGGCAAGGGCCTCGGCGATATATTGCTGCAGCACGCCGAAGACCACGCGCGGACGCTCGGTGTCGGCGAAACGCGCCTCTACACCAATGCGATGTTCGCCGCCAACCTCGCATTTTATGCGAAGGGCGGGTACAGCGAGTTCCGCAGAGAGACACTGGCGCCGGGGGCGGTTGCCGTCCACATGCGTAAACCGATCGGGCCTTAGTCGGTCGAGATCAATCGCCCTTCAGCCGCTGGTGGTCATGGACCTGTACGCGTTCGGCGCCACGGCTGCCCACCTCCGACAACCGGAGCATGCTGAGCACCGCGCCGAGCAGGGCAAAGCCCATGGCGGTGAGGAGTGAGACCTGCGTGCCCTCGGCCGGGAAACGCGCCAGGAACAGCGCCACCAGCGCTGCGCCCGTGGTCTGTCCCAACAGCCGCGCCGTGCCCAGCATGCCGCTGGCGCCCCCGGTGCGCTCGCGTGGCGCTGCCGCGATCATGGTGCGGTTGTTGGGGGTCTGGAACAGACCGAAGCCGAGGCCGGCCAGCGCCATGCGCCAGGCGACGTCGAAATGGCTGGGATGGGCCGGCAGCATCGCAAGGCCGCCGAGGCCGCCCGCAAACAGCAACAGCCCGATGCCGCCCAGAAGCCCCGCCGGATAGCGCTCGACCAGGCGTCCGGCGAGGGGTGCTGCAAAGGCAACCGTGATCGGCCACGGCGTGATCAAGAGGCCCATCTCGACGGCGGAATAACCGAACCGGCTCTGCAGGTAGAACGGAATCGAGACCGCGGCCAGCATCTGGGCGCAGAACGAGGCAATGGAGGTCGCAATCGACAGCGCGAACACGGGGATGCGCAGGAGATCGACCGGCAGCAGCGGCGAGGCCATGTGCGTCTGCCGGTAGACCAGCAGCACGCCTGCAACGATGGCCGTGGCGAGCTCCGCCGCGCAGGCGAGCAGGGCTTCGCCATGGCCAAGGCTGTCGATCGCGGCGATGCCAAATCCGAACGTCACCGCGCTCAAGCCTGCGCTCTGCCAGTCGAATGCGTGGCTGGCGCGCGGGGCATCCGGCAGCATGCGCAGGCCCAGCGCCAGCGCGGCCAGGCCGATCGGCACGTTGACCGCGAACAGTGAGGGCCAGGTGGCGACCGCCAGGATGCCGGCGGCGACCGTCGGTCCCACCGCGGCGGACACCGCGACCACCATCGCATTGACCCCGATGCCGCGCCCGAGCTGCGCGCGCGGATAGATGAAGCGCACCAGCGCCGTGTTGACGCTCATGATGCCGGCCGCGCCAAAGCCCTGCACGATGCGCGCGACGGTGAGGTGCAACAGGCTGTGCGACAGCGTGCAGAACAGCGAGGCGACGGTGAAGAGCAGAAGGCCTGCGAGATAGACCCGCCGGTAGCCGACGATCTCGCCCAGCGAAGCCAGCGGCAGCAGCGAGATCGTGATGGCGAGCTGGTAGCCGTTGACGATCCAGATCGAGAACGCCGGGCTCGCGTCGAGATCGCGGGCAATGGTCGGCAGCGCGATATTGGCGATGGCGCCGTCCATGACGGCAAGGATGAGGCCGAGCGCAATCGTCAGGATCGCCCAATAGCGCTGCGGTACCGGCAGGCCGTCGGTGGGCTCGACCATGGAAGCTGACATCCCGGGAAAAATGCGTTGCCGGCTTCTTTCGAGCACAATAGACGCAACATCGCAAACCGGGCAGGGAGTTCCACGCGGGGCTCAGCGCCGCAACTGCGGCTTGCCCTGCACCTGGATCGATCTGAGATAGTTCACCGCAGCGTCCGCGTCCTCGCGGCTGAAATGGAAGGTCGGCATGTCAGGATGGATAGTGCTCAACCCGTCCTGCAGGCGCTGGCCGAAATCATTGTCGTAGAGCTTGTCGTCGCCAAAAGTCCGGAACGGCGGCGCATCCTGATGCGGGCTCTTGCCTGTTGGGCCTACGGCGTGACAGCGCGCGCACATCTTCTCGAGCAGGGTCTTGCCGCGCTGCTGGCCGTCTTCGGCGGCGGCGCCGGTCGCGCCGGCAGCGCAGACGAGCAGGAGTGCCGTGCAGAGTCTCTTCATCCGACCGCCGAATGTCTGCCGGTGAACTACCACCGCGAGGTGGACTTTCCATAGATGAACAACGCAATCAGCCCCAGGGTCACCGTGGTCGAGAGCACGAGGATGGTGCGATCCCAGTTGGGCTGCTTGCTGCGCGACCTGTTCGCCGTGAGGAACGTCAGCAAGGCTTTACCCGCAAATCGAGGCATCGCTCGCTCCGAGATGGTGTCCGGAAAACCAATATGGCCGCCACGTCGCGCGATGCCTTGAGATGGATCAAGACGGCACGGTGCGAGTTGCGAAATTCGGCAACGTGCTCGATACCGGCGCGGTCAACGGAGCCTGGAGGTAACGGATCGACGGCTACTCCGCTGGCGCGGTGTGCTCCTTCGGTTTCGTCGACGGCCTGAGCCTCTCGCGGATCGCCTGAAACGCCACATAAAGCGGCGGGATCATGAAGATACCGATGAACGACGCGAAGATCATGCCTCCGAACACTGGCGTGCCGACGTTTCGGCGGGCCAGTTGTGAGGCACCTGTCGCCACTACCAGGGGGAGGAGCCCGAGGATAAAGGCAAAGGATGTCATCATCACCGGGCGGAAGCGCTGTCTCGCACCCTCGGTCGCCGCTTCGAGCAAGGGCATTCCAGATTCTCTCTTCTCCTTCGCGAACTCGACGATCAGAATTCCGTTCTTGGCTGCAAGGCCGATCAGCACGACGATGCCAATCTGCGC
Organism: uncultured Alphaproteobacteria bacterium; assembly: GCA_963802585.1. GTDB lineage: Bacteria > Pseudomonadota > Alphaproteobacteria > Rhizobiales > Xanthobacteraceae > Bradyrhizobium. The sequence goes on along the minus strand of CAWDJS010000012.1, from coordinate 78,922 downwards.
ATAGAGATCGAGCGTCAGCCCTCCAAGCAGGATCGCGGCAAGCGATCCAAGGATTCCAACCGAGACCGAAAGCAGAACCGGCACCGGAATCGTCCAGCTCTCGTAAAGCGCGACCAGGAACAGATAGGCGAACAGGAGGGCGAAGCCGAGGATGATACCAGTCTTGCCCTCGGCCCGCTTCTCCTGGAACGCCGTATCCGTCCACTCTCCCGCATAGCCCTGCGGCAAGGTCTTCGCGGCGACTTCCTCCATCGCCTTCAGAGCCTGTCCTGAAGAAACGCCGGCCGCCGGCCCACCCTGGACGGTCACAGCCCTGAGATTGTTGTAGCGGATGAGTGCTGGCGGTCCGACCACGACACGAACCTCCGCAAGGCTGCGAAGGGGAACCATGTTCCCGTCCTTGTCCCTCACATTGATCCTGAAAATGTCTTCGACCCTCGACCGGTCGGAGGCCTCAGCCTGAACCTGGACCTGCCACGTTCGACCGAACAAGTTGACGTTGTTGACGAAGTAACCACCAAGTGAAGCCTGCAGCGCCTGGAAGACATCACTCAGCTTAACGCCGAGGATCTGTACCTTGTCCCGATCGATATCGAGATAGACGGACGGGTTCGTGGCGGAAAAAGTACTGAAGACGTTATTGAGTTGCGGATCCTGGTTTGCTGCGACCGCCAGGCCACGCAAGACTTGCGCAAGCTCTTTCGGGTCCGCACCGCGGAGATCCTCCAGTACATAGGCGAAGCCGCCGCCGCTTCCGAGACCGAGGATCGGCGGGAGCGAAAGCGGCACCACCGTTCCCCCCTGCAAGGCCCTGAACTTGGGATTCAGCCGCGCGATCAAAGGCCGCACCCCGAGCGAAGGATCCTTCCGTTCCTCGAATGGCTTGAGCGTGACAACGATGAACGCCGAATTCGATTGCGAATAGCTGTCGATGAAATTCAAGCCAATAACGGATGTCACATCCGCGACGGCGGAATCCTCGCGCAGGATCGCCTCTGCGCGCTCGACGACCTCCGCCGTCCTGACCACGGAAGCACCGCCCGGCAACTGAACGACCACGAACAGAGCGCCCTGATCATCTTCCGGCAAGAAACCGGTCGAAGCGACCTTTCCGAGCGCAAGGATGCCCGCTCCGGAGACCGCAACCAGCACAAGACCTATTGCCGAAATCCGTACGAGTCGCGCGACCACGTCGCCATATGCATCACGCACCCGGTCGATGGAACGCATTACCAATCCGATAACACCGCGGCGTGGACCGTGATGCGGGCGTAGCAGGATCCCGCACAGAGCTGGAGAAAGGGTAAGCGCATTGACCGCAGACAAGAACATCGCAACGGCGACGGTCACGGCAAATTGCCGGAACAGCTCGCCGGAGATACCAGGAATGAAGGCTACCGGGACGAATACCGACAGCAACACCAGCGTAATTGCGATGATCGGCGCGGTTATTTCGCTCATCGCCCTTTTGGTTGCTTCGGCTGGCGAGAGCTCCGGATGCTCTTCCATCACGCGCTCGACATTCTCAACCACGACGATGGCGTCATCGACCACGATCCCGATCGCGAGCACGATGGCGAGAAGCGACACGGTGTTGGCGGAATAGCCGATCGCCAGCAATACCACGAAGGTCCCGATCAGGCTGACCGGCACCGCCAGGGTCGGGATCAGTGTTGCGCGAAGGTTGCCGAGAAAGAGAAACACCACCAGCACGACGAGGACAAATGCCTCCAAAAGCGTCTTCTGAACTTCGTGCAATGTGTCCTTGACGAAAGTCGTCGGATCGTAGGTGACCTTCCAGGACAGATCTTCCGGAAATCGCTTCTCGAGCTCCGCCAGCCTGGATTTCACGGCATCCAACGTAGTGATCGCATTGGCGCCTGGAGACTGATAGATCGCAATCGCCGCGGCGGGTGCACCGTTCAACCGTGTATCACGGTCGAGATTCGCCGCACCCAGTTCGAGCTTTGCCACGTCGCTCAACCTGAGAATCGAGCCATCGGCCTCTGTTCGGACCACAATCTTCTCGAACTCGGCGACCGACGTCAGCCGGCCCCTGGTCTGGATGTTGAGCTGAAGTTGCTGCTCATCGGATATTGGCCGGGCGCCGATCCGTCCAACCGCAGCCTGCACATTTTGCCCCTGAATGGCGTTGATGATGTCTCCGGTTGTCAGATTGAGCCCGGTCAACCGGTCGGTGCTTATCCAGGCACGCACGGCATAGTCCTGCGGGCCCCACAACGATGCATCGCCGACACCGGGAGTGCTCTTGACCTGGTCGAGGACATTGATGGTCACGTAGTTCGACAGAAAGAGCGCATCGTGGGTGCGCTTCGGCGAGGAGACCGCTACTACGCCGAGCAAGGCGGAAGACTTTTTCTTGACGACCACGCCCTGTCGTTGCGCTTCGGGCGGCAGGCTCGAAAGTGCAGCCTGGACACGGTTGTTGACGTTCACCGTGTTGATATCGGGGTTGGTCCCAAGCTCGAACGATATGACGAGCGAATAGCTGCCATCGTCGCCGCTGACGCTTTTCATGTAAAGCATCTTGTCCACACCGACGACCTGGGCCTCGATGGGCTGGGCAATCGTCGCGTCCACGACGGCGGAATTGGCGCCTGGGTAGAATGTCGTGACGGAAACCTGCGGCGGTACGATATCCGGATATTGCGCGATCGGAATCGTCAACAGGGCCAATAGGCCCGCAATCGTCGTGACAATTGCGATGACGATTGCCAGACGCGGGCGATCGACGAAAACGGAAGACAACATGAGGTCAGCTCCGGTTTATCGTCTTCGGCAATGGTGACGCCTGCACCGGCGTACCGGGGCGAGTGCCCTGCAGGCCTTGCACGATGACCTGCTCGCCCCCGTTCAGGCCCTGCTCCACGACGACATCTGCCCCGACCTCGGCTCCGATCTTGAGACGCTTGACAACCGCTTTGCCGTCCTCGACCACGAAAACATAAGTGCCCGCCTGATCGGCGATGAGTGCGGCTTGCGGCACCAGTACCTTCTCTTCAGGCGTACCGCTATCGAGGACGACCTGCACGAGCTGACCGTCTATCAGCACACCTTCCGGGTTCGGGAGTGTCGCGCGGATCAGGATCGTGTCGGTCGATCGATTAACCGACACATCCACGAAATTGATCTCACCGATCTCTCCATATGTCTTGCCGTCGGAGAAGCGGATACGTGCCTTGATACGGTCGACACTCGCGTTTCGCTCGCGGGCCGCAAGGTATTCCCGCTGGCTGATCGGGAAGCTCACATACATCGGATCCTGGCTCACGATGACGGTCAGCACGCCGCTACCGGGATCGACGACATTGCCCCTGGTGATGTTGGTCTTGCCGATCTTGCCGGCGATCGGGGAAGCGATATCGGTATATCCGAGGTTGATCTTTGCGGTCGCCAGGTTGGCTTGGTCGCCCATCAATTGCCCGTCGGCTTGTTGATCGGCGGCGAGGGCCTGATCCCGCGCGACCGCGGTTCCGGTATTCTTTTCAAGAAGTTCCTGCGCCCTCCGCAGTTGAACATCAGTCAGGATCTTTGCGGCCTTGCTTCGCTCGACCGCTGCTTCGGCCGCAGTGACCGCTGCCTCAAAGAGTCCCTTCTCGATGCGATAGAGCGGCGTGCCTTCCTTGATCAGGTCGCCTTCCTTGAACAGGACCTCTTCAAGATATCCCGTCACGCGCGCCCGGACCGCCACACGCTGGACAGCCTCCACGCGACCGACAAATACGCCGGACCTGGCAATCGCCTGGCGCTCCGCGGCAACCGTACCGACCGCGATAACAGTGGGCGGATTCTGCTGCGCATGGGCGGACGTTATGACGTTAAGAAAAACAGCAATCGGGCCGACAAGGTGACACGTAACCGCAATCGCGAAACGATTCATGGTTCGACTCCGAGGGCAAGCAATCCCGTTTTCTCGCGCGTCCCGAACAAAACTCACAGGGTTAGGGCGTCGGCTGTTTGTCTGCTTCTCCGCATTGACTGGAAGCGAATAGACGACCGGTAAAGCAGCACTCTTGACCCAATTGAGACATGAGTTGCTCCCAGAGCTTAGGTTGATCCGGCTTCAATCTCAATCACGCTATTCGTGCTTTCCGTGAACGGCGACGACCGCGATGGTCCCCTTGCCCTTGACTTCGAGATCGCCCAGCAGCTCGCCTGTGAAGCGATCCTTTATCCGAGACCAGGTTTCATCGGTCACCGCAACGCTTCCTGGCATCGCCTTGCCGGCCATGCGGGCGGCAATATTGACGGTGTCACCCCAGATATCGAACTGGTAACGCTCCTGGCCGACAATGCCGGCTACCACCGGACCGATATGAACACCAACCCGCACCGCCCAGCCAAGTTGTGCGTCGATCGACGTGGCTGCCATCTGGAGACCGCAAAGCACCGCGGATTCCAACGGATTATCCGCCTTCTTGAGTAACCCCGCCGCGGCCATGAAGGCATCGCCGATCGTCTTTATCTTTTCCAGGCCGTTGGCGGCGGCCACCCGCTCGAACGCAACGAACAAAGCGTCAAGCCGAGAGACTACGTCTTCGGGCTCATGCTTGTCACAATACGCCGTAAAATTGACGACGTCGCAGAATAGCACTGCAACGTCATTGTAGCGGCGCGGAATTACAGTGCCGATATTGCGGATCTCCTCGGCTGCCGCCTCAGGCAGCAAGCAGCAGAGCAATTCGTCAGCCTGCCTCTGAGCATCGCGCGCCTGTTGTAGCGCCGCTTGCAGAGCGAGATGAGTCTTGACGCGGGCGAGCACGATCGGGGCCGAGAACGGTTTGTGGACGTAATCGACGGCCCCAACCTCAAAACCCTGCTTTTCGTCCTCGGCCTCGGTCTTGGCGGTGAGAAAGATGACCGGAATCCCGCTGGTCGCCGGATTTGCCTTCAGCCGCCGACACACCTCGTAGCCGTCCATGCCAGGCATCGTGATATCCAAAAGAATGAGGTCGGGCCTGTCGTCGGCCGAAGCGAGTACCAGGGCTTTCTCTCCGTTGGTGGCGACCTTCGTCCTGAACGAGTCTTTGAGAACACTGGATATGATCCCGATATTGGTGGGCGTATCGTCGACAATCAGAATCGTCTTGCGGTCCGACGGTGACATCTGGCTCACTCCAGAGAAAACTTGTGGCGCTGTGCGATATTGGCGAGGCTGTCAAGTGCAGCGGTGAAGTCAAAATCACGCACCGCCTTTTCCAGAGCATTCAGGTCGGCGTCGGAAAGGCTGCCTTCGATGCGCTCACGCGCTTCCAACAGGTAGTCGAGCGCAGCCCCATCATCATCCAAGAGCAACTGCTTGAGATGTTTCAACAGCCTTACCGTTTCCGTCAAATCGGAGACAGGCACCCGCGCGCGGGAATCCACGGTATCGGTCGTCAGGGAATTACGGATTGCTTCAGTCGTCCGCGCCAACTCGACGGCCAAGCCGGGCAAACCGGCCTCCAGGGACCGAACATCCCGGTTTCTGAGTAATTTCTCCAATTCCGCGGAAAGTTCACTTATTGTCTTCGCGCCAAGATTTCCGGACACCCCCTTAAGCGTGTGCATCAGGCGTTCGGCCAAGACAAAATCCTGCCGTTCCAGCCCGGCGCGGACTGCAGAAACGGCATCGGCCTGCTGCTCGACGAACTGCCTTAGCAGCGAGCGGTAAAGCTTCTCGTTGCCGGCCACTCGCCTCAGTCCGTCGGCGATGTCTAGCCCTGCGACTTCGGGCAGCGCGCGCGGCAAGGAATGATCGATAGCTTTTGCTGGCGCCGCTGCTGTCGCCTGGCCTGGCCGGTAGAATTGCATAAGTGTGCGGTACAACAGCTCGGGATCGATGGGCTTGGTGATATGACCGCGCATGCCGGCCGCCAGACAACGGTCGCGTTCTTCAGCCATGGCGTGTGCAGTCATCGCCACAATCGGAAGATCTGCCAGACGCGGCTCGGCGCGGATGCGGGCGGCGGCCTGGTAACCGTCCATCTCCGGCATTTGCAGGTCCATCAGCACCAAGTCGTAACGCATGTCGCCAGCGGTGGCCAACAGCTTGTCTACAGCCTCCCTTCCGTTGTTGGCCACATCGACAGATACGCCAACACCCTCGAGCAGCTCGACTGCGATCTGTTGGTTGATCGCATTGTCCTCAGCCAGCAACACACGTAGTCCGTTCAGGTCGTATGCCGCGGCCTCCGCGGCTTCGCGTACGGCCGTCATATGCTCTGGCGCGAAGATCTCGACGAGTGCATCGATCAGAGTGGATTGGTTGACCGGCTTTATCAGGAATCCGTTGACGCCGGCGAGCTCGGCTTCGCTGCGTACCTCCTCTCGTCCGAAGGCAGTGATCATGATGATGGCCGGCACGCTCTTGAGCGAGCTGTCTGCGCGAATCCGACGGGCGGTCTCCACGCCGTCCAGTCCAGGCATTCGCCAATCCAGCAACAGCACGTCGAACGGACGACCGGAATCAGCGCGCTTCACTGCGTCGATGGCCTCCGCGCCCGATGCCACCTGTTCTATTTCGGCGCCAATAGCTCTTAGTTGATCCTCCAGTACCTCCCGAGCGGAGGCATTGTCGTCCACCACAAGCACCTTGAGGAATCCGAGCCGCGTGGGCACGACCTTGCGCGCGGTTGCTTCCGACAGGCCGAACCAGCCTGTAAAGCTGAAAGTGCTTCCGCCACCCGGCTCGCTGACAACCCAAATAGAGCCGCCTATCAGCTCCACGAGGCGCTTGGAGATGGCCAAGCCCAATCCGGTTCCGCCATATTTGCGCGATGTCGAAGTATCGGCTTGAGCAAAAGCCTGAAACAGACGGTTCGCCTGCTCCTTGGTCATGCCGATGCCGGTATCCTTGACGGAGAACCGCAGCTTGACCTTGTCACCTGTCCGTTCCAGCACCTCGCCGTTGAGGCGGATCTCGCCTCTTTCCGTGAACTTCACAGCATTTCCAAGCAGATTGATGAGCACCTGTCCCAAGCGCAACGGATCGCCGAGAAGGGTGGGCGGAATATCGGATGAGATATCAAACAGAAGCTCCAGGCCCTTGTCCTGAATCCTCTGCGCTACCATGGTCGAAATGTTGCTCATTACCGAGTCAACTTCAAAGGCGACGCTCTCGACGTCGAGCTTGCCCGCCTCGATTTTGGAGAAATCGAGAATGTCGTTGATAATGGACAGCAGCGAGGTACCGGCATTATGAATCTTGGCAACGTAGTCGCGTTGCTTGGCGGTGAGATCCGTCTTTAGACACAAGTGCGCTAGACCGATGACGGCGTTCATCGGAGTACGGATCTCGTGGCTCATATTGGCAAGGAACTCGGCCTTCGTCTTGGCGGCATCTTCGGCTGCAACCTTGGCTTCGGACAAGGCCGTTTGGATCTTCGTTAATTCGGTTACATCCACTATCCAGCCGAGCAATCCCTGCTGTCCCTCATATTCCATGTGTATGAGAGTGGAGAGGCAGTCGCGGATCTCGCCATCGGAGCCGCGAAATTGAACGGCGAAATCGCGGACGATACCCTTGCTGCTAAGCTCAGCCATCAATGCGCTTCGCTGTTCGGGATAAACATAGAGATCCGGGACGGAAGACCCCACTTTAAGGGCAAACATCTCCTCAATTCGCGGATTGGTAAAACGAGCGATGTTATTCGTTGTTATCGTCACCCCTACAGGCGAGGCGTCGAGGATGCGCTGCAACCGCTCTCGTTCTCGGCCGAGCGCTTCGGAAGATTGCCGCAGCGCAAGTGTTGCCCGGTCGACCTTCCGCTCGATCTGTTTGTTTTGCCGTAACAAGGATCCTATGAACAAAGTGAGGAGTGCGGTCGTCCCCGAACCGCCGAGCAGTCCCACAAGCGGAACTCCGTAGGAAGGGCCGCCCTCAAACTCCTCGGTCGCCGCCCATGAGATTTCGATATCGGCGCCCGCGCTCGCCACTCTCGTAGTCGATGTGCGCCGGAATCGCCTGTCGATCGGCAGTGCGACTACGGACTTCAGGTCGGGCTGTCCAATAAAGCGTCCGCTTAGCCCTGGATAGATTCCCTTCGGAATCGGTCCGGAGCGCATTCCGTCCAGGAGGGTATCGTAATTCAACGTTCCGATCACTATTGTGGCTTCGGGAGCAGCGGACGCGGAAAGAGCAATCGCTGAAATGGTCCGGCCGCCTTCGGATTTGAATGGGGGGCTGAGAGTGAACTGGTTCGGCCGCTTGGCCGCAAGTGACAAGGTCTGGGCAACGTCTGTCAGAGTGATGTATCGGCCGGGATAACCGAGTGCGTCTGATGTAATGTCTGCTTGCCATCGGCCGAAGCGGTTGAGTCGAAGAAGACTCGCTTCATCGAGCAGCACGGTAGTTGACCGAGACTGCATGCCTTCAAACGCATTCAGGAACTCGTTTGGTTCAACCGTCGTGGAGTTTTCGACCAATGCCACAAGTCCGGACACGGGAGCATAACTTTCCTCGAGCCAAGCGATGAGCGTGTTGGAAAGACGTTCTGCGGTTTGATCGACACGAACGTTCCAGTCTTTCTCCGCCTTCTCAAAAAAGAGATAGCTAAAGCAAATCGTCGCCAGCATGCCTGCGACGAAAACGAGCGTTGAAAGCAGAAAGGGCGACTTCCAGGCGCTGCCCTTCATTTGTTTCCTTTCCAGGCCATCCAATTGCGCCTAGGGGGCGACGCTGAAAATCGGACGGAATCCAGTCGGAGCAATGCTCGAATTCAGATCGAATTCCGACAGCGACTTGAAATCCACCATTTTGATGGTAACGGCGAGGTGCCGGATCAATTTCTGTTTTTCCAGAGCGCGCACGGCCTGGTCGATCGAGATGCGTGCCAGCACCGCCTGACTGTCACTGGGAGCTGCCAGAATCGAACCTCGCTTGATGCCACGGTAGATGCCCGGACCGAAGTAGTATGCGACCACTTTGATCCGTTGTTCCAAATTACGCTTCTGCAAGACCTGTACGGCAGCTTCAGCTGAAACGGCGGTGCCGGCGATAAAGTCGATATCGGGATGGCTGTCCAGCACTGCTTCAATCAGACGAGTTTGTGCAGCAAGACCGGTATCGCCAAATCCCCCATCAAGGATGGCCAGCGCGGACCCACTCAGCGCGGCTCTAAACCCCTTATCGCCGGCCGCGACCCAACCAGCGCCGGCAGGCCCTGGAAACCACGCAACCTTGGCCGCTTTGGACGGGTCTGCCTGAAGGGCCGTAATGTATTTTCCGGCTGCCAGTCCCATATCATAAAAATCCGCTGCCACCCGCGCCGCGATCTTGTCGGAATTGATGCCGTTGATCAGATCGATCACGGGTAGGCCCTTGGCGGTGTAGTCGGCAATCTCACGGTTCAAACCTTCGGCAGAGATTGCGCCGATGATCAAGGCGTCGGCTTTATGTTGCGTGACGCACTCGGCGATTTGGCTTTGTTGTGTTGCAAGGTTTTCGTATCCGCCGGCTTCGTACAAATTGAGAGCAACCCCCAATCGCTTGGCCTCGTTGACCAGACCGAAATTAACGCCCAACCAATAATCATCCTTGAGATGCGGAATCGATGCACATATGCGCCACGGCTGACTCGCGCGACCCAGCCAGGTGTAATGCTCCTTGGCGTGCTGGTGCTCAGCGTTGAACGGCGGTGACCAGACGTCAATCTCCACCGGGGCCAAATCCTCCGCGGTCGCGGCCGACAGGGTGATCAGCGTGGCAACAATCGTCAAGGAAGATAGGCTCACTAACTTCGTAGTCTTATGCATGGAAGCGACTCCCTGGACCTTGCAGGCCCTGCTTGGTTTCTGGTGAGCCCGGTTTGCGTCGATGCTCGGCACTAGCTGCGGAAAGGTCTTCTGTCCCCAGGGTGACCCCAAGTGATATGAAGCAATCACTGCTGGAGTTGATCTGGATCAACGCTGATCGGCAGCCGCACTGGGTGCCAGCGCCAGCGAGGTGATCGCCGCGATGGCATGACATTGCCGTCCTTGCGGCCCGTGGACGGCTTGACCCGAATGATCTTCTGCGCGTGCCTCGGAATGACGACGGAGACTGCCTGACGGGCAAATCAGTTTGATCGATTTTGACGAATTGATCGCGCTCGCCTGCGCAACGCGCCGCAAAATTGCCGGCGCCGACGAACTAATTTCGTGAGCCGGTTCAAGCCGATCCGGTTGAGCACTCCCCTGGCGATAAAAATTTAACTTCCGGTTTTCAGAAAAACATGATTGTCTATCCCGCCTCGATCGGAGGGGCGTACGCGTCGTCACGGACGTCGGGCGGGCTGCGATGGACGCGGGGTGCATCATCTGACGAGGGATGCTGGCCTGCGTGCGGCAAAAGCGTGTGGTCCTGATCTCCCGATGCTGGGATCAAGTCCGTGGACTTCGTTCATGGGCGACGGTGGCTAAGAAAGCCCGGACACCGGGGAGAGCGCGCCATAAGCCGCAAAACCATTGCGCAGGGAAGGCCGGCATGTTTCGGCGTACCTGTATTACTCGTGTGCCTTCTGCTTTCTACCTCGCACACGAGGCTGCGGGTGCGACCGTGCATCCGGCCTTCCCTGCGCCCTCTGATTTTCGAGGGACATGAACCAGGCATAACTCGGGCGGAATCGCGCCGCGGGAATGCGGAATCTCGTCTCTTCCCGCTTTAAGCAGGTGCACCTGGTATTCCAGAGACGGCTCGATTGATCGCTGCCGTCTCTGGAATACTGGATCGCCCGGTCGAGGCCGGGCGATGACACTGAGTTGTTGTTAGGAACAGTTTCGCGGAACGCCTTGCCGATGCCCGACGCGTTTTCAGCCTTCGCCGAGCAGCTGGTTGATCCGCCGCTCCAGCTGGCGCTTCTTCTTTTCGCTGCGGCGCAGCCGCGCATCGAGGTCGCTCTCGGGGGTGTCCATGACCATGGCGCGGAAGGCGAGGCCGACGCGGTTGGCCTGCCGCCAGATCATGCTAGCGAGGAAGGAGCGCCCCTTCCGCGTAATCTTCAGGTTCATCTGGTCGGGAACACGCGCAGCAGAGTCGAACTCGATGCAGGCGCCATTGTCGCTGAAATTGCGTACGACGCAGTCCATGGTCGTGGTGCGGCCGTTGATCTCGGCCACGCCGCCCATGAACACCCTGTCCCGCACGCTCTCGCGCCGATCCTGCATCGCTTCCTCCTCCATGAACGGCGGACACTACGCCGCCCGGTGGCGAAAAGAAGGGCGCGGGAACCGCGATGTCGCGTTAACGTAAACCAATCCGGCACCGGCTTTCCGAAATCCCCGCGGGATACCGCGCCGCATTATATTCACGGGGACAGGCCATAAGTGGCGGCTCATGGCTAACGGCAGGTGGTTTCTCACGATCATGCGGCGGGCGGCTTCCGTTCTATCCCTCCTTTTGCTGCTGCCGGCCCAGGCCGGCGCCGAGGATGGTGAATCCGCGGAGCCCCGCTATGTGCACCCGAGCGTCGAAGAGCTCGCGATCCCGCAGCCGCGGATACAAGTCGTGGATACCGGCACGGGAGAGGCGATCTGCCTGATGATCGAATCGGCGGCGCGCGAGAACGGCCTGCCGCTGGAGTTCTTCGCGCGGGTGATCTGGCAGGAATCTCGCTTCAACGCCGGCGCGGTCGGGCCAATGACGCGCTATGGCAGCCGCGCACAGGGCATCGCGCAGTTCATGCCGGGGACGGCAGGCGAACGTGGCCTGCTCGATCCCTTCGATCCCGTGCAGGCGCTGCCGAAGGCCGCGGAATTTCTGGCCGAACTACGCAATCAGTTCGGCAATCTCGGGCTTGCGGCGGCGGCCTATAATGCCGGTCCGCGCCGGGTGCAGGAGTGGCTCGCCGGCAGCGGCGGGATGCCGGCCGAGACGCGCAACTACGTTTCCAACATCACCGGCTCGTCCGTCGATGAATGGGCGAAAGCAGGGAAGGGTGGCAAGATCCCGGAGAGCGCGCCGCCGACCACGTGCCGCGACCTGATGGCGCTGCTCAAGCAGGCGCCGAATCCCTTCGTCACCCATCTCGAGGAGCACGTGCAACTGGCGGCCGCCAAGACCTGGGGCGTGCAGCTTGCCGCCGGCTGGGACCGCAACAAGGCGCTCGCCATGTATGGCCGCGCGGTCAGCAAATTGAGCGCTGTCATCGGCGACCGCGATCCAAGCATCCTGAGCTCGGTACAGCGGACCCGCGGGTCCCATGTGTTCTACCAGGTGCGGTTCGGCGCCGACACGCGCACTGAGGCCGACGATCTCTGCAACCGCATCCGCAAGGCCGGCGGCGCGTGCTTCGTGCTGAAGAACATGTTCGTGAGAGGTTGAGTGGCGACCGGTTGCGCTTGGCGCAGAGCCGCTGGCCTGCAACGACGGTTGACGGAGGCATCCTTCATCCCCGTTATGCGGCCTATGCGACTCCCGCCGCTCGATTCACCGAAATGGAATAGCACGCTTCGCGCCTTCGCCTGGGGCATGAGCGCGATCAGCGCCACCATCCTCTCGCTGGTGCTGTTCGTGACCTATATCGGCATCGGCGCGCTGTCGCACGACACGCGCTTTTCGCTGGGGTGGGCGCTGCTCGCGACCGCACTGGTCTGGGCCGGGCCGGCGCAGATCATCCTGATCACGACCTTGGCGTCAGGCGCCAGCATCGTGCAGTCCGCGATCGCCGTGACCGTGAGTGCGATCCGGCTGTTTCCGATGGTCGTGGCGGTGCTGCCGATGATGCGCACGGAGCAGACAAAACGCCGTCATCTCATACTGGTCGCGCATTTCACCGCGGTGACGCTCTGGGTCGAATGCTACCGTTTCCTGCCGCATGTGCCGCGCGAGCGTCGCGTCGCGTTCATCCACGGGCTCGGCTGCGGGCTGATGTGCATCGGCCTCACCGCGACCATCATCGGCTACGAGCTCGCCGCCAATCTCTCGCAGACCTTGGCGTCAGCGATCCTGTTGCTGACGCCGCTGGCGTTCCTGTTCTCGACAGCCAGAAATTCGCGCGAGCTCGCCGACGTGCTGGCGCTGGTGCTGGGGCTCGCGTTCTATCCGCTGGCGTCGATGATGAACAGCGGCCTCGACATCCTCGTCAGCGGCGTGGCGGCGGGCACTATCGCCTATGGCGTGCACAAATGGCGGGAGCAACCATGAGCACGTTCTTCGGCGATTGGCATGCGCTGGTCGTGCTCCTCCTCGCGGGCGTGATCCCGAACCAGATCTGGCGCTGGCTGGGCCTGTGGCTCGGCAGCGGGCTCGACGAGGGCTCCGACCTCCTGATGTGGGTGAAGGCGGTCGCGACCGCGATCCTCGCCGGGGTGATCGCGCAAATCCTGGTAGAGCCGCCGGGCGCGCTGGCCAGTGTTCCGGCCATGTTGCGCTATGGCGCCGTGGTGGTGGGCTTTGCCGCCTTCATGCTGACGCGGCGGTCGATCTTTGCCGGCGTCGTCTGCGGCGAGGTCGTCATGCTGGCCGGTAAATGGTGGCTCGGATGAGCGCCATTGCAGCGTCGTGGGTTTCCGCTAGGCTATCCGCAACAAGAACGACCAAAGGGAAACGCCATGCGGAAGAACTGGGCCCTGCTTTGTCTCGCACTCACATTCATTCTGGCGGCAGAAGGCGCATCACACGCAGCAGACTACCCGACCCGCGCCATCAAGCTCGTCGTGCCCTATGTCGCGGGCGGACCGACCGATGCGCAAGCCCGCCTGTTCGCCGAATATCTCGCCCGTGACCTCAAGCAGTCCGTGTATGTCGAGAACAAGGGCGGCGCGCAGGGCGCGATCGGCGCCGAGGCGGTGGCCCATGGCGATCCCGACGGCTACACCATGCTGTTCACGACGTCGTCGGTCATCGAGCTCAATCCGGTCCTCTACAAGAAGCTGTCCTACGACCCCGCCCGAGAGCTTCGGATACTTGGCATTCTCACCGAGGTGCCGATGATCATGATCGTTCACCCGTCGGTACCGGCAAAGACGATCGCCGAGTTCATCGACTATGCGAAGAAGAATCCGGGCAAGCTCAATTTCGGTTCGCCTGGCAACGGCAGCATCGGCCAGCTCGCTGCCGAGATGTTCAAGCAGCAGGCCGGCATCGAGATGACCCATGTGCCGTACAAAGGCGCAGGCGCCGCGCTGACCGATCTGTTGTCGGGGCAGATTCAGGTGATGTTCGAGTTGGTCGGCATCTCGCTGCCGCCGGTCCAGGCCGGATTGGTGCGGGCGCTGGGGGTCAGTTCGACTGAGCGCATCGCCGAGTTGCCGGATTTGCCGACGATCGCCGAAAGCGGCCATCCCGGCTATCGCGTCAGCGTGTGGTATGGTATCGCCGCGCCGGCCGGGATGCCGGCGGAGGCCGCGCAAAAAATCAGCGCAAGCATGAGCCGCGCGCTCGGCGACGAGGCGTTCCGCGCCTCTCTGACCAAGGCCGGCTTCGCGCCGCTGAAACCGCGCAGCGAAGGCGAGATCAAGCAATTCGTCGAGGCCGACACCGCCCGCTGGTTGAACGTGGTGAAGAAGCTGAATTTTTCGCTGGATTGAATGGAATGGTACGAGAGAACGAAATCCGCGACGGCGAGCTTTCCGTCGATGTGCCGCCGGCCAATGACGCCGGGCTCATCTTCATCGGCCGCATCCGCACGCCCTGGACCTCGCGGCTGGCGACGCCGCGGCAGGGCCGTCCCGACGGGCCGATCTGCCGGCTGGAGATCTTCGAGCCCTGGGTGCCCGCGATCAAGGGCGTCGATTTCTACTCCAATCTCGAAGTCATCTACTGGCTGCACCAGTCGCGCCGCGACCTCGTGCTGCAAAGCCCGAAGAACAACAAGAACACGCGCGGCACCTTTTCGCTGCGCTCGCCGGTGCGCCCGAACCCGATCGCGACCTCGATCGTGAAATTCGTCGGCATCGAGGGCAATACCATCCTGGTGCGCGGGCTGGATTGCCTCGACGAGACGCCGCTGCTCGACATCAAGCCCGACCGCTGCGAGTTCACCCCGCTCGCCCCGCCGCAGGCCGGCGATTTCGAGACGGAATAGTCTACTTGAGCGCCGCAGCAAGCCTGGTCGCGTTTTCTTCCAGCACCTTGACGTCTTCCTTGCGGCTCGCCGGCGGCAGCATCGCGACGCCGTCATGGCGCGGCATCACATGGACGTGCAGGTGAAACACCACCTGGCCGCCGGCGCTCTCGTTGAATTGCTGGATGGTGATGCCGTCCGCGTTGAACGCCTGCTTCGCGGCGGCCGCAATCTTGTGGGTCGCGCGCGCGACGTGCAGATAATCCTCGACCTTGATGTCGAGGATGTTGCGGGCAGGGGCTTTTGGGATCACCAGCGTGTGGCCGGGGACGCGCGGCATGATGTCGAGGAAGGCCAGCACATGCGCGTCCTCATAGACCTTGTAGCAGGAGAATTCGCCGCGCAGGATCTTGGCGAACGGGTTGTTGTTGTCATAGGCGGTCATGGCGGGCTCCCGGACTTTTCGCCTACTCACACCGCTATCGCGCGGACGTCAAGGCGCCTCGCCCTCGACTTTCCGGAACGGACCCATCTCGGTGAGCTCGCGGCCGGCCTCCGCGACATAGGCGCGCTCGCGCCGGAGATAATCCGCGATCGCCCG
Source organism: uncultured Alphaproteobacteria bacterium (assembly GCA_963802585.1). Classification (GTDB taxonomy): domain Bacteria; phylum Pseudomonadota; class Alphaproteobacteria; order Rhizobiales; family Xanthobacteraceae; genus Bradyrhizobium. Next base: position 63,337 of record CAWDJS010000012.1, on the reverse strand, counting down.
GCGCAGGTCGGGATCGGCGATGTAATGCGCGGAGTAGGTGGTGTGCGGCAGATATCCGCGCGCGAGCTTGTGCTCGCCTTGCGCGCCGGCCTCGACCACTTGCAGCTTGCGCTGGATCGCGAAATCGATCGCCTGGTAGTAGCAGACCTCGAAATGCAGGAACGGATGATGCTCGATCGCGCCCCAGTTGCGGCCGAACAGCGTGTCCGAGCCGATGAAGTTGATCGCGCCCGCGATCCAGCGGCCATTGCGCCTGGCCATCACCAGCAGCACGTCCTCGCTCATGCTCTCGCCGACCAGCGAGAAGAATTTTCGCGTGAGGTAGGGCCGTCCCCATTTGCGCGAGCCGGTCTCCATGTAGAAATCGAAGAAGGCGTCCCAGGCGTCTTCGGTGATGTCCTTGCCGGTCAGACAGTGGATGGTGATGTCGGCGGCAACGGCTTCGCGGCGTTCGCGCTTGATCGCCTTGCGGTGGCGCGAATTGAGGCTGGCGAGGAAATCGTCGAAGGTCGCAAAACCCTGGTTGTGCCAGTGAAATTGCTGGTCGGTGCGCTGCAGGAAACCGTGCTCGGCGAGAAACTTGCATTCGGCCTCGCGCGCGAACGTGACGTGGACCGAGGAGGCCTTGCTGATGCCGGTGAGTGCGATGAGGCCGCTTGCGAGTGCGTTCGCGACTTGCTCGCGATCGACATCGCCGCGGATCAGAAGGCGAGGGCCGGTCGCCGGCGTGAACGGAACCGAGCACTGCAGCTTCGGATAATAGCGTCCGCCCGCGCGCTCGAAGGCGTCGGCCCAGCCGCGGTCGAACACGTATTCGCCCTGCGAATGCGATTTCAGATAGCAGGGCACGACGCCGACGACCTTATCGTCGATTTTCGCAAGCAGATGCCGCGGACCCCAGCCGGTGCGCGTGATCGCCGAGCCGGACTCTTCGACGGCGGAGAAAAAAGCATGGGAAACAAAGGGGTTGTAATAGGGCTTTGAGTCGGCACAGGAGCCGGCGGGCGCCAGCGTGTCGAGCCCGCTCAGGTCGACCGTCGGGCTCGCGCAGGCATTCCATTCCTCGGCGGGAACATCGCCGACGGAGGGCACGGCTTCGAGCGTTATTTCCGAAGAGTCCATCGAGGCTCTTTAGTGGTCCGCCGCAAAGATCGTGCATTGCAGCACAGAGTTCAAGTGCAGAGAGCGAGGATCAGGTTCCCGGCACAAAGCCTTCAAAGATCATCTGATCGGCGTGCCGCGCGGCGCGGGCGCGCTGTTCCGGCGTGCGCACCGTCCAGGTCAGGAGCGGGCAGCGGAACAGGTTGCGCGCGAGCCAGGGTGCCGCGGAGGGCAGTTCATTGACCCAGTAGGCGACGAAATCGGGCTGGGTGCGGAAGAAGTGGCGCATATGCGTCATGCCGTGGCGCTGCTCGGGCGAAGCCTCCGGCCAGTCCTCCGCGGTGTAATCGTGTTCCGCGACGATGCCGCGCGGGCGCGAGGGGAGCAGCTCGCGCAGCGCGATCACCTGGTCGGGATCGAAGGACATGCCGACTGCCGGGCCCCGATAGGCCGACAGCACCTCGGCCATCCGCTTCACGAGCTTGCGGTCGCCGTCGAAGTGGCTCTTCACCTCGATCACCAGCGGCACGCGGCCGGCGACGAGATCGCAGAGATTGGAGAGTGTCATCATCCGCTCGGCCGTGCCCTTGAAGCGCACGGCCTTCAATTCCGCCGCCGTCTTGGTCAGCAGCGTGCCGCTGCCTTCGGTGAGACGGCCGAGCTCGTCGTCATGATGCACCATCGCTTCGCCGTCGGAGGTGAGCTGGATGTCGCATTCGATGGCGAAGTTGCCCGCGATCGCGGCTTGCGCCGCCGCAGGCATGTTCTCGATGATGCCGCGGGTGGCATCATGCAGGCCGCGATGAGCGACCGGCCGCGCCGTCAGCCAATCCGGTGCGCGCACCTCAAGCGACCTCGAACAATCCCTCGACCTCGACCGCGGCGTCCGCCGGCAGCGAAGCGACGCCGACGGTGGTCCGGGCATGGCGTCCCTTGTCGCCGAAGGCCTCGACCATCAGGTCGGAGGCGCCGTTCAACACCTTGGGTCCGTCGAGGAAATCCGGCGCCGAATTGATGAAGCCGCCGAGCCGCACCACGCGCACGACCTTGTCGAGATCGCCGAGCGCGGCCTTGACCTGCGCCAGCAGATTGATGCCGCAGCCGCGCGCCGCCGCCTGTCCCTGCTCGATGCTGACGCCGGCCCCCAGCTTGCCCTTGGCGATCAGCTTGCCCAAGGGATCGAAGCAGACCTGGCCGGAGACGAACAGCAGGTTGCCGGTACGAACGAAGCCGACATAGTTGGCAACAGGCATGGGCGCTTCATGCAGATTGATGCCCAGTGAAGCCAGTTTCTGCTCGATCGCGCCCGCCATGTTCGATCCCCGATTGATGCTGATGAATTTTTGTACAGGTTTGCTTATTTCGCGCATCGCGCCAGCACATGCAAGCGATGGCGTGGATGTGTGTTTTGGTGGACTGGTGCCCAAAATTAGCACGTTTCCGTGACGTGGCCCCAGTTGCGGCGCAATGATGTGGCCAGTAATGTGTCGAATCTCCTTGAGAAGTGCCAAAGGACCGTCATGGATCGATCGCTGCGGACCTCGTTCGCCTTGCTGGCCCTCGTTGCGGTTGCGTGCGGGCCGGCAAAAGCCGCCGCCGCCGGATCGTTCCTGCCGCATCAGGCGCTGTACGAGCTGAGCCTCGTCAAGTCGCGCGGCTCCAATCCCGTCAACAGCGCGCGCGGCCGCATCCTCTACAATTTCTCCGGCAGCGCCTGCGAGGGCTACACCAGCGAATTCCGCCAGGTCTCCGAGCTCGAGATCGGCGAAGGCAAGATGATGCTGAGCGACCTGCGCTCGAGCTCCTGGGAAGACGGCGAGGGCAAGAGCTACCGCTTCAAGATCGACGCCCGCACCAACGACAACGATCCCAATCCCGTCGACGGCATCGCGGAACGGACCGGCGACAAAATCACCGTCAAGCTGAAGCAGCCCGAGGCCAAGACCTTCACGCTCGACGGCGCGACCGTGTTTCCGACCGAGCAGATCCAGCGCATCATCGCCGCCGCCAGGGACGGCAAGTCGCTGCTGGAGCTGAGCGTCTATGACGGCTCCGACAATGGCGAGAAGGTCTACAACACGCTCTCGGTGATCGGCCAGCCGATCGCCGGCGACAAGCAAATTGCTTCTCCCGATCCGTCCACCGCCGACGAGCATATGAAGTCGCTGACGCGCTGGCCGGTGACGGTGAGCTATTATGATCGCGATGCGCTGAAGAAGGAAGGCGAGCAGACCCCGGTCTATTCGATGTCCTTCGAGCTGTACGAGAACGGCGTCTCGCGCGCGCTGGTGCTCGACTACAACGATTTCGTGATCTCCGGCGCGATGGGCAAGTTTGACGTCAAGGATTCCAAGCCCTGCAAGTGATCGCGATTGGACGGATCGCCGTCCTCGCGGGTCGTTGAAATAACGTGAGCGGCAAACCCCCTGTAAATCGCCAAAGGCCTTTCTCATGTCCGTTGCGAGGCCAAGCACGATTGGCTTCGAACAAATAACGGAGAAATTGAATGACCCAACTCAAACTCCTGTCGGCCGTCCTGTTCGCTGCGGCCGTGATCGCTGCCCCCGCCATGGCCCGCGAGCACCATGTGACGCGTCATGCCGCCGCCTCTGCCGATCCTGCGCAGTATGCGCCGGACGCGGCCTATGCCGGCTATGGATACCGCGGCTATGGCTATCGCTGCGTCCCGGCGCCTCGCGTCGGCTCGTTCGCCGGCGATCCCTGGACCAACGATGTCCCCTGCGAACCCGGCACCGGCCCGGCCTATTGATCGTCGCTTCAAAAGCCAACGGGGCCCGCTCGCCGCGGACCCGTTGGCCTCGTTCATTCCTCGTCCTGCTCCGGCCCGTCATAGGCAATGCCGCGGATCACCGCGGCCTTTCCGAACTTCTTCCGCAGATCGTCGATCGCGCGCTCGGCATGCGCCGCGCGGCGGTCGAGCATGTCGGTGTCGTCGGCCTCCGAGCCCTTGCGCAGCGCGCTGACGCCGGTGCCCATCAGGCGAAAGGCGGTGCCGTCGATCTCCTTCGCCAGCATTTCTCGCGACACCGCAAAGATCTTGGCCGCCAACTGCGTCGGCGCCGCGATCGACTGCGAGCGCGTGCGCTGGCGGAAATCGGCGGTCTTCAGCTTCAGCGTGATGGTGAGGCCGGAAAGATCGCTGTTCTTCAGCCGCAACGAGACCTTTTCCGACAGCCGCCACAACAGCTTTTCCAGCGTCGCGAAATCGCGGATGTCGTTCTCGAACGTGGTCTCGCTGGAGATCGTCTTGGCGCCGCGGTCCGGCACCACCTGGCGGTCGTCGATGCCGCGCGCCAGCCGCCACAGCCGGCGGCCCTCGCTTGGAAACTGCTTCATCAGCTCGATCTCATCGGCGCGCTGCAGATCGGCGATGATCCGGAAACCGCGCTGCGACAGCCTTTCCTGCGTCGCGGGACCTACGCCGAAGATGAAGCCGACCGGCTTGTCCGCCAGCATCGTGCGCGCCTCTTCCTGGTCCAGCACGGCGAAGCCGCGGGGCTTGTCGAGGTCCGAGGCGACCTTGGCCAGAAATTTGTTCACCGACAATCCAACGGAAACGGTGATGCCGATATTGGCCTCGACCTCCCGCGCGAACCTGGCCAGCACCTTGGCTGGTATCATGCCGTGCACGCGCTCGGTGCCGGACAGATCGAGGAACGCCTCGTCGATCGAGAGCGGCTCGACCAGCGGCGTCAGCGCCTGCATGGCCTGGCGCACCTCGCGGCCGACCCGGACATATTTCGCCATGTCGGGTCCGATCACGACAGCCTGCGGGCACAGCGCGAACGCCTTGAACATCGGCATCGCCGAGCGCACGCCGTAGGTGCGCGCGATGTAGCAGGCCGCCGACACCACGCCGCGCTTGCCGCCGCCGATGATCACGGGCTTGTCGGCGATGTCGGGGTTGTCGCGCTTCTCCACGGTGGCGTAGAACGCGTCGCAATCGATATGCGCGAGCGAAAGCCGGGCGAGCGCGGGATGGCGCACGAGGCGAGGGGAGCCGCAATGGCCGCAGCGCCTTGCCTTGGCCTCGAGATCGCCGAGACAGTCCCGGCAAAAGCAGGTCGGCGCGCTCACGGCTCGCGCAGGCGTGCTCACGGCACGTCGCGCTCCCAATCAGGATCGCCCAGCACTTCGCGCGCCGCCATGACGTTGGTCGGGTGCAACTCGGAAGCCTTCGCAAACGCCTTCACGGTTGCGTCATCGCGCAGCACGAAGTCGAGCACGCTCGCCAGAAATTTTGGATCGGCGGCCGATTTTCGCAGCGTGCCTGGCCCGATCCCGGTTTCGGCCAGAAACAGCCCCAGCCGCTCCGGATCGCCCGCGACGAAGCTCAGGGCCTGAATCGCAACGATTTCAGCTACTTCCCGGGGGTTTTGAACAGGCTTTTTCAAGCGTCCATTTGCCTTTCCGTTAACTTATGGTCTCTAATTTGCAAACCATCATGCCCGAGTCTTTCGAAACTGTTCAAGCAAGTGGCAACCACGTCGCGGAAGTTAAAACCCCTACTTAACGGGTTAGAGCGAATCTGCAGCTAGTTTGAATTTACCTGTCGGCGCCTAAGCTTGTCGCCGTATAAGCAACCTTTAAGCTGGCCTGTAGCACAAGGATGGGAGGGGCGGGATGGCAAAAACCGTCCTGATCGTCGAGGACAACGAGCTCAACATGAAGCTGTTTCGCGACCTTCTGGAAGCGCACGGCTATCAGACCTCTGGCACCAGCAACGGCCACGAGGCGCTCAACCTCGTCCGTCAGATGCGTCCCGACCTGATCCTGATGGACATCCAGCTGCCGCAGGTGTCCGGCCTCGAAGTCACGCGCTGGATCAAGGACGATCCGGAGCTGCGTGCCATCCCCATCGTCGCCGTCACCGCCTTCGCGATGAAGGGCGACGAAGAGCGCATCCGCGAAGGCGGCTGCGAAGCCTATCTGTCCAAACCGATTTCCGTCGGCAAGTTCATTGAGACCGTCCGTCGATTTATAGGGTAGGGAGTGAGTAGCTGTGTCCGCGCGTATCCTGGTAGTCGACGACGTCCCCGCCAACGTGAAGCTGCTGGAAGCCCGGCTGTCGGCTGAATATTTCGATGTGCTGACGGCGGCGAACGGCGCCGAAGCGCTGCAGATCTGCCAGCGCGCCGAATGCGACATCATCCTGCTCGACGTGATGATGCCCGACATGGACGGTTTTGAGGTTTGCCGCCGCCTGAAAGCCAATCCGGTGACGCATTTCATTCCGGTGGTGATGATCACCGCGCTCGACAGTCCCGCCGATCGCGTGCGCGGGCTCGAGGCCGGCGCCGACGATTTCCTCACCAAGCCGGTGTCCGATCTCGTGCTGATCGCGCGCGTGCGCTCGCTGACGCGGCTGAAGATGATGACCGACGAGCTGCGCATGCGCGCGCTCACCTCGCTCGAGATCGGCGTGCAGGCGCCGGAGCGCGGCGCGGTCAACGATACCGGCAAGGGCGGCCGCATCCTGCTGGTCGACGACCGGCAGCCTTCCTATGAGCGCCTCGCGCCGGTGCTCGCCGCCGAGCACCACGTCGATGTCGAGCCCAATCCGGCCGAAGCGCTGTTTCACGCCGCCGAAGGCAATTACGACCTCCTGATCGTCTCGCTCGATCTCGAGAATTTCGACGGGCTTCGGCTCTGCAGCCAGGCGCGCTCGCTGGAGCGCACGCGCCATGTGCCGATCCTTGCCATCGCCGACATCGAGAACAATGGGCGGCTGCTCCGCGGGCTCGAGATCGGCGTCAACGACTATCTGCCGCGTCCGGTCGACAAGAACGAGCTCTTGGCGCGGGCGCGCACGCAGATCAGGCGCCGCCGCTATGCCGACGATCTGCGCGACAACGTGCAGAACTCGATCGAGATGGCGATCACCGACGCGCTGACCGGCCTGCATAACCGCCGCTACATGGAAAGCCATCTGGCGACGCTCGCCGAACAGGCCTCGGCGCGCGGCAAGCCGCTGGCGCTGATGATGCTCGACATCGACTATTTCAAGTCGATCAACGACAATTACGGCCACGATGCCGGCGACGACGTGCTGCGCGAATTCGCCGTGCGCATCCGCAAGTCGATCCGCGGCATCGATCTCGCCTGCCGCTATGGCGGCGAGGAGTTCGTGATCGTGATGCCCGAGACCGACCTGCATGTCGCCGGCATGGTCGCCGAACGCCTGCGCCGCTCGATCGCGGGCGAGCCGTTCGCGATCCACAAGGCCACCAAGCGCATCGAGGTCACGATCTCGATCGGCATCTCCGTCCTGGAGAAGAAGGGCGAGGCGGTCGGCGATGTCCTCAAGCGCGCCGACACCGCGCTCTACCGCGCCAAGCACGACGGCCGCAACCGCGTGGTGTCGCAGGCGGCGTGAGCCGGCTTTCGATCTGAATTTCAAACAATCTCTCCGTCATTGCGGACGAAGCCGCGTAGGGTGGACAAAGGCGCGCAAGCGCCGTGCCCACTAAGCGACTGCCTGGGCATTGATCCAAATCAAAAACTTCCGCACCTGACCGGTCGATCCTTTTGTCAGGTGACGATGAGTGATTCCCCCTTGGAGATGAACTCATGGCTAGCGAATATCTACTCAAGCCTCTGCGAACTCTTCGGAAGGCATGCCGGGACATCAGGGCGACGCATCCAGAATTAATAACTTGGGACTGCAATTCGTGCCTTCATGGCGAGCTATGCGCGATTTCTGAACGGATTGAATGTGACCGTCTCGGGAACGTCGCGAAGATGAAAACCAGACCGTCTCGCAAGTCGTCTAAGACCCGTTGTGGCTGAGATAATCGCAAAGAAAATATCCACGCGCGTCGATGCGGGGACGAGCCGGCCCACGATCAACGCGACCCGGACCGGACTCTCCAGCTCCCATACAAAACCTACTGTCCTTGCGGGGTCGTGACAGGACAGCTGCGTTTGGGAGTGATAACCGTACCTGGCGTTGAGGGAGCGGAAGTTCATCGCGATGCATCAGTTCGATGACGCAGAAGTGGCCCAACGACTGCTATGTCATCTGGCGCACGTGTTTGGCTGCCCGGACGCGGTGTATATAGCCGGGCCGGCGCGCATTCAGGGCGGCTTCGACGCCGCGATCTTTGGCTTCACACTTGATCGTGTTCCGCCTTCTTTGGTGGGGCCGTTGATCCTGCGCCTCAGTCACGCCGATGCCGATCCAGGGCGGGTGAAGCTGGAAACCGTCGTCCAGAATACGCTCGCCGAAATGGGCTTTCCCACACCCCGCGTGATGGTGACGGAAAGCGATCCGGGTATTCTCGGCGGACCCTTCATGGTCATGACCCGATTATCGGGACAAACCCTGGCCCATGGTATCGAGAGTTTGGGCGCCGGCACCTCCCTTGTCGGGCAACTGCAGCTGCTGTTCAGCCTTCCGGCTCTGCTTGGCCGGATAATCGACCAATGGGTAGCTATGCAGATCCGCCTGCATCAATTGCCGGCCGAAACCCTGCTGCGGGCGGTAACGGCGGCGGGCATCGATGCGGAAGCCATCACCTTCGAAGGCCAGTTGGCACGGCTCCGCACGATTGTCGAACGGAGCGATCTCATCGGCCTGAAATCCGGCCTTGCCTGGTTGGACGATCATCGACCTGCGCAGGCACGAGAGGCTGCGATCTGCCATGGCGATTTTCATCCGCTGAACATCCTTGCCGACAAGAACCAGCCTACCGGCGTCATCGACTGGGCGAATGCGGTCATTGCAGAGCCCGCCATGGATGTTGGTTCAGCGATCGCCAACATCTCCGCCGTTCCGCTTGCTCTGCCATGGGCCTTGCGTGTTACGGCACACGCGATTATCGGCGCAACTCTACGACGGTACGAGCGCACGTACCGGACGCTCCGGCCGCTCGATGATCAGGCTTTGCTCTACTATGAGGTCTTCCGTGCCGTCGCCCAGCTGATTTGGGTCGGTCAGGCGCGGGCCGCCGGGCGAGTAGGCAGCGGTGCCTTCCATTCGGCAACCGGAGCCGGCAACCTGATCGCTCTCATCAGGAAGCTGAGTGGTGTACCGGTGTGGCTCGAAGATCGTATGCGTCTGCCCTAAAGGTCGCGGACCGCGGAGTGCGTCGGACGTTACCTGGGCCGGACCATTCACCTCACTTCCGTTGATGGGCACAAAGCAGACTTGTCGAAATCTTGCCCTGATGTCCGCTTCTCAGCGTGCCATGATCATGTGGCTCTATGCGCGTTACGACGAGGCTGATCGCACGACCTGGCCGAATTTGCGCCTGGTCGCGGACACCATGACTGAACATTAACTTGCCAGCGCAAGCCGGGTCCACGACCTTGTCAGACGGCTCATCTGGGTTATCACTATCTTCGCGAGTGCGGCAGCGGTCGCCAACGCTCCACCGGGAGCCTGGCGCGCGCGATGAATCGTTCGCCGCGGTCGTGCGACATGCCGGCGTCGCCACGCGGCTCCCGCGTCAACGAGGACCCGATATGGAGATGCACCAGGTCCGCTACTTTCTGGCGGTCTGTCAGGAATTGAATTTCACCCGCGCGGCGGAGCGCTGTAACGTCGCCCAGCCGTCGCTGACGCGGGCGATCAAGCAGCTCGAGGAGGAGCTGGGCGGCCCGCTGTTTCACCGGGAGCGCGCGCACACGCATCTCTCCGAGCTCGGCAGCATGGTGCTGCCGTATCTGACCCAGATCTACGAGCAGAGCCGGCAGGTCAAGGAGCTGGCGGGCAATTTCGGCCGCCTGGAAAACAGCGTCCTCAAGCTCGGGATCATGTGCACGATCGCGCCGCGGCATCTCGTCGATCTCATCGCCGCCGTGCACTCGCGCCATCAGGGGCTGGAGCTGCAGCTGGCCGATGCGCAGGCCAGGCTGCTGCAGGAACAGCTGATCAACGGCGACCTGGAAGTGGCGCTCTATTGTCTGGCGGGCGGCCAGAAAGACGAGCGGCTTCATTACATGCCGCTCTTTCGCGAGCAGATGATGTTCGTGGTCAACCCGCAACACCGGCTCGCGCAGCTCAACGCGATCCCGGTGCGCGCGCTTGACGGCGAGTGCTATCTCAACCGCGTCAACTGCGAGTTCAACGGCTATGCGGGACCGGTCTGGCGCGAGCACGGGACGAATGTGAAGATGATCTATCGCAGCGAGCGGGACGACTGGATCCTGTCGATGATCGCGGCCGGCCTCGGGTTCGGCTTCCTGCCGGAGTTCTGCGTCGACCGTTCGGATGTCGTGGCGCGCCCCGCCGTCGATCCCGAGTTCTGGCGCGAGGTCAATCTCGTCACGGTGCGCGGCCGGCCGCACTCGCCGGCTGTTGGGGCATTCGTCCGCGAGGCGATGCGCACGCAATGGCTCGGGCAGCCGGCAATTGCGACCCGCAGGGCCGGCGAGAACACGGCCGCGGACCGCGGGCCAGACATTGCCGACCGCGCCGAATGATCCCGGACCGTCAGGCCGCCGGATCGGCCGACGCCGTGACCCGCATGCGATTGCATTGATGGAGCGACCTTTGGCTGTAGGACCCGTCCCAAAATAGTCGCGCCATTCCGGGCGCTGGAACCACCCCTGCCTGGCCTGTGTGGACGCGTCCGGGGGCTAGTCTAACCCCGATCTCGCTCCCCGGCTCTGTTGGGCCTCCGGGAAGGCGGGTGGGGCGAGGCGACGGAGATCCAGGCCTGATAGCTCGCGCCTATCGTATCGATACCCAGACAATATTTTCGCGGACGCTGCGGAAGGTCTACTCCGCCGGGCGCGCGCGTCACCGCGCGTCATCCGAAGCCGCGGAGAGCAAAATGGTTGACATCAATTGGAACAACCCGGTCGACGGCGACTGGTCGGACGCAGCGGACTGGTCGACCGGCACGCGGCCGAATTCGGCCGACGATGTGACGATTGCGGCGGCCGGCACGTACACCGTCGCGGTCACGACGGCGGATACCGCCAACAGCCTGACGCTCGACAATTTCACCACGACCTTGCAGGAGAGCACGGCCGGCTCGCTGACGCTGACGGGAGCGCTAACCCTCGATCGCGGCGCCGCCGTGCTCGACGGTGCGAACAGCATCGGCGGCGGCGTGACGATCGGCGCCGCCGGCATCCTCGAGGTCGGCAACGCGGCCGCGCTCGGGACCGGGCCGCTGACCATCGACGGCGGCCTGCTCCTCGGCACGGCCAATGAGACGCTCACCAATCCGCTGCAGCTCAACGGGACGCTCGCGATCGCGGCCGCGCCGGGCACCACCCTCAATCTGGATTCCACCACCCCCTGGACCCTGACGAACGGCAGCACAGTCGTATTCGGGCCGGCGGGCCAGAACGGCACCGTGATCTGGCACACGCCGGCCGGATCGCAGATCAGCGACGAAGGCGGGGCGACCATCCAGGTGCAGGGCGGCACCCTGGAGGCCGGCGACGCCGGCTTCACCTTCCTGTTCTTCAACTCGCCCAAGACGCTGGTCGATGTCGGCGCGACCATCGACCTCGCCGGATTCGGCGCGCAATTCGTCAACCTGCAGGGCGGCGGCACCGTCACCGACCGCGAGGTTCACCGGCCCGGTGCCGAGCGCACCGGCGTTGGCGACCGCGAGCGTGCCGGCCGTGATCGTCGTGCCGCCCGAATAGCTGTTGGCCGCGGTGAAAACTCGAGAAGTTGAAATCCGAAATGGCGAAGCTGGCGGCTATCGAGAAGCAGGTTCTGGCCTCGCCCGATAAGCAGGTTTCGTTCACCGATCCCGACAGCCGCTCTATGGCGACCAGCGGGCGCGGCTCCGGCATCGTGGGCTACAATGTGCAGACGGCGGTCGACACCGAGAACCATCTGATCGTTGCGCACGAGGTAACGAATGTGGGCTCGGATCGCTCGCAACTCGCGAATACGGCGCAGGCGGCCAAAGAAGCGTTGCAGGTCGAGAAACTCGAGGCCGTCGCCGATCGCGGTTACTTCAACGGCGAGGAGATCAAGGCGTGCGAGGACGCCGGCGTCACCGTGACGTTGCCGAAGCCGATGACATCTGGTGCCAAAGCGGAAGGCCGTTTCGGCAAGCAGGATTTTGTGTATCTGGCTGAGGAGGATGTTTATCGCTGCCCGGCCGGGGAGCAACTCACCTATCGAATGACGACCGTTGAAAACGGCCAGAACATGCGCCGGTATTGGACAAATGCGTGCCGAGCCTGTCCGCTCAAGGCGAAATGCACGAAAGGTCCGGAGCGGCGGATCACCCGCTGGGAGCACGAGCAGGTGGTGGAGGCGGTGCAGGAGCGACTCGACAAGAACCCCGAGGCGATGCGCACGCGGCGCGAGACGGTCGAGCATCCGTTCGGTACACTGAAGATGCGCATGGGCGCGACGCACTTCTTGTGCAAGACGCTGCCCAAGGTTGCGACCGAGATGGCGCTCTGTGTGCTCGAATACAACATGACGCGGGTGCTGAATATCGTCGGCATCAAGCCGCTGCTCGCGGCCATCGCTGCCTGAGACAGCCCGACTGCAGGCTCCGCACAGCCTGAGAGCCGGTCAGGTTGGCCCGATGATGAACCAGGTTGCCTCCCAGACCGAAATCGGAAAAATATGCTCGAAACTGTCACCTTGCAGCGCAGCCCGCCTGTCGCAGCCCGCCGATACCCCCTCCGCCGCGTTATCACACGGCCAAGACCCACACCAGGATCGACGCGAGAAGGCCGATCCATCCGTCAGCCGGCTTTCTCAGCCAGGGGCCAACGGGCGGGAGGTTCACGAAAGCCTGCGGAACAGATAGATCGGGCCGTGCGTGCCTTGTTCGCGTTTGCATTCGATCTTGCCGTCGCGCACCAGGCGGTCGAGGCGGGCTCGCGTCTTGCGATCTTCTGCAGCACCGATCAGCCGTGAAACCGCCGTGCAGCCGAGCCAGGCCCTGACGGGCATGACTTCCAGGATCATGGCCTCGGTCTTGCGCGCCCGCATGAGCTGCGGCGCGTTGCTGGCGCGTTCGGGCGAGCTGCGTGATCGCGGGACCCGCGATCGTTTTCCAACAACTGTGTGCACGGAAGCCTCCAGGCAGGCGCACAGATCGCCCGCGTTACGGCACGCCGTTCAATGGCACCCGATGGGTCACTTCTTTTTGGCCTTCAGCCGATCCGGCCCGAGCGAGACGGCGATCTTGTCCTTCAACTCGGTGCAGGTCTTGCGCGCTTCTGCGACGACCAGGGAACAGCTCTCAATGTGATCGAAAGCGCGCTTGGCTTCCTCGCGATAACGCCCGGCGATTTCCCGGAGCTCCTCGGTCACTGCAACCGCATCGCGGGTCATCGCCTCGCACTGCTTGACGCGTTCAAGCACCTCGGCGCCCATCGCCTCGATCTCTTTGGCCGTCGCTTCGTATTCACGCACCACGGCTTCTGCGGACAGTTTGCCGATTTCGGTGGCGCCGTCGCGGTGCTCGACATAGTCCGGCATCGCAAGCGTCGGCGCACCGACCGTCGGCGGAGTGGGAAGCACAGAACGCGGTTCGTAGAGCGAGGGTCTGCTACGAACCTCCGCCTGGATTTCGCGCTCCATATCAGTCAAGGGCCTTCCAGTTGTCTGCACCATTACGACTACTCCCTGTAGTTAAGGTTGAGGGACGCGTTGGGTGCCAAAATCCTGAGTTGCCGTGCGCCATCGCGCAATACAATGCGTCGGTTAAGCTTGTTAATTTAGATTAATGCCGAAGCTGCGGGTTAATTCTGGAACCGTCAAAGACGGGGAATTGCCGCATCGATCCGTCGTCGGACCGATCAGCCGTCAAGACGAAGCTGCTTTTGACGGACGGGTGTCGCCCTTGGCCGTCAGCATGCCGCGACCCCGAGCGGAGCTTCTTCACCGCTCACGCCTGTCGAGGTTGTGCTTGCGCAGTTCGTGGAAAACTGAATGATTTGGCCGGTTGTTCCGGCGGCAAATCAAATCGCGACTGCGCCGGTGCGGGCCGTTTTCGCGGAGATAGGCTGGACATGTCGCCGACGTTTCTTCCCCATGGCGCCAGTATGCTGTGGCAGCCGGAATTGATCTGGGTGAATGCCGTTTCCGACGCCTTGCTCGCCTGCGCTTTCTTCACGATCGCCTTCGTTCTCGCGTTCTTCGCGTGGCGGCGCCACCACGAAATTCTGGTGGTGTTCCGCGTCATATTCTGGGGGTTCGCGGTCTTCGCCGTTATCTGCGGGGTGGGCCGCCTGCTGGCGATCCTGACCTTGTGGGTCCCGGCTTACGGGTTGGAGGCCGCCGTCAAGGGCGTTCTGGCACCGATCTCGGCAATCATCACGGTCGGCCTGTTGCTGCTGCTGCCGCGGTTCCTCGCGATTTCGACACGCGTCCAGCTTCAGCAGGCCTATGCGGCGCTCGAGGAAGAAACCAGGCAACGCCGAAATGCCGAGGCGATGGTCAGGCGTTTTCAGGAGATCGAGGCCACCGAGGCCCAGGTCCGGCAGGCGCAGAAGATGGAAGCCGTTGGCCAGCTCACCGGCGGCGTCGCGCATGACTTCAACAACATTCTGACCGTGATCATCGGATGCATCGAAATGCTCGGCGATGCGGTCAAGGATCGTCCGCATCTCAGCCAGATGACGGATATGATCAGCTCCGCCGCAACGAGAGGCGCCGACCTGACCCGGCACCTGCTGGCGTTTGCCCGTCGTCAGCCGCTGCAGCCACGCAGCACCGACGTCAACGCGCTGGTGGTCGACGCTGCGCTGTTGTTGCGGCCGACGCTGGGCGCACAGATCGAAATCGTCTCGATGCTGGCGCATGATTCCTCGCCGGCCCTGATCGACCCAAGCCAGCTCTCGACCGCGATCCTGAACCTTGCCCTGAACGCGCGCGATGCCATGCCGGACGGCGGCAAGCTGACGCTGGAAACCAGGAACGTCGTGCTCGATGCGGACTACGCTGCGATGAATCCCGAGGTGAGCCCGGGCAGCTACGTGCTGATCGCGGTGAGCGACACGGGGGAGGGGATTCCCGGCAGCGTGCTCGACAAGGTGTTTGAACCGTTCTTCACCACCAAGGGCCTTGGAAAGGGATCGGGTCTCGGGCTCAGCATGGTCTATGGCTTCGTCAAGCAGTCAAACGGGCATGTCAAAATCTACAGCGAGCCGGGACACGGCACGACCGTGAAGCTTTATTTGCCGCAGGCCTCGCCCCTTGAGGATGCGGAAGCCGACGAGGCTGGCGCCGGCGCGGCCGAACGCGGCGACGAATCGATATTGATTGTCGAGGACGATGCGCTGGTTCGCGAATATGTGGTGGCGCAGATCAAGCGCCTCGGCTACGAGACGTTTGCCGCCAAAAATGCCGCGGAGGCGCTGGAAACGATCGACGGCCCCGGGCGCATCGATCTGTTATTCACCGACGTCATCATGCCCGGGGGGATGAACGGCCGGCAGCTTGCGACCGAGGCACAGAAGCGGCGCCCGGAGCTCAAGGTGCTCTTTACATCAGGCTATACCGAGAATGCGATCGTGCACCACGGGCGGCTCGATGCCGGGGTGCTGCTGCTGGCAAAACCTTACGTCAGCTCCGACCTCGCCCGAATGATCCGGACGGCGCTGGCGTCGTAAGGGCTCAGGCTTGTCGTCCGACCTCGACACCTGCATTGACCAGCAGCGCGCGGGCCGCCTGCTTGGCCGCGCGCGCCATCGACGGATCGTCGCGCACCAGATCCAGCGCGATCGAGCCGTCGACCAGAAGCTGGAGCTGGGTCGCGAGCGCGTCCGCGTCCTTGACGCCAAGCTCGGCCAGCAGGTCGCGGAACCAGAGCCTGCGGCTTTCCTTGAAGGCGATCGCGATCTTCTTTACCGCGCGGTCCTTCGGCCCGAGCTCGGCGACCGCATTGACGAACGGACAGCCGCGAAAGTCCTTGGCCGCAAACCGCCGCTCCAGCGAATCGAAGGTGCCGAGGATCTGCTCCACCGGCGACTTGTCCGACGGCCGCGCCTTGACAAAGCGCCGCTCCAGATAGGCCGCGATCAGCGCGTCCTTGGACGGGAAGTGGTTGTAGAGCGTGCGCTTGCTGATGCCGATGGCGGCCGCAATGGTGTCGACGCCGATGGCGCGGATGCCCTCCAGATAAAACAGCCGGTCGGCGGTCTGCAGGATCCGCTCCTTCATGTCGGTTTTTTCGGCTGACGGCATATACACAGACCTGTGTAATCTTGAGCTTGACAAACGGCAGAACCTCAATCTAATTACACCGACCTGTGTAATCAAGCCATGATGCTTGCCGGACGGCGATTTGGAACAAATCCGCCGTAAGAACCCGCCAGGAAGAAGAGGGAACAACAACCATGCCCCTGCTCAAAGCGCTTCGCCCCTCGCTTCCCATCCTGATCGGCGCCTCGCTGATGCTGACCCTGAGCATGGGCCTGCGCCAGTCGCTCGGCATCTTCATGCAGCCGATGACCCATGACGTCGGCATCTCCATTTCCGAATTCACGCTGGCGATTGCGGTGCAAAACCTCGCCTGGGGATTTTTGCAGCCGCTGGCCGGCGCCTGGACGGTGCGTTACGGCTTTCGCCCGGTGATGATGGTCGGCGCGGTTCTCTATATCGCGGGCCTCATCCTGATGGCCGAGGCGCACAGCTTCCTCGCCGTGATGATCGGCGCCGGCGTCCTGATCGGCACCTCGCTCGCCTGCACCGCGGCGGCGATTGCGATGTCGGTGGCCGCGCGCGCCGTGCCGGCGACGGTGCGCTCGACCGTGCTCGGCATGGTCTCAGCGGCGGGTTCGCTCGGCGCGCTGCTGTCGGCGCCGATCGGGCAGGTGTTGAACCAGGACCTCGGCTGGCGGGCAGGGCTGATCGGCTTTGTCGTGCTTTCGCTCGCCATGGTGCCGGCGGCCTGGTTCGCCGGCAAGGTCGATGCGGTGCCGTTGCCAAAACCGTCCTCGGACCAGCTCGGCAATGTCTCGGCCGGCACGGCCGTGTCGATGGCGTTCGGCAATGCCTCTTTCGTGGTGATGACCTGCGCCTATTTCGTCTGCGGCATGCAGCTCGTCTTCATCACCACGCATCTGCCGTCTTATCTGTTGATCTGCGGCCTGGATCCGATGCTGAGCGCACAGACGCTTGGCGTCATCGGCGGCTTCAACGTGCTCGGCAGCCTGTTCTTCGGCTGGGCCGGCGGACGCTGGAACAAGCTCGCGCTGCTGGGGGGCATCTACATCTGCCGCTCGCTGGTGCTCGGGCTTTATTTCATGATGCCGCCGACGCCGGCGACCACGCTCGTGTTCGGCGCGTTCATGGGCTTCCTCTGGCTCGGCGTCGGGCCCCTGGTTGCCGGCGCGGTCGCCGAATTGTTCGGCCTGCAGTGGCAGGCGATGATCCAGGGGCTGGCCTTCATGAGCCATCAGCTCGGCAGCTTCCTCGGCGCCTATGGCGGCGGGCTGATCTACGACACGCTCGGCTCCTACAACATGGCCTGGCGCATCGGAGTGGCCGTCGGTCTCTCCGCCGGCATTATCCAGGTCGCGTTTGCGCTGATCAAGCCGACCGCGCCGCCAGTATTGCGCACGGCGTAGTGCACTTCATCTTCGTGTAAGTCTGCCCAATTTTTCATCGACCATTGCTACTTGAGGTAGCAATGGTCAGAATCATTGTCGTGTTTTCCAAACTGAATCGCCAATGATTCAGTGGGTTGTGCAGGTGTGTTCAATGGCACGAATCTTGAACATTATCTGACCAAGAATTGGGAAATCATCGCTGACGTTTTCCCGCCTGGGACATGGGACACCAGGGAAGGCAGGCGCATGAAACGAGCCGCTGCCAATCCTCAGCCGACCGAACGCGACGGCGTTATCGCCGCCACGAGCATCAGAAAATTTGTGTCGCGCGCAAAACCTCTCGCAGTCGGCGGGAGGTTGCCGCGCGTCCGCGCATATCCGTTCAACCACAGCACTTTTCACTTTGGACTTGGAGAAACTGAGACTGGGAACTTGAGATTGGGAACTTGGGACTTGGAGGAAGACAAATGCAAACAGGTACGTATGCGCGCCGAAAGTTTCTGACATCAGCGTTGGTTCTGTTGGGGATCGCGCTCCTCTGGCTCGCTTTTGGGGGCACCGCCTTCGCCGAGGATGCAGGCCCGCCCGCCTGCGGCGGCAAGATACTCGAAAAATGCACACCGAATTCCGGCGACACCGCCTGGATGCTGACCTCGGTCGCGCTGGTGTTGATGATGACCGTGCCGGGGCTCGGCCTGTTCTATGGCGGCATGGTGCGCAAGAAGAATGTCGGCGACACCGTAATGACGAGCTTTGCCGTGACCTGCCTCGTCACCATCCTGTTCGCGGCCTGCACGTACAGCATGGCGTTTCGCGCCGGCTCACCCTTCATCGGCGGGCTCGACCGCATGTTCCTCAAGGACATCCTGAGCGACATCGGCAAGGGCGGCATCGGCAATCCCAATCCGCTGGCCGCGACCATTCCGGAAGCCGTCTACATCTGCTTCCAGATGACGTTCGCCATCATTACGCCGGCGCTGATCGCGGGCGCCTTTGCCGAGCGCATGAAGTTCTCGGCCATGCTGTGGTTCATCGGGCTGTGGGCGATCTTCGTCTACGCGCCGATCGCGCATTGGGTCTGGGGACCGGACGGCATCTTCAACTCAGGCAACGATGCGGCCTGGGCGAAAGTGCTCGACTTCGCCGGCGGCACGGTCGTGCATATCAACGCGGGCGTGGCGGGGCTGATGTGCGCCATCATGCTTGGGCCACGCAAGGACAGCGGGCCGGCACACAACATGGTGCTGACCTTCATCGGCGCCTCGCTGTTGTGGGTCGGCTGGTTCGGCTTCAATGCCGGCTCCGCCGTCACCGCCGGCATGCAGGCTGGCATGGCCATGCTGGTCACGCAGATCGCCACGGCGGTAGCCGGGTTTACCTGGATGCTGGTGGAGTGGGCGCTGAAGGGCAAGCCGACCGTGGTCGGCATCTGCTCGGGTGCGGTCGCAGGTCTCGTCGCGATCACGCCGGCTTCCGGCTTCGTCGGGCCGGTCGGCGCCTTTGCCATCGGCGTCGCCGCCGGCGCCATCTGCTACTGGGGCGTCACCGGCCTGAAGCACATGTTCTCCTACGACGACGCACTCGATTGTTTCGGTGTGCACGCCGTAGGCGGCATCGTCGGCGCGCTGCTCACCGGTGTGTTCGCGGTCGAGCAGTATGGCGGAACGGCCGGCGTGCTCGAAGGCAATCCCGGGCAGTTCCTCAACCAGTGCATCGGCGTTGGGACCGTCTTCGTCTACGACGCCGTGGTCAGCCTGATCATCCTGTTCGTGATCAAGATGTTCGTCGGCCTGCGCGTCTCGGAAGACATCGAGCGCGAAGGTCTCGATCTCGCCCTGCATGGGGAAGTGGTGCAGTAGGCCTTAATGCGGTAGTATCGGGGTCAATCAGCCTCCCGCGGGCCGCGCGCCCGCGGGAAGGGTTTTACAAAACACAAGGGGGAGACAATCCGGGCGCCCGCCTCATGCGCGGGCTGCACGAGCACGAGGAGATGGCACATGAGGGAAATCTTCGCACAGGGTGATCTGTTGCTCGAACGCGTCGCCGACGTCGCGCCGACGGGGACGATCGAGGAGAATCTGGACGGCATGGCGATGGTGCTGGCGGAAGGCGAAATCACCGGCCACCGCCACGCGATCTGGGAACGCGTGACTATGTTCCGCGACGCGCTGCTCGCGCGCGACATTCCGGCGGGCCTCTATATCGGGCATCTCCAGGTCGCTTCCGCCTATGCGCGGGTGACGCATGAGGAGCACGCACCCGTCACGCTGCCGCGCGGCACCTATCGCGTCCGCCGCCAGCGCGAGCTCGGGCCGCGGGACGCCCGTGTCATCTTCGACTGAGCACGGCGCGCTCACGCCTGCGCAACGGCTGGAGCTGCGCAGTTATCACGCGCGATGGTCCGCAATACGCCGCTCGACCGAGCCCGCAGACCGCGGCGCGGCGGAAGAGGGCGTGCGGCTCGCTTATCTTGCAGCGGGCCTCGATGCGCCGGCGCGCATGGTCTGGTGCGATAGCCCGATTGGGCTGGCGCGTGCGGCGCGCCGCGCCTGTCATACCGATGGGCCGAACGTCAGGCCGGCGCTGATCGACGGACCGCGCCGGCAGGTGTTTGCGCAGCTTCGGCGGCGGGTGTCGCGGCAGCTGATGGCGCTGATCGAGGAGAGCGTAAATCCCGCCGACGCGCTGCTGGCCGCAGTTGCGGAAACCGTGGCGCAGGCTACACCGCACGATAACGCCTCGCTGCTCGCGCGCTACCGCCGGTCGGAGCCGCTGTCATGGTCCTCGGTCGTGCAGGCGTTGCTCGGCCGGCAGGGCTTTCGCCATGACGCCGCCGGCCCGCATGACCTGTCGTGGCTTTCGACTTGCGATTATCTGCGCCGTGTGCTTGGCCTCACGGCCGAGACCGAGCGGCTCGCCGGGCTCTCGCTGCTCGCGGCCAATGCGGGCTGGCTGCAGCCGCATGCGCAGACCTGCTGGCTGTCCGAGCGGCCGGAGCTGTTGCGCGGCGACGCCAGCGACCGCCTGCACGACGCAACGGGCCCGGCGCTGCGCTATCGCGACGGCTGGTCGGCTTTCGCCTGGCGCGGCGTGGAAGTGCCGCGCTGGATGATCGAGCGGCCGGAAAGGATCACGCTGGCCGCGGTCGACGAGCAGGCGAACGTGCAAGTGCGCCGCTGCATGATCGAGATCATGACGCCGCAGCGTTATGTGGAGGAGGGCGGCGCGGTCTGCATTGCCGAGGACGAGACGGGGATTTTGTGGCGACGGACCTGGCTGCACGCGGATGCCTGGGCCGCGGTCGAGGTGATCAACGCCACGCCCGAGCCCGACGGCACGCGCAAGCATTTTTTCCTGCAGGTGCCGCCGAATCTGCAGACCGCGCGCGAGGCGGTGGCGTGGACTTACGGGATCAGGCCGGAGGTGTATGACAATCTGGTGGTGAGGACGTGAATCGTAGGGTGGGCAAAGCGAAGCGTGCCCACCATTGCGGGCGATGCACTTGATGGTGGGCACGGCGCTCGCGCGCCTTTGCCCACCCTACGGATTCTCGCCAACTAACTCCGATAAAACCGCCACATCCGCAAAAACGTCCGGTGAATCACATCCGGCGGCTGGTCGAACGGCTCCAGATTCACCCGCACCATGTTGTTGTGGCTCATGCGCCAGGGCAGCCGCATCAACAGCCGCCAGCGCGGCTGCTTGCGCCAGTCGACCACCAGAGCGCTGCCGAGCGGGGTGCTGAGCACGATCTGCAGCTCATGCACGGTCATCGCGCGCTCGGCGATCTCGGCGAGATCAATGCGCTCGATGGCGCGCCAGCGGATCAGCCCGAAGGCCTGCAGGAAGATGCCGTACTGGTTGGCGCCGATGGTGGGCCGGCCGGTCTCCAGCAGGGGAATGTTGTAATAGGTGAAGGCGGCGGCCGCGAGCGCGCCGACCAGCCAATAGAGCGCGCCGGTGATCCAGCTCGCCGTGACGAAGATCGCCGCGAGTGCCGCGGTGATGTAGACGGGAAAGTAGGTGTCGTCGCGGCTGTAGGCGATCGAATAGCCACCGACGTTGCCTTCATCCAGAGGTGCGATCATGCGAACCTGCCGCCCGCCAAACATGCAAGCTATAGGCCGAGCCGTAGCGCCCTAAGGCGGCAAAATAAAAACGGGGCCCCGAGGGCCCCGTCGAAGTCAGGATTGTCCCGCGTATTACTTGATCTTGGCTTCGCGGAATTCGACGTGCTTGCGCGCAACCGGGTCGTACTTCTTCTTGACCAGCTTGTCGGTCATGGTGCGCGAGTTCTTCTTGGCAACGTAATAGAAACCAGTGTCCGCCGAGGACACGAGCTTGACCTTGATGGTGACCGCTTTGGCCATGTTCAGGAACCTCAGAGAATAGGAATAGGCGCCGGCCAAACCGGCCCGGACTTGGCGGCAACCTAGCCGCAAACCGCCCAAAGTCAAGGTTTTCGGGGCGAATAGGGCTATGAATCCGGTAGTTTCTATGTTTTGCGCGTATTCTTAACGCAAAACCGGTGCCCACTTTTGCTGAATACGCGCTAACCCTCAAAGAACCGGTTTTTCGGCCGGGGCAGGCCGAGATTCTCCCGCAGGGTCTTGCCTTCGTACTCCTTGCGGAAAATCCCCCGTTTCTGCAGTTCCGGGACCACCTGGTCGACGAAGTCGTTCAGTCCCTCCGGCAGATAGGGGAACATGATGTTGAAACCGTCGCAGCCGCGGCTCATCAGCCATTCCTCCATCTGGTCGGCGATCAGCTTTGGCGTGCCCATGAAAGACAGCCCCGAGAAGGAGCCGACGCGCTGGGCGAGCTGGCGCACGGTCAAATGATCGCGGGCGGCGACATCGACCAGGCGCTGGCGGCTGGTCTTGCTGGCGTTGCTCTCGGGGATCTCCGGCAGCTGCCCGTCCGGATCGAAACCGGACGCGTCGGTGCCGAGCGCGATCGAGAGCGAGGCGATGCCGCTGTCGTAATGCACGAGGCTATCGAGTTTTGCGCGCTTCTCCTTCGCCTCCTCGAGGCTGTCACCAACGAACACCATCGCGCCGGGCAGGATCTTGCAATGCTCGGGATCGCGGCCGACTTTTTCCATGCGGCCCTTGATGTCGGCATAGAGCTTCTGGCTGTCGGGCAGGGGACTGCCGCCGGTGAATACGGCCTCCGCCGTTTCGGCCGCGAGTTGCCTTCCGTCATCTGAGGCGCCGGCCTGCACGATCACGGGCCAACCCTGCACGGGGCGGGCGATGTTCAGGGGACCGCGCACCTTCAGATATTTGCCCTTGTGGTCGAGCGTGTGCATGCGCGCGGGATCGAAATAGAGCCCTTGCTCGACGTCGCGCACGAAGGCGTCGTCGGCAAAGGAATCCCAGAGGCCGGTGACGACGTCATAGAACTCGCGGGCGCGCTTGTAGCGCTCGGCATGCTCCATGTGGTCGTCGAGGCCGAAATTCAGCGCGGCGTCCGGGTTCGAGGTCGTGACGATGTTCCAGCCCGCCCGGCCGCCGGAGATGTGGTCGAGCGAGGCAAAGCGGCGGGCGACGTGATAGGGCGCGTCAAAGGTGGTCGATCCCGTCGCGATCAGGCCGATGCGCTCGGTCGCGCCGGCGAGTGCCGAGAGCAGGGTGAACGGCTCGAACGAGGTGACGGTGTGGCTGCGTTTGAGCGCATTGATCGGCATGTTCAGCACGGCCAAATGATCGGCCATGAAGAAGGCGTCGAATTTTCCCGCCTCCAGCTTCCGGGTCATCTCCTTGAGATGCGCGAAGTTGAAATTCGCGTCCGGCCACGCGCCGGGATAGCGCCAGGCGCCGGTATGAAGGCTGACCGGCCGCATGAACGCGCCGAGTTTCAATTGACGTTGTGCCATGGGCCGTTCCGAAATGGTTCTTGTTAGCGAAGAGATAGGAACGGCGCGCTTGAGGCGCCACCGGAAGATTATTCCGTTTTTGCAGGGTCTCTCAACATCGTCATTGCGAGGAGCGCCAGCGACGAAGCAATCCACATCTCAGCCGGAGCAAAGATGGATTGCTTCGCGGAGCCTGTCATCGGGCCGCGCTTCGCGCGGACCCGTTGGCTCGCAATGACGGTGAGCGTTACTGCCCCTTTGCCCGCTGGTCGAACGCGCTCAGCACCGCGAGCGTCATCGCGGTGACACCCGTCTCGATGGTGGGTTTTGGCACCGGCGCGAACATGGGCGAATGATTGGCAGGCAGTGGGGGACCGCTCTTGTTCTGGGCCGCGACGAAGCGTTCCATCTCGTAGACGCCGATATTGAAGAACATCGAGGGCACGCCGGAGTCGGCATATTCCGAAAAATCCTCGCTCGCGGTCGCCGGCGGTGAGGTCCTGAACTTGTCGCCATAGGCCGCTTTCAGGACCTTCTCGGCGGTCGCGACCACGGCCGGATCGTTGATCACGGGTTTTGCACCCTCGGTGAGATTGATCTCGGGCGGCGGCGCATCCGCCATCGCGGCCACTGCCTTGGCGGTGCGCTCGACGCCCGCCAGTATTTTGGCACGCACCTCCGGCTTGAAAGTGCGGATGGTGCCGAGCAGGATCGCATCGTCGGGAATGATATTCGGCGCGGTGCCGGCGTGGATCGCGCCGATACTGATCACGCCGAATTCGGTCGGGTCCTTTTCGCGGCTGATCACACTCTGTACGTCGACGATGAAGCGCGCCGCGAGCATGATGGGATCGACGGTGTATTGCGGCGAGGCGCCGTGGCCGCCGCGTCCCTTGAACTTGATCGCGAGACCGTTGGAACTGGAGGAGCCGATCCCGACCCGGTAGCTGATATAGCCATACGGAAAGGGCCCATCATGCAGGCCAAAGGCCAAGTCAGGTTTTGGAAACCGCGTGAACAGGCCGTCATAGATCATGGCCAGCGCGCCCGCGCCGATCTCCTCCGCCGGTTGCGCGATGAACATCAGCGTGCCCTTCCACTGGTCCTTGAGACCGACCAGCGTCTTTGCCGTGCCGACCCAGCTCGCCATGTGAATGTCGTGGCCGCAGCTATGGTCCACGAAGGTTTCCTTGCCCTCCCAGATCGCCTTGTCGCGGCTTGCATAGGGCAGGCCCGTCTTCTCCTCCATCGGCAGGGCGTCCATCTCGGTGCGCACCATGACGGTGGGGCCATCGCCATTCCTGTAGATGGCGACGAGGCCGGTCTTGCCGACGTGCTCGGTGACCTCAAAGCCGATCGCGCGCATTTCGGCGGCAAGCTTTTCCGCCGTCTTCACCTCCTTGAAGGCAAGCTCGGGGTGGGCGTGGATGTCCTTGTAGAGCGCATCGAGCTTTGGGTAGTCGCTCTCGAAGGAGGTGGCGATCGTGCTCTTCAGTTTGGCGACATCGAGCTCGGCATGTGCGGGCCATGCGAGCAGACCGCAGAGCGCGACGGAAGCGAGCAGGGGTTTTGCGAAACGCATGGAGCCCTCCAAACTCTTCAGCTGGATTTCACTTCGCCCAGAACATCCCGCTGCATGCGGCCGCCATAGAAGTGGAAGAACGGCACCGGCGCGTCATGGCGCAACGGTCCGGTGGCGAGGCGCCGCTCCAATTCGCCGAGCACATTCTTGGTCATCGGATGCAGATCGGCAAGCGGTTTTGAGCCGATCTCGACCCAGACCAGTTCGACCAGCTCGGCATCGGGATGGATCACGCCCTCGACGCGATGGGTGATTGCGGAGGCATCCGCGGTGAAGAAGCGCGTATCAAAGCGCTTGATGCGGCCCGGCGGCGTGATCGCGCGCGCGATCAGGAACAGCCCGGACGGATCAGGCAGGAGGCCGGCGTCGGTAAACGGCTTCCAGGCTCCGTCGAGTTTGGGCGCGGCGCCCTCGGTCTTGCGCCCGAGGCAAAGGCCGGTCTCTTCGCAGGCCTCGCGGATCGCAGCTATGGCAAGCGATTTGGCGCGCGCTGTGTTGATCTTCGGGCTGCCCTTCCCAAGGTTTTCCTCAAGCTCTTTGGTAATGGCAGCCGCCACCGGCACGCGATTGTCCGCCTTGTCGACGCGCCCGCCGGGAAACACGAACTTGCCGGGCATGAACACCACCTTGTCGTGGCGCTTGCCGACCAGAACCTTCGGCACCGTGCTGGAGCGATCGACCAGGATCAGCGTCGCGGCATCCTTCGGCCGGCAATAGGGATGGTGATCGGCTTCCTTCTCTTCCGGCTTTTCCTGCTTTACGGCCTGCACGGTATCGGTCATTTCCATCCCTGACTTTTTTGTTTGAATTTTAAACCGGGGGAATCCCTTCCGGCGGATTGTCGTCAAAGCCGTGCATGCGCAGCGCCCATTGCAGGCCGACAACCGTGCCTTTCACCGGTTGCAGCAGCACCAGTGACAGGATCATCACCAGCGGCAGGTAAATCGAAAGCTGCAGCGCCACCGGCGGGGAATAATCGGTTTCGATGATCAGCGCGATCGGCACCACAATATGGCCGACGATGACGATGACGAGATAGGCCGGCAGATCGTCGGCACGATGCGGCGTGAAATCAAGGCCGCAGACCGAGCAATTATTGTCGACCTTCAGAAAGGCGCGAAACAGCTTGCCCTCGCCGCAGCGCGGGCAGCGGCCGCGAAAACCGCGCTTCATCGCGGTCCAGACGTCGCGCTTCTCGACAAGACCCGTCTCCCGGGTCCAGACCTTGGTCGGAGGGATCACCGCCGCCATGATTTGCCTTTCTTCGCCTCGCCGGATTTCTTCTTCTCCGGTTTGCGCGTTTTTTCCCGCGGGCTGCGCCCGGGCCGCTCCTTTGGCTTTTCCTTGGCGCGGCCGCGCGTGAAGCGATCCTGATTTCTGCCGCGCGGAATGCCTTGGCCTTCCGATAATAGCTCAAACCGCAGCGCACCGGCGACTGGTTGAGCTTCTACCAGACGGACGTCGACGACGTCACCCAGCCGGTGCATGGCACCGCTGCGCGTGCCGACCAGCGCGTGGCGGGTCTCGTCATAGTTGAAATATTCGGTGCCGAGCGTGCGGATCGGGATCAGCCCATCGGCGCCTGTATCGTTCAGCTTGACGAACAGCCCGGCGCGGGTGACGCCGGAGATCCGGCCCTGGAAGCTGGCGCCGACGCGATCGACGAGGTGATGTGCGATCAGGCGGTCGGCGGTCTCGCGTTCGGCCTTCATGGCGCGCCGCTCGGTGAGCGAGATCTGGGCGGCGACTTCGCTGAGATGCTCCGCCGTCTCGCTGTCGGGCAGGGCGCCTTCGCCGAGCCCCAGCGAGCGGATCAGCGCGCGATGCACGACGAGGTCGGCATAGCGCCGGATCGGGGACGTGAAATGCGCGTAGCGGCGCAGGTTCAATCCGAAATGGCCGTAATTCTCCGCAGAATATTCGGCCTGCGCCTGCGAGCGCAGCACGACCTCGTTGACCAGCGGTTCAAAATCCTGGCCCTGAACCTGCGCCAGCACGCGGTTGAACAGCGAGGGACGCAGCGCGCCGCTCTTGGTGAAGGGGATGTCAAGCGTCTTCAGGAATTCCTGCAGGGCATGCACCTTCTCCAGGCTCGGCTCGTCATGCACGCGGTAGATCAGCGGTAGCGCCTTCTTCTCCAGCATTTCGGCGGCCGCGACATTGGCGAGGATCATGAATTCCTCGATCAGCCGGTGCGCGTCGAGCCGCTGGGGCACGATGACGCGATCGACGGTGCCATCGCCTTTGAGCAGGATCTTCCGTTCGGGCAAATCGAGCTCGAGCGGATTGCGCTCGTCACGCGCGCGCTTGACGAGATCATAAGCCGCATAAAGCGGCTTGAGGATCGGATCGACCAGGGGGCCGGTGGTGTCGTCAGGCGTGCCGTCGATCGCAGCCTGCGCCTGAGCGTAATGCAGTTTCGCGGCCGAGCGCATCAGCACGCGATGGAACGTGTGCGAGCGCTTGCGGCCGTCGGGGCCGATCACCATCCGCACCGCGAGCGCGCCGCGTGGCTGTCCCGGCACCAGCGAGCAGAGATCGTTGGAGATGCGCTCGGGCAGCATCGGCACGACGCGGTCCGGGAAATAGACCGAGTTGCCGCGGATCAGCGCGTCACGGTCGAGCGCGGAACCCGGCCGCACATAGAAGGCGACGTCGGCGATCGCGACATGGACGATGAAGCCGCCCTTATTGGCAGGATCGGGATCCGGCTCTGCATGTACGGCGTCGTCATGGTCCTTGGCGTCGGGCGGGTCGATGGTGACCAGCGGCAAGTCGCGCCAGTCCTCGCGTCCTTTCAGCGTGGCGGGCTGTGCCTCCTCGGCCTCGCGCAACGCGTCGCGCGAAAACGCCATCGGAATATCGTGGGCATGGATGGCAATGAGGCTGATCGCCTTTTCGCTCGCGATCGAGCCGAGCTTTTCCTTGACCTTGCCGGAGGCGAGACCAAAACCGCGCGAACGCACGAGGTCGACGCTGACGAGATCGCCATCCTGCGCACCGCCGGAGTCGATCCTGGCAATGTTGAGCTCTTTGCCCGCCTGCTTCTTGTCGACGGGAATGAGCCGCCCGCCGCCATCGGGCGTACTGCGGAATACGCCGAGCACGCGCGATTTCGCGTGGTCGATGACCTTGATGACGCGGCCGCGATAGGTGGCACCGTCATCGTCGGTGAGGGGCTCGACGTGCAACAGCGCGCGGTCGCCGACGCCGGCCATCGTGCCGGGCCTGGCGTGGCGGGGAATATGGATGCGGATTTTTGGCGCTTCGCCCTGTTCCTCGTCCCATTCGGCGGGCGTGGCGATCAATTCGCCATCGGCGTCGCGCTTGGTGATGTCGGCGAGCAGCGTCGCCGGCAGCTCGGCGGTCTCGACGATCTTCTTGCCCTGCTTCTGGATCGTGCCCTGGTCGGCGAGGTCGCGCAGAATGCGCTTCAATTCCGCGCGGTCGGCATTTTTCAGGCCGAACTCGCGCGCGATCTCGCGTGTCCCGAGCTTTCCGGGATTGGCCCGGATGAAGGCGACGATGGCGTCCCTCGACGGAAAGCCATTGTCGTGATTTTGCTTCACTTAGCCACGTGCCTTTCCGGCGCTTTTCTTCGCGGTGGTCTTGGCCGCCGCCGACGGCTTGGCCGCCGAGGTCTTCGCATCGGCTGCGACCGGCGCGCGCGCCTTGCTGACGGAGTCCAATTTCGGCTTGGCCGCCTTCTTCGCGGCGGCCTTCTTCGCGGGCTTCGGCGCTTCGGCGTCAGCAGCTTCGGCCTTTGCCTTCTTTTCAGCCTTGTTTTCGGCT
Organism: uncultured Alphaproteobacteria bacterium; assembly: GCA_963802585.1. GTDB lineage: Bacteria > Pseudomonadota > Alphaproteobacteria > Rhizobiales > Xanthobacteraceae > Bradyrhizobium. The sequence goes on along the minus strand of CAWDJS010000012.1, from coordinate 34,490 downwards.
TTGGGCTTCGCGGCCTTTTTCACCTTCTTGCCGCCGCCCTTGGCCGCGCGCTCGTCGATCAGCGCGATCGCCTCGGGTAACGTGATCGTATCCTTGTCCTTGTCGCTCGGGATCGTCGCATTGACGCCGCCGGCGGTGACATAGGCGCCGTAGCGGCCGCTCTTGACCGCGACCGCGCCGAGCGAGGGGTGATCGCCCAACGGCTTGCCGGGATCGGCGCCGAAGCGACCGCGGCTCGGGCCCTTCGCAACCTTCTCCGCGATCAGCGTCACCGCGCGGTTGAGGCCGACGTCAAAAACCTCGTCGCCGGCTTCCAGCGAGGCATAGGTCTTGTCGTGTTTGACGAAGGGACCAAAACGCCCGATGCCTGCCGTGATCGGCAGACCGCTTTCGGGATGCTTGCCGATCTCGCGCGGCAACGACAGCAGTTTCAGCGCGCGCTCGAGCTCGACGTCGGAAGGCGAGGTGCCCTTTGGAATTCCTGCGCGCTTCGGCTTCTCGTCCTCGCCGTAATCCTTCTGCTCACCGAGCTGGATATAGGGACCAAAACGTCCGGCCTTCACCGTAACATCCCGCCCGGTCTCGGGATCCTGGCCGAGCACGCGATCGGCGCTCTCGGCATTGTCGGCCGCAAGTGGACGGGTGTAGCGGCATTCCGGATAGTTCGAGCAGCCGACAAAGGCGCCGAACTTGCCGGCCTTGAGGTTGAGCTTGCCGGTGCCGCAGGTCGGGCACTGGCGCACGTCGCCGCCATCGGTGCGCGGCGGGTAGATGTGGGGCCCGAGCATGTTGTCGAGCACATCGAGCACTTCGGCGACCCTGATATCCTTGACCTCGTCGACCGCGCCGATGAAATCGCGCCAGAAATCCTTCAACACCTGCTGCCACGAAATCTCGTTGTTCGAAATACGGTCGAGCTGCTCTTCGAGGTCGGCGGTGAAATCATACTCGACATAGCGGCGGAAGAAGTTTTCCAGGAACGCGATGACGACGCGGCCCTTGTCCTCGCCGTACAGGCGTTTCTTTTCGAGCTTCACATAGCCGCGGTCCTTCAGCACCTGCAGGATCGATGCATAGGTCGAGGGACGGCCGATGCCGAGCTCTTCCATGCGCTTGACCAGCGACGCTTCGGAGAAACGCGGTGGCGGCTCGGTGAAATGCTGGGTGACGGCGAGGGACTGCCGCTTCAACGGCTCGCCGGCGCTCATGGCGGGGAGACGGCGTGAATCCTCGTCCTCCTCGTCGTCATGGCCTTCCTGGTAGAGGGCGAGGAATCCGTCGAACTTGATGACCTGGCCGGTAGCGCGCAGCTCCAGCACGCGCGGACCCGCCTTCGCGGTGATGTCCACGGTCGTGCGCTCGAGTTCGGCGGACTCCATCTGGCTCGCAATGGCGCGTTTCCAGATCAGCTCGTAAAGCCGGGCCTGATCATTATCGAGCCGGCGTTTCATGGCGTCGGGACGGCGCGAAAGATCGGTCGGCCGGATCGCTTCGTGCGCTTCCTGGGCGTTCTTGGCCTTTGCCTGGTACTGCCGCGGGGCGTCCGGCACATAGGCGTTGCCGTAATCCTCGCCGATCACCTTGCGCGCTTGCGTAATCGCGGACGGATCGATCTGCACGCCGTCGGTACGCATATAAGTAATGAGACCGGTGGTCTCGCCGCCGATGTCGATGCCCTCATAGAGCCGCTGCGCGATCCGCATGGTATGCGCCGGCGCAAAGGCGAGCTTGCGGCTCGCTTCCTGCTGCAGGGTCGAGGTGGTGAAGGGCGCCTGCGGGTTGCGCCGCGCCGGCTTCGCCTCGACGGTCGTCACCGTGAAGGCGGCCGCCTCGATCGCCTTTTTGAAGTCTTCGGCCTCGGCGCCCGAACCGATATCGAGGCGCTGGATCTTCTTGCCGTCGGCGCCGACCAGCCGGGCCTCGAAGGCGTCGCCGCGCGGCGTGGTCAGGGTCGCGACCAGCGACCAGTATTCCTTCGGCACGAACTTCTCGATCTCGAGCTCACGGTCGCAGACCAGCCGCAGCGCGACCGATTGCACACGGCCCGCCGAGCGCGCGCCCGGCAGCTTGCGCCAGAGCACGGGAGAAAGAGTAAAGCCGACCAGGTAGTCCAGCGCGCGGCGCGCCATATAGGCGTCGACGAGGGCGCCATCGATCTGGCGCGGGTTCTTCATCGCGTCGGTGACCGCCTGCTTGGTGATGGCGTTGAACACCACGCGCTCGATCTTGTGATCCTTCAGCGCACGCTTCTCTTTCAGCACCTCCAGCACGTGCCAGGAGATCGCCTCGCCCTCGCGATCGGGGTCGGTGGCTAGGATCAGGCGGTCGGCGCCCTTCAAGGATTTGGCGATGTCGTTGAGCCGGCCGGCCGCCTTGGGGTCGATCTCCCAGATCATCTTGAAATTTTGTTCCGGATCGACCGATCCGTTCTTGGCCGGGAGGTCGCGAACATGCCCGAACGAGGCCAGAACCTCGTAGGACGAGCCCAAATATTTGTTGATCGTCTTGGCTTTCGCCGGCGACTCCACAATGACGATATTCATGTAATTCCAGTTACTTACGGGAAATTTTTGGGGCTCTTTCGCGAGATTCGCTTAACGCCCGTCGCGGCGAACATGGGTTCTGAGGGCGCCGCTGTCAAATGGACAGATGGTGAAAGCTGGTCAGGGAACCCCGACTCAGTATCTAACAGGTTGCAAAGTACCGTCTTTTGGTTGCGCTCGCATTAGATGTAATATGATATTTGTGCACGGATTCATACGTAATTGAGCAAGATTGGGCGCCAGCGGAAGACGGTATCATCGCCCCGGCGTCGGCGATCGCTTGCGGGCGAGCCGCCCAGCGATGGCGGCCCCGACGAGGCGGCGAGTTTCATTGCCGACGTCGTCGGAAACCTGGCCAGGCTCGCGAAGCAGCACCGGCTCGATCACCTGCATTACCTGCTCGCGATGGCAAAGCTCGAAGCGGAGGAGCATGTGCGGCTGCGCAGCCGGCGGCGGCTGTCGTAAATTCAGGCGGACGTCCGTTGCCGGCGTTTTGACGCCGGCTTTGGCTTGAGCGTGGTCTCGCCCAACTGGAGCAGCCGGCCATCGGAAGCGTGGAGCTCGAGCTTCTTCACCGGCCGGCCGCTGTCGCGATCGACCAGGATGGTTGCGATCTCCTCGGGATGCGCATCGAACTCCTCGCTCCATTGCCGCAGCGCCACCAGGATCGGAAAGATGCCGCGGCCTTTCGGCGTCAGAACATATTCCTGATAGGCGCTGCCGTCGGAAGCCGGCGCCATCTCAAGGATGTCCTGATCGACCAGTGCGCGCAGGCGCACCGTGAGGATGTTCTTCGCAAGTCCGAGACTCTTCTGAAACTCGCCGAAGCGTCGGCGCCCGATCATGGCGTCGCGGATGATCAACAGCGACCACCAGTCGCCAAAGACATCGAGCGCGCGCGCGATCGGGCAGTCGTTACGTGCCAGAGACGTTCGCTTCACCATGGCAGATCTCCTGATCGCGCCCAGCCGGATCACGGTCTTGTGTAGTTGCAATATTAAACCGGATGCTCTAGCTAAGCAACATAGTTTAATAATGCAACCATCTTAAGGAGAGCTTACCATGAGGCTCAAGAACAAGACGGCATTGATCACCGGGGGCAACAGCGGCATCGGTCTCGAAACCGCGCGGCTGTTCGTCAAGGAAGGCGCGCGCGTCATCATTACCGGGCGCAATCAGGCGACGCTGGAAGCGGCGGCAAAGGAGCTGGGTCCGAATGCGGTCGCGGTCGTAGCCGACGCGAATGACGTGGCCGCGACGGAAGCCGCGATCAGGAAGGGCGTCGAAAAATTCGGCAAGCTCGACATCGTCTTCGCCAATGCCGGCATTCCCGGTGGCACGCCGGTTGGCGGCACGAAGCTCGAAGCCTTCGAGCAGGTGATCCGCACCAATTTGACGGCGGTGTTCTTCACGGTTCAGGCGGCAGTCGCGCACATGAACGACAACGGCTCGATTATCCTGAACGGCTCGGTGATTTCGGTACTCGGTAATCCCGGCTACTCCGCTTATGCCGCCAGCAAGGCCGGCGTGCGTGCGATGGCGCGGGTGATGGCCTCAGAACTGTCGCTGCGCGGCATCCGCGTCAATGTTGTGGCGCCCGGCGCGATCCGCACGCCGATCTGGGGGCAGGCGATAGCCACGCCCGAAGCGGAAAAAGCGTTCGAGGCGCGGATCGGTCGCACTACGCCGCTCGGTCATATCGGCGAGCCCGAAAATATCGCCAAGACCGTGCTGTTCCTCGCTTCAGATGATGCCGCTCATATCCAGGGCCAGGAGCTGTTCGTCGACGGCGGGGCCACTGCATCTCCCGCCGGCGCGCCGATCTATCGCTGACAACGCCGGTTCCCATTTCGAGAAGTGCGGTTCCGTCCGGCATCCGCCGGGCGGATTCGCAATCCGGTTGTAGCCGTGGGTTCCGTCGCGCCGGGGGCGTATTTTTTGCAGAGGCGCCTATCGCATTGAACCTTTGTCGCAGATGCCAACACTCTATGGTGGGCGAGGAATTTTTCTGACACCTATCAATTGGAGAGCCCGACATGCCTACAGCCGTTCGCGTTTCTGCAGCCATCCAGGCTTCGAAAACTGCTTCCGACAAATCCGATAACAACCAATTCGTTTCGATCGCTCTGTTTTCCGGAATTGGCCTATTTGTCTCGCTCGTCGCCGTCATTCTCGGCGTGCAGGGCGTCTGGTACTGATCTTTCGAGCGTCACATCAACCACACCAGCCCGCCGGTTTTCAGGTCGGCGGGCGGTGCAACTTTCACTTACGCGGCCTGCAGTCTGGTCACGGCCTCGAGCGCACCCGCCAGCGCCTTTTCGCGATGCTCGGGTCCGGCCTGCACGCCATCGGCTGAAATGAATTCGGGATCCTTGATCCCGATGAAGCCGAACACCCAGCGCAAGTAGGTTTCCAGATGCTCGCCGGCGGCGGCCGGCGTCGCTGCGCCATAAAAGCCGCCGCGCGAAATCGCGACGATCATGCGCTTGTTGGCGGCCAGCCCCTCCGCTCCTTGCGCGCCGTATTTGAATGTCTTGCCCGCCACGAGAATGCGATCGATCCAGGCCTTGAGCTGGCTCGGGATCGTGAAGTTGTACATGGGCGCGCCGAGCACCACGATATCGGCGGCAAGAAACTCGCCGAGCACGGCCTGGCCGGTGGCGAGGTCTTCCTGCACTTCCGCCGATGGCTGCGCGCCTTGCTCGGCGGCGAGGTGCGATCCGGACAAATGCGAAAGCGGCTTCGAGGAGAGGTCGCGATAGCTGATTTCGAGGCCGGGCGTGGTCTGGCGCAGGTGGTCGACGATCGCGGCGGAAAGCTTTCGGCTGACCGAGTGCGGGCCGAGCACGCTGGAGTCGATATGCAGGAGGTTCATGGGTGGTCCCCTTGGTATTGGTTTGTAACTGGCGCTATATGAGTGACCACGCTAAATCCCCGCAAGAACGCACAGTTTTGAGCCCCGAGCACAGCCATGAAACCCGAGCACATCAATGTGCCTGTCCTGCCAGCACCCCACGCGCATGAGGGGGCCGACTGCCGCGCGGTTGCCTCCGTGCTGGCGCGGGTCGGCGACAAATGGAGCGTGTTCGTGATCATGATGCTCGGCGACGGGCCCAAGCGCTTCAACGAGCTGAAGCGGATGATCGGCGGCATCTCGCAGCGGATGCTGACCTTGACCCTGCGCGGCCTCGAGCGCGACGGCTTGGTCACACGCACGGTGTTTCCGACCATTCCGCCGCGCGTCGATTACGAACTGACCGAACTGGGGCGCGGGCTGGTGAAACCCGTGCAGGCGCTCGGCCAGTGGGTGTTCGAGCACAAGCAGGAGATCGAGCACGCGCGAACCAGTTTCGATCAGCGCGGGGATGCGGATTGACCGTGGCCTCATGGTTCGAGACGGCGCTTCGCGCCTCCTCACCATGAGGAGTTAGCTCCTCATCCTGAGGAGCGGCGTTAGCCGCGTCTCGAAGGATGAGGCCCCAGCAGCATCAAAGCAGGGACACCAGCCCACCGCCGTGGCGTTCGAGCTTGCCGGCGAGTTCGAGCTCGAACAGCACGGTGCGCACGACAGTGGGCGACGCGCCGCTCATCCGGATCAGATCGTCGATCGACACCGGGCTCGGCCCGAGCAGGCCGGTGATAACGGCGCGATCGTTTGTTTGCGGATCGCCGTCCAGCTCCTCGCCATCATCCTCACCGAGCTTCAGCATGACCGGCCGTTCCAGGATCGGCGCGACCGCGCTGATGACGTCGGCTGCTTCCGTCACCAGCGTCGCACCATGCTTGATCAGGTCGTTGGTGCCGGCGGCGCGCGGATCGAGCGGCGAGCCCGGCACCGCAAACACCTCGCGGCCCTGTTCGGCGGCCATACGCGCGGTGATCAGCGAGCCCGAACGCTGCGCGGCCTCGACCACGACGACGCCGAGTGCCGCACCCGAGATCAGGCGGTTGCGCCTTGGAAAATCCCGCGCCCGCGGCTCGTGGCCGAGCGGCATTTCCGAGATCGCCGCGCCGCTGGTGTCGATGATCTGCGCCAGCAGATCCGCGTGCTCGGGCGGATAGATGCGGTCATGGCCGCCCGCCAGCACCGCAACCGTGCCGTTCGCGACGCTGGCGCGATGGGCGGACTGGTCGATGCCGCGCGCCAGGCCGGAGATGATGACAAAGCCGGCTTCGCCGAGCTCGCGGGCGAGCTGGCTTGCGAATTTCAGCCCGGCACCGGACGCATTGCGCGAACCAACGATCGCGATCATCGGCCGCATCAGCGTGTCCAGCGCGCCGCGCACGCCCAGCAGCGGCGGCGCATCTTCCAATGTCGCCAGCCGCGGCGGATAGCCGGCTTCCTCCGACGCGAGCAGCTGGATGCCGAGCTTCCTGCTGGCGGCAAGCTCGGCGCGCGCATCGTCCTCGCTGCAGAGGCGGATCGGGCGCGACGCCCCGCCACGTCGCGCCAGCTCGGGCAGGCGGGCCAGCGCCAAGCGCGTACTGCCGAAATGAGCGAGCAGCGAACGAAAGGTCCGCGGCCCGACATTGTCCGAACGGATCAGCCGCAGCCGGTCGATCCGCTCGGCGTCGGTGAGGGTTGTTGTGGGGATGGCGTCCACGCTGGCTCCTTGCGGGGACAGAATGGATCAACCTGAGGGCGTGGGGAAGGGGGCACGACCCATGCCATAGGCGGGCTTGTCTGGGTCATCTCCATCTTGCTAGGCGTGCGCGGACAGGAAACGTGGATGCCCGGTCCAGGTCCGGCCACGATGAAGGGAAAACGCCGATGATCCGACTTGCCGACCTGCAGCGCCGCATCGAGAAGGGCGAGCTGCCGCCGGACGCAGCGCTCGCACAGTCGCTGGCCGCGATCGAGGCCCAGGAAAAGACCATTGGCGCCTTTGCCAGCCGCGCCGAGAAGCCGCGCGCGCAAACGTCCGGCCCGCTGCGCGGCATCGCCGTGGGCATCAAGGACATCATCGACACCGCCGACATGCCGACCGAGATGGGTTCGGCCATCTACAAGGGCCATCGCCCGCGCGCGGACGCGCCTGTCGTGATGCTGCTGAAGCAGGCCGGCGCCACCATTGTCGGCAAGACCACGACCACGGCGTTCGCCGCGAACGACCCGACCGCGACGCTCAATCCGCACAACCACGCCCACACGCCGGGCGGCTCCTCGTCGGGCTCGGCCGCGGCGGTCGCAGCCGGCATGATCCCGCTGGCGCTGGGAACCCAGACCGGCGGCTCGGTGATCCGGCCGGCTTCGTTCTGCGGCGTTGCTGCGATCAAACCGTCGTACCGGATGCTGCCGACCGTCGGCGTCAAATGCTTTTCCTGGACGCTGGATACGGTCGGCGTGTTCGCTGCTGGAGTGGAGGACGTCGCGCGGGGTCTGTCGGCCATGACCAACCGGCCGGAGTTGCTGGCGACCCTGAGCAAGCCGCCGAGCATCGGCGTCGTGACACAGGAATTTGCCGGTCCGCCGGACAAGGAGGGCGCCGACGCACTCAAGATCGCGGCGGCCGCTGCCGAAAGGGCCGGCGCCTCGGTACGCGAGCTGAAATTGCCTGCCATCATCGCCGACGCCTGGCGCATCCACACCATCGTGCAGCAATTCGAGGCGCATCAGGCGTTTGCCTGGGAATATCGCGAGAATTACGACGCGATGCCGCCGCTGCTGCGCAAGCGGCTCGACGAGAGCAACGACATCCGGCCGGCCGACTATGACGAGGCGCGCTCGGTCGCGGAGAAGGCCCGTGTGGTATTAGCCGACACCTTTGGCGAGGTCGACGTGCTGCTGGCGCTGTCGGCGCCCGGGCCGGCGCCGAAGGGGCTGGACTGGACCGGCGATCCCCGTTTCAACCGGCTCTGGACCTTGATGGGCACGCCCTGTGTCAACGTCCCGGCCACCATCGCCGAGGGCAATCTGCCCATCGGCGTGCAGGTCATCGCCGATTACGGCGACGACGCCAAGGCGCTCGCCGCCGCGCGGTTTCTCGAGGCCGCGCTCAGGGCGTAAATCAGGCGGGCACGAGAACCGATTCTTCCACGACCACAGGCACAGGCTTCGCCGGCGCCGTTCCCCGCAGCCAGCGGTCCGCGGCGCTGCGGCCGCGTCCGTGCAACAGCGTGATGAAGCCGCGGCCGAGATCGGCCGGGTTGCGCTGAGCAAGGCCGTCGATCTCGTCTTCCGCCGCGATCCGGTGAATGTTGGTGGCCGTCGCGCCGCGCTCGCGGGCCCATTCCAGCGCGGCCAGCTCGGCATGGAGCGCCGCATTCGCCGTGATCTGGTCGAGCCGCCGGTCGATCGCGGCCCCGGTGATGGGCACGTAGCTGTCGTGGGCCGGCGTGACCTGGACCACCAGGACGTCGGAAGCCGCCGATTCCCGCACCAGGCGCACCAGTGGCGGGTTGGCGCCGTAACCGCCATCCCAATAGGATTCGCCATCGACCTCGACCGCGCAATGCACCAGCGGCGGGCAGGTCGAGGCGAGCAGCACGTCGGCGGTAATGGCCGTGTTGTCAAAGATCTGTTGCCGGCCGTCGCGCACCCGCGTCGCGGCGATCAGGACCTTTGGGCATTCCCGCGCACGCAGCGCCGCAAAATCGATGTCGCGCGACAGCACGTCGCGGAGCGGATCGAGGTCGAACGGATCGAACTGCCCGGAGCGAAGCGTGGACCCGAACGCGACCGAGCTTCCGGCCGGCGAGAAGCCGCCGACCAGCATCAGCGAGCGGAACGAGGTCTCGTTGGTCATCCGCTGCCAGAATTTTGCCAGCAGTTTGCGGGCGCCTTCGCGGCCACCCTGCACCAGTCCGCAGGCCAGCAGCGTCGCGTTGATCGCACCGACGCTGGCGCCACTGACGCAATCGAAATCGCAGGTGGGCTCTTCGAGCAGCCGCTCCAGCACGCCCCAGGTAAATGCGGCGAACGAGCCGCCGCCCTGCAGCGCCAACGACAGTCTTTGCGGCGGCCAGACCGGAGGTTTGGGGGCGCTTTCCCGGGCGTGTTGCTCTCTCGCCTTGGCAAGCGCGTCGGCGGCGTGCTTTTCGAGCGCGCGGGCAAGCTCGACATCGGAAACCTCGAGCGGCAGCGGCGGAGGCTTGACCGCAGGTTTGCCTTCGGCCGTCTCGAGCTTCGCCGCAGGCTGGCTTTCCTGCCCCCGTTTTCCATGCCAGCTGAAGAATTGGGCTTCGGCCAGAATTTCCGATCGCCGCGATTCGGGGAGGGCCGGGCCTTCCTCGATCAATTTCGCTTCGGGAAGCGCGGTCTTCGCTACGGCCACGTCGGCGATTGCGGGCACCTCAGTGCGCGCTGCCGCGCTGGTTTCGGTGCGCGCCACCACGGTCGTGTTCGTCGACCAGATTTCAGCGGCAGATAGCAGCGCGGTTGCTGCAGTCCGAAGCAGAGCGGCAGCTTCCTGCTGCGCTCCTTCGTTCTGTTTCAGCCCCTTATCCGCGCCTGATGGAACATTCTCGTTCATCTCAGGCATTCCAAATGCGAACTACCCCGCGCCCAACATGACAGTGGCGGAAACGTTTTTCCAGCCCAGTAGTTCGCCGGGGAACAGAAAGCGGTGGATTGACTTGCGGGTGTCGCAATAGCGCAACGGCGTGTGATTCGAGTCGAGCGTACTACGCTTTTTGCCCGATCTTGCCCTCGGTACCCGCGATCAGCCGCTGGATGTTCTCGCGGTGCATGTAGAACAGCAGCAGTGTGAGCACCGCAGACAGTGCGGCGAGCGCGGGCTGGCCGAACCACCACAGGAACAGCGGCGTAATCACGCTGGCGGTCAGAGCCGACAGCGACGAATAACGGAGCGCAAACGCGAGCGCGAGCCAGATCGCGCAGAACAGGACCGCTGCCGGCCAGAACAGGCCGATCAGGATGCCGATATAGACCGCGACGCCCTTGCCACCCTTGAACTTGAGCCAGACGGGGAAGAGGTGGCCGAGGAACGCGCCGAGCCCCGCCAGCATCGCGGCATTCGGACCGCCGAAATAGCCCGCAATGATCACGGCAGCCGTTCCCTTCAACGCGTCGAGGATCAGGGTTGCGGCGGCGAGCCCCTTGCGCCCGGTGCGCAGCACATTGGTGGCGCCGATATTGCCGGAGCCGATCGTGCGCAAATCCTGCGTGCCGGCAAGCTTTGTGAGCACCAGCCCGAACGGGATCGAGCCGAGGAGATAGCCGATCAGGAGGGCGACGGGATAAAAGGCTTCAGGTCCCATGATTGTGGCTCCCTGAATAGGTCACACGTGCTCGTAGACGGTGCGGCCGCCGACGATGGTCCGTATCACGCGGCCGGAGAAGCGCGCTTCGTCGAACGGGGTGTTCTTGCACAGCGATTTCAAATCGTCGCGATCCAAGACCCAGGGCACATCGGCATCGATCACGACGACATCGGCCGGCGCGCCCGGGCGCAAGCTGCCGCCGGGCAGGCCGAGCAGCTCGGCCGGTCGCGTCGACATGGCGCGGATCAGCGTCTTCCATTCCATCTCGCCATTATGGATCAGCCGCAGCGCCGCCGGAAGCATGGTTTGCAGGCCGACCGCGCCGGAAGCGGCTTCCGCGAACGGCAGGCGCTTGACCTCGACGTCCTGCGGATTGTGGTCGGACATGATGACATCGAGCAGACCGGAGGCGAGCGCCTCGACCAGCGCGCGGCGGTCGTCCTCGGTGCGCAGCGGCGGCGACAGTTTTAGAAATGTACGGTAGGGGCCGATGTCGTTCTCGTTCAAGGTGACGTGATTGATCGAGACGGAGGCGGAAACCTTGAGCCCCGCGTCGCGCGCGCGCTTGAGGATTTCAAGCGAGGCGATGCAGCTGACGGAAGCGGCGTGATAGCGCCCGCCGGTCAGCGCGACGAGGCGGATGTCGCGTTCCAGCATTACGGCTTCCGCAGCGGCGGGGATGCCGATCAACCCCAGGCGCGCCGCGAACTCGCCCTCGTTCATGACGCCTTCGCCGATGAGATCGGGATCCTCGGTGTGGTGCACGATCAGCGCGTCGAAGTCGCGGGCGTAGGTCAGCGCCCGCCGCATCACCTGCGCATTGGTGACGCTCTTGTCGCCGTCGGAGAAGGCGACCGCACCGGCGGCCTTGAGCAGGCCGATTTCGGTCATCTCCTGGCCGTGCAGGCCCTTGGTCAGCGCCGCCATCGGATGAATGTTGACGATCGCGGTGTCGCGGGCGCGGCGCAGCACGAAATCCACGGTCGCGGAATTATCGATGGCGGGCTCGGTGCCGGGCTGGACGATGATGGTGGTGATACCGCCAGACGCCGCGGCCTGGCTCGCGGAAGCAAAAGTCTCGCGATGGCCATAGCCGGGCTCGCCGACAAAGGCGCGCATGTCGACCAGGCCGGGTGCCACGATCTTGCCGGCGCAATTGATGACATCGGTGCCCTCGGGCACGCCGGCCGCGCCAATGCCGCGCCGGAGGTCGCGGATCACGCCGTCGGCGATGAGGAGATCGCCGGGGCCATCGAAGTCGCGGGACGGATCGATGACGCGCGCATTGGCGAGCAGGATCGGGCGGCGGTCGGTCAGCATCGGCAACGATCTCTTTTGAGCATGATCTCCGCGCAAACGCGTTCCGCGTTTGTCGCGAGGGAAAACCGGCTTCCACTTTTCCGGATCATGCTTCTCACGCGTTCGGCAGGTTGCGGGCGAGTGCTTCCAGCACCGCCATCCGCACCGCCACTCCCATTTCGACCTGTTCCCGGATCAGCGACTGCGCGCCGTCGGCGACGCTGGATTCGATCTCGACGCCACGGTTCATCGGGCCCGGATGCATCACCAGCGCGTCCGGCTTGGCGTAGGTCAGCTTCTTCTGATCCAGGCCGTAATAGTGGAAATATTCGCTGGTGGACGGCACGAAGGAGCCGTTCATGCGCTCGCGCTGCAGCCGCAGCATCATCACGATATCCGCGCCGGCGAGCCCCTCGCGCATGTCGCGCGCCACTTCCACACCCATGCGCTCGATGCCCGGCGGGAGCAGCGTGGAGGGCGCCACCACGCGGACCCGCGCGCCCATGGTGTTGAGCAGGATGATGTTGGAACGCGCCACCCGCGAATGCATGACATCGCCGCAGATCGCGACCAAGAGCCCCTCGAGCCGGCCCTTGTTGCGGCGGATGGTGAGCGCGTCGAGCAGCGCCTGGGTCGGATGTTCATGCGCGCCGTCGCCGGCATTGATCACGGAACCGTCAACCTTGCGCGCCAGCAGTTCCACCGCGCCTGACGCGTGGTGGCGCACTACCAGGATGTCCGGATGCATGGCGTTCAAGGTGACCGCCGTGTCGATCAAGGTCTCGCCCTTGCGCATCGAGGACGAAGACACCGACATGTTCATGACGTCGGCGCCAAGCCGTTTTCCGGCGATTTCGAACGAGGATTGGGTCCGGGTGGAAGCCTCGAAGAAGAGGTTCACCTGGGTGCGGCCGCGCAGCGAGGTGCGCTTTTTGTCGATCTGGCGGTTGAGCTCGACATATTCCTCGGAAAGGTCGAGCAGGCCGGTGATATCGGCAGCGGAAAGCCCCTCGATTCCCAGCAGATGCCGGTGACCGAGGACAAAGGTCGATTTCGATCGGGATGTCATTAAAGCGAGAGCTATAGGCGGGGATTGCCCATCCGGCAAGGGCGAAACGGCAGCGAAAAAGTTATCCCCCGGTGGTTCCGGATCACGGTAAATGGAGCGCAGAAAAATCGCGCCAAATTCTCGGTGCGTCATGGCACAGTCTATTCCCTCACCCTGAGGAGCTTGCGCCAGCAAGCGTCTCGAAGGGCGAGGCCACGCTGGGGCCTCATGGTTCGAGACGGCGCTTCGCGCCTCCTCACCATGAGGGAATTTCACCGGAAATTGAGGTTGGCTCGCATGAAGGCTAAACTGGTTGCGCTCTTAGCCGCGATCACGCTGTCGAGTGTTGCCCACGCCCAGACCTTGCCCGGCGGTTTCGTGTACTTGCGCGATATCGATCCCAGCATCATCCAGGACATCCGCTACGCCACCTCGAACAATTTCATCGGCCGGCCGCTGGCCGGCTACCAGGCCGGCGAATGCGTGGTGAAGCGCGAGGTGGGACTGCGGCTCAAGGCGATCCAGCAGGAGCTTGCGAAGCGAGACTTGTCGCTGAAGATGTTTGATTGCTACCGGCCGGCCCGCGCCAGCGTCGACATGGTGAAGTGGTCGCGCGATCCCAAAGATAACGGGCATCGTTTCAATCCCAATATCAACAAGCGCGACCTGTTCATGCTCGGCTACATCGCATCCTATTCGCAGCATTCGACCGGAGCCGCGCTCGACCTCACGCTGGTCGATCTCAAGGCCGATAATTCCGCGACCTTCGATCCCGCAAAAACCTATGCCGATTGCACAGCGCCGGTGGAGAAGCGCGCCCCCGAGGGCAGCATCGACATGGGCACCGGCTATGATTGCACCGACCTCAACGGCCACACGCGGTCACCGGCCATCACGTCGGAGCAGCGCCACTGGCGGCAAGAGCTGATTTCCGCCATGGCGAAGCAAGGCTTTGTGAACTATTCGAAGGAATGGTGGCATTTCTCGTATTCGGGCGCGGGCGGGCCGGCCTATGATTTCCCGATCACGCCGCATCACTGATCATAGCTCTTCCCGGAAAGACGCCTGATGGACTCGCTCGATCCCAAAAATCCACCGGTGTTGATCTATCCGGAACACCCGCATCAGCGGGTCTGGAAGTTCTGGGGCACCGCGCTCTGGGGTTTTTTCGTGTTCGTCGCGATGTTCGTCGGCCAGATCGCCGTCGTCGTCTTCTTCGTACTCAAAGGGGGAGCGCCGGTCGACCTCGGCGAGGCAATCAGGATCATCGCCTCCAGTGGGCTTGCGATCTCGCTCTCGGTGATTGCGGGCCTGCCGGCGGTGGCCGCCGCGTTGTGGCTTGCGATCCGCTGGACCCGCACGCCCTTTGCCGACTATCTCGCGCTGCGCTGGACCTCGTGGCGCAATGTCGCGCTCGGCGTGGTCGGCCTCGTCGTGCTCGTCGAAGGCTGGGATATTCTGTCGCGCGCGACGGGCCACGAGGTGACGGCGGATTTCATGGTCGATGTGCTGAAGTCGGCGCGGAGCGACGGCGCGCTGTGGCTCCTGGTGCTGGCGTTCTGCGTCGCGGCGCCGATCTCCGAAGAATTGTTTGCGCGCGGCTTTCTCTATCGCGGCTGGTCGGAATCGTTCCTCCGCGTGCCCGGCGCGATCGTGCTGTCGTCGCTGGTCTGGACCGCCCTGCATCTGCAATATGACTGGTTCTTCTTCGGCGAAGTGTTCTGCATCGGCCTGTGGTTCGGCTATATCCGCTATCGCAGCAACTCGACCTGGCTGACGATCGTGCTGCATGGCCTCAACAATCTCGGCGCGGTGGTTCAGTCCATGTGGCTCGCGGGCGGTTCCTGAGGTCACTCCGGTTGAACCGGCTTCCTCTCCGACGCGACTACGGCCGAGGAGGTCACCATGTCATCGTCCCTGCCTGATTGTCTGGCCCCGCCGCTTCCCGCAATGCCTTCCGCAGGGGTCAGTGCGCCGCCATCAGCCGCGCCGCGTCCTCCGCGGACCTGGTATTTCATCGGCACAACTCTCTTCGGCGTGGGCGTGTTTGCCGTCCAGGCGCTTGCTCAGATTGCCACCTTCATCGCCGCGTTCATCTTGTCCGGTGCGGAGCCTCCGAGCACGCCCGAGCAGGTGCGCGCTCTGATCCATAACGGCGGTTGGTTGTCGCTGAGCGTCGTCGTTTCATGCCCGTTGCTGCTGGGTGCGCTTTGGATTCCGACCCGCATCGCGCGCCAGCGATTTTCCGACTATCTCGCGTTGCGTTGGCCGGATCGCGGCGAGGTTGTTCGCGGCCTCGCCATGTTGGCGGCGCTGTTATCGGTATGGTTTCTGTTTCGGCTCGCGCTGGGGCAGTCTATGCCCGATTTCATGATCGATACCTATCGGAGCGCGAGAGCCAGCGGGTCGCTGGCCGTGTTGGTCATCGGGTTCTGCGTCGCGGCGCCGATTGCGGAGGAATTCCTGGTACGGGGATTTCTGTTTCGCGGCTGGTCGCAATCCTTTCTCGGGGTCGCGGGCGCCATTGTGCTGAGTTCGGCTGCCTGGGCAGCCCTGCACACGCAATACAACTGGTTCTATCTGACGCAGATATTCGCCCTCGGCATCCTGTTCGGCATTCTTCGGCACCGCAGCGGCTCGACCTGGTTGACCGTGATCCTGCACGCGGCGAATAACGCCGTCGCCGTGGCCCATGTTGCGCTGGTCGTTTAGCTTACCTCTTTGCGTGCGATCTTTCTTCGCCAGCGGGCTGGCCTATTGCTTTTTGAGCGTGAAACTGGCGCCGGGCACGCCAAAGCTGGGGCCGTTGGGATAGATGGTGTGCTTGGGGTCCATCCAGTCTCCGGACATCTCGTCATCAGCCTTGAATCGCGCGACATACAGCCCGTATAGGACAACATCATCGCCCTTCAAATAGGCGGTCTCGGACCACTTGATCAACTCGCCGTCCAGCATTCCCTGCACTCTGGTCTGGCAGAAGTCGAAGCTGGGCCACTCCATCGTGCCCGTGAACTCGTTGCCGGAAGTCGCTTCAACCGTCAGCGTCACGGGAACGCTGTCGTCGATATCGTGCGAAAACTGGTCCAGTGTTCCCGACCATTTGCCCCTGATGTCTGTCATCGTGTGATCGTTGCCTGCGCGTGTTGCCGAGATGGTGGCGCCGAGGGCCGAGCCTGCGAACAACAGTCCGGCAAGAACGGCGATCTTCATTCTTGCCAACGAGGCCATCCCGTCATTCTTCGACAGTCCTGAGACGGCTCAACCCTTGCGCAGGTTCGAGAGCCGGTCGAGCGCGCCCTGCAGGATGAAAATCGCCGCATGCTGGTCGATCACCTCGGCGCGCCGGGCGCGGCTGACGTCCAGCCCGATCAACTCGCGTTCGACCGCCGCGGTGGAAAGCCGCTCGTCCCAGAACGCGATGGCAAGATCGGTAAGGCCGGAGAAATTGCGGGCAAAGGCGCGGGTGGATTGCGCGCGCGGGCCTTCGCTGCCGTCCATGTTGATGGGCAGTCCCAGCACAAAGCCGACGGCGGCGCGCTCGGCGGCGATCGCGAGCAGCCGCGCGGCATCCGCCTTGAAGGCCTTGCGCTGGACGGTCTCGACGGCGGTCGCGAGCCTGCGGTCCGGATCGGAGACGGCGACGCCGATGGTCTTGGTGCCCAAATCAAGGCCCACCAGCGCGCCGCGCGCGGGCCAGTGCGTGACGGCGTCGATCAGGGGAAGGATGGGGGCGGGCATGATGAGCGCTTAGCATGCGGCCTGGCGATCAGGCAAAGCCGCGGGGCGGGTCGGCGTCACACGGCCGCCCTGTTTCGGGATTGAGACCGAGCTGTTCTCGATTTTTGAATTTCTCGTGAGCCCGGCATCGGTCATGATACCTGCCAGGATCTGGGGGACCGAAATGCCGATCGAAACTGCACTGACCGCGCGCCTTGGCATCACGCACCCGATCCTGTCGGCGCCGATGGATGTGATCGCGGGCGCGCGGCTGGTGGCGGCGGTGAGCGAGGCCGGCGGTTTTGGCATTCTCGGCGGCGGCTATGGCGAGAGAGCCTGGTTGGAGCAGGAGGCCGCCAAGCTCGGAAAATGCCGTGCGCCGTTCGGCATCGGCTTCATCACCTGGAGCCTCGCCAAGCGGCCGGAGCTGCTGGATGTTGCGCTGACGGCGAAGCCGCGCGCGGTCATGCTCTCGTTCGGCGACCCGAAGCCGTTTGCGCCGCGGATCAAGGCGGCCGGGTGCCTTCTGATCTGTCAGGTCCAGACCGAGGACATGGCGAGAGAGGCGTTGGAGGCGGGCGCCGATATCCTGGTCGCGCAGGGCACCGAGGCGGGCGGGCACGGCGCCTCGCGCACCACGCTCGACATCGTGCCGGCGATTGTCGATCTCGCCGCCGGACGCGTGCCGGTCACGGCCGCGGGCGGCATTGGCGACGGGCGCGGGCTGGCGGCGATGATGATGCTGGGTGCGAGTGGCGTGCTGCTCGGCACGCGCTTCTATGCCAGCATCGAATGCGACGGGCCGGAAGAGGGCAAGAAACGCATTTGTGCCGCAAGCAGCGGCAATACGGTACGCAGCATCATCTTCGATCTCTCGCGCAACAATGTCTGGCCGGCGCCGTTCAACGGGCGCTGCCTGGTCAACGATCACGCCCGCCGCTGGATGGGCCGCGAGATCGAATTATTGCAGAACGTGCGGGCGGTCGCGGCCGAATATGCGGCAGCCAGGGCCGCCGGCAATTTCGATGTCGCCGCCGTCATCGCAGGCGAAGCCGTTGGCCTGATCCATGACATCCCGCCGGCCGGCGAAATCGTCGATCGGATCGCCACCGAGGCGGACCAGATCCTGAGCGGAAAGCGCAATTCCGCGGCAATGGCGGCCAGCTAAAGCCCGCCGCGCCGGTTGCGGCGCAAAAGCCGCCTCTGCTATACGGCGGGATGAAAACCCCCGTTTGAGGCCTTATATCATGTCGGTTGATGCCGCCACCGTCCGCCGTATCGCGCATCTGGCGCGGATCGCGGTCACGGATGCCGAAGTTCCGCATCTCCAGGGCGAGCTGAACGCCATGCTGGCGTTCGTCGAGCAATTGTCGGAGGTCAATGTCGAGGGCGTCGAGCCCATGACCTCGGTGACGCCGATGGAGATGAAGAAGCGGCAAGACGTGGTCAATGACGGCGACATCGCCGATGATATCGTGGCCAATGCGCCGGCGACCGAGGGGCACTTCTTCCTGGTGCCGAAGGTCGTAGAGTAACATAGCGTTTTCGAGCGAAGTGGTTACCGGTTCGCGTGAAGAAAACGCGTCAAACTAAAAGAGCCTTGCGGGATGTCCGATGTGCATGCTCTGCGACGATGAGAAGGCCTACCAGGCCTACATGAACTATCTCGACGCGATGGAGCGGCAGGGCAAAGCCGCCGATCCCGAGAAGGCGATCGACGCCGTGCTCGATCAGCTCGAGGCTGCCGACCGCGCACGCGCCAAACAAGACGACCCGGCCAACGACAAGACCCTGTCTCCGTTCTTCTGCAGCCCGATCAATAAATGACACTGTTTACATCGATGACGCTCGCCGAGGCCCGTGACGGTCTCGCGAAAAAGTCTTTCACCTCGCTTGAACTGACCGACGCCCATCTGAAGGCGATCGAGGAAGCGCGCTCACTCAACGCATTCATACTGGAAACGCCGGAGCAGGCCCGCGCCATGGCGCGCGAAGCGGACGGCAAGCTCGGCAAGGGTAACGGCGGCCCACTCGCCGGCATTCCCCTTGGCATCAAGGATTTGTTCGCGACCAGGGGCGTGCGCACCACCGCCTGCTCAAAGATCCTCGGCAATTTCGTGCCGACCTACGAGTCGACGATAACCTCGCAGCTCTGGCGCGACGGGGCGGTGATGCTCGGCAAACTCAACAATGACGAGTTCGCGATGGGCTCGTCGAACGAGACCTCGTGCTTCGGCCCGGTCGCCAATCCCTGGCGGCGCGAGGGTTCCAACACCACGCTGGTGCCGGGCGGCTCCTCCGGCGGCTCGGCCTCGGCGGTCGCAGCACTGCTCTGCATGGGCGCGACCGCAACCGACACCGGCGGCTCGATCCGCCAGCCGGCCGCGTTCACGGCCACCGTCGGCATCAAGCCGACCTACGGCCGCTGCTCGCGCTGGGGCATCGTCGCCTTTGCGTCCTCGCTCGATCAGGCCGGTCCGATCGGCCGCACGGTGCGGGATTCCGCGATCCTGCTGCGGTCGATGGCGGGCCATGATCCGAAGGACACCACTTCGGTCGATCGTCCGGTGCCGGATTACGAAGCCGCGATCGGCAAATCCGTGAAGGGCATGAAGATCGGCATCCCCAGGGAGTATCGCCTCGACGGCATGCCGGCCGAGATCGAAAAGCTCTGGACGGAAGGCAGGAAGTGGCTTGAGAGCGCCGGTGCCGAGACCGTCGAAGTGTCGCTGCCGCACACCAAATACGCGCTGCCGGCCTATTACATCGTGGCGCCGGCGGAGGCTTCCTCCAACCTCGCGCGCTATGACGGCGTGCGTTACGGCCTGCGCGTGCCCGGCCGCTCAATCGGCGAGCTGTATGAGGCGACCCGCGCCGAAGGTTTTGGCGCCGAAGTGCGCCGCCGCGTCATGATCGGCACCTATGTGCTCTCGGCCGGTTATTACGACGCCTATTACCTGCGCGCGCAAAAGGTGCGCACGCTGATCAAGAAGGATTTCGAGGACTGTTTTGCCAAGGGCGTGAACGCGATCCTGACACCGGCGACGCCTTCGGCGGCCTTCGGCGTCGGCGAGAAGGGCGGCGCCGATCCCGTCGAGATGTATCTCAACGACATCTTCACGGTGACGGTGAACATGGCGGGATTGCCGGGCATCGCCGTGCCGGCCGGCAAGGACGCACAGGGCCTGCCGCTGGCGCTGCAACTGATCGGCCGTGCCTTCGACGAGGAGACGCTGTTCTCGCTCGGCGAGGTGATTGAGCAGGCTGCCGGGCGTTTTACGCCGCCGAAATGG
This sequence comes from uncultured Alphaproteobacteria bacterium, assembly GCA_963802585.1. Taxonomy (GTDB): domain Bacteria; phylum Pseudomonadota; class Alphaproteobacteria; order Rhizobiales; family Xanthobacteraceae; genus Bradyrhizobium. Next base: position 14,367 of record CAWDJS010000012.1, on the reverse strand, counting down.
TGGTGAGCATGGATCTCAAAGCCACTCTCTCAAATGCGAAGCCCGCGGACGGTCTGAAGCCGCCGCTGGCGGCGCTGTGGTGGGCAGCCAAGGGCGACTGGGACGCCGCCCACAAGATCGTGCAGGACGAAAGCGACACCCATTCGGCCTGGGTGCACGCCTATCTGCATCGGGTCGAGGGCGATCTTTCCAATGCCGGCTATTGGTACCGCCAGGCCGGGCAGCCGGTGGCGAAGGATACACTCGAAGCCGAATGGGAGCGGATCGTCTCCGCGCTGAGCGAGGGTTAGGGCATGACGGGTGCGAGCGGCAAGCTGATCAAGGGCGCCACCGGCGACTGGGAAATGGTGATCGGGTTGGAGGTCCACGCCCAGGTGACCTCGAACTCAAAGCTGTTTTCCGGAGCCTCGACCGCGTTCGGCGGCGACCCCAACACCCACGTCTCGCTGGTCGATGCCGCGATGCCGGGCATGCTGCCCGTGATCAACGAGGAATGCGTCCGCCAGGCCGTGCGCAGCGGCCTCGGGCTGAACGCCAAGATCAATCTGCGCTCGGTGTTCGACCGCAAGAACTACTTCTATCCGGACTCGCCGCAGGGCTATCAGATCAGCCAGTACAAGCAGCCGATCGTGGGTGAGGGCGTGGTCACGGTCGAACTCGACGGCGGCAAGACTGCCACCATCGGCATCGAGCGGCTGCATCTGGAGCAGGACGCCGGCAAGTTGCTGCACGACCAGTCGCCGTCGATGTCCTTTGTCGATCTCAACCGCTGCGGCGTCGCGCTGATGGAGATCGTCTCAAAACCGGACATTCGCGATGCCGAGCAGGCCAAGGCCTATGTGACCAAGGTGCGCTCGATCCTGCGCTATCTCGGCACCTGCGACGGCGACATGGAGAAGGGCAATCTGCGCGCCGACGTCAACGTTTCCGTGCGCAAGCCGGGCACAGGTCTCGGCACCCGCTGCGAGATCAAGAACATGAACTCGATCGCCTTCATGGGCGAGGCCATCGAATACGAGGCGCGGCGCCAGATCGAGATCCTCGAGGACGGGGGCGTGATCGAGCAGGAGACCCGGCTCTACGACCCCAACAAGGGCGAGACGCGCTCGATGCGCTCCAAGGAGGAGGCGCACGACTACCGTTATTTCCCCGATCCCGACCTGTTACCGCTGGAGTTCAGCCAGGCCTTTGTCGACGGGCTGAAAGCCGATCTGCCGGAGCTGCCGGACCAGAAGCGCTCGCGCTTCGTCGCCGATCTTGCGCTCTCGCCCTATGATGCGAGCGTGCTGGTGGCCGAGCGCGAAAGCGCCGACTTCTACGAAACCGTGCTCGGCAAGCTCGCCAACCAGGCGCGTGACGGCAAGGTCGCGGCCAACTGGGTGATCAATGAGCTGTTCGGCCGCCTCAACAAGGAGGGGCATACGATCACGGACTCGCCGGTGTCGGCTGCACAATTGGGCGCCATCGTCGACCTGATCGGCGAGGGCACCATCTCCGGCAAGATCGCCAAGGACCTGTTCGAGATCGTCTGGCAGGAGGGCGGCGATCCCCGCGTGCTGGTCGAGGCGCGCGGCATGAAGCAGGTCACGGATTTGGGAGCGATCGAGAAGGTTGTCGACGACATCATCGCCGCCAATCCCGACAAGGTCGCGCAGACCCAGGCCAAGCCGCAACTGGTCGGCTGGTTCGTCGGCCAGGTGATGAAGTCGTCCGGCGGCAAGGCCAATCCGCAGGTGGTCAACGACCTCCTGAAGTCCAAGCTCGGCATCTGAAACGAGCGCGCGACGGGCGTCGCGACGGCTCTCTCATCCTCCAATCGAAGCCGCGCGTGTTGCGAATCGCTTGCCGGCGATTCGCAAGAACGCCGGCTATGGCGAGCGTCGCCGCGACCAAAGGCCGTTAACGATGAAAATTTTTTGATTGCAAAAATGCAAGACTCGGAGTCCACGACAGCGCCTCCAGCCGGGCGCGAGCGACTCGCGCGCGCATCATTCATGCATGATGCCCATCATGCGTGAGTTGAAGAAACGGCTGTGGCACAAGGCTTTCGTGTACGCTTGACAATCGCCGATGTCGGACGCAACGGCGTTTTTCGCAATCCGATTTCAAACCATCGCGTCGTCATCGCAAATCACGCAGCGCGCTTGCGCGGCTTCCTGCGTCAACACTTCTTTAAGCTGGAAGCTGTTTTTTTCAATGTGTTGGTGTATTCGGAATGAAGTGCATTTCGATTCCCGAGTGCACGCAGCAATTAAGCCATCTCACTACATTAGGAGGGCATCATGGCTAAGAAAGCTAAGAAGGCGAAGAAGGCGAAGAGCGCAGTGAAGAAGACTGCCAAGAAGACCCGCAAGGTCTACAAGAAGAAGAAGTAAGCTCGCCTGATCTGAATGCCGGCGGTCTTGTTGCCGGCACGTCATTGGAGCGACCCGGAATGATCCCTTTTCAATCCGAACGGCTCTGAGCGACGAAAGAGGGTGTCGGCGAGACATCAGGTCAAACGGCTGGATCGAACTTCAAAAGGCGCTCGCGCCTCCCGAAGCCGGTCCGGCAGAAGAAACAGGTTTTCTTCGCTCGGTGCGGATCGCTTGAGGTCCGCAATTTCACCCGGCACTTCATTCGCCCGGTGGGATCTGGTCCTGACGTGTTCGCCGACGCCCTCGCTCCCTGCCGGAGCGGGTCATGCCCGGCACCCCCGATTTTCCAAATCTCATTGCTGAAAGTTCCGCCTGCGTCCGGTCCGCGAGCCGGCCGGCACGGCTTGCGCCGATGGTTATCCGTTGCGAAAGCCGCAAGGTAAACCGATTATGAGCTGCGCGGGAAAGCCCAATAGAACAAGGCCTCTCTCAACTCGCCGTCGCTCCCGGCCTCTTGCGCGTTTACGTCCGGTTCATTGCGAAGCTTAAACTGCCCTTCAAATTTGATCGGTCATGATCACCCCAACACGCCGGCCAACGGCGTTGGGAAGTGTTGAATTGTGGACGGGGGCCGCGCGCGGGGGCGTAGCGGCCAACAATAAAAAGGGGAGACGGAAGATGTTTCAGGGAACGTTTGATCTCGATGCGGCGACGCCGGTGGACGCGACGGCGATGTCCGACGTGCTGTTCGAGCGCGGGCTTCATTGGGCGAGCGGCCGTTCCGGCGTCGTCAATCTGATCGCCGCGCATAAATGGTTCAATCTCGCAGCACTGAAGGGCCGCGTCGATGCCATCGCCATGCGCCGCGAGGTTGCCGAGCAGATGTCGGAAGCCGAGATCGCTCTGGCCCAGCGCGAAGCGCGCGCCTGGATGACCGCGCATTGAGCGCGATCGTCGCTCTTCAGAGACGACATGAACGTGACGCGTGTTCGAGCCTTGAGTCGAAGCCCACGCGCATCACGTACGGAAAACCCTCGAAATTTCTCGGCGAAAAACTAGCCGGTTTGCAGGGCGGCTGTCGTCGCGCGAGGATATACGGAAATCATTTTATTAACGTATAGATATGCGTTATCATGTCCTTCCCAGGCAAGGGCAGGGTTTCATGAAGCGCGTCGCGATTTACCTAAGAGTCAGCACCTCCAAGCAGGATACCGACAATCAGCGTCGCGAGCTTGAGGCGGTGGCAAAGAGGTCTGGCTGGCAGGTCGTCAAGGTTTTCCAGGATGCCGGCATAAGCGGCGCGAAGGGCAGGGATCAACGCCCTGGGCTTGATGCTATGATGAAGGCAGTGAACGCGAAGGAATTCGACATGGTCGCGTCGTGGTCGGTGGACCGGCTCGGTCGATCGCTCACGGACCTGCTGAGCATACTCCAGGGCCTCCACGAAAAGGGTATCGGTCTGTTCCTTCACCAGCAAGGGCTCGATACGACGACGACCGCAGGCAAGGCGATGTTTCAAATGCTCGGCGTGTTTGCAGAGTTCGAGCGAGGGATCATTCGAGAACGAGTCAATGCCGGACTCGCGCGCGCCAGAGCGAACGGCACGAAATTGGGCCGGCGCCGGGTCGAGCCGTCGGTCGAGGCGAGAATAAAAGAACTACGGGGAAAGGGCGATGGCATCCTCAAGATCGGCCGGACGCTCGGGGTTGGTACCAGCGTTGTGCAAAGGGTCCTTTCAGAGGCTAGCTAGTCCAGACCACGACTGCACGGATGAAGCATACTTGAAGCTATTTGACGGACGGGCATGGAGGCCCAGGCAGCAACAGGACTGCCGAAGAGCACCGAGCTGAGGCGAGCGCGGTTCACCTGATCACCATTCGAGACGCGGCGGCTATCCGATGTGCCGCGAGAAGGTGGGAGCCACATAGTGCAGCTCGGCCGGAATCGTGAGCGGGCTGTCGACCGGCTTCTTCGCCCATTGCCAGAAACGGTCAAACGCGTCAGTCACGCCTGATCCCTCATCTGCAGGAACATCTCTTTCACATCGATAACTCGAAGCGGCCGTTCCCGCCGGCCGAGATATTCGTTCAATGCGACGAGTTGGCGGATCGCGATCTCGTCACGCTTGATCAGGTTCGTTTCGGCAAAGTAGGCGTTCATGTCGCGGACAAAGGCCCGGGCGACCGCGGGCGGTAATTCGATCTGCTTGCGGGGTATGGATGGACGTAGGTCTCAACTTCCATAGTTGCAGGGCAGCAACATCATGCACGTTTCGTAAATCATATGTCCACTCGGCGCTCCACTTCTGCCACGTTTCGGCCTAGGTTCAATCAACCGGGGCTGGACACATTGTTTGACAATCAATTTTTCCCGGGCGGGCCGCTAGCGAGCAGCGGCCCTTTTTGTTGGTTCAGAGGCGCGGCGGCGCAGAGGCAGCCGAGCGTTCGTGTCCTGGGGTAGGTGGAAGGCACGGCGCCCGGCTGTCCAGCCGCGCTGAGGCACAGCCACGGCCATCACAAGCATTTTTGATTTAACGAACAGTGCCGGCTCGGCAGGATCTAGCGCTTTTCATGCAAAAAGATCTGCACCGGCCTGCGTAAAACGTACAAAGGTACCGCTCTCGTGCAGCACCAGCCAGCCGTTTGCGATCGCGCGATCGAGGACAGCCTTGTATTCGGCCGGCGTGGCCTTCAGTTGAAACAGCATCGGCCCGTTGATCTTCTCGATATGGATGCGGCCGTCCTGCGCGGCTTCGACGGCGTTGGCGAGCTCGATGAGCTTGCGCGCGGCGACGTCAGGATCGGCGTAAGGACGAACGGAGACGAATTTCATTTCAGATCCATGTGCGCCGAGTAGATGTGGTCTTCGGTGTTCGTCAGGTCGATCTCGGCGCCACAGAAGCACTTCGATTTGCCGCTGGCCAGTTGCGTCGGCATTTTAACGCCCTCGTTCCACATGCGGTATTTCCACTTGTGGAAGGCGCGGCTGCGCCGGTAGGCCTCGAAGGCTGCCCCATCGATCGTCGGCAAGATCTGGCGCCATATGAAAAGGAACTTGCGACGCGCTTGTTCGAACGTGGGCGCCGATCCATCGCGATGTTGACGGGGCTCCATGCCCCGGATAGAAGCCGCACGTCCAACCCCATTGATTGGCATTACTCGGCACGCCGGAGCGGATTCCGATCCAGCCGACCGGCACGTCACCATAGAAAATTTGCCAGCTTTCTTGCGGGCTGGCTTTGGAGCGGCGGCGACTGAGCTTGGACATCCCTCATGATTCTGCCGAATCGGAGAGGTGGGCAAATTATCAATAAGTCGGGCGCCGAACGGCGGCGAGTCACAGCTGTCGTGTATGTTTTGGACTGATGGCTGAACTATGAGTTGATAGGCCAATGCGGGTGAGTGACGATTTTCTCGAACAAATCGACGTCTGGCGACTGAAACAGGCGGACGAGCCATCACGCGCTGAAGCTATCCGGCAGCTAGTTCAAATGGCGCTTGCCAATAGATCCCTGGGACGCGCAGCCAAACGATCCCTTCGGAAGGGGTAGCGGCGTCAGCGAGCCGTTCTGGTAGGGAGGTATTGGACGCCAGCTTTTGCCACCAGCGCATAGGATAATTTTCCGGGCACTATGGCCACATTTCGCCACGTTTGATTTCTAAATTACCGAAGTATTTTTTGCGTAAGTATCATTGTTTGTCGAGTTGACTTGGAGCGACCCACATGCGTGTCGCAGTAATCGTGGTGTCCATGCTAGTGGTCGCCACGTCATCATATGCTTCAGATTCTTGTCTGACCAAAGACGAAGCACGCAAACATTTTGCTACGTCTTATCTCTATTGGCACGGGTCGGGCCATTGCTGGGATGCGCATTCGGGCCGACTCCGGTCGGAGAGCAACATCCGGCAAAAGAGCAAAGAGGAAGTCCGGAAGGAAGGTAGCGAGCCAAATTGGCGTGAAGCCCATTCTCAAGTGCTGTCTCCCGACGCAACGCTTTCTGCTCCACAATCGCAACCGTCTGAAGGCCATGAGGCGACGCGCGAGACTTCCGAAGGTGCACCATTATCCCAGCGGTGGGTCGACATTGCGCAGGTTGTGCCCAGCTTTGATGCGCAAAGGTCGGATCATCCGGAGCTCGCGGTGGGAGCTAGTGCCCGAAGTTCGGGGCCGTCGATAGCGGCAGGCGGCATCATCCTGATCTTCTTGGGCTCTATAGTCGTCATTGCTGTCATCGAGTTCTTGCGACGCTCGGCAAGCGTATGACAATCGAACAGGAAATGGAGCCGACGCGGTGAGAACCGCCAAAAATCTAGAGCGACACGGCGCTAGACTAGTGTTGGTCGTTTTTCGAAAGTTCTCGGACCTCACCCGGGATCATGCCGCGTAGAGCGGCTCGACGCGGCTTGAGGCAGCCGTCCAATAGACGCGCACTCCACCCTTCCGGGACAGCGCCCAAAACGCGATCAACTGCTTCTTCACGCGAGGTCGCTGCTACCCATAAACGCGGTTCGTTGTCACGGGTCGTCACTCTGACTAAATGTACGCTGTTCAAGTCCACCTTAGAATGTCCTCCCAAGACATCTTTGTTGTGTTGGCCGTCGGCAAAATAGGGCATGCGCGCCCTGAGTGATCATTGCATGTGTTGCTTACAGCGACCTTACATTGGGTGGTTTTGATCTGGGCCGTCCGAAAGGGTGGGCCGCGCAGACAAAACGCCGCGCAGATACAACGACACCTCAACGCTGATGACCTAAGCCAAGGCCAAGCTGATGCGCCTTGGCTCGCAAAGCGCCGACTGTGCGCTTCATCTCCTTCGAGACCTTCAGCACAGGCGTGCGTTGCTTCGAATGACCCTTTAGCGCTTTGAGATCGGCCGAAGTCCATTCGCGGCGAGTGCGCTTCTTCGTCTTGGTAGTCTTCAACTTATCGGCTCCTTGGTTGTTGGCCGTCGCTGTTAGCTCGTGCTCACCAGCTGATCAACTAACAATCCGGTAATTCACGCAGTGATTTTGAAGACGTGCCCGCTGTTTCTAGTGTTTCGAATTGGTGTTTCTGACTCTTGACGAAACAGAGTCAATAAGGAAACAGTCGGAAACACCGCGAAACGGAAAACACCCACGAACCCCGCTGCGGGTTCTGAATCCCACCGCGCCCAGGCCGCAAAGCAACTCGCATCAAAGACGGCGGCGAGGGCAATTACATCTCGACCGGCGATGACCTGATGCTGATCGACAGCGCGAAAGGGCTGGCGGTGCTGTCCGCCAAGCATTCGGAAAAGTGGCCCACCGATCCCGTAGCGTCTTCCGGAGCGGTGGGGTAGCGATGGATTTGCTTGTAACCAAAAGAGGTGGAGCGCGAACAGCGGACGCGGAAAGCGACCGACGCTCGACGTAACAATAAACGTCACGATGATCGTGACGATAGGCAGCCCGTGCCGTCGTTTGGTGGTGTTGAAGGCGACCACCCGGCAGGGGCGAAATACTGGCCGGTCAAAAGGGCTGAGATAACCGTTGCGCGGTCGGTCGCTTCTTCGTCGTGGTGACCGATTATTTGCGAAGGCAGGTTATGCCGGCCGCCGCACGTTCCTTCGCGATGATGTCCTGGATGTCTTCCATAGAGGTCGCGAAATAGTTCGCGAGATCTGTCGCCCAAGCCAGCGGATCGACGCTGTACCCTCAAGGGGATGACGCGGGGGCAGGGGTGATCAGCTCGACTTGGAATGAAGCGCCGCCTCGATGTCCGCTTATTGGAGTTGAGCGGAAAACATCTGTTCTCAGCGAGTATTTCCGAGTTTGACCCAACGCGGACTTCGGGACCTGCAACTCTTGCCAAGTGAGCACTCGATGGAGAGACCAGTTCGGTAGGCGACATAATTGCTGCGGCTTTCCTGCAATGCGGCAGTTGCTTTTCAGACTGCAGACGATGACTTCACGCTCAGTTGACTTCATCCAATGCTAATTACTTGCACTAAGCAAAGCATTGGGGAAACTGCCTTGCTTTAGGCCTGCGATGGAGACAGTCCCCATGAACACGAGCGAAGCCAACCCATCCGATCTGGCGCTACGTAATATTGAAGGCCTGCTTCCCGATTTGGCTGAGTTCTACAAGGATGTGCATTCGCACCCCGAGCTATCGATGCAAGAGACGCGGACGGCCAAACTCACTGCGGACCGTCTTCGAGGGGCCGGCTATGAAGTGACGACGGGCGTCGGCAAGACTGGCGTGGTCGGCCTGCTTCGGAACGGCGACGGGCCGACGGTCATGCTGCGCGCGGATATGGACGCGCTACCCGTCGAGGAAGCGACTGGCCTTCCTTACGCGAGCAAGGCTACAGCCACTGATCACGACGGCAATACGGTTCCCGTGTCGCACATGTGCGGCCACGATATGCACGTGACGTGGCTCGTCGGGGCGACGAAAATGCTCGCCGAGGCCAAGACGACGTGGGGCGGGACGATAATGGCGGTCTTCCAGCCCGGCGAGGAGACGGCGGAAGGCGCGCGGGCTATGATCGACGACGGGTTGTTCAAGCGCTTCCCGAAGCCGGACGTGGTACTTGGTCAGCATGTTATGGTAGGGCCATCGGGCACGGTCGCAGGACGTGCAGGTGCAATCACTTCGGCGGCGGATAGTTTACAAATTCGCCTGTTTGGTCGTGGCGCACACGGGTCGATGCCGCAGGCAAGCATTGATCCCGTGGTGATGGCGGCAGCGACGGTGCTTCGCCTCCAAACCATCGTTTCGCGCGAGATCGCGGCTGCGGAAGCAGCCGTCGTAACCATCGGCGTGCTTCAGGCGGGTACGAAAGAAAACGTAATTCCCGACGAGGCCATTATCAAGCTGAACGTACGGACTTTCGACGCGGGCGTACGAACGCGCGTACTGGCCGCGATCGAGCGGATCGTCAACGCCGAAGCGGCAGCCTCCGGCGCCCCTCGCAAGCCCGAGATCACGACGCTGGATCACTATCCTCTCAACGTGAACGACCGCGATGCCAGCAAACGCGTGGTTGACGCGTTCCGAGTACATTTCGGAACTGAGCGCGTCCGCGAAACGGGGCCGGCCCCCGCCAGCGAGGACTTCGGGTCGTTCGGTACCCAATGGCACGTACCCTCGGTTTTCTGGTTCGTCGGCGGCACTGATCCGGAAGCTTACGCAAAGGCTAGAGCTGCAAATAAGCTCAATGAGCTTCCGGTGAACCACAGCCCGAAATTCGCTCCTGTTCTTCACCCCACGTTACAAACCGGCGTGGAAACGCTTGTCGTCGCGACCCGCGCTTGGTTGTCAGCATAACAACGCCGGAAAGCGGTATATGGAAAAGCTTCCGCTTGTCCTTGATCTGACGGGGACCTTTGTCTTTGCGCTTAGCGGGGCGTTGGCGGGGGTCAAGCGAGAATTGGACTTGTTTGGCGTACTGGTCCTGTCTTTCGCGGCGGCAAATTCCGGAGGCATTACCCGAGACTTGCTGATCGGCGTCGTGCCTCCGGGGGCGGTCGCCGACTGGCGCTATCTCGGCGTGTCGCTTTTTGCAGGCCTCATCACCTTCTGCTTCTCGTCCTTGATCGTGCGGATGACGAACTCGGTCCTTATTTTTGACGCGGCGGGTCTTGCGCTCTTCGCCGTTACTGGCGCGTCGAAAGCGCTGGCGCACGGACTGAACCCGGTCATGGCGGTAGTTCTCGGCATGGTGACCGGGATCGGCGGTGGTATGGTCCGTGACGTGCTGTTGGCGGAGATACCGACAGTACTCCGGGCAGAACTATATGCCGTCGCGGCACTGGTAGCCGCAGCCGTCGTGGTTGTCGGGGACATGCTGCAGTTGCCGGTCGGCCCGGTGACGGCGGTAGCGCTGATTTCATGCTTCTCGCTCCGCGTCATGGCGATGAGGCGTGGCTGGCGGCTGCCGGTTGCGAAATTCAATAATCGGCACAATTCGGATGTGGATGATCCTGAAAAACTCTAAGTGCCGGTGCTTGGATAATGCCCATCAACAGTGCCGCGCAGAGTAGGCTTTAGTCCTTACATCGCTACCATGACCGGACTTCCGTTATTGGGGGAAGAGCGGAAGTCGGATTTCGGGGACGTGAGGGCCGCTGTTGACCCTGGCTGTGTGAAAACTCTCAGCCTGCTATGATTCTCCTGCTGAATCGGCGGGGGACATGATGCCGGGCTTTGTTGCGGGGACGGATCGGGGGCAAGCGACGCTGTTGCCGGAATGCCTCGAAGACTGGGTCGACGACAGCAATCCTGTTCGCGTGATCGATGCGTTCGTCGAGATGCTGGATCTGCTCGATCTTGGCTTCACCAGCGTCGATCCGGCCGACACCGGCCGCCCGGCTTATCATCCCTCGATCCATCTGAAGCTCTACATCTACGGCTATCTCAACCGCGTGCATTCGAGCCGGCGGCTCGAGCGCGAGGCGGGCCGCAACGTCGAGGTTATGTGGCTGTTGGGCTGGCTGGCGCCGGACTTCAAGACGATCGCCGATTTCCGCAAGGACAATGGGCCGGCGATCAAAAAAGTCTGCGCGCGCTTTGTCGAGGTGTGCCGCGAGATGGGATTGCTCGCGAAGGCCAGCGTCGCGATCGATGGCAGCAAGTTCAAAGCAGTGAATAACCGCGACAAGAACTTCACGCGGGCGAAAGTCGAGCGCCGGCGGAAGCAGTTGGAGGAGAGCGTGGCACGCTATCTGGCACAGCTCGACACCGCCGACCGGCAGGATCCGTCGGAAATCGTCACGCTGAAGACGATGCGTTACAAAGAGAAACTCGAGAAGTTGAAATCCGAAATGGCGAAGCTGGCGGCTATCGAGAAGCAGGTTCTGGCCTCGCCCGATAAGCAGGTTTCGTTCACCGATCCCGACAGCCGCTCTATGGCGACCAGCGGGCGCGGCTCCGGCATCGTGGGCTACAATGTGCAGACGGCGGTCGACACCGAGAACCATCTGATCGTCGCGCACGAGGTAACGAATGTGGGCTCGGATCGCTCGCAACTCGCGAATACGGCGCAGGCGGCCAAAGAAGCGTTGCAGGTCGAGAAACTCGAGGCCGTCGCCGATCGCGGTTACTTCAACGGCGAGGAGATCAAGGCGTGCGAGGACGCCGGCGTCACCGTGACGTTGCCGAAGCCGATGACATCTGGTGCCAAAGCGGAAGGCCGTTTCGGCAAGCAGGATTTTGTGTATCTGGCTGAGGAGGATGTTTATCGCTGCCCGGCCGGGGAGCAACTCACCTATCGAATGACGACCGTTGAAAACGGCCAGAACATGCGCCGGTATTGGACAAATGCGTGCCGAGCCTGTCCGCTCAAGGCGAAATGCACGAAAGGTCCGGAGCGGCGGATCACCCGCTGGGAGCACGAGCAGGTGGTGGAGGCGGTGCAGGAGCGACTCGACAAGAACCCCGAGGCGATGCGCACGCGGCGCGAGACGGTCGAGCATCCGTTCGGTACACTGAAGATGCGCATGGGCGCGACGCACTTCTTGTGCAAGACGCTGCCCAAGGTTGCGACCGAGATGGCGCTCTGTGTGCTCGGATACAACATGACGCGGGTGCTGAATATCGTCGGCATCAAGCCGCTGCTCGCGGCCATCGCTGCCTGAGACAGCCCGACTGCAGGCTCCGCACAGCCTGAGAGCCGGTCAGGTTGGCCCGATGATGAACCAGGTTGCCTCCCAGACCGAAATCGGAAAAATATGCTCGAAACTGTCACCTTGCAGCGCAGCCCGCCTGTCGCAGCCCGCCGATACCCCCTCCGCCGCGTTATCACACGGCCAAGACCCGAACCGGACTTCGACCACCGGGCGAAGGTGCGTCCGGTGGTTGTGAAGCGCTGCAAACGGTGGGCTGGCAAGCTGTGGCAAGAAAATTCCCGGTTATGACCGGATTGACACGCAGGTGTGGCCTTGAAACCACACTCGCAAACGGATTGTTGGATTATGGTCGCCTTATCATCGTCGACTCGTCTTAGGGCGCTCATCTCGGCTCCATGATATCCGTAATCAAGCGGGGGAGATTGGAATGAAGGCGACGCGAACTCTTGTGCTTCTTTCCTCGGCGGCGTGCCTCTGCGCTTTCGCCAGTGCCGACGCGGCCGACCTGCCGGTTAAGGCCAAGGCAGTCGAGTATGTGAGGATCTGCTCGCTCTATGGCGCGGGCTTCTGGTACATCCCGGGCACCGACACCTGCATCAAGATCGGCGGCTACCTGCGCGCTGACACCACGTTCAATGGCGCCAGCGCTCACGGTCAGCCGGCCTGGAGCGGCGATTCCGGCCAGCGCAACCGGTATTTTGACAACTTCATCTCGCGCTCGCGCATGGCGCTGCAGGTCGATACCCGCACGGCGACCGAGTATGGCGTCGTCCGCACCTTTGGTCAGGGCGACTTCCAGTTCAACAATTTCGGCAACGCCAACAATGCGTCGCTCGGCGGGGCCCCGACGGCGCCCGGCGGCTTCAACACCAACCTCCTCAACAGCGCCGGCGCCGGCTATGTCGCGGTTGAATACGTGTTCCTGCAGTTCGCCGGCTTCACCTTCGGTAAGTCCGCCTCCGCCTATGCCACGCCCTGGCAGGGCTTCCCGTCCAACATCAGCTCGTTCCTGATGGGCGGCGAGGACACCGACACCGGCGTCAACAACATCCAGTACACCGCGCAATTCGGCAACGGTGTCTCGGGCTCCATCAGCGTCGATGACCCTACCGTCTGGGATCGGACCTCGATCTACAACCTGTCGGTCGGCCTCAACGCCGTCGGTACCTCCGGTTTTGCCTATGGTGGGTGGCACGCGCCCGACGTCGCCGGCAACATCAAGGTCGACCAGGCTTGGGGCTTGTTCCAGGTTTCCGCCGCGGCGCACGAAGTGGATGCCTCCTACAACATCCTGGCCTCAGGCGGTCTGCCGACCAACCTGTCGGAAATCTCCGGTCACCCCGGCACCAAGTGGGGCGGTTCTGTGATGGCGGCGTTGAATATCAAGAACCTGCCGACCGGCGCTGGCGACGATTTCAAGATCGAAGGCAGCTATGCCATGGGTGACACCAAGAACGTGTTCTCGACGGCCAGCAGCACGCCGAACTTCGCGATGTTTGGCGGCAGCGGCCGGGCCTATCAGAGCGTCGGTTTTGGTGCGACCACGGACGCGGTCTTCCTGCCGGTCGCAAACGGCGGTACCGGCGACCTGAAGCTGACCGAATCCTTTGGCACCCGCGGCTCCTTCACCCACAACTGGGATGCGTACTGGAACTCCGCCATCTTCGGGGCCGCGTCTTGGCTGCATTACAACGGCTCATCCACCGACATTACCTCGGCCAAGGGGCAGTACTGCTTCCAGTACATCGCCAGCAACAAGCTGACGGCCGCCACCACCTCGGCGGATTTCAGCTGCAACCCCGACTTCGCCGTCTATCAGATCGGCTTCAACACCCGCTGGACCCCGGTCAAGGGCCTGACGTTCACGGGTGAAGTGCAGTATGTCCGCCTCGACCAGAACTTCACGGGCACCGCGGTGCTGACGCCTTCGGCGCCGAAGCCGACGACGGCCTACGAGTTCAGGGATCAGAACACCGTGCTGCTGCAGGTTCGCGTGCAGCGGAATTTCTGATCTGAAGCACGATCAAGAAAGTCCAGACCGCGATGGCGATCGTCGCGGTCTCTTTTTATGCCTCGGCGTGACGCACCGAAGCGCCATCCTGCCGCAGCGACCAGGAAAGGTAGTGGGCGATCGCGGTCATCATTGCGATACCGCTCGCGCTCACGCGCGGCGACGTTGCCGATGATGTCGATATAGATGATCCGCGTCGCGGTCACCACGAAGCCGCGCTCGTGCGCGATTAAAGCGGCCATCGGCGCCTAGGTCTACTCTCCGACGATCATCATGAAGCGTTCACTTCCGTTGTTGTGGAGGTTTTCGGCTGCCGGAATGCAGGTCCATCCCCACGCGCCGATGCGGCCGGCGTCCGAAAAGCGCCAAGGCACGAAGTCGCGGGAGGTTGAGCACAGGCTGGGCC